>NZ_CP104285.1:0-683813 GCF_025244905.1 Enterobacter mori | reverse complement strand
TTTCGATAACAATCAGACGGCCGGTTTTCGGGTTCACGGAGAACTGCACGTTAGAACCGCCGGTTTCCACGCCGATTTCACGCAGTACCGCCATCGAGGCGTTACGCATGATTTGATACTCTTTGTCGGTCAGCGTCTGGGCTGGCGCAACGGTGATGGAGTCACCGGTGTGGATACCCATCGCATCGAAGTTTTCGATGGAGCAGACGATGATGCAGTTGTCGTTTTTATCACGCACCACTTCCATCTCGTACTCTTTCCAGCCAATAAGCGATTCATCAATCAGCAGCTCTTTGGTTGGGGAGAGATCCAGACCGCGCTCGCAAATCTCTTCGAACTCTTCGCGGTTGTAGGCGATACCGCCGCCGGTGCCGCCCATGGTAAAGGATGGACGGATGATGCACGGATAGCCCACGTCGGCCGCGACGGCCAGCGCTTCTTCCATATTGTGTGCGATACCGGAACGCGCGGTGTCGAGGCCGATTTTCTTCATCGCCACGTCGAAGCGGCGACGGTCTTCTGCTTTATCAATCGCGTCGGCGGTCGCGCCAATCATGGTCACGCCGAACTCCGCCAGCACGCCCTGACGCTCCAGCTCCAGCGCACAGTTCAGCGCCGTCTGGCCGCCCATCGTTGGCAGCACCGCGTCCGGACGCTCTTTCTCGATAATTTTACGCACCACTTCCCAGTGAATCGGCTCGATGTAGGTCGCATCGGCCATTTCCGGGTCGGTCATGATGGTGGCCGGGTTAGAGTTCACCAGGATGACGCGGTAACCCTCTTCGCGCAGGGCTTTACATGCCTGAGCGCCGGAGTAGTCGAATTCGCAGGCCTGGCCGATCACGATCGGGCCAGCGCCAAGGATCAGGATGCTTTTTATGTCTGTACGTTTTGGCATGGTCTTCTCGGCTCCTGATTATTTAGCGGTCTTACGGTATTGCTCGATAAGTTCGATGAAGTGATCGAACAGCGGCGCGGCGTCATGTGGGCCCGGGCTGGCTTCAGGGTGACCCTGGAAGCTGAATGCTGGCTTATCGGTGCGGTGAATCCCCTGCAGGGTGCCATCGAACAGCGACTTATGGGTCACGCGCAGGTTAGCCGGCATTGAGGCTTCATCGACGGCAAAGCCGTGGTTCTGCGCGGTGATCATCACCGTGTTGTTATCGATATCTTTCACCGGGTGGTTACCACCGTGGTGGCCGAACTTCATCTTAACGGTGTTCGCTCCGCTCGCCAGCGCCAGCAGCTGATGGCCGAGGCAGATGCCGAATACCGGGATGTCGGTTTCCAGGAAGGACTTAATGGCGGCGATGGCGTAATCGCACGGCGCCGGGTCGCCAGGACCGTTGGACAGGAAAATACCGTCCGGATTCATCTTCAGCACGTCTTCGGCAGACGTTTTCGCCGGAACCACCGTCAGGCGGCAGCCGCGGTCAACCAGCATGCGCAGGATGTTGCGCTTGGCGCCGAAATCGTAGGCCACCACGTGCAACGGCAGCTCGCTCTCTTTTTTCGCTTCCGGCAGGTCGCCTTCGAGCGTCCAGCTACCCTGCGTCCAGCTGTAGGCTTCAGCGGTAGTCACTTCTTTCGCCAGGTCCATGCCGTTTAGGCCCGGGAAGGCTTTTGCTTTTTCCAGCGCCAGCGTCGCATCGAGGTTATCACCCGCGATGATGCAGCCGTTTTGTGCACCCTTCTCGCGCAGCAGGCGCGTTAACTTACGGGTATCGATATCGGCAATCGCCACGATGTTATGGCGCTTCAGGTAAGAAGAGAGGTCTTCGGTATTGCGGAAGTTGCTGGCAATCAACGGCAGGTCGCGAATGACCAGGCCTTGCGCATGTACCTGAGAGGATTCTTCGTCAGCCGCATTGGTGCCGACATTGCCGATATGAGGATAAGTAAGAGTAACGATTTGGCGAGAATAGGAAGGATCAGTGAGGATTTCTTGATAACCGGTCATTGAAGTATTGAAAACGACTTCCCCAACCGCCGAACCCGTTGCCCCTATGGCCCGACCGATAAACTGGGTTCCGTCTTCCAGAACCAATAGCGCTGACTTAATCAAAACACCCTCCAGAGAATATTCACTCACTTTATTTGCATATTAATTCACAACCATGTCATAAATCAATGCAAATGTGTTGCCAGCGGATTTTTGGCAAACGGCGGCATTCTGGGGATTTGGTGGGTAAAAGTCAACTCAAAACGGATATTTTATTTATTCTTTTACGAGCCTGGCGGCTGAAATACGATTTAACGGGCAAAAAGCGCAGGTAAATCATTCTGGAAAACGCTTGCGCGCTAAGTTTAATGGTAATTTCGTGCGCGAGGCAATTAAAAGTGGACCACATGGTCAAAATTTACAATTACGCAACGTAAAACAGGAAGAAGAGATATTGTTTTAAAGCTTTAACAGCATAACACTCACCAAGAAGATAAAATAAAAGGGCAATAAATCATTGCCCTATGCAATCAATGCATTACGACTGCAATAACCACATCACGATGGGTAATAATGCTTACAAATTGTTGAGATCGAGCACATCTCGCATATCAAAAAGACCATTACGCTTGTCTTTCAACCACAACGCGGAGCGCACTGCGCCATTTGCAAATGTCATTCGGCTAGATGCCTTATGCGTGATCTCTACGCGTTCGCCAATATCGGCGAACATCGCGGTATGTTCACCGACGATATCGCCTGCTCGCACAGTTGCGAAGCCAATGGTTCCCGGAACGCGTTCGCCCGTATGACCTTCGCGAGAATATACCGCGATGTCTTTTAAGTCTTTATCCATTGCATAAGCAATCGCTTCGCCCATTGCCAGCGCTGTGCCTGATGGCGCGTCGACTTTATAGCGGTGATGCGCTTCAACAATTTCAATGTCGGTATAGTCGCCCATCACTTTCGCCGCCTTTTCCAGCAGCTTCAGCATCACGTTAACGCCTACGCTAAAGTTGGCAGCAAAGACGATCGCAATCTCGTTAGATGCCTCCTGAATGGCTTGTTTACCCGCGTCGTCAAAACCGGTGGTCCCAATCACCATCCCCTTGCCGTGCTGGCGACAAAACGCCAGATGCGTGAGCGTCCCTTCCGGGCGGGTAAAATCGATGAACACATCAAAGTCATCTTTTACCGCATCCAGACTGCTCTGCACGGTAACGCCCGTGTGGCCTGCACCCGCCAGCTCACCGGCATCGGTCCCCAGAAGTGAAGAACCTTCACGCTCCAGGGCCGCACCAAGCGCTACGCCATCCATCTGAAGTGCCGCCTGAATCAGCTGACGGCCCATACGTCCACCCGCGCCCGCAATGGCGACGCGGATCTGTGCATCATGCATAGTTATTCTCTTACGTTAAAATGATGTAAATCGTTTTCAGATTAACCAGCCTTTGCAGAGGCTGCCACAGAAAACGCCGATAATTAGAATTTAATGATAAACAGGCAGAGATATCAGTGAAAGACATGATCGTCAGCGAAAACCGCATGATTCCCGAATCACCAGCGCAGGCGGCAGGATGATCCGTTTAGCGGGTTCGTCGTTGCCCTGTATGCGGCTGTAAAGTAACTCCCCCGCCTTACGACCAATCTCTTTCGCCGCCACCGATACGGTGGTCAATGCGGGCTGTACCAGAGCCGCTTCGGTAATATCATCGAAACCGACCAGCGCAAAATCACGCCCCGGCTCACGGCCCATCTTGCGCAGGCTTTGCATCATCCCCAGCGCCACAATATCCTGATAGCAAATCGCAGCGCTGATGCGTGGATGCTCGAGAAGTAACGCCTCCGCCACGCGCGCGCCGTCGCTTTGGCTGGCGTGAGAGGTTCTGATCCAGGCAGGATTCGGCGTCACGCCGTACTCCAGAAGCTTGCTGGTAAAGCCCCCGATACGCTGAGCCCGGGATCCCGAATTCTGGCTCCCCCCGATGAACGCAATCTGGCGATGGCCCATTCTGAGCAGATGCTCCGTCGCCATCTGCGTGCCTAAGAAGTTATCCGTTCCGACAAAATCAAAATCCGGATCGTTCAGCGGCCGCACAACCATGATAGCCGGAATACTGCGCCGCTTCAGGCCCTCAAAAAAGGCCTGTGGCGTTTCGCGAGCCGCACACAGCACCATACCGCCGACGTTATTACGCATCAGTGAATCAACAAATTTTTGCTGCCGCTCTGCCGATTCCTCGCTATTCGCCAGAAAAAGCATTAGCTCATGGCGCTCCATTTCATGACTTAGCCCTGCCGTCATCTCCCCGTAAAAAGGGTTGGTAATATCGTGCAAGAGCAACCCGACCTGGTTACTGCTGCGGTTCCGTAAATTGGCCGCCGTCTGGTTATAGACATAGCCGGACTCATCCAGCGCCTTAAGTACGCGTTCGCGCGTGCTTTGCGAAATGCGGCCTTTGTTGCAGAGCACCATAGAGACCGTCGCCGTTGACACGCCAGCGCGTTTCGCAACATCGGCCAGTGTAATTCCCGTCATGTTGTCTCCTTCATCATCACCACAGGTTAATCGAATAACCCATTTTCTGCATTTTTCCCTGTGAGATTCTTCACATTACCGCTGCCCATCCGGATTACATTCGCATTTATGGCGGGTTAATCGCGTTAACCACTCTTCTCAAATTCGGTTAATCGAATAACCTTAAAAAATGATTACGGAGGATACAATGACAACCTACGACAAATTCCCCACGGTGGCGATACAGGGTTATGACGACAGCGCCTGGCAAGGCTGGGAGGCGATTACCCGCATTCTTGAGGCAAAAACCCGACAGCGCAGCCGCACGGTGCTGGTGATTGATTGCTATCCGGGCGTGCGCATGGCCGAGCTTGAAGAGAACGTACTGCCGCGGCTACGCCCGACGCTGGCGATCAATGCCGAACAGGCGCGACGGGATGAGCGTGCCATCCATGAGATGCTGGCACGCAACCTCACCGACGATCGCGTCTTTGGCGTACTCTCCTGCCACCAGCTTGGGGAGTTTTTCGATTCCGCGCGTCTGAAGGCGCTGCAGGATCGGGTGAACCAGTGTTCCGGAGGGCTGGTTGTGATCTACGGACCCGGAGCGACGCTTGTTCATCCGGGTGATGTGCTGGTGTATGCCGATCTGCCGCGCTGGGAGATCCAGCAGCGGATGCGCAGCGGTGAGATGGGGAACTGGGGCGCAGAGAATCAGCAGGAAGATATGCTTCGTCGCTACAAGCGCGCCTTTTTTGTTGAATGGCGCGTCTTCGATCGTCACAAAACGCCGCTGCTCAGGCGCACCGATTTTTTACTGGATACAACCCAGACGAACCAGCCCGCGATGGTCAGCGGCGAAGCCCTGCGGGCCGGGCTGAAGAAGACGACCACCCGGCCTTTCCGCGTGACGCCCTTTTTCGATCCCGGCGTCTGGGGCGGCCAGTGGATGAAACAGCAATTCGATCTCGATCCCTCTGCCCCCAATTACGCATGGTGTTTTGACTGCGTGCCCGAGGAGAACAGCCTGTTACTGCGTTTTGGCGCAGTGCGGATCGAGATCCCCTCTCAGGATCTGGTCCTGCTTGAGCCTCGTGCTCTGCTGGGCGAGAAAGTTCACGCGCGTTTCGGCGCGGAGTTCCCGATCCGCTTTGACTTCCTCGACACCATGGGCGGCCAGAATCTGAGCTTCCAGGTCCACCCCATTACCGAGTACATCCAGCAGCAGTTTGGCATGCACTATACCCAGGATGAGAGCTATTACATCCTGGAAGCCGAGCCGGGTGCCGTGGTCTATCTGGGAACCAAAACCGGCATCGACCCTGATGCCATGATGGACGATCTCAGGCGCGCGGGTCGCGGTGAAAAACCGTTTGATGACGAACGCTTCGTTAATCAGATCCCGGCGAAAAAGCACGACCATTTTCTGATCCCTGCCGGGACGGTGCACTGCTCCGGCGCGGGAACCATGGTGCTGGAGATCAGCGCTACGCCGTATATCTTCACCTTCAAACTGTGGGACTGGGGCCGCCTGGGGCTGGACGGCCTGCCGCGCCCGGTACATCTGGCGCACGGTGAAAAGGTGATCGACTGGCAGCGCGACACCCAGTGGGTACATCAGCATCTGGTGAATCAGTTTGAACCTGTCGCGGAGGGAAACGGCTGGCGCGAAGAGCGCACTGGGCTGCACGAGCGTGAATTTATCGAAACCCGCCGCCACTGGTTTAGCGAGCCCGTTATACACCACACCGCTGGCGGCGTGAATGTGCTGAATCTGGTTGAGGGCGACGAAGCAATTGTCGACAGCCCAACTGGTGCATTTGAGCCGTTTACCGTCCATTACGCCGAAACGTTCATCATTCCGGCCAGCGTAGGTGAATATCGCATTTCACCGTCAGCCAGCGCTTCCGGCTGCCCTCTGGCGACGATCAAAGCCTGGGTAAGGAGCTAACGATGATTCATTTTATTGTCGCGACTCACGGTCCATTAGCCGCCGCACTGCTGGAGAGCGGCCGGATGGTGTACGGCGACCTCCCTGACGTACACGCCGTTTGCCTGACCGAACAGGCGGGAATAGAAGGCTTCCGACAGGATTTTAGCGCCACGCTGGATGCAGCAAGCGTCAACGCTGACGGCGTGCTGGTGCTGTGCGATATGCAAAGCGGCACGCCGTGGAACGTGGCCTGTGAGGCCGCGTTTAACCCACATACGCAGCCGCCGATTGCCGTGGTGGCTGGAGTCAACTTCCCGATGCTGCTGCAAACCGACGAGGTGATGATGGCACGAGATGTTCATCAGGCTGCCGCACACATTATCGAACTTACTCTGCCGACGCTGGTACAGGCGAAACCGGCAGATACTGCACAGACAGACGATTTTTGAGGAGCCGCATATGAGTATTTCTTTTGTACGCATTGACGACCGCGTGATCCACGGGCAGCTCATTACACGCTGGGCCAGGGAGCTGCCCTGCGACGGCATCGTTGCCATTGACGATGCCGTTGCGGCCGATCCGCTGCTATCGTCGGTCATGAAAGGGGCCGTATCAGATACCAAAGTGTGGCTGTTCGATACGACAACCGCGATCGAAAAACTGCCAAAAGTGATTGCCAGCGAGAAGCGCTATTTCGTGATTGGCAAATCGCCGATCACGCTGCAGCGCATTGAGCAGGCGGGCATTAGCCTGAAAAACAGCAACGGGAAAATTAACGTGGGGCCAATGAGCGCCCGGGCTAACACGACAACCATCGGCCCGAATCAATCGGTAACCCACGATGAAGCTGCGGCGTTCGAGTGGCTGACCGGGCAGGGACACGCGATTGAATTCCGTCTGGTGCCCGATGCCAGTTTTTATACCTGGCAGGATGCCAGACAAAAGCTGAAATAAGGAGCAGATCATGATTATCGAAGCGGCTTTAATTGGCCTGCTGTGTTATCTGGGCGCACTCAGTAGCCCGTGGCTTTTAGGGCTAACGGGCGGCTGGTATCTCATCTCCCGACCGCTCATTTCCGGGATGCTGGTTGGCCTGATCCTGGGCGATATCAAAACCGGGATCATGATTGGCGTAGCGGTGCAGGCGGTGTATATCGCAATGGTAACGCCCGGCGGCTCAATGCCAGCAGATTTGAACTTTGTGGCTTATCCGGCCATTGCGCTAGGGATACTTTCCGGCAAAGGGCCTGAGGTCGCCGTCGCGCTGGCGGCGACTATTGGGATCGCCGGAACCATTCTCTTCAATGCGATGATGGTGCTGAACTCCTTCTGGAACCATCGTGCGGATGTCGCGCTGGAGAACGGCGACGAGCGCGGGATCTACCTGAACAGCGCCATCTGGCCGCAGGCAATGAATTTTTTGCTGCGCTTTGTACCTACCTTTATCGCCGTCTTTTTCGGCGCGCAGTACATTAGCAGTTTTATGGACAGCCTGCCGCACATCGTCCTCTCCACCATGAACGTGCTGGGCGGCATTTTGCCCGCCGTCGGTATTGCCATCCTGCTTAAGCAGATCATCAAAAGCTATAGCATGCTCATCTACTTCCTGGTGGGTTTCGTCTGCATCGTGTTTCTGAAACTCAATATGGTTGCGCTGGTGATCGTGGGCGCCCTGCTGGCACTGATTCATTACAACTATAAACCCGAGGCGCCGCAGGCCGTGGCTTCAGCACCTGTCCCTGACGACGAGGATGAATTCTGATGGAAGAACGTAAACTCACCCGTAAGGATCTGCGCCGCTGCTGGCGGGCGTGGATGATGCATAACCTCTCCTCAATGAGCTTTGAACGCCTGGAATCCTTCGGCTTTTGCCTGAGCATGCTGCCGGTAGCAAAAAAGCTCTATCCCGACGCGGCTCAGCGTACCGAGATGCTGCGCCGTCACGCGTCGTTCTACAATACGGAGCCACAGATTGGCGCGATCGTTAACGGTATGGCGCTGGGGCTGGAGGAGAAAAAAGCCAACGGCGAGCCGATTGACGGTGAAACCATAAACACCCTGAAGGTAGGCCTGATGGGGCCAATCGCCGGGATCGGTGATTCAATGATCCCCGGAATGCTCATTCCGATCCTCCTCAGCATTGGAATGGCGCTGGCGGCAGGCGGAAATATCCTCGGCCCGCTGTTCTATACCGTCGCCTGGCTGGCGATTATTATCCCGGGATCCTGGTTCCTGTTTCTGAAGGGCTACCAGATGGGTTCAGGCTCCGTGGAGATGTTGGTCAGCAGCAAATCTACCCGGCTACGGGAAGCGCTATCGCTACTGGGTGTATTCGTCATGGGCGGCGTGGCGGCCAGCTACGTGAAGCTCGGCACCGGGCTGGAGTTCATCACCCGGGATGGGGTTAACATTCACGTTCAGCAAATGCTGGACGGCATTTTCCCGCAGCTGCTTCCGCTGGCGGTGGTGCTGGGGATCTGGTATCTGATGGCAAAACGCGGCGTGTCGCCGGTAAAAGCCATGGTCTTGCTGCTTATACTGGCAGCGCTTGGCGTGGCGTCCGGTTTGTTTGCAGGATAAGAAAACCGGGGCATTGCCCCGGTTTCTTTATGGATGGAAGTGAGCCCATCGTCCTGCCGCTTTATCTGGACGCGAGATAAACTGAAACCGCTCCGGATCGTCGATAAACTGCTGATAAACAGGCGCATCCGTAATACCAAATTCCGAATAACTGCGCGGCGTAATCATCTGTAGTCGCCCCGGTCGGTAGTGTTTATTCTGCTGCCAGACGATATGATCTCCCTGCACCATGGGATACCACGCCATCCCTTTTCGCGCCCGAATGGCATCATACTCAAAGCCATATTCCCGATCGCACCACGCGCCGAACGTCAGCGGCTCATTGGGCGAGGCCGAAATCGTCGCATGACCCCATCCGGGAGGGACCAGTACCTTTTCACCCGGCCCCGCGAGCACCGCAAAACAACGTCCCGGATCGTCGTCCACATACTCCTGCATGTAGATAATCGCTTTACCCTGCCAGATTTCATACAGCTCAGGCGGTGACCATCCGCTGTGCTGGCTAATACGGTGCACATGTCCCTGGCTGCGGACCGGCTCATCGCCAAGCGTACCTGCTGCGTAAGTGACAACGCCAAAAAGCAACATACGTTTTTCGAGCTCCGGCCTGTCTGCCAGTCGCGCCACGTCCATCGCGATGGCATACACCTGGTCGGGCCCTTCGCAGTCCGGATTGCGTAGCGACGGACGGATCTGATCCAGGGTTCGGATCTCCGGCATCGGTCCGGTAACGTCATCTCCGTAGCTAAAACCGAGCGGCTCATGGGTAATGGTCATATCAAGCCCAAAGCTAACCATTGAGGACCTCCCATCCCTGCGGGTGTTTTTCAGATGCAAATACGCGAAGCGCAAAACCCTCGGCCAATGCCGCATAGTCATGTCCCGCCACGCTGGGCCAGACCGCCAGCGCAGAAAGCGTCTCTTCGCCCGTGTTTATCAGACGGTGTGCGGTGAAGGAGGGAATGATGTGCACGGAACCGGGCATAACGCGCTCAAGGCGCGCCACGCCGGACGCCGTCTGGAGCAGCAGCAAGCCGCATCCGCGCAGGCCAAAATAGACCTCGCCCTGTTCGCGCCGCTGGTGAAAGTGACCCCGCGTCATAAAGAACTCTTCCCCGATTCTGCCGGCACAGAGATGGGTTACGCCGACGTACAGCGCCCCATCGTTTGACGGGGAGTCGAGCATTTCAACGTCATAGACGCGCTGCTGCGGTTCGCAGCCACGCCAGGCGTCTTTAGCAATGAAAACGCCCGGCAGATCGGCGAGGCGAGTCGTCTTAGTGATAAGCGGACCGTTAGCGAATATTCCGCTGGCCCACGCCACCTGAGGTGGCAGGATAATGTCAGAATTCATGTTTATCTCCGGCCCGAGGAGAACAACATGAAAAGCCTATCAGATTAAACGATTAACCTCCTGTCATAATGCCCACACTGTCGGGTTAATCACACTCACGCTGATCCAGCTCGTCGAGAGCATAGGCGATCACCAGCTGTCCTTTTTTCATTTTCAGCCCGAGGATCTGCATCCCCCCTATTTCCGCCAGCTGTTTAACATGCGTTCCACCGCACGAGTAGGCCGGGAGATCGCCAAAGCGGACCTTGCGTCTGCCCGCTTCAATTTCAGTATGGCGAAGCAGATTGTCGGTTTTCCAGCCGTTAATAATGACCATCATCGCGCTGGCATCGGGAATTGATGCCAGCAGCTCACCTGCAGTAAAGGTAATGCGCCCTTCGCCAGGCCAGTGATGAGCCTTAACCGGCTCCCAACCAAATCGTTCACCGGCATAACCTATCAAATGGCCAGCGCTGTGCCAGCGGGAATGGCGTATACGCGCTGGTTGATCGACCTGCATTTCCACCTCGCCGGGCGCGAGCGGTCGGGCCAGCATGTGTATAACCTGTTCCCCGCGCAGGCTTACGCCCTCCACCGCAATGCCCGCGATCCAGCCCCGATCCGCGGGCTGTCCGCCACCCTGCGGATGGAAAAGTGTCCGATCCAGTTCAACGGCGTAGCGGCCATCAGCCTCTTCCGTGCAGCAAATTACCTTCGCACGTCCTTCTGTCGCTTCACTTGTGTAATAAAGTCGCTCTGTCATGGTTGTCCTCCTCTGTGTCCTGACAGTATATTCATCACTTAAGTATCGATAATCCGCCTTTCAAACAATGCACTCTTGCCTGGTATGCACAAATGAAACCTGCACTGCTTCCCGATCTCGCCACCTTCGTGACCATCGTTGAACACGGTAATTTTTCAACTGCAGCCCGTATTACGGGAGCAACGCCTTCAGCGATCAGTCGCTGTGTTTCACGCCTTGAGCAGGAGATGGGAACGAAGTTATTGCACCGCACCACGCGCAAGCTGGCACTGACCGAAACCGGAAAATCGGTTTATGAGCATGCGCTGGATATGCTGGAAGCAGCGCAGCAGGCCATGGATTCCGGTAGCAGCCTGCAAACCGTGGCGCAGGGGAAGCTTACGGTGAGCGTGCCGAAAGCCGTGGGGCGGTTTGTGATCCATCCGCTGATGCCGGCGTTCCTGGAGCGCTACCCGCAAATTGACGTCTGCCTGCGTCTGGAAGATCGTTACATGGATCTGATCGACGACGGAGTCGATCTGGCATTACGGATCACCAACACCCCCTCTCCGGGCCTGTACGGAAAAAGGCTGATGCCGGTAACCCACGTCATTTGCGCCACGCCAGAATACCTTCGTCGCGCGGGCACGCCACAGCATCCACAGGACCTTCGGGCGCACAGCTGTATTTCGCTCGGTGAGACGCCGGCCGACTCACGCTGGAAATTTACGCGGGAGGGTAAAACGGAAATGGTACAGACGCACGGCCGCTACGCGGCTAACCACACGGGCGTGCGGCTGGATGCGGTAAAACGTCATGTTGGCATAGGAAGTTTACCGCTGTTTACGGCGCGCGAGGCGCTGGAAAAGGGGGAGATTGTGCAGGTTCTGCCGGAGTGGGAATTTATCAGCAGCTATACGGGCGAGCTCTGGCTGTTGTGGACGCGCAACAAACATATGCCAGCCAGAATGCGGGCAATGATCAACTACCTGAATGAAAAAATGCCAGTCATTACGTGACTGGCATTTTTTGAATCTTACTCAACTTCACGAGCGTCGATGCGCAGCTCTTTCGGGACCTCAAAGACAATATTCTCTTCGCGGCCTTCCAGCGGAACCGCGTCGCCGCCGCCCAGCTCTTGCAGGCGGGCAATGACGTTTTGCACCAGAATATCCGGCGCGGAAGCGCCTGCGGTAACGCCAACGCAGGCCGCATTTTTCACCCACGCTTCCTGAATATCCGTCGCGTCGTCAATCAGGAACGCCGCTTTCCCCATCCGCTGCGCCAGTTCAGCCAGACGGTTGGAGTTAGAGGAGTTTTTGGAGCCAACCACCAGCACCACGTCCGCCTGTTCAGCCAGCGCACGCACCGCTTCCTGACGGTTAGTAGTGGCGTAGCAGATATCATCCTTACGCGGCCCGACGATTTTCGGGAAGCGCTGACGCAGGGCGTCAATCACGTCAGAGGTATCGTCTACGGAGAGCGTGGTCTGGGTCATAAACGACAGCCGCGCTTCGTTTTTCACGTTCAGCGTAAAGACATCTTCCGGCGACTCGACCAGATACATCCCCCCTTCCGGGTTGCTGTACTGGCCCATGGTGCCTTCGACTTCCGGGTGACCCGCATGGCCAATCAGAATCGACTCTTCACCGCGACGGCTGGCGCGCGCCACTTCCATATGCACTTTTGTCACCAGCGGACAGGTGGCATCGAATACGGTCAGATCGCGGCTTTTCGCCTCGTTGCGTACCGCCTGTGAGACGCCGTGCGCGGAGAAGATCAGGATCGCACCATCCGGCACTTCGCTGATCTGCTCAATAAAGATTGCGCCGCGCTCGCGCAGGCTGTCGACCACGTAGCGGTTATGCACCACTTCGTGACGCACATAAATTGGCGCGCCGTAAATCTCCAGCGCGTTTTCAACAATGCTGATAGCGCGGTCTACACCGGCGCAGAAGCCGCGCGGGTTAGCCAACAGGATCTGCATTTTACTCCTCCAGTGCCGGATCGATCTCCAGCACTTCGACATCAAAATGAACGGTACGCCCGGCAAGCGGATGGTTGAAATCGACGGTGATAGAATCGCCGTTGATTTCGCGGATCACGCCAGGCATTTCGCTGCCGTCCATAGCAGTAAAGAGCATAATCGCCCCGATTTCCGGTTCACCCGCGTCCATGAACTCACGGCGCGAGAAATACTGGATCAGGTCCGGGCTGGGCACGCCAAATGCCGCATCCGGCTCCAGCGAAAAGGCCTTTTTCTCGCCCTCTTTCAGACCCAGAAGCTGTTGCTCAAGACCTTCAGAAAGTGAGGTATCGCCCAGACGAAACAGTGCCGGTTTGCCATTGTTGCGGGTGGATTCGGCCGTGGAGCCGTCATCCAGCTTCAGCGTGAAATGAACGAGAACCGCGCTGTTGCTCTGTACGGATTTAGACATGCAAATTGCTCGCTTGTTTTGGGTCACCTGTTGCCCGGTGGCGCTACGCTTACCGGGCCTACGGGAGGCCACAAGTTCTGTAGGCCGGGTAAGCGTAGCGCCACCCGGCATTGATGCTTACGCCTGTTCTTTCGCGGCCGGTTTAGGCAAGAAGCCTTCCAGCACGATTAACGCCGCACCAACGCATATTGCGCTATCGGCGAGGTTAAAGGTCGCGAAGTGCCAGTCGCCGACATAGAAATCGATCATATCGACCACAAAGCCGTGCCACAGGCGGTCAAACAGGTTGCCCAGCGCGCCGCCAATGATCAGCGCGTAGGCGATATTATTCAGCTTTTGCGTGGCCTTCGAGCGGTACATCAGCACCGCCAGCACGACGCAGATACCGATAGCGATACCCGCGAAGAACCAGCGCTGCCAGCCACCGCTGTCGGCAAGGAAACTGAACGCCGCGCCGTAGTTGCGGGCATAGTGCAGGTTAAGCGACGGGAACAGCGGGACCGTATCCCCCAGAGCGAAATTCTGGAGGATCAGGAACTTGCTGCCCAGATCGATAATCAGCACCACTACCACCAGCCACAGCCAGCGCAGTCCTGTTGAACAGAGAGTTTTACTCATCAGGCAAACTTACGTTTTTCGCCGTCACCGGCGACGTTGCTTACACAGCGTCCGCAGATGTCTGCGTGTTCCGCCACCTGGCCGACATCGGTAGTGTAATGCCAGCAGCGCGGGCATTTCTCACCGTCGGCTTTGCTCAGCGCGACCTTCAGTCCTTTGAGCAGTTCGCTCTGCTGAGCATCAGCAGAAGCCTCGGCATAATCCGCAACTTTCGCACCGGAGGTCAACAGGACAAATCGTAATTCATCGCCCAGCGCGGTCAGTTTAGCCGCCAGCTCAGGTTCCGCGTACAGCGTGACTGCCGCTTCCAGAGAGCCGCCGACTTTCTTGTCAGCACGCGCCTGCTCGATAACCTTGTTCACTTCGCCGCGCACTTTCAGCAGCTCGTCCCAGAAGGCATCGTTCATTGCTTCGGTGCTGGAGAGGTCGAACAGACCTTCGTACCACTCGCCCGTGAAGACATACTTCTCACGGTCGCCCGGCAGGTAGCCCCAGATTTCATCTGCGGTGAAGGACATGATCGGTGCCATCCAGCGCACCAGCGCTTCTGCGATGTGGAACAGCGCGGTCTGGCAGCTACGACGCGCCCGGCTTTCCGCTTTCGCGGTGTACTGGCGGTCTTTGATGATGTCGAGGTAGAACGAGCCCATCTCAATGGAGCAGAAGCGCATCAGGCGCTGCACCACTTCGTGGAAGTCGTAAGACTCATAGGCTTTCAGGATATCGTCCTGCGCCGCTTTCGCACAGCCTACCGCCCAGCGGTCCAGCACGACCATCTCTTCCGGTTTCACCATGTCTTTTGCCGGATCGAACCCGTTCAGGTTCGCCAGCAGGAAGCGCGCGGTGTTACGGATACGACGATAGCTGTCGGCAGCGCGTTTCAGGATCTCGTCAGACACCGCCATTTCGCCGGTGTAGTCGGTCGACGCCACCCACAGACGCAGAATATCTGCGCCCAGCTTGTTCATCACATCCTGTGGAGAAACGGTGTTACCGATAGATTTGGACATCTTACGGCCCTGGCCATCCACGGTGAAGCCGTGAGTCAGTACCTGACGGTAAGGTGCTTTACCCTTCATGGCGGTAGAGATCATCAGAGATGACATGAACCAGCCGCGGTGTTGGTCAGAACCTTCCAGATACATATCGGCAGCGTGACCGGCAAACTCAGGACGCACATCAACCACGGAGGAGTGGGTAGACCCGGAGTCGAACCACACGTCCAGGGTATCCGGCACTTTTTCGTAGTTGTCTGCGTCAGCGCCCAGGATGTCGCGGGAGTCGAGATCCCACCACGCCTGAATGCCGTCAACTTCGACGCGCTTCGCCACTTCTTCCATCAGTTCCAGCGTGTTCGGGTGCAGCTCCTGCGTCTCTTTATGCACGAACAGAGACATCGGCACGCCCCAGGTACGCTGACGGGAGATACACCAGTCAGGACGGTTAGCCACCATGGATTCGATACGCGCCTGGCCCCAGTCCGGGATCCACTGCACGCCTTTGATCTCTTTCAGAGACTGCTCGCGCAGGCCTTTCTGATCCATGCTGACGAACCACTGCGGGGTCGCACGGAAGATGATCGGCGACTTGTGGCGCCAGCAGCACGGATAGCTGTGCTGCATTTTTTCAACGTGCAGCAGCGCGCCGCTGGTGCGCAGCATGTCGACGATAATGTCGTTCGCTTTGAAGACGTTGATACCGTCCAGCGCCGGGTAGGTGCCCGGCAGGTAAGAGCCGTCCGGGCCAACCGGGTTAGCGATTTCCAGACCGTATTTCAGGCTGATGTTGTAGTCGTCAGGACCGTGGCCACCGGCGGTATGTACCGCACCGGTACCCGCTTCCAGCGTCACGTGGTCGCCCAGGATCGCCGGAACGTCGAAGTCCAGGAACGGGTGCTTGAAGCGCATCAGTTCCAGCGCGTCGCCTTTCACGGTGCCCAGCACGGTGTAGTCAGCGATGTGCGCGCGTTTAAGCACGCTTTCAACCAGATCTTTCGCCAGGATAACCGCCTGACCGTCAATCTGCACCAGCGCGTATTCGAACTCACCGGACAGGGAGATCGCGCGGTTCGCAGGAAGGGTCCACGGGGTGGTGGTCCAGATCACCAGAGAGATCGGGCCGTTAACGGCAGAGACGCCAAATTTAGCCTTCACCGCATCCTGATCGACGGCATGGAACGCCACGTCGATAGAGGGAGACGTTTTGTCGTAATACTCCACTTCCGCTTCTGCCAGCGCAGAGCGGCAGTCCACGCACCAGTGCACCGGCTTCGCGCCTTTGTGCAGGTGTCCGTTACCGATGATTTTACCCAGCGCACGGATAATGTTGGCTTCGGTTTTGAAGTCCATGGTCAGGTACGGGTGCGACCAGTCGCCCAGCACGCCCAGACGGATGAAGTCAGCGCGCTGACCGTCAACCTGCGTAGCGGCGTATTCGCGGCACTTCGCACGGAACTCGGCGGCGGTGAACTTCTCACCCGGCTTGCCAAACTCTTGCTCCACTTTCAGCTCGATGGGCAGACCGTGGCAGTCCCAGCCCGGAACGTAAGGCGAGTCATATCCCGCGAGTCCTTTGGACTTCACGATAATGTCTTTCAGAATCTTGTTAACCGAGTGACCAATATGAATGCTGCCATTCGCATATGGAGGGCCATCATGCAGAATGAAGGTTTTTTTGCCTTTTTTGGCTGCACGAATGATGCCGTACAGGTCATCATCGGTCCAACGCGCCAGCATTCCCGGTTCACGCTTGGCGAGATCGCCGCGCATCGGGAACCCTGTTTCCGGCAAATTCAGGGTTGATTTATAGTCACTCATCAGATTCTCGGTTCCGTATTTATCACGTAGGCAGTTAAGCCGGTTCTAAAGCCCAAAAAACTCGCGGGCCGTCAATTCATCTCGCGCAATTTGCGCTTTGAGTTCATCCAGCGAACCAAATCGCTGCTCGTTGCGTATCTTTTTACGCAGTATTACATCTATATGGCGACCATAAAGGTCCATTACAACGTCCAGCAGGTGCACTTCTAACTGTTGACGCACACCGGCAACGGTAGGACGGGTGCCAATGTTGGCGACGCCGTAAAACGGCTTATCGCCCAGACCTGCCACTTCCACCGCATAGACCCCTTTAACCGGGGAAACCTGACGACGCAGCGGTATATTCGCCGTCGGGAAACCTATCGTGCGGCCCAGCGCATCGCCATGCACCACGCGACCAGAGATGGTGAACGGATGACCCAGCAAGTTTTCTGCGGTATCCAGTTCATCATTGGCCAGTGCCTGGCGTACCGCCGTGCTGCTGACGCGCACGCCGCCTTCACAGAAGGTCATCGCGCTGGTGACGTCAAAACCGTACTCCAGACCAGCCTTCTGTAATAGCAAGAAATCGCCCTGACGACCAGCGCCAAAGCGGAAATCATCACCCACAGCAAGAAACTGCACACCAAGACGCTTCACCAGCAGGTCGCTGACAAACGTTTGTGCTGTCAGCGCGGCAAAGCGGCGATCGAAACGCACGCACAATACGTAGTCCACGCCGGACTCTGCCAGATAGCGCAATTTCTCGCGCAGGCGAGTCAGGCGGGCGGGAGACTTTTCGCCCGCAAACAGCTCAAGCGGCTGCGGCTCAAAAATCATCACCACAACGGGCAGGCCCCGGGCCTCCCCTTCTTTACGCAATCCCTGCAACAGCGCCTGATGACCACGATGCACGCCGTCGAAATTACCAATGGTCAGCACGCACCCATGCGGGGCTTTGCTGAGATTATGTATGCCGCGTATCAGCTTCATGTCTGGCTCAAAACAGTGAAAATCGCCAAAGTATACCTTGTACAGCGGTTAAGGTTAACCGGCGATTGTTCACGCAAAACAGAAAGCCGTAATGATTTCATCAGGCTGACCTTTCACAGCGAAAAAATCTGTCCGGGAACTGCGATTTTTATGCCGAAAGGCTGTATTCACGGAAGACAAGCTGGTAGAATCCTGCGCCATCACTACGTAACGTAGCGTCGCTAATTAACGGCGCTTATTTGCACAAATCCATTGACAAAAGAAGGCAAAGAGGGCATATTCCTCGGCCTTTGAATTGTCCACATAGAACATATTTGGGAGTTGGACTTGGCTAATATCAAATCAGCTAAGAAACGTGCCGTTCAGTCTGAAAAGGCTCGTAAGCACAACGCAAGCCGTCGCTCTATGATGCGTACTTTCATCAAGAAAGTATACGCAGCAATCGAAGCTGGCGACAAAGCTGCAGCGCAGAACGCATTTAACGAAATGCAACCAATCGTGGATCGTCAGGCTGCTAAAGGTCTGATCCACAAAAACAAAGCAGCGCGTCATAAAGCAAACCTGACCGCGCAGATCAACAAACTGGCTTAATCGCTACTTGTTGTTGCTTGTTTAAAGAACCCGCTTAACGCGGGTTTTTTTATGCCTTCAGATTGCCGGTGGCGTAAACAGTGCCGAGTAATCACGGTTGCAGATACGCTGCACCGCCGGGTGCTGAATCATTCTTTCGGCGAATATCGCGTGGTACTCCTCCATCACGTTATCTACCCTGCCAATCTCCGTAATCTTGTCGTCTGAGTAGAGATCGTGCGCGTACAGCGTTGGCGCAACGAAGATCGCGTTATGCGCTTCGCCAAAGGCTTTCATTAGCGCCGCATCGTCGAACTCACCGAGTATCTCCACGTTCAGCCCCTGCGAGTTAAACCAGTTCAACAGCTTGCGTCCGAGCATGGAACGCCTTCCCGGCACCAGCAGGCGACGCTCTTCCAGGCACGCGGGGAACGGTTTCTCCGGTGGCGGATTAATGCACCAGAAGCTGACGCCGCATTCGCCAATTTTTACTGAGAACAGCCCTTCCTGCTGGGTGGAGTCGATCGGGCAGTCCGAGATAATCATGTCCAGCTTATGCTGGCTCAGCTGTTCCAGCAGCATCTCGTGAGTGGATTCAAAGCAGCGCAGGTGGATTTGCTCGTCTTCGACTACCGCCGCATCAAGCACGCCGCTCACCAGCCGTTTCGACAGCGCATCCGCCACGCCCACGTCAAAGAGCAGATTCGACTCTTTGCGGTAGTTAACGATGTCCAGCATCTCCTGACTCAGGGTGAACATCTTGTCCGCATAGCGAAACACCAGCTCGCCCAGTTCGCTGGGTTCAATGCCGCGCCCTTTGCGCTTGAACAGCTTGCCCTGCAGACGTTCTTCCAGCGCCTTGATTTGCCCGGTGATGGTTTGCGGCGTCAGGTAGAGCGCCTCTGCAGCACCCACCACCGAGCCCTGTCTATAGACGTGCCAGAAGTAGTAAAGATGGTTGTAATTCAAATGAGACATCGCGTCTTCGCTCCTTGAGTGTGTTTCGGGAGAAGGATCGCCTCCTCCCGGTATTCCGTTATGCCTGAACGGCCTGTCCGGACAATTTCACCTTCAACAAGGTATAACCCATTACGGCGGCCAGTAATGACCCGATGAGAATGCCGAGTTTCGCCCAGACGATAAGCTCAGGCGCATGCGCGCCAAATGCCAGCGTCGAGATAAAGATCGACATGGTAAACCCGATTCCGCAGAGCACCCCCACGGCCATAATCTGCTTAAACGTGGTGCCATAAGGCAAAGACGCCAGCTTCAGTTTAATCGCCAGCCAGCAAAAGAGGCTGATCCCCAATGGCTTACCGATAAACAGGCCAGCAATGATGCCCAGCGGCAGCACGGACGTCAGCCCGTCCAGCGTCACGCCGCTGAGGGAAACGCCCGCGTTGGCAAACGCAAACAGCGGCAGGATCATAAAGGCCACCCACGGATGCAGCACATGCTCCAGCTGTTTTGCAGGAGATTTGCCATCCTGCGGCTTAAGCGGCACAAGGAAGCCTACAATAACGCCCGCCAGCGTGGCATGCACACCCGATTTCAACACCGCCGTCCAGAGCACCATTCCTACCAGGATATAAATGCCAATGCGGCGAACATTGAAGATGTTCAGTAGCGCCAGCACCGCAATCGCCCCAGCGGCCACGCTCAGCGACAGGATTGACAGATCGCTGGTATAGAACAGCGCGATAATGACGATGGCGCCAAGGTCATCGATGATCGCCAGCGCCATCAGGAAGATTTTTAGCGCCACCGGCACGCGGCTACCCAGCAGGGCTAATACCCCGAGCGCAAAGGCGATATCCGTCGCGGCCGGAATAGCCCAGCCGTGGCGCGCCATCGGATCCTGCCAGGTGAAGGCCAGGAAGAGCAGCGCCGGAACGACCATCCCACCGAGCGCGGCAATCACCGGGAATGCGGCACGCTGGCGGCTGGCAAGCGAGCCCGATACCAGTTCACGCTTGACCTCAAGCCCGACGAGCAGGAAAAACACCGCCATCAGCGCATCGTTGATCCACAGCAGCATGTTCTTGTTGATTTCCAGCGCCCCGACCTTCAGCTCAACGGGCGTTTCCAGAAATGCATGGTAGAGATCGCGCGTTAATCCTAAGTTCGCCAACACCATCGCGGCAGCAGCAGCAATAATCAGGATCACGCCACCGGACGCTTCACTGCTAAAGAAACGGTGTAGTAATTTCATTTAAGTTCTCTCTTTTACAACAATACCTCGATAAAACCATAATACCAAGCCAAACAACTCGGCAAAAACAGATTAATGTTGAGTATAGATTCAGTTTTACCGAACTATATCTCCAAATAGAAAAAGCCCGGAATCGCTTCCGGGCTTTTTAAGGACACTTAACAGCTAACGGATTAGCGCGTTAAATCATCGAAGAATTTTTTGACGCCATCGAAGAAGCTTTTGGAGCGCGGGCTGTTTTTCTCACCCGTCGGGCCGCCAAAGCTTTCCTGCAGCTCTTTCAACAGCTGTTTCTGCTTGTCGTTCAGGCCAACCGGCGTTTCCACAACGACGCGGCACAGCAGGTCACCCTGCGCACCACCGCGAACGGATTTAACGCCTTTCCCGCGCATGCGGAACAGCTTACCGGTCTGGGTTTCGCCTGGCACTTTCAGGTTCACGCGACCATCCAGCGTTGGCACTTCGATTTCACCGCCCAGCGCCGCCATCGCGAAGTTGATAGGCACTTCGCAGTACAGGTTGTTGCCTTCACGCTCAAAAATCGCGTGCTGCTTCACCTGAACCTGAACGTACAGATCGCCTGCTGGCGCGCCATGCTCGCCCGCTTCGCCTTCACCTGCCAGACGGATGCGGTCGCCCGTATCAACGCCAGCCGGGATTTTAACGGACAGGGTTTTCGTTTTCTCAACGCGACCGTGGCCGTGGCATTTGGTGCACGGATCTTTAATCAGCGTACCGCGACCGTGACAATGCGGACAGGCCTGCTGCACCGCGAAGAAGCCCTGGCGCATCTGCACCTGACCGGAACCGTGACAGGTTGGACAGGTCTGTGGCTGCGTACCCGCTTTCGCGCCGCTGCCATGGCAAACGTCACACTCTTCCAGCGTCGGGATGCGGATCTCTTTGGTGACACCGCGAACGGCCTCTTCCAGCGTCAGGTCCATGTTATAGCGCAGGTCTGCACCGCGCGCTGCACGCTGACGACCACGCCCACCGCCGAAGATGTCGCCGAATACATCGCCAAAGATATCGCTGAAATCAGCGCCACCGCCAAAGCCGCCGCCACCGAATCCACCGCCACCCATGCCGCCCTGCTCAAAGGCTGCGTGACCATACTGGTCATAGGCCGCACGTTTTTGTGCATCGGTCAGAACTTCGTAGGCTTCTTTGATCTCTTTAAATTTGGCTTCAGCCTCTTTATCACCCTGGTTACGGTCCGGGTGGAATTTCATGGCCAGGCGCTTATACGCCTTTTTGATTTCACGCTCTTCCGCTGTTTTGGAAACGCCTAAAATCTCGTAATAGTCTTGCTTAGCCATCTTTTTTATCTGCCCCTAACATGCGTGCACGGGCGGAGAGGAAACCTCTTCGCCCGTGCCAGTAATTACCCGTTCAAAGGGCGATTATTTTTTGTCTTTCACTTCTTCGAACTCAGCGTCGACAACGTCGTCGTCTTTCGCGTTGTTCGCAGATGCATCAGCGCCCGCCTGCTGTTGAGCGTGCTGCTGCTGAGCGATTTCCACCAGCTTCTGGGAAGCCTGCGCCAGCTCCTGCATCTTCGCTTCGATATCCGCTTTATCTTCACCTTTCAGTGAGGATTCCAGCGCAGTCAGTGCAGCTTCGATAGCAGTCTTGTCTTCCGCTGGCAGTTTATCGCCAGCTTCTTCAACCTGCTTACGGGTGCTGTGCAGGAGATGGTCACCCTGGTTGCGGGTCTGAACCAGCTCTTCGAATTTACGGTCGGATTCCGCGTTAGCTTCAGCATCACGAACCATTTTTTCGATTTCCGCTTCGTTCAGGCCAGAAGATGCCTTGATGGTGATCTTCTGCTCTTTACCGCTGTTTTTGTCTTTCGCAGACACGTGCAGGATACCGTCAGCATCGATGTCGAAGGTGACTTCGATCTGCGGCATGCCGCGCGGTGCCGGGTTGATACCGTCCAGGTTGAACTGACCCAGAGATTTGTTATCCGCCGCACGCTTACGCTCACCCTGAATCACATGGATGGTTACCGCAGACTGGTTGTCTTCAGCGGTAGAGAACACCTGGCTGTGTTTCGTCGGGATGGTGGTGTTTTTGTTGATGAGCGCAGTCATCACACCGCCCATGGTTTCGATACCCAGAGACAGCGGGGTAACGTCCAGCAGCAGTACGTCTTTCACTTCACCGGTCAGTACGCCACCCTGAACCGCAGCACCGATTGCTACCGCTTCGTCCGGGTTAACGTCTTTACGTGGCTCTTTACCAAAGAATTCAGCGACTTTCTTCTGAACCATTGGCATACGGGTCTGACCACCCACCAGGATAACGTCCTGGATATCGGATACGGACAGGCCAGCGTCCTGCAGTGCAACTTTCAGCGGCTCGATAGAACGGTTCACCAGGTCTTCTACCAGGCTTTCCAGTTTCGCACGGGTCACTTTGATGTTCATGTGTTTAGGACCGGTCGCGTCTGCAGTGATGTACGGCAGGTTCACGTCGGTCTGCTGAGCGGAAGACAGCTCGATCTTCGCTTTCTCAGCGGCTTCTTTCAGGCGCTGCATGGCCAACGGATCGTTACGCAGGTCAATGCCCTGATCTTTCTTGAACTCGTCAACGAGGTAGTTGATCAGACGGGTATCGAAGTCTTCACCACCCAGGTGGGTATCACCGTTGGTTGCCAGAACTTCGAAGGTTTTTTCGCCGTCAACTTCGTCGATTTCGATAATAGAGATATCGAAAGTACCACCACCCAGGTCGTAAACCGCGATAGTACGGTTGCCAACTTCTTTATCCAGACCGTAAGCCAGTGCAGCCGCGGTTGGTTCGTTGATGATACGTTTTACTTCCAGACCTGCGATACGGCCAGCATCTTTGGTTGCCTGACGCTGAGCATCGTTGAAGTATGCAGGTACGGTGATAACAGCTTCAGTTACCGGCTCACCCAGGTAATCTTCAGCGGTTTTCTTCATTTTCTTCAGCACTTCAGCAGAGATCTGCGGTGGTGCCGTTTTGGTGCCTTTCACATCAAGCCATGCATCGCCGTTATCTGCCGCGATGATTTTGTAAGGCATGATAGAAACGTCACGCTGAACTTCTTCGTCCTGGAAGCGGCGGCCAATCAGGCGTTTGATCGCAAACAGGGTGTTTTGCGGGTTTGTCACTGCCTGACGTTTAGCCGGCTGACCAACCAGAGTTTCACCATCCTGGGTATAAGCAATGATAGAAGGCGTGGTGCGATCGCCCTCGGCGTTCTCCAGCACACGTGCAGTAGTGCCATCCATAATCGCTACACAAGAGTTGGTAGTACCCAGGTCGATACCAATAATTTTACCCATCTAAACGTCTCCACTAAAAATTCAGTCAACATGTGGTTGTGTACCTGTAATAAGGGCAGAACGTGCTTTTTCAACTGCCCAGATTTGATTTTTTTCAGGTCCACACACTGCGGTTGCTTACAAGATGGGGTCGCAACCGCATCCATCAAGGGGGACGTATAAAAAAAATTTTAATTTCCCCCTGATGAGATCATAGACGGCATCGATTGCGCCCCTTATTATGCCGCGCCCCGTCAGGGAGTATTGACGCGGGTTTAACCATTTCACCATATAAATGATGATTTTTTTGAGGACTTATGGGCAACACTAAGTTGGCTAATCCGGCTCCGCTGGGCCTGATGGGTTTTGGCATGACCACTATCCTGCTGAACCTGCATAACATCGGGATGTTCCCGATGGATGGCATTATTCTGGCGATGGGCATTTTTTACGGCGGTATCGCGCAAATCTTCGCGGGCCTGCTGGAATATAAGAAAGGCAACACCTTCGGCTTAACCGCCTTTACCTCCTACGGCTCTTTCTGGCTGACGCTGGTTGCCATTCTGCTGCTGCCTAAAATGGGCCTGGCAGACGCGGCAAACGCGCATTTCCTGGGCGTTTACCTGGGTCTGTGGGGCGTGTTTACCCTGTTCATGTTCTTCGGCACCCTGAAAGGTAACCGCGCACTGCAGTTCGTCTTCCTGAGCCTGACCGTGCTGTTCGCCCTGCTGGCCATCGGCCACCTGGTGGATAACGAAGGCATCGTACACGTTGCGGGCTGGATTGGCCTGGTGTGCGGCGCAAGCGCTATCTACCTGGCAATGGGCGAAGTGCTAAACGAGCAGTTCGGCCGCACCATTCTACCGATTGGTGAAAAACACTGATCCCTCTGTCGTGCCCGCCTCGCGGGCACGACATTCCCGCGTCTGCCTCAGCCAAATTCCTAATCCCAGCCCCATCAGCGAGAGCGCCAGCACATACCAGGCCGGAGCCATGGGCGAAACGCCCATCAACACCGTCACCGCAATCGGGGTCAGGCCACCGAAAATGGCATACGACACGTTGTAAGAGAAAGAGATACCGCTGAAACGTACTTCCGGCGGGAAGGCTCGCACCATCACGTAAGGCACTGCACCCACGACGCCCACACACAGCCCTACCACGCCGTACAGCAGGAACAGTTGTTCAGGATGGCTGCCCGCCAGATGATAAAACGCCCAGCTTGATGCGGCCAGCAGCAGGCTTCCGACGATAAAGGTCACGCTGGCACCGAAACGATCTGCCGCCAGCCCGGCGGCCAGACAGCCAAAGCAGAGCATAATTGTCGCGATACTGTTCGCCTGTAGCGTCACGGCAGGGGCGAAACCGTACTGCTTTTGCAGCCACACCGGGGACATCAATATCACCACTACAATGCCCGCCGAGAGCAGCCAGGTGAGCAGCATCGACACCACCACCGCTTTTTTATGGCGTACCACAACCGCCTTCACCGGCAGCTCATCCGCCAGCGCTTTGCGCTGCTGCATTTCCAGGAATATCGGCGTCTCCTGCAGCCAGCGGCGAAGGTACATCGCCACCAGGCCAAACGCCCCGCCCAGCAGGAACGGAATACGCCAGCCCCAGTCGTGCACGGCCTGCTGCGTCATGCTGGTATTCACAATCGTCGCCACTACCGACCCCAGTAAGATCCCGACGGTGAGCCCCGCGGTTAAGGTTCCACAGGCGATCCCAATGCGGCGGGCAGGCACATGCTCAGACACAAATACCCATGCACCTGGAACTTCACCACCGATGGCCGCCCCCTGGAGAATACGCATCAGCAACAGCAGCAACGGCGCAAGGATCCCCATCGAGGCATAGGTGGGCAGCAGACCAATAGCCAGCGTCGGCACGGCCATCAGCAGGATACTGAGGGTGAACATCTTCTTACGCCCGACCAGATCGCCAAAGTGCGCCATTACAATGCCCCCCAGCGGACGCGCCAGATACCCGGCGGCAAAAATGCCGAAGGTTTGCACCTGACGCAGCCATTCCGGGATATCCGCCGGGAAGAAGAGCTCCCCCACCACGGCGGCGAAGAAGACGAAGATGATAAAGTCGTAAAACTCCAGCGCGCCACCTAAGGCCGCGAGCGTGAGGGTTTTGTAGTCCTGTCGATTCAGAGGTCGGGTGTTATGTGACATAGCGAACCATTATGCGTGCGTTGTGGATTTATTTTTACAGTTATCGTAAAGAAAAAATTACTATATCGTAAATCCGTTTACACGCTACTGCGGTTGACGCTAATGTCACATTCTCGTTATTTTCAGGAGATTGTTTCGCGGCGAGCGCTTTTAGGACGAAAAGCTGCTACCACTTTCTCATCGGTTTCCACATACGGACCGTCAAGCAGTTGTATACAATACGGTACACTTGCAAAGATACCGTGCACGATGACGCTGCCATCTTCTGCTTTCAGCCCTTCCAGCGTCTCTTTGATCGACTTCGGCTGGCCTGGCAGGTTAAGGATCAACGCCTGCTTGCGGATCACCCCTACCTGACGGGAAAGAATGGCCGTCGGAACAAAGTGTAGACTGATCTGTCGCATCTGTTCACCGAAGCCCGGCATTTCGCGATCGGCAACCGCCAGCGTCGCGTCCGGCGTCACGTCGCGGCGCGCGGGGCCGGTTCCGCCCGTCGTCAGAACAAGGTGGCAGCTCATCTCGTCCACCAGCTCGCAAAGCGTCTGCTCAATGATCGGCTGTTCGTCGGGGATCAGGCGGGTCTGAATATCAAAGGGGGTAGTCAGCGCGCTGCCAAGCCACTCTTCCAGAGCGGGGATGCCTTTATCCTGATAAACACCGCTGGAGGCGCGGTCAGAAATCGACACGAGGCCGATGCGTAAGGTATTCATATCCATTCCATTCAAAAAGTACTGATTAAAGGGAATGATACACGCAGAGAAGGGATTCAGACAGGGTACGAAAGAAGTCGCGTGACCGGGAGCCCGGTCACGCGGAATGATTACAGCAGATCGCCGATCATTTTTTCCAGTTTGCCCTGGTCAACAGCAAACTTACGGATACCGTCCGCCAGTTTGTCTACTGCCATTGGATCCTGGTTGTGCTGCCACAGGAACTCGGATTCAGTGATGCGCTCTGGGCGTGCTTTCACTTCACCGGTGTAGGACAGTTTACGCTCAAGCACGCCTTCGCTCTCTGCCAGCTCTTTCAGCAGCGCAGGGGCGATGGTCAGGCGGTCACAGCCAGCCAGCTCGATAATTTCACCGACGTTACGGAAGCTCGCGCCCATAACCACGGTCTCATAGCCGTGCTGTTTGTAGTATTCGTAGATTTCAGTAACAGAAACCACGCCTGGATCTTCAGCCGGTGCGTACTCTTTCTTATCGGTGTTGGCTTTGTACCAGTCCAGAATACGGCCCACGAACGGAGAAATCAGGTATACGCCTGCTTCTGCACATGCACGCGCCTGCGCGAAGGAGAACAGCAGGGTCAGGTTACAGTTGATACCGTCTTTTTCCAGCTGCTCTGCAGCGCGGATGCCCTGCCAGGTGGAAGCCAGTTTGATCAGGATACGGTCGTTGCTGATGCCAGCATCGTTGTACAGTTTGATCAGACGTTTCGCTTTCGCGATAGAGGCTTCGGTGTCGTAGGAGAGACGTGCATCCACTTCGGTAGAGATACGGCCAGGAACCAGTTTCAGGATTTCCAGACCGATGTTCACTGCCAGCTTGTCGGTAGCGTCCACAACCTGCTGCGCGCGGTCGTTGCTCTGTGCTTTCGCCCAGGTCACAGCGTCGTCAATCAGTTTGCGATACTCAGGGATCTGTGCGGCGTTAAGGATCAGAGAAGGGTTGGTTGTGGCATCCTGCGGCTGGTACAGCTTCATTGCCGCGATATCTCCGGTGTCAGCTACGACAGTGGTGAACTGACGAAGGGAGGTCAATTTATCCGTCATGATAGTGTTTCTCTTTTAACGTGCCCTGGATAATTCACGCTACCGACAGCATGCCTGCAGCGGAAAAATGACAGGTTTACTTGTTAGGGGGATGTAACCGGTCTGCCCTGATGATAACACGAGTGAGAGGCAGCGCAACCGCAGACAGTGCGCTTAGGCAGAGTATGATAAACTGAGAATATTAACAGGCTGCTAATCAACAGCATGTCCAATCAGTGGTAGCGCTTACATATTCACTTTGGCATCAACAAGAGGGACGTTAATGCCTGATTTTCTGTTCTTTATTAACGAAATCCTCTGGGGTTCGATAATGATATATCTGCTCCTGGGAGCAGGTATTTGGTTCACGCTGCGCAGTGGTTTTATCCAGTTTCGTTATATTCGCAAGTTTGGCAGAAGTCTGAAAAATAGCATCACCCCACAGCCGGGTGGATTAACCTCATTTCAGGCACTCTGCACCAGTCTCGCCGCGCGGGTCGGCAGCGGTAATCTGGCTGGCGTTGCGCTGGCCATCAGTGCGGGTGGTCCCGGTGCCGTATTCTGGATGTGGGTCACGGCGATTATCGGCATGGCGACCTCGTTCGCTGAATGCTCGCTCGCTCAACTCTATAAAGAGAAAGACAAAAACGATCAGTTTCGCGGCGGTCCGGCCTGGTATATGGCCCGTGGACTGGGGATGCGCTGGATGGGCGTCCTGTTTTCGCTCTTCTTACTCATCGCCTATGGCCTGATTTTTAACACCGTCCAGGCAAACTCCGTGGCGCATGCCATGCGATATGCCTTTGCCTGCCCGGAATGGGTAACCGGTGCCGTTTTAGCGCTTCTCACCCTGCTGACGATATATGCCGGTCTCAAAGGCGTGGCCCGCCTGATGCAATGGTTGGTTCCGGTTATGGCCCTCCTGTGGGTCGCCGCCAGTCTGTTCGTTACCGTACTGCACATCGATCAGTTGCCGGACGTCATCGCCGCTATCTTTGAAAGCGCGTTCGGCTGGCGCGAAGCGGCCTCAGGCGCGCTGGGTTATACCGTCAGTCAGGCACTCACGGCAGGATTTCAGCGGGGCATGTTCTCGAACGAAGCCGGTATGGGTTCAACGCCCAACGCAGCCGCAGCGGCGGCGTCCTGGCCTCCCCATCCTGCAGCGCAGGGCATTGTGCAGATGATTGGTGTGTTCACGGACACCATTATTATCTGCTCCGCCAGCGCAATGATCATTCTGCTGTCGGGGCCCCTTCCCCATCCCTCTGGTACCGTCGGGATACAGCTTGTTCAGCAGGCGCTGGTCAATCTTGTGGGTGGCTGGGGAGCCGGTTTCGTCTCATTGATCGTGGGTCTTTTTGCGTTTAGTTCGATCACGGTGAACTATCTCTACGCGGAGAACAACCTGATCTTCCTGAAGCTTGATTCGCGGCATTCGCGCAACGTGCTTCGCGCGGGTGTCATCGCCATGATAATGACGGGTGCCCTGCTCAGCATGCCGGTGGTCTGGCAACTGGCGGACGTGATTATGGCGCTGATGGCGATCACCAACCTGACGGCAATTTTGCTGCTTTCTCCGGTGGTGACGCTCATTGCTCAGGACTATCTGCGTCAGCGCAAGCTGGGCCTTAAACCCGTGTTTGATCCCACCCGCTATCCCGAAATAGAAGCGCAGCTTGCCCCCGGCTCCTGGGATGATTTGCCGCGGCAATAACAGCTATCGATCAATTCAGAGCGATTTTTTGCTAAAGTCGCTCTAAATTTCCTGCAAGGACTGGATATGCTGATTCTGATTTCACCTGCAAAAACGCTCGATTACCAGAGCCCGCTCGCCACCGAGCGCTATACCCAGCCTGAACTGCTGGACTACTCGCAACAGCTGATCCGCGAAGCGCGTAAGCTCTCTGCGCCCCAAATCGCCTCGCTGATGAGCATCAGCGACAAGCTGGCAGACCTGAACGCCACCCGCTTTCACGAGTGGCACCCGGATTTCACCCCGGCTAATGCACGCCAGGCGATTCTGGCCTTTAAAGGCGATGTCTATACCGGCCTGCAGGCGGAAGATTTTAGCGAATCCGATTTCGATTTTGCCCAGCAGCATCTGCGTATGCTGTCAGGCCTGTACGGCGTTCTGCGCCCGCTGGACCTGATGCAGCCCTATCGTCTGGAGATGGGTATCCGCCTGGAGAATGCCAAAGGCAAAGATCTGTACCATTTCTGGGGCGATATCATTACCGACAAACTGAACGCGGCGCTGCGCGCTCAGGGCGATAACGTAGTGATTAACCTGGCATCCGATGAGTACTACAAATCGGTGAAACCGAAAAATCTGGATGCGGAGATTATCAAACCGGTGTTCCTCGACGAGAAGAACGGTAAGTTCAAAGTGATCAGCTTCTACGCCAAGAAAGCGCGCGGGTTGATGAGCCGCTACATCATCCAGAACCGCCTGACAAATCCGGAGCAGCTGACCGGATTTAACAGCGAAGGTTATTTCTTTGACGAAGAAGCGTCAGGGAAAGGCGAACTGGTGTTTAAGCGCCACGAGCAGTAAAAACAAACCCCGCCAGTTGGCGGGGTTTTGCATTAATGGTGTTTCCAGTCCGGGCCGCGATCGTCACGGTGGTCATCGTGGTGATGGTCATCATGGCGGTTGTCATGTTTACGCTTTTCATCATGCGGACGCCAGTGGTTATCGCGCCAGTCATAGTGCGCCTTCCACCAGTCGTGGTCGCGCCAGCGGCCACCGTCCCAGTAGTGCCCATTGTTATCCCGGTCGCCAATCTGCAGTTTTACCGCAGGGACGAGGGTAATTTCGGAAGCCTGTACCGCCATGGGAGCGACCAGCATCAGTGAAAGCGCGATGAGTGCAGGTTTCAGTTTAGACATAGGTGACTCCTTATTCGTCTTGCCCAACGTGGGCCGATGTAAGGAGATTACGCGAGGGGAACGGGGGATGTTATTCTCTGCAATCCTAAACGCTAAGTGACCGCATTTATTGGGAATTTCTACTTTTTTCCTGCGTTATTTCTCCTTAATTTCTTCACAAAAAAGCCGGGTGGCGGCTTCGCCTTACCCGGCCTACGGCTCGGTGCTGCTGTTGCCGGGTGGCGCTGCGCTTGCCCGGCCTACGTTCTGAGCCGGTGTAGGTCGGGTAAGGCGTAGCCGCACCCGACAAAAATTATGCTCGGGTCATCATCAGCTTACGCAGCGCGGCAAAGTCCGCCGGCAGCTCGTGGGAGAGCAGCGGCAGATCGGCACGCTCGGCCAGCTCTTTTGGCAGCGGCAGCGTTTCGCCCAGAATCGCTTCCACGCTCTCTTTGAACTTCGCCGGATGCGCGGTGCCCAGGAACAGGCCGTATTCACCCGGGTTAAGCTGGTCGCGCAGCGCGCGGTAAGCAATCGCCGCGTGCGGTTCAGAGGTGTACCCCACCGCTTTCAGCTCGCGCATGGTCGCTTTGGTGGTTTCATCCGTCACCGCGGCGTAGCCCAGGTCACCCAGACGCCAGATCTTACGGCGGAACAGCTCTTCCACGCGCGGCCAGTTGTTCGGCTGTGACACATCCATCGCATTAGAGAGCGTTGCCTGCGTGGCGTTCGGCGCCCACTTCCCGTCTTTCAGGAAGCGCGGCACGGTGTCGTTGGCGTTGGTGGCGGCGATAAAGCGTTTCACCGGCAGACCCAGGGATTTCGCCAGCAGGCCCGCCGTCAGGTCACCGAAGTTACCGCTCGGCACGGAGATCACCAGCTGGTTGCGCGCTTCCTGCGGCAGCTGCGCCACCGCCTCGAAGTAGTAGCAGATCTGCGCCAGCAGACGGCTGATGTTGATGGAGTTGGCAGAGTTCAGACCCAGGGCCACCTTCAGCTCTTCGTCGTCGAAGGCCTGCTTGACCAGCGCCTGACAGGCATCGAAATCGCCGTCGATCGCCACGGTTTCAATGTTGCCGCCGAGCGTACAGAACAGTTTTTCCTGCAGCGGGCTGATTTTGCCTTTCGGGTAGAGGATCACTACGCGGACGTTTTTCAGGCCGTAGAACGCGTGAGCCACCGCCGCGCCGGTGTCGCCGGAGGTCGCGGTCAGGATGGTCACCGGCTTATCGCCGCTGATGTGGGTCAGCATCTGCGCCATAAAGCGACCGCCGAAGTCTTTGAACGCCAGCGTCGGGCCGTGGAACAGTTCCAGGCAGCCAACGTCAGGCTCAACCTGCTTCACCGGCGCCGGGAAAGCAAACGCCGCACGCACGCGCTCTTCCAGCAGCTCCTGCGGGATTTCGTCGCCAATAAACGCCGAGAGAATTTTGGTGCTGCGGGTGACAAAGTCCTGCTTCAGCAGCTCGTCAATGTCGGTCAGCTGAAATTCCGGCAGGTCATGGGGGAAAAATAGCCCCTGATTTTTGCCCAGTCCCTGAGTTACCGCCTGCGCGAAGCTGACCTGCTCGTTATGATCTTTAAGGTTATAGAGTTTCATTGATTATCCCAGTACTCGTGCGCCAGCCGTGTCCAGACGGCAAATATGAACAAAGCCTTCCTGATTTTGCAGGTAGTGTTTAGAGAGCCAGTCCGCCACGCGCTGCGCGGTGTCTGGCTTGTCGCACAGGGCGAACAGCGTCGGGCCGGAGCCGGAGATGCCGCACGCCTGCGCGCCGATATCCATCGAGGCCTGTCGCGCCTCGTTAAAACCGGGCAGCAGCTTCGTGCGGTACGGCTCGGCAATGACGTCTTTCATCAGCTTCGCCGCCAGCTGCGGCTGTCGGGTATAGCAGGCGTGAATGAAGCCCGCCAGATGACGCCCGTGGGCGATACAGTCCTGACGACGATACTGCGCGGGCAGGATCGCACGCGCTTCCGCGGTAGAGACCTTAATGCCCGGATAGGCCAGCACCCACTGCCACTCATCAAACCCTGGCACCTGCTGGCTGATGATGCCATTTTCTTCGATCATCAGCTGCATGCCCCCCAGGAAGCACGGCGCCACGTTGTCATAATGAATGCTGCCGGAGATGCGCCCTTCCAGCTCGCCCATCAGCCCCAGCAGACGGCTGTTGTTCAGCGGCTTGCCGCAGTGCTCGTTCATCGCCACCAGCGCGGCGACCACGGAGCAGGCGCTGGAGCCCAGGCCCGAGCCGATCGGCATGCTTTTTTCCAGCGTCATGGCGACCGGCACGTTTTTGCCGATCTCCTGACAGAAGCGTTCCCAGCACTGATAAACGATATTTTCGCGCGGCTCGGACGGCAGCTTGCAGGCGAAGCGGCCCACGTTATTCAGGCTGAAGCTGTCTGCCGCCTCCACCGTTACCGTATCGCCCAGCAGCGAACCATCCACCGGCGTGACCGCCGCGCCCAGCACGTCAAATCCGACGCTCATATTGGCGCTGGAAGCCGGGGCATAAACTTTGACCATGTTAAACTCCTAACTTCCATGACAGGGTACGCAGCAGATCGGCAAACACACCCGCCGCTGTAACATCGTTCCCTGCGCCATAGCCGCGAAGCACCAGCGGCAATGGCTGATAATAGTGGCTGTAAAACGCGAGGGCGTTTTCGCCGTTTTTGACTTTGTACAGCGGGTCGTTGCCATCCACTTCGGCAATCTTCACCCGGCACACGCCATCTTCTTCAATGTTGCCAACATAGCGCAATACCTTACCTTCATCACGGGCTTTCGCCACACGGGCAGCAAAAGCATCGTCAAGCTGCGGCAAATTCGCCATAAAGGCGCTGACGTCACCGCCGTCATCAAACTCTGCTGGTAGCACAGGTTCAATCACGATATCCGAAAGCTCGAGCTCGCGGCCCGTTTCACGCGCGAGGATCAGCAGCTTGCGCGCCACGTCCATGCCGGAAAGGTCGTCACGCGGATCCGGCTCGGTATAGCCCAGTTCACGCGCGGCGCGGGTGGCTTCCGACAGGCTCATCCCTTCATCCAGCTTGCCGAAGATAAACGACAGCGAGCCGGAGAGAATACCGGAGAAACGCTGCAGTTCATCGCCCGCGTTCAGCAGGTTTTGCAGGTTCTCGATAACCGGCAGCCCCGCGCCCACGTTGGTGTCGTACAGGAACTTGCGGCGCGACTTGCTCGCCGCCAGACGCAGCTGGTGATAGTAATCCATCGACGAGGTGTTGGCCTTTTTGTTCGGCGTTACCACGTGGAAACCTTCGCGCAGGAAGTCGGCGTACTGATCGGCAACCGCCTGGTTCGAGGTACAGTCGACAATCACCGGGTTAAGCAGATGGTACTCTTTCACCAGACGGATCAGGCGGCCCAGGTTGAACGGATCTTTCGCCTCGTTCATCTCGGCCTGCCAGTTTTCCAGGTTAAGGCCATGCACGTTGGTCAGCAACGCTCTGGAGTTGGCAATCCCGCAGACGCGCAGATCGATATGTTTCTTCTTCAGCCACTCCTGCTGACGCTTCACCTGCTCCAGCAGCGCGCCGCCCACGCCCCCCACGCCAATCAGGAACAGCTCGATGACCTGATCGGTGTTGAACAGCATCTGGTGAACCACGCGTACGCCGGTGGTAGCGTCATCGTTGTCCACGACAACAGAAATTGAACGCTCTGACGAGCCCTGGGCAATCGCCACGATATTGATATTGGCGCGCGCCAGCGCGGCAAAGAACTTGGCGGAGATACCGCGCAGCGTGCGCATACCGTCGCCGACCACAGAGATGATCGCCAGACGCTCCTGAATGGAGAGCGGCTCCAGGAGCTCTTCTTTCAGCTCCAGATAAAACTCCTCCTCCAGCGCGCGACGGGCGCGCAGGCAGTCAGCCTGCGGCACGCAGAAGCTGATGCTGTATTCAGAAGAGGACTGGGTGATCAGCACCACCGAGATACCGTTGCGGGACATGGCTGCAAAAACGCGCGCCGCCATGCCGACCATCCCTTTCATCCCCGGGCCGGAGACGCTGAACATCGCCATATTGTTGAGGTTGGAGATGCCTTTCACCGGCAGACCGTCTTCATCAGTACTCGCCCCAATCAACGTACCCGGCGCCTGCGGGTTACCGGTGTTTTTAATCAGGCAAGGGATCTGGAACTGGGCAATCGGGGAGATGGTACGCGGGTGAAGCACTTTAGCGCCGAAGTAGGAAAGCTCCATCGCTTCCTGGTACGACATCGACTTGAGCAGCCTGGCGTCCGGAACCTGGCGCGGGTCGCAGGTATAAACGCCATCAACATCGGTCCAGATCTCACAACAGTCTGCGCGTAAACAGGCGGCCAGCACGGCGGCGGAGTAGTCGGAGCCGTTACGGCCCAGCACCACCAGCTCGCCCTTCTCGTTACCGGCGGTGAAGCCTGCCATCAGGATCATGTGGTCAGACGGGATTTTGCTCGCGGCGATACGGCGGGTTGATTCGGCAATATCAACGGTGGATTCGAGGTAGTGGCCCACCGCCAGCAGTTTTTCTACCGGGTCGATCACGGTCACGTTATGGCCGCGCGCTTCCAGCACGCCCGCCATGATGGCGATTGAGAGTTTTTCGCCCCGGCAGATCAGCGCCGCGTTGATGCTGTCCGGGCACTGACCGAGGAGGCTGATGCCGTGCAGGACGTGTTTGATTTGCGCGAATTCCTGCTCAACGAAGGACTTCAGCTGAGCGTGCGGGAAGCCAGGCAGCGCCTCTGCCAGCCCTTGCAGCAGGTCAGCGAAGATGCGCTCGGCGTCGCTGATGTTCGGGAGTGCATCCTGGCCACCGATGGTTTTTTCAATCATCGCCACCAGATGGTTTGTGATTTTTGCCGGGGCAGAGAGCACGGTCGCAACCTGCCCCTGCCTGGCGTTGCTTTCCAGGATATCGGCAACACGCAGAAAACGTTCTGCATTTGCCACTGATGTACCGCCGAACTTCAACACTCGCATGGTTCTACCTCGTTTCCTTTAGCCGAAAAAAAAGCCCGCACTGTTCAGGTGCGGGCTTTTTTTTGTTTTTCCTGTACGCGTCAGCCCGCATCGTTACCTGTGGTAATGATGATGGTTGTGGTAATGGTGTTGATGCTGATGCGTTTCATGGATGTTGTGTACTCTGTCATTATTATCTGTCTGTGCTGTATTCTTTTAGGGTTAAAGGATCGGGCATCTTAAGTCAACGAATTTTTAATTTGATCACAATTCGGATGACTCTCACGTCCCGCTGCCGTCGGATTTATTTTCATCCGAATACCCCAAAAGCAACCCTTAGCATCAGATGATTACACCATAATAAAAATGCATGACAGCACTTTACTCGGCCAATTTTTTTTCAATATCGTGCAGCAAACGGTGCAGCATTGCCGTGTCGCGTTGCTCAAGACGGCCCAAACGCTGCTGTAGCCAGTCGACCATTTTTTGATCGTCAGCCACACCCAGCTGCATGAGCAGGTTTTCCACGCGCGCGCGAAGTGCAGCCAGCTGATTTTCATCGGTACCTGTAACAGGCGGCTGCGGAATTTGTATTAAGGATGCTAATTGATAGCAATAGACCATCACCGCCTGGCCTAAATTGAGAGAAGGATAATCGGCAATCATCGGCGCGCCTGTCAGCACATCCGCCAGTTCCAGCTCTTCATTGGTCAGCCCGGAATCTTCACGCCCAAACACCAGCGCGGCTTTCTCCAGCCACTGGCTTTTCTCACTCAACATGGGCACCAGCTCCGCGGGTGTGGCGTAATAATGGAACTTCGCCCGGCTGCGCGCGGTGGTTGCAACGGTAAATGAAATGTCGTGCAGCGCATCAGCAAGCGTCGCGTAAGTGGTTATATTATCGAGAATATCGCCTGAACCATGTGCCACCCAACGTGCCGCAGGCTCCAGGTGGGCCGTGCTGTCCACGATACGTAAATCGGTAAAACCCATGGTCTTCATGGCACGCGCGGCAGCGCCTATGTTTTCGGGTCTTGCTGGAGCTACCAGCACAATCGACAGATGCATTTATGCTCTCTTTTTAAGCAGTTAGCGGGTAAAAATGTGATGCGCCTCAACATATTACGCAGCACGAATTTACAAAATTGCAACACAAATCACCGAAATAGCGTTTCATAACAAATTAAAAACGCTAAACTATTTTGTGGATGAACAATCAGTTAGAATGTTAACAGACAGGTATTATCCATATGTTTTATAATGATAATGACTGTGTGAATGCCTATTCTTAATTGGATTCGTATTGTTTATCAATCAATGTCCGCAACTAGTTGGTTTATTGAAAATTTGTGACAAAGGCTAGCATTCAGATACGATGATTTCATCAAACTGTTAACGTGCTACAATTGAACTTGATATATGTCAACGAAGCGTAGTTTTATTGGGTGTCCGGTGTCACTTAGCCTGTTATGTTGCTGTTAAAATGGTTAGGATGACAGCCGTTTTTGACACTGTCGGGTCCAAAGGGAAAGTACCCAAGACCAAGCTAATGATGTTGTTGACGTTGATGGAAAGTGCATCAAGAACGCAATTACGTACTTTAGTCACGTTAAGCCGATCATGTTAATTTGCGACATGCATCAGGCAGGTCAGGGACTTTTGTACTTCCTGTTTCGATTTAGTTGGCAATTTAGGTAGCAAACATGCAGACCCCGCACATTCTTATCGTTGAAGACGAGTTGGTAACACGCAACACGTTAAAGAGCATTTTCGAAGCAGAAGGCTACGATGTCTTTGAAGCGACCGATGGCGCAGAGATGCATCAGATCCTTTCTGAAAATGATATCAACCTGGTCATTATGGACATTAACCTGCCAGGCAAAAACGGCCTTCTTCTGGCGCGCGAACTGCGCGAGCAGGCGAACGTCGCGTTAATGTTCCTGACGGGCCGTGATAACGAAGTTGATAAAATTCTTGGCCTGGAAATCGGTGCGGATGACTACATCACCAAGCCGTTCAATCCTCGCGAGTTAACCATTCGTGCACGCAACCTGCTGTCCCGCACCATGAACCTGGGAACGGTCAGCGAAGAGCGTCGTAGCGTAGACAGCTACAAATTCAACGGCTGGGAACTTGATATCAATAGCCGTTCGCTGATTAGCCCGAACGGCGAGCAGTATAAACTGCCGCGCAGTGAATTCCGCGCGATGCTGCACTTCTGCGAAAACCCGGGCAAAATTCAGTCCCGTGCAGAACTGCTGAAGAAAATGACCGGTCGCGAGCTGAAGCCGCATGACCGTACCGTAGACGTGACCATCCGTCGTATTCGTAAGCATTTCGAATCTACGCCAGATACGCCGGAAATCATCGCCACGATCCACGGCGAAGGGTACCGTTTCTGTGGTGATCTGCAGGAGTAATCCCGCAGTTAACGCATTAAAAAACGGCGCATTTGCGCCGTTTTTTTTATTTCCAGATCCGCATCCTGGCGTTGTCCGGCTCAGCGGGTGGCTCAGGTAGCTTCGGCTGAGAGAGCGAGTACCAGTCGAAATGACGGGTCAGGTACATGACGGCGAACAGCGCCAGCGCGAGAACCGCTGACCCCAATAGCAGCGCACTATCCTCCGAGCGCAGCAGGAACCACATCACCACGTCCAACCCGAGTAGTGCCAGCACAAACAGCCCGCTGCGTTTCCAGCTTTTCAGCACGGCCTGCAGGTACATTCCGTTCATCGCTGCGCCCACCAGGCTTGCAACAACCCAGGCAGGCGTAAACCCGACGTGTTCAGACAACGCCAGCAACACCAGGTAGAACAGGACCAGCGACAGCCCCACCAGCAGATACTGCATCGGGTGAAGGCGCAGCCCGGTTAAGGTTTCGAAGACAAAGAAGGCCATAAACGTCAGCGCAATCAGCAAAATAGCGTACTTGATCGCCCGGTCAGTCAACTGATACTGATCGGCGGGCGTGGCTATCGTGACGCTAAAGGCGGGGATCGACTCCCACGACGGCGATTCACTCCCGCTGAACCAGCTCTCAAGGTTGTTCGCAAACCAGCTGCTCTTCCAGTTCGCCTGGAAACCAGACTCGCCAATTTTGTGCTTAACCGGCAGATAGTTGCCCATAAAGCCCGGATGCGGCCAGTTGCTGTTGAGCGTCATTTCGCTATTACGCCCTACCGGTACCACCGCAAAACTGCCGGTTCCCGCCAGATTGAGTGACATCTCAAGTGCAAACGTTTTGGCTTCCAGCGCTTTGTCGGTCAGCGGGATGTGGATCCCAGCAAGCGCCCCGTAGACACCTGAACCGGGTTCCACGCTTAGCGCCTCACCATTGATTTTAGAGATACTGACCGTGCCAATACCCCGTGCGTCTCCAACGCCCGTCACGATAAACGGCTGCCCTGTCGCGATCGTTTCCCCTTTCAACTGCTTAAGCTCTTCGGTATTAAACTGCGCTTTTATCTTCAGGTCAGTGTTCCAGATTTGCCCGTCGTAGATGCCAATATTTCGGGACTCCACGCGCTGGTTCCCTTCCACAACCAGAGATTCCGGCAGAATGAAATGCATATACCTTTTCTTGTATTCGACCTTCTTCTCGTCCTCTATCTTGTAAAAGATCTCCGTCATCGGAATGGCAATCAGCGGGCCGACCAGCTTTTGCGGTCCGCTGGTGCTTTGACGAAGCGTGTTTTCAACGTCATTACGGTAGCTCTCGCGTTCCGAAATGAGATTACTGACCATAAACAACGGAACTAACAGCAGCAGAATGCACCCCAGCAGGGTGCTCACTTTCCAGAACAGGGGGGATTTCATCATTACGTCTCCTTTGTGATGAGGAGAGCGTAACGAGGCTATGCGGGGTCAGTTTGAAGCTATGTGAAGTGACGGTGAAGTGCCAGCGTGGCGGTTGCGCCCCCTTCATCACGATTCCGCAACGTAATGCCCCCCTGGTGCAAACGGGCAACCTCCTGAACAAAGGCCAGCCCAAGTCCGCTGCTCTTCAAACCGTTGCTACGCGGAAGGGAGTAAAAGCGCTCAAAAATACGCTCCAGCGCATAATCCGGGATACCGCTTCCGCTATCGGTCACCGTGAGCAGGATCTGCGTTTGCGCTTCATACGCGGCCAGCGCAATCTCCCCGCCGGGCGGCGTGAAGTCGATGGCGTTATCCAGCAAATTCCCCAGGGCCTGTTCGAGCAGTTCGGGATCGCCCGCAACGCACAGAGAGGTGCTTTGGCTCGTCAGCGTGATATTTTTCGCCGTCAGAACCGCCGAACGCGCGTCGGCCAGGCGGGTAAATAGCGTGTCGACATCGACACTGACCGGCACGATCTCGACCCGATTTTCCAGCCGCGCCTGCGTAAGCAGCTTTTCGACCAGCGACTGCATGCGCGCGTTTTGCACCAGAATATTATCGATAAACCGCGCGGCCACCTGCGGCGGCGGCTGCTCGGCGAGAATTTCCGCCGCGCCGCGTATGGCGGCGATGGGGCTTTTCAGCTCGTGGGTCAGCGCATGGACATAGTGTTCAATGTAGTTTTTCCCTTCCAGGCGAATGCGCATATTCTCCAGCGCCTGTGCCAGCTTGTGCAGTTCGCTGCTGCCTGGATTAGGTAGCGGGAGAGGCGTATCCGTGGTCACCGAGTCGGCATAGCGCGATAACGTACTGATAGAACGATTGATCCACCAGGCGACGAGAACACCGATCAGCAGGGCAATGCCGAGCAGCGCTCCGCCTGCCCACAGGATCCTTCGCTCGCTGCGATGGATAACCGGTGCCATCGCGCTGTTAGGTTTCCCGACCGACAGCACGCCGATAATCTTACCCTGCTCCACAACCGGCGCGGCAACATACATCACCGTGCTCTCTGGATCGTCGGGATGGCTCTGGGTACTGCGCGCGCCGTATTCACCGCGAAGCGTCAGCCAGACATCGTTCCAGCGCGAGTAATCTTGCCCCACGGCCAGACCGGCGGAATCAAACACGACGCGGCCCTGCGCATCGGTCATGTAGACGTGATACTCGTTACGGACTTTATGGATCCCGCCGATATTGGCGCGGAAAGGGCGCTGATGAAGCTGAGAAAAGGCCTGCGCCAGTTTGCCCTGCTGCGCATGGCCCGAAAGAAGATCCTCACGCCCGACTTCGGCGAGTAAGGTCGCAGTATCGATTAACGTGCCCTCGGTTGCCCTGCGCACGCCGGGCTTTACTTCCTGAACAAAGATCGACAGCACAAACCACGCGGCGATGGCCACGATCAGGAAGTACCCCAGCAATAACCGCATCCCAATGCGCATCAGTAAAGGCCCAGACTGTATCCCATGCCGCGATGGGTGCTGATGGGTGACAGTTCCTCATTCACCGCCCGCAGCTTGGCGCGCAGGGTTTTGATGTGGGTGTCCACGGTACGATCGAAACTGTCGCCATCTTCACCCCATACCTTGTCCATGAGCTGCTGACGAGAAAAGACTCGCCCGGGCGCCTGTAATAAGGTTTTGAGCAGCAAGAATTCATAGCGGGTCAGGGGCAATGCTTCACCGCACCAGCTTATACGCGCGGCAGCCTCATTCAGTTCAAACTGCCCGATACGCACCGTCTCTGCTGGCGCGGCGGATTTTTGCATTCGACGTAAAATCGTCCTTACTCGGGCGCAGACTTCTCGCGGAGAGAACGGCTTAGCGACATAGTCGTCAGCGCCCATTTCCAGACCGAGGAGCTTATCCACTTCATCACTGCGTGCCGTCAGAAACAGCACCGGCAGTGACGGATGCTGGGCCAGCAGCTGGCGGCACAGCTCGAAGCCGCTGATGTCCGGCAGCCCGACGTCCAGAATGGCGAGCGCCGGAGCCTGCCGCCGCGCCGCCTCCAGCACCGGTAAACCGCGCTCAAACGCCTTTACCGCGAAGCCTTCCTGCTGAAGCATGTAGATCAGCGTATCGGCGATACTGGTTTCGTCTTCAACCAGCCAGACCACAGGTTGTTGCATGGTTTATCCCTGAATTAATGCCACGGCATAATCGGCACCGCACTGATCGCGTTTTTCGGCGAGCCTTCCACCACTTTGTCGGAATAGGCCAGGTAAGCCAGGGTGTTGCGCTTGGCATCATAGAAACGCACTACCTGCAGCTTTTTAAACACCAGCGAGGTCCGTTTCTGGAACACCACATCGCCCTGCGCTTTGCCGTTTTTAATTTTATCGCTCAACTCAACCGGCCCCACCTGCTGGCAAGAGATCGCCGCATCGGAAGTATCTTCCGCCAGCCCCAGCCCGCCTTTGATACCGCCCGTTTTCGCACGGCTGACATAGCAGGTGACGTTGTTCACGTCCGGATCGTCAAACGCCTCCACCACGATTTTGTGGTCCGGGCCAAACATTTTGAACACGGTATCGACGGAACCAATCTGTTCCGCCTGCGCGGCGCGGCCGACCATCAGCAGCAACGCGGTGAAGATCAAAGTCTTGTATTTCATATTGTTACCATTCTTTAAAATTGCACTGAGCGATTATTCAACACGTTAGACAAAAATGTAGCAAGATCACAGGATTAGAATATATTCGCCCAAAACGAGCCATAAAAGGCATTAATGCGCAAAAAAAACACTGAATGCTAAAACATCAAAAAATGCTATTATCCGCTAACCTGTTATCAGGCACCTGCTGTTTTAAGGATGAGGATAGTATATGGATCAGGCTGGAATTATTCGCGACCTGCTCACCTGGCTGGAAGGTCATCTCGACCAGCCTTTGTCACTGGATAATGTGGCGGCTAAAGCAGGCTATTCCAAGTGGCATCTGCAAAGGATGTTCAAGGATGTCACCGGTCATGCTATCGGTGCCTATATTCGCGCACGTCGTTTATCTAAATCTGCTGTGGCATTGCGCCTGACCGCGCGGCCGATTCTGGATATTGCCCTGCAGTATCGTTTTGATTCGCAGCAAACGTTCACCCGCGCCTTTAAAAAACAGTTCTCGTTGACGCCAGCGCTTTATCGTCGCTCGCCTGACTGGAGCTCGTTTGGCATGCGTCCGCCGCTGCGTCTGGGCGAGTTCGCGATGCCGAAATATGAAATTGTCGCGCTGCCGGAAACCCATCTGATCGGCACAACCCAGAGCTACTCCTGTTCTCTGGAGCAGATTTCTGAGTTCCGTCACCAGATGCGCGTTCAGTTCTGGCGCGACTTCCTGAGCCACGCACCGGCGATCCCGCCAATCCTGTATGGCCTCAACGAAACGCACCCAAGCCAGGAAAAAGACGACGAGCAGGAGGTGTTCTACACCACCGCGCTGACGCCAGAGATGGCGAATGGTTATATTCAGGGTTCTAAACCGGTCGTGCTGGAAGGCGGCGAGTACGTGATGTTCTCGTATGAAGGGCTGGGAACGGGAGTTCAGGAGTTTATCCTGACCGTTTACGGGACCTGCATGCCAATGCTGAATCTTAATCGCCGTAAAGGTCAGGACATTGAGCGCTACTACCCGGCGCAGGATGCCAAACCGGAAGAAGGCCCAATCAATCTGCGTATGGAATTCTTGATTCCTATCCGCCGTTAACGCTGCAGTTCGTCAAGCGCAGGGGCATCGAGATGCGAAATGTCCCCTGCCATCTCCACTACCCAGCCCGACGCCAGCCATGCGCTTTCCTGATAATCAATCCGGGAAATGGAGCAGTTGCGCAGACGCAAACGGCGCTCGGCGTAAGCCGGTAAGCCCAGAATGGTGCTCACCAGGCAACCCAACGCAATCCCGTGACTCACCAGCAGCGGACGGCTTCCCGCAGGAAGCTTCAGGCATTCCGCCAGCGCGGCATGCATACGCACGCTCAGCTCCTGCATGGATTCCCCTTCTGGAATACGGCCATCTTCGGTACCGTTCACCAGCGTGCGACGCCAGCCCTCTTCCGTTTCCGTCAGCGTATCAATATGGCGTTTTTCCAGCACGCCCATATCCAGCTCGCGCAGGCGCGGCTCCAGCATGACGTCACAGCCGCAGGCATCTGCGATGATGCGCGCCGTCTGCTGTGTGCGACCGAGATCGCTGGTGATAACGTGCGTAATGCCCAGCGTTCTGGCGCGTTCCGCCACCTGCCACGCTTGCTGCACACCCTTTTCGGTGAGAGGACTGTCCGACTGCCCTTGAATACGTCGCTCGGCGTTCCACTGCGTTTCACCGTGGCGAACAAGGTATACCTGTAACATGCTTTTTTTCCGTTATACTGCGATGAGTTTTTTTTGAATCGAGCTTAATTATGCACCATGTTGTCTCTGCTACCACTAATCCTGCCAAAATTCAGGCAATTCTAAGGGCATTTGACGAGATCTTCGGCGCAGGATCCTGCCATATTGAGGCCATCGGCGTCGAGAGTGGCGTGCCTGAACAGCCGTTTGGCAGCGAGGAAACGCGCGCTGGCGCACGAAATCGCGTGGCGAACGCTAAGGCTGCCGCACCGAATGCTGACTTTTGGGTAGCGATTGAAGCCGGTATCGACGAAGGCGCCACCTTTAGCTGGGTGGTGATTGAAAGCCGTGAACAGCGCGGCGAGGCGCGTTCGGCCACCCTGCCGCTCCCGGCTATCATTCTGGAAAAAGTGCGTGCGGGTGAAGCGCTCGGGCCGGTGATGTCGCAGTACACCGGCATTGATGAGATTGGCCGTAAAGAAGGGGCGATTGGCGTCTTTACCGCCGGCGCGCTGACGCGTTCAGGCGTGTATCACCAGGCGGTGATCCTGGCGTTAAGCCCGTTCCATAACGCGATCTATCGTTAGGCGTTTTTCAACAACACCGCTTCCAGCCACTGGCGCAGCTCAACCGGGGCCGATTTCAGACTGTTCGATCCGCGGGTGATCGTTGCGATGCCCGCGCCGAGCTCATTTTTCAGCTCGCGCTGGCTCATCTCGCCGCGCAGTAACTCTTCAATGATGCGCACGCGCGTGCCCAGCGCCTCACGCTCGTCCGGCGTGAGCATCAGCTGCATGAGGGGTAAGTGCAAATCCTGCTCGTAAGACTGGCGAAGCAGCTCCACAAAACGAAGCCACTCCTGATGACGTTGTTCGGCCATTGCCGAGGAATACGGGGAATGCTGGGTCATGTTATGCTGCCTCTTGTACTCATTAGCGAGTACAGCATAACACAACCCACGCCGATCAGTAACGTCTCTGCCACTCGGCATCGCTCATCAGGGTGTCCTTCTGCCCCATGAAGTAGCGATAGTAGGCGTCATAGGCCAGCACGTTCTTCACGTATCCGCGCGTTTCCGAGAACGGGATGCTCTCGACAAACGCCACGGCATCGATGCGTCCGGCGCTGTTGCCGAGCCAGGTACGCACGCGACCCGGTCCCGCGTTATACGCCGCCGACGAGAAGATGCGGTTATTGCCGAACTGTTGGTAGACGTACTGCAAATAGCTGGTACCGATGTTGATATTGGTATCCGGATCGAGAAGCTGCGACGGGCTGCTGTACCCAGGGATATTAAACATCTTCACCGTGTGCGTCGCCGTGCCCGGCATGATCTGCATCAGGCCGCTGGCCCCCACCGGGGATCGCACTTTCGGGTTCCAGGCACTCTCCTGACGGGCAATCGCCATCGCATAGCTCTGCGGGATATCTTTGCCGCTGGTGTAGCGATCGAACAGATCCTTGTACGCCAGCGGGAAACGCTCTTTGAGATGATCCCACAGTTTACCGGCGATCGTCGCCTGCACGCTCAGATCCCACCAGCGATTATCAAACGCGTAGCGGGCAAGCTGGGCTTTCTCGTCGGTGGTGCGGCTGGTGACCAAATTAGCCCACTCGCTGCGTGCGGTGTTGTCCATATTCCAGTACATCAGCTCGCGAACGCGCGCCATTTCTGGCCCCTGCGTCAAAGCGGGGTTTGCGTTCGCGGGCGCTTTGTCGATCTTGAGCGTGTACTCCTCACCCAACCGCTGCGCCGCCGCCATCGGGTAGAATCCGCGCTGTTGCATCAGCGCGTGGAGGATCGCTTTGGCCTCATCGTCACGACCACGCTCCAGCAGCAGGTCGGCCTGCCAGTAGCGCCATTCATCTTTTTCTTTGGCATCCATCGGCAGACGCGCAAGCCAGGTATTCAGTCCACGACGATCGCCCGTGCCCAGCGCCATGCGCACGCGGCGCTCGACAAGCGAGGTGGAGTTTGAACGCATGATCGCGTCGTCACGCCAGCGCGCCTGTTCGTCGGTCACATCGGTGCCCATCAGTCGCCACGCCACGATGTCGCGCAATTCCTGCGTTTGTTCTTCATTAAGCTGCTGCGCCTGCACCAGCTGCGGGATCATCAGTCGCGCATTTTCCACATCGTCACGCGCCACGCTGGTAAAGGCGACCGCCGCCATTTGTCGCGTGAAATCGGTCGCACCCGTACCGCGGGCAAAGGTCAGCACGCTGTTCGGATTGTTTGCCAGCCCAATGACGGCAGACGAAATGGTTTGATAGTCAGACGGCATTTGCCCCGCCAGCGCAGTGACCAGACGCGTGTTACCGGCTTTCATCGCCAGACGGATGCGCTCAAGGTAGGACAGCGGATCCTGCTTGCCTGAAGCACGCCATGCGCCGAACAGCGAATCACAGGCGTTGGGCTGGCTTTTGCCCGTTAGCCAGAGATCTTTGGCACCGACCCAGGCCTCTTCCTGCTGTCCTGTGGCCCATTTGGCGTAGTAGTAATTACACTGCGCTTCCGTCGTGCCCGGTTTTTCCGGGCTAAACGCCAGCAGTCCGCGCCAGTCTTCACGACGCGCCAGCTCATTCACAAAACGAGACTGGAGATTTCGGGCAGGCGGCAGGGTCGGGTTCGCCTGAATGAAGTTATTCACGGTGACGGTAGGCTGGTTCATGAGATCGTCGGTTATCTGGCGGTACTCCAGATACGGATACAGCGGATAATCCTTTAGCGTCGGCATCAGCGCCTGCACGGTATCCATCTGCTTGTTGTCCCACGCCTGTTTAATCTGGGCGTAGCGGTTACGTTGTTCATCCAGTGAATCGGCATGCACCGCCTGGCTTACCGCCATTACGCATACGCTGGCAGCCAGCAGACGCCAGACCACCCGTTTGGCTTTTTCCACACGCTCTTCCTCATTGTTTTTCGTTAGTTGCAGCGTCTTGCCACGTCAATGTTGCATTCACTTATGCTAACCAGGCATCCTGCAACGCGCCACGTTATGGACACTTTTTTACCTTTCCTGCGCGTTTTAACACTCCCGACGTTCCTGACTGGGATTAGGGCATGAAAAAGGCTACACTTCGAGGCTGAAATTCCTTCTCATTACGATAAAAGAGGCGAAGTCCAACGTGGCTCAATTCGTTTATACCATGCATCGTGTCGGCAAAGTTGTCCCGCCGAAACGTCATATTCTTAAAAATATCTCGCTGAGCTTCTTCCCGGGCGCAAAAATCGGTGTTCTGGGTCTCAACGGTGCCGGTAAGTCCACCCTGCTGCGCATCATGGCGGGCATCGATACAGACATCGAAGGTGAAGCCCGTCCGCAGCCTGGCATCAAGATTGGTTACCTGCCGCAGGAACCTCAGCTGAACCCGGAACACACCGTTCGCGAATCCGTTGAAGAAGCGGTGTCCGAAGTGGTTAACGCGCTGAAAGGTCTGGATGAAGTGTATGCCAAATACGCCGAGCCGGATGCGGACTTCGACAAGCTGGCCGCTCAGCAGGGCAAGTATGAAGAGATTATCCAGGCGCACGACGGTCACAACCTGAACGTGCAGCTGGAGCGCGCGGCTGATGCCCTGCGTCTGCCGGACTGGGATGCTAAAGTTGAAAAGCTCTCCGGGGGTGAACGTCGCCGCGTCGCGCTGTGCCGCCTGCTGCTGGAAAAACCAGACATGCTGCTGCTCGACGAACCGACCAACCACCTGGATGCGGAATCCGTGGCGTGGCTGGAGCGCTTCCTGCACGACTTCGAAGGCACTGTTGTGGCGATTACCCACGACCGTTACTTCCTCGACAACGTCGCTGGCTGGATCCTGGAGCTGGACCGCGGCGAAGGCATTCCATGGGAAGGCAACTACTCCTCCTGGCTGGAGCAGAAAGATCAGCGTCTGGCGCAGGAAGCTTCTCAGGAAGCGGCGCGTCGCAAGTCTATCGAGAAAGAGCTGGAATGGGTGCGTCAGGGCGCGAAGGGCCGTCAGTCTAAGGGCAAAGCCCGTCTGGCACGCTTCGAAGAGCTGAACAACACCGAATACCAGAAACGTAACGAAACCAACGAACTGTTTATTCCACCTGGAGCACGTCTGGGGGATAAAGTGGTTGAAGTCAGCAACCTGCGTAAGTCTTACGGCGACCGCCTGCTGATTGACGACCTGAGTTTCTCCGTACCGAAAGGCGCTATCGTCGGGATCATCGGTCCGAACGGCGCGGGTAAATCCACCCTGTTCCGCATGATGTCCGGTCAGGAACAGCCTGACAGCGGCTCTATCACCCTGGGTGAAACCGTGAAGCTGGCCTCCGTTGACCAGTTCCGTGACGCAATGGACAACAGCAAAACCGTGTGGGAAGAAGTCTCCGGCGGTCTGGATATCATGCGTATCGGCAACACCGAGATGCCAAGCCGCGCCTATGTTGGCCGCTTCAACTTCAAAGGCACCGACCAGGGTAAACGCGTGGGCGAACTGTCCGGCGGTGAGCGCGGTCGTCTGCACCTCGCGAAGCTGCTGCAGGTTGGCGGTAACGTACTGCTGCTCGATGAACCAACCAACGACCTGGATATCGAAACCCTGCGCGCGCTGGAAAACGCCCTGCTGGAGTTCCCGGGCTGCGCGATGGTTATCTCGCACGACCGCTGGTTCCTGGACCGTATCGCGACCCACATCCTGGACTACCAGGACGAAGGTAAAGTCGAGTTCTTCGAAGGTAACTTCACCGAATACGAAGAGTACAAGAAACGCACGCTGGGCGCCGACGCGCTGGAGCCGAAGCGTATTAAGTACAAGCGTATTGCGAAATAAGTACCTGAGTGCCGGGTGGCGGCTTCGCCTTACCCGGCCTACGGTACTGCGCAGTTTGTAGGCCGGGTAAGCGTGAGCGCCACCCGGCTTTTTTATTTGCCTACGTAGTACCGTTTCACCTCGTCAAACTGCATCGCAAACTCGATATAGCTCATCAGCGCGGGTGAATTCAGCTTGCGGCTTGGATACGCCAGCCACAGATCGTTACCTTCAACATTCCACTCCGGCAGTACCTGAACCAGCGCACCCTTTTCGATCTTATCTTCCAGCAGAAATGCGGGTAACAGCGTGATCCCCGCACCGGCAATCGCACATTCGCGGGCGTATACCAGATTATCGGTCATATGTGCGTTATCCGGCAGGTAGCGGTGATCCTCGCTCTCACTTCGCAGCAGCCACTCTGACCACGCCCGGTGCGTAATGCAGCGGTGATCCACCAGCTGACGGGGATGAATCAACGGCTCCCGACGCGCCAGATAGTCCGGCGAAGCCAGCATATAACGCGGGCAGTGCCCGATCATTCGGCCAATCAGGGAGGAGTCCTGCGGCTTGCCGGTACGCAGCGCCACGTCAAAGCCGGACTCGACAAGATCCACCACGTCATCAGAGATCGACACATCCAGCGAAACGTCAGGATAGCGAAGCTGGAACTCGGCATTCATGTGCGCCAGCAGCGTCGCCCCAATCCCCGCCGGACAGGTGATCCGCAGCCGCCCGCTCGGGTTTTCGCGCAGCCGCTGAATGGCATACTCTGCCCGCTCGCTGGCCGCCAGCATTTCGCGACAGTGCACCAGATAGTGCTCGCCCGCAAACGTGAGGCTGATCCTGCGCGTGGTGCGGTTAAGCAGGCGGATCCCCACCTGCTGCTCCAGCTGACTAATCCGCTGGCTCACGCTGGATTTCGGCAGTTCCGCCTTCTGCGCTGCCGCGGTAAAGCTGCCCATCTCTGCCACCAGCGCGAACAGCGCCATATCCTGCAGCTGTTTAAACATGATTGTTCACCCTGTACGAACGCTGAGTTCTTAATTGTCCATCTTATCACGCAGATGGCCACTTAATAGACTAGCCTCAACAAAACGAACGCCATTGAGGAGCACACTATGTCAGTTAAAGCCATTGCCGTTAACCCAGAAAATCCCTCCAACTTCGTTGAAATCACCCCACCGATGCCGCAGCCCGGCGAGCACGATCTCCTGGTGGAGGTGAAGGCCGTCTCCATTAACCCGGTCGATACCAAAGTCCACGCGGGCATTGCTAAGAACGGACTGAACGAGCCGCGCATTCTCGGGTGGGATGCCAGCGGGATCGTCAAAGCCGTGGGGGCTGGCGTCACCGGATTTAAACCGGGTGACGAGGTGTGGTACGCGGGCGACATCACCCGTTCGGGCAGCAACACCACACATCAGCTGATCGATGCGCGCATTGTCGGGCACAAACCTGCCAGCCTCGGCTGGGCCGCGGCTGCTGCGTTGCCACTGACCGCCCTTACTGCCTGGGAAGGATTATTCGAGCGGCTGAACATTCGGGATGCCGGCGCGGACAAAACGCTGCTGATCATTGGCGGCGCGGGCGGCGTGGGATCGCTGGCGATCCCCTTTGCGAAACACAACAGCAAGGTGAAAATCATCGCAACTGCTTCGCGAGAAGATTCCGCCCAGTGGTGTCGCGATCGCGGGGCTGACGTTGTCGTAAATTACCGCGACCTGAAAGGTGAACTGGCGAAACAGGGGCTGACCTTTGTGGATTACATTTTCATCCTCAACGACACCGACGGGCACTGGGAAGCAGTCAGCGAACTGATTGCGCCACAGGGGCATATCTGCTCTATCGTCGAGAATGAACGTCCGCTGAACCAGGACAAGCTGAAATCCAAATCCGCCGCGCTGCACTGGGAATTTATGTATACCCGCAGCATGTACCAGACCGCGGATATGGCGCGTCAGGGGGAGATCTTAGATGAGGTGGCGAAGCTAGTGGATAACGGCGTGGTGGAAAGTTCGCTGAGTGAAACGCTGCACGGGCTGAGCGTGGAGAGCATTACCGAGGCGCACCGTAAAGTGCTGGAGGGGCATATGCGGGGGAAAGTGGTAGTTGAGTTCTGAGTGGTCTGATTCCCCTCACCCTAGCCCTCTCCCCATAGGGGCGAGGGGATCGCACGGCGCTGTCTTTACCCTCTCCCCTATGGGGAGAGGGCAGGGTGAGGGGGAAGTCTTTTACCCCTGCTCCCCCATCATCTCCTTCACCAGTTCGACGCAGCGCAGGAAACGGGAGTCGTAGTCCGACTCTTCCACATGCACAAACTCAACGTTATTTTCGTTGAGCATCTCCACCAGCATGGACTGGAACTCCCGCCTGTCCACGGAGCTGCCGAGACTGCGCATGCCGTCGGCTACCCACGGGGTGTTGTTTTCCAGCAGGATCACCAGGTCAAAGCGGTATTCGTCAATCAGCGCCTGCACGAACGGGTGCTCGCGCCCTTCGTATTTTTTACAGAACGCCTGCGTGGTGACAAAATCGGTATCGATAAACGCCACTTTGTTGGCGTATTTCACCGCAAAATCAATGTACTGGGCATGTCCGAGCGCGATTTTATCGTAGTCGGAATACTGCAGAGCCATCTCGTCGCCGCCAAGGTGCGAGAAGACATAATCGCGACCGTATTCCCACGCGCTGGTCGTGTTGAAGATGTTCGCCAGCTTGTTCACCAGCGTTGATTTGCCGCTCGACTCGCCGCCCAGAATCGCCACCGTACGCACAAAGAACGGCTTCACTTCGGTCGGAATGTAATCCCAGTAGCGGAACGGGTTTTCGCGGATCTGCGCCCCGCTGATGTTCATAAAGGTGCGTTTCGGATCGATCAGCACCGTCTCGATGCCCAGATGCTCGCGGAACTGAGGCGCATCGGACTCTTCAGAGGTGTAGATCCAGTTCGGCGCAATCCCCTTGTCTTCCATAAAGGTTTTTACACCGTTGCTCCACACGTCCCAGCCGTGCGGATACGGCTCCATGCCCTCTTCGTTAAAGGCATGAATACGAATGTTCTTCTGATACTTAAAGGTCTGAAGCAGCCAGCGCAGACGGTCTGACACCGTGGGCTGCTGCGACATGGCGCTGTCTTCAAACAGCTGACGGTCGCGGGTTTCGTCATAGCCCATGATGATGTGCAGCTCATCCACCTGGCTACAGGCACGCTGGATCAGATAGATATGCCCGGTATGCAGCGGGTAAAACTTGCCGAACACCACCCCGATGTTCTTCTGCATACGCGGGAATTCCAGCCCCAGAAAGCGGTGCAGCGCTTCGAGCTTCTGCGCGCTGGGGCTTTTGATTTTGGCGTTCAGCAACTGGCTCAGGTAGCCTTTGGTCATGCCGCTGGCGTCCGCCACCTGCTGCAGCGTGCAGCCCTTCTGGCGGATTGCGGTCTTGATGTAGTCAAATGATGACATAAATTACGGTGCCTCCTGCAAAATCGAATACGTAATTATAAGTCGTCAAAGACATTTAACGCATCTGCGAGTTTCTTCACGCCAAAGACCTGCATCCCTTCCGGGATTTTTTTCGGCACGTTGGCAGCGGGAACGATCGCACGACGGAAACCGTGTTTTGCCGCCTCGGAGATACGCTCCTGCCCGCTTGGCACCGGACGAATCTCCCCGGCGAGTCCCACTTCACCAAAGACAACCAGATCCTGAGGCAACGGTCTGTCGCGCAGGCTGGAGACCATTGCCAGCAGCAGCGCCAGGTCTGCGCTGGTCTCAGTGACTTTGACGCCGCCGACCACGTTGACGAAAACGTCCTGATCCGCCATCTGCAGGCCACCGTGACGGTGCAGCACCGCCAGCAGGATCGCCAGACGGTTCTGTTCCAGACCGACCGCCACGCGCCGCGGGTTGCCCATCATCGACACGTCCACCAGCGCCTGAATTTCAACGAGCAGCGGGCGCGTCCCTTCCCACAACACCATCACCGAACTGCCGGAGGTGATCTCATCGCCACGGCTCAGGAAGATGGCCGACGGGTTGCTGACTTCGCGTAGCCCCTGCTCGGTCATGGCAAATACGCCCAGTTCATTCACCGCCCCAAAGCGGTTTTTATGGCTGCGCAGGGTCCGGAAGCGGGAGTCCGCGTCGCCATCGAGCATCACGGAGCAGTCGATACAGTGCTCAAGCACCTTCGGCCCGGCCAGCGAGCCGTCTTTGGTCACGTGGCCGACCATCACGATCGCCACGCCGCGCGTTTTGGCAAAGCGCGTAAGGTAGGCCGCGGTTTCACGCACCTGCGCGACGCTGCCCGGCGAGGACTGGATGTCCGCCATGTGCATCACCTGAATGGAGTCGATCACCATCAGCTTCGGCTGCTCTTCTTCGGCGATCATGCAGATCTGCTCGATGCTGGTTTCGGAGAGCATGTTCAGGTTGCCGGTCGGCAGGCCCAGGCGGTGCGCTCGCATCGCCACCTGCTGAAGTGATTCTTCCCCCGTGACGTACAGAGTTTTCATCTGTTCAGCGAGCTTGCAGAGCGTTTGCAGCAGCAGAGTCGATTTACCCGCGCCCGGATTACCGCCGATCAGAATGGCGCTTCCCGGCACCACGCCACCGCCGAGCACGCGGTCAAACTCTTTGAACCCGGTGGAGAAGCGCGGCAGCTCTTCGAGGCTGATGTCAGAAAGTTTTTGCACCTTCGCCACGCCCGCGTTACCGGCATAGCCGCTCAGGCGTTCATTGCGGGCAACGCTCGGCGAAGCCGCCACACCACGCACTTCGGTGATGGTGTTCCAGGCATGACAGGCGCTGCATTGCCCCTGCCAGCGCGGATAATCCGCACCACATTCATTACAGACAAATGCGCGTTTTGGGGCTTTTGCCACGGTTTACCTCGTTATTTCTCTGCGGCCTGAGTCCCGGGTGGCGCTTCGCTTACCCGGCCTACAAGCCCTGGCACTATTTCTGATTAAGGCTGCCGGAGAGAATGCAGAACACTCCCATCAGGTCAGCGTGACGGATAGTCACTTCCGTCTTTTCATTCACTTTTGGCTTGGCATGGTAGGCAATGCCCAGGCCAGCCGCTTTGATCATCGGCAGATCGTTCGCGCCATCGCCAATGGCGACGGTCTGGACGACCGGAATTTCATATTTTTCCGCCAGACGCGTCAGCGTATTGGCTTTGTACTGGGCATCCACAATATCGCCGATCACCTGGCCGGTCAGCTTGCCGTCCATGATCTCCAGTTCATTGGCCACCACAGTGGTCAAATGCAGTTTTTCCCTGAGGTAATCCGCGAAGAAAGTGAAGCCACCAGAGGCGATCGCCACTTTCCAGCCGAGAGACTGCAGCTTCAGCACCAGCTGCGTCAGCCCTGGCATCAGCGGCAGCACGTCGCGCACCTGGCGCAGGATGTTGGCGTCTGCCCCTTTCAGGGTCGCCACGCGTTGTCTCAGGCTGGCGGTAAAATCCAGCTCGCCGCGCATCGCACGTTCTGTGACTTCCGCCACCAGCTCGCCGCTGCCCGCCAGTTTCGCAATCTCGTCAATGCACTCGATCTGAATGGCGGTAGAGTCCATGTCCATGACCAGCAGGCCCGGGGTTTTCAGGTGCGGAATTTTACCCAGCGGCGCGACGTCAAGCCCGGCGTCATGCGCCAGACGCGTCGCACGCTGCGTCAGGGAGCCCGCCAGGCGGATGACCTGGTAGTCTTCCACGCACCAGGCGGCGACGATAACCATCGCGGCCCCCAGTTTGCTTTGGTACTGGGTCAGGCGTTGCTTGTCCAGACCGCGTCCGTACAGCAGCCAGCCGCTACGACCGGCGTGGTAATCCAGAGGCATCACCTCATCGCCACTTAAAGAGAGCGGCAATCCTGGCCATAAAGAGACATCCGTTGGCAGGTCGCACCAGGTAATGTTCGGCATTAAAGCTCCTGTAAATTCGTTCGCGCCGGAAGGTTCCAGAGGGAAAATAACGCATGAGGCTACCCTGTAACCATCACTTCTGGCAACATTAAGCCGTAAATTTTCAGCAGGTGGAATATGGCTCGCGCAAAACTGAAATTCCGGCTTCATCGCGCCGTGATTGTCCTGATCTGTCTCGCACTTCTGGTGGCGCTGATGCAAGGGGCATCGTGGTTTAGCCAGAACCATCAACGGCAACGTAACCCTCAGTTTGAAGAGCTGGCCCGCACGCTGGCGCGTCAGGTCACGCTCAACGTTGCACCCTCAATGCGTACTGAAACGCCTGACGATAAGCGGATAGGCCAGGTTTTACGTCAACTCACTGAAAACAGCCGTATTCTGGATGCCGGGGTTTACGATGAGCAAGGAGACCTGATTGCCCGCGCGGGCGAGCACGTTAATGTGCGCGACAGGCTGGCGCTGGACGGCAAAAAAGCCGGGGGCTACTTTAACCAGCAGATCGTCGAACCCATTCAGGGCAAGAATGGTCCGCTGGGCTATCTGCGCCTGACGCTCGACACCCACACCCTGCCGACCGAAGCCAAACAGGTCGATAACACCACCAATATTTTGCGCCTGATGCTGCTGCTTTCGCTGGCCATTGGCGTTGTGCTGGCGCGTACCCTACTTCAGGGCAAGCGTACCCGCTGGCAGCAGTCACCGTTCCTGCTGACCGCAAGCAAGTCGGTTCCTGAAGACGAAGAGAGCGAGAAGAAAGAATAGTGATAAAGTAGGCGAATGACTCAGAAAAGGAACTTTGCCATGACGACGTTACGCCTGCTTATCTCTGACTCTTACGATCCCTGGTTTAATCTCGCGGTGGAAGAGTGCATCTTCCGCCAGATGCCCGCCACCCAGCGCGTGCTGTTTCTCTGGCGCAATGCCGACACGGTAGTTATTGGCCGCGCGCAAAACCCGTGGAAAGAGTGCAACACGCGACGCATGGAAGAGGACAACGTCCGCCTGGCGCGCCGCAGCAGCGGCGGCGGCGCGGTGTTCCACGATCTGGGCAATACTTGCTTTACCTTTATGGCGGGCAAACCGGAATACGACAAAACTATCTCAACGTCCATCGTCCTCAACGCGCTCAATTCACTCGGCGTGACGGCTGAAGCGTCCGGGCGTAACGATCTGGTGGTGAAAACCCCCGAGGGCGATCGGAAGGTCTCCGGCTCCGCCTACCGCGAAACGATGGATCGCGGCTTCCACCACGGCACCCTGCTGCTGAACGCTGACCTGAGCCGTCTGGCTAACTACCTGAATCCTGATAAGAAAAAGCTCCAGGCTAAAGGGATTACCTCCGTGCGTGGGCGCGTAGCGAATCTGGTTGAACTGCTGCCGGGGATTACGCACGGGCAGATTTGCGATGCGATCCGTGACGCGTTCTTTGAACATCACGGCGAGCGCGTGGACGCGGAGGTGATCTCGCCTGACAAAACTCCGGACCTGCCCAACTTCGCGGAAACCTTCGCCCGCCAGAGCAGCTGGGAGTGGAACTTTGGTCAGGCGCCTGCGTTTTCCCATCTGCTGGATGAGCGTTTTACCTGGGGCGGCGTGGAGCTGCATTTTGACGTGGAGAAAGGCCATATCACCCGCACGCAGGTATTTACCGATAGCCTGAACCCGGCACCGTTAGAGGCGCTGGCGGCTCGTTTGCAGGGCTGTTTGTATCGGGCGGATATGCTGCAGCAGGAGTGCGACGCGTTGATAGGGGATTTTCCGGAGCAGGAAAAAGAGCTGCGTGAGCTGTCGGCGTGGATTGCACAGGCCGTGCGCTAAGTGCGGTTTGGTGCCCTCACCCCCGCCCTCTCCCACAGGGAGAGGGCGGGAAGAGACAGAATTACTCTTTATCGCCCAGCAGAACGGATTCCAGCGCGATTTTGATCATGTCGTTGAAGGTCGTCTGACGCTCGGCAGCGGTCGTCTGCTCGTGGGTACGGATATGGTCAGACACGGTGCAGATGGTCAGCGCTTTTGCACCAAACTCAGCCGCAACGCCGTAGATACCCGCCGCTTCCATTTCCACGCCCAGAATGCCGTATTTCTCCATCACGTCGAACATGTCGCCTTCTGGCGAGTAGAACAGATCGGCAGAGAACAGGTTGCCCACGCGCGCGTCAACGCCCAGCGCTTTTGCCGCGTCAACCGCGTTACGCACCATGTCAAAGTCAGCGATGGCCGCAAAGTCATGATCTTTAAAGCGGATGCGGTTGACTTTAGAGTCGGTGCACGCGCCCATGCCGATCACCACGTCACGCAGCTTAACGTCCATACGCACCGCGCCGCAGGAGCCAACGCGGATGATTTTTTTCACGCCGAAATCGGTGATCAGCTCTTTGGTGTAGATAGAGCAGGATGGGATACCCATACCGTGGCCCATAACGGAGATTTTGCGGCCTTTATAGGTACCGGTGAAGCCCAGCATGCCGCGAACGTTGTTCACTTCACGCACGTCTTCCAGGAAGGTTTCAGCAATGTGCTTCGCGCGCAGCGGGTCGCCCGGCATCAATACGACGTCAGCGAAATCACCCATTTCTGCATTAATGTGAGGAGTTGCCATCTTCAGTTCCTTTTACATTGTTGTTTTTGCCGGGTGGCGGCTACGCCTTACCCGGCCTACATTCTGTTCTCCCTCTCCCTGTGGGAGAGGGCCGGGGTGAGGGCATCAGGCCGCACCCAGCACGATTTAGAACATGGCCTTGCCATATTCCATGTCAGACGTACCAAAGTATTTCGCAATGGTCTGGCCGATGTCCGCGAAGGTTTCACGGTGACCGAGCGAACCCGGCTTCACTTTCGGGCCGTACACCAGCACCGGAATGTGCTCACGTGTGTGGTCGGTACCGGTCCAGCTTGGATCGCAGCCGTGGTCCGCGGTCAGGATCAGAATGTCATCTTCACCCACCAGCTCCATCAGCTCTGGCAAACGGCGGTCAAACAGTTCAAGACCGGCGGCGTAACCCGCGATATCACGACGGTGACCCCAGGAGGAGTCGAAGTCCACGAAGTTGGTGAAAACAATGGTCTTGTCACCCGCTTCTTTCATCTCTTTGATGGTGGCATCGAACAGCGCATCCAGACCGGTGGCTTTCACTTTTTTGGTGATGCCGCAGTTGGCGTAGATGTCCGCGATTTTACCCACGGAAACCACGTGGCCGTCTTTCTCTTCGACCAGCTTCTGCAGCACTGTCGGTGCCGGTGGCTCAACGGCCAGGTCGTGACGGTTACCGGTACGCTGGAAGTTACCCGCTTTGTCGCCGATAAACGGACGCGCGATCACGCGGCCGATGTTGTAGCCGCCTTCGGTCAGCTCTTCACGGGCGATTTCGCACAGTTCGTAGAGTTTATCCAGACCATAGGTCTCTTCGTGGCAGGCAATCTGGAACACGGAGTCGGCAGAGGTGTAGAAAATCGGCTTGCCGGTTTTCATGTGCTCTTCGCCAAGTTCGTCCAGAATCACGGTACCGGAAGAGTGGCAGTTGCCCAGATAGCCCGGCAGGTTGGCACGTTTGACCAGCTTATCGAGCAGCTCCTGCGGGAAGCTGTTCTGGTGATCGGAGAAGTAGCCCCAGTCGAACAGAACCGGCACACCGGCGATTTCCCAGTGACCGGACGGTGTATCTTTACCGGAAGAGAGCTCGTGCGCCCAGGCGTAGGCGCCCACGACTTCCGCGTTAGCATCCATACCGGCTGCGATTTTACCGGTAGAGCCTTCGTGGGCTTTCACCAGCCCGAGGCGGGTCAGGTTTGGCAGGGTCAGAGGACCTTTACGACCGTTATCCGCTTCGCCTTTGGCACAGGCTTCCGCGATGTGACCCATGGTATCGGAACCCACGTCACCAAAACGATCTGCATCTTCAGTTGCGCCGATGCCGAATGAGTCCAGCACCATAATAAATGCACGTTTCATAATTGTTCTCCGTACGTAGTGCTTCAAAAAATAGCGATCAGATCAGTATACCGTTATTCAGTGATACGGCGATAGACAGTCGGTGTGGTTTCCGGTGCTTTATCGTCAAGCATAATTGCCGCTTTCACGGCTTTTGCCGCATCCTGCCAGCTGGCTTCGTCTTTGGCGTGGATCACCGCCAGCGGACGTTGGCCGTCAATGCTGTCGCCCAGACGCGCCATATCGGTAAAGCCGACGCTGTAATCAATGGTGTCCGATGCCTGACGACGTCCGCCGCCCATTGAAACCACCGCCATACCGAGGGCACGGGTATCCATTGCGGAGACGAAACCTTCGGTATCCGCATAAACGGCTTTGCTGAGCATCGCGGTTGGCAGGTATTTCGCGTAGTTCTCGACGAAATCGGTGGGGCCTTTCTGGGCTGCAACCATGCGGCCGAAGATCTCTGCCGCTTTGCCGTTATCCAGCACCGCCTGCAGTTTCGCGCGCGCTTCCGCATCGTCTTTGGCCAGCTTGCCGGAGATTAACATCTCAACGCACAGCGCCATGGTGACGTCGAACAGACGCGGGTTGCGGTATTCACCCGTCAGGAACTGGACGGCTTCGCGGACTTCGACGGCGTTACCGGCGCTGGACGCCAGCACCTGGTTCATGTCCGTCAGTAATGCCGTAGTGCGCACGCCCGCGCCGTTGGAGACGCCAACGATCGCTTCGGCCAGCGCAGCAGAAAGTTCATAGGTCGGCATAAACGCGCCGCTGCCCACTTTCACGTCCATCACCAGGGCGTCCAGACCTTCTGCCAGCTTTTTGGCAAGAATCGACGCGGTGATCAGCGGGATGGAATCAACGGTCGCGGTAATATCGCGGGTTGCGTAGAAACGCTTGTCTGCCGGGGCGAGAGAGCTGGTCTGGCCGATAATCGCCACGCCAACGTCTTTAATAATGTCGCGGAAGCGGCCGTCGTCCGGGAAGATATCGAAGCCCGGAATGGCTTCCAGTTTGTCGAGCGTACCGCCGGTGTGGCCCAGGCCGCGCCCGGAGATCATTGGAACGTAACCGCCGCAGGCTGCCACCATTGGGCCAAGCATCAGGGAGGTTACGTCGCCTACGCCGCCGGTGGAGTGTTTATCCACAATCGGGCCGTTGAGGTTGAGGCTTTTCCAGTCAAGAACGGTTCCAGAATCTCGCATCGCCATGGTCAGCGACACGCGCTCAGGCATCGACATATCGTGGAAGAAGATGGTCATCGCCAGAGCCGCAATCTGCCCTTCAGAGACGGTGTTGTCACGAATGCCGTTGATAAAAAAGCGGATCTCTTCGTCGCTTAATGCATGACCATCACGTTTTTTACGAATAATTTCTTGTGCGAGAAACACGGTAACCCCCATGCGGAATCGGGTGAATGGTGGCGGGTACGGTTTACCCGACCACAATCCGGGTAGGCCGGGTAAGCGTAGCGCCACCCGGCAATTCAAACTTAGTAGCTGCTTGCGCTCTTACCGTCGCCGTGACCCAGCGCTTTCAGCAGGCTGGCCAGCAGGCTGGATGCGCCAAAGCGGTAGTGACGGGAATCGGCCCAGTCTGCGCCGAACAGTTCGTCGGCAATCGCCAGGAACTGCTGCGCGTCTTCAGCGGTACGCACGCCACCCGCAGGTTTGAAACCTACGGTTTTGGACACGCCCATGTCGCGGATCACTTCCATCATGATGCGCGCGCTTTCCGGGGTGGCGTTAACCGGCACTTTACCGGTAGAGGTTTTGATGAAATCGGCACCGGCTTTGATGGAGATTTCAGACGCTTTACGAATCAGGGCTTCTTCTTTCAGCTCGCCGGTTTCGATGATCACTTTCAGCAGCACGTTTGCCGCCGCGCACGCGTCTTTACAGGCTTTCACCAGGTCAAAACCGACCTGCTCGTTGCCGGCGATCAGCGCGCGGTACGGGAACACCACGTCAACTTCGTCTGCACCGTAAGCAATCGCCGCGCGGGTTTCTGCCAGCGCAATCTCGATATCATCGTTGCCATGCGGGAAGTTAGTTACGGTTGCAATGCGCACGTCCGGTGTACCCTGCTCTTTCAGAGTCTTACGGGCAATCGGGATAAAGCGCGGGTAGATACAGACGGCTGCGGTGTTACCCACCGGCGTTTTCGCCTGATGGCACAGGGCGATGACTTTTTCATTGGTGTCGTCATCGTTCAGGGTGGTCAGGTCCATCAGTTTCAACGCGCGCAGGCTGCTTGCAGTTAAATCGGTCATAACATTCTCCAACGGCAGTGCCGTATAAATTTTACCTTGCGGGTCTGTGAGTATTCTAACATTCACCCGCATCCACACTTCGACATTCATCACAGTTAATGAAAACCGCGTACAAATTTGCATTACTGTAATGAGATCTTCTTCAAACTTTATCGCGCTAATTGCTGACTAAAGCAGCGATACCCCCTGTCGGATCAAAAGCCCCGACAGGCTGGCTTTCTACAATCTGTTCATCATCCGCAGAATACTAAAGGAAGCGCACATGACCCACTCCAGCCCCGACGCCCTGCAACAACGTTGCCAGCACATTGTGACAAGCCCGGTGTTAACGCCTGAGCAAAAACGTCATTTTCTGGCGCTGGAAGCGGAAAACGATCTCCCCTATCCCGCCCTGCCGCAGGCAGCACGCGCCGCGCTGGACGAGGGTTTTATCTGCGACATGTTCGAAGGTCATGCGCCTTACAAACCCCGTTACGTTCTGCCGGATTACGCAAAATTTCTGGCTAACGGTTCAGAATGGCTGGAGCTGGAAGGGGCAAAAGATCTCGACGATGCCCTCTCGCTGTTAACCATCCTCTATCACCATGTTCCGTCCGTCACATCGATGCCCGTCTATCTCGGACAGTTGGATGCAATACTGAACCCTTATGTTAGAATTCTAACACAAGAAGAGATCGATAGCCGAATAAAACGTTTCTGGCGCTATCTCGACAGGACCCTGCCGGATGCCTTTATGCACGCCAATATCGGCCCGGCGGATACGCCCGTTACGCGCGCTATCCTGCGTGCTGATGCAGAGCTGAAGCAGGTTGCGCCGAATCTGACCTTTATCTACGATCCCGATATCACCCCGGACGATTTGCTGCTTGAGGTGGCGAAAAACATATGTGAATGCAGTAAACCGCATGTTTCCAATGGTCCGGTGAATGATAAAATTTTCACAAAAGGTCGCTATGGCGTGGTGAGTTGTTACAACTCCCTGCCGCTTGCAGGCGGTGGTAGCACCCTTGTACGCCTTAACCTTAAAGCCATTGCCGAACACAGCACGTCAATGGAAGACTTCTTCACCCGCATGCTCCCGCACTACTGCCAGCAGCAAATTGCCATCATCGATGCGCGCTGCGATTTTCTGTATGCGCAATCTGGCTTCTTTGAGAATAGCTTCCTGGTGAAAGAGGGGCTGATTGAGGCCGATCGGTTTGTGCCCATGTTTGGCATGTACGGTCTGGCGGAAGCGGTGAACGTACTCTGCGAGAAGGAAGGCATCGAGGGCCGTTACGGTAAAGACGAACAGGCTAACGCGCTGGGGTATCGCATCAGCGAGCAGCTCGCGGCATTCGTTGAAAACACGCCGGTGAAGCACGGCTGGAAGCATCGCGCGATGCTGCATGCGCAGTCGGGGATCAGTTCCGACTCGGGCACTACGCCGGGCGCGCGCCTGCCTTACGGCGATGAGCCGGACCCCATCAGCCATCTGCTGGCCGTTGCGCCACATCACAAGCATTATCATTCCGGAATCAGCGATATTCTCACCCTGGAGGAGACGGTCAAACGCAATCCTCAGGCGGTGGTTCAGCTTTGCCTGGGCGCGTTCAGGGCCGGTATGCGTGAATTCACCGCTAACGTGGCGGGTAACGATCTGGTGCGCGTCACTGGCTATATGGTGCGACTATCGGATCTGGAGAAATACCGGGAAGCGGGTTCGAGAACCAACACCACGTGGCTGGGGGAAGAAGCCGCACGCAATACCCGTATTCTGGAACGTCAGCCGCGCGTGATAAGCCATGAACAGCAGATGCGCTTTAGTTAGTCAGGTCATTCCTTTTTCCTGCGTGGACGGGCCGGGCAGCCGCCTGGCCCTGTTCCTGCAGGGCTGTAACCTGCGCTGCAAAACCTGCCATAACCCGTGGACGATCGGTCGCTGCAACGACTGTGGCGACTGCGTGCCTCACTGCCCGCACGATGCGCTGACCATTCAGGCCGGGCGCGTCTGGTGGCAGGAGAGTGACTGCCAGCAGTGTGATACCTGCCTTCACCTCTGCCAGCAGCAGGCAACGCCCATGGCGCACCGCTTCAGCGTAGAAGAGATCCTCACCCTGGTCCGCAAATCCGCCCCCTTTATCGAAGGGATCACCGTGAGCGGCGGTGAAGCCACAACACAATTGCCGTTTTTGATCGCCCTGTTCACCGCGATCAAAGCCGATCCGGCCCTGCGCCATCTGACGTGTCTCGTGGACAGCAATGGTTTGTTAAGCGAAACCGGCTGGCAAAAGCTGCTGCCGGTGCTTGATGGCGCAATGCTGGATCTCAAGGCATGGGGGAACGAGCATCACCGCTTCCTGACCGGGCGCGAAAACCCGCAGATTAAACAGAGCATTCGCTGGCTGGCAGATCGTCACCGTTTGACGGAACTCCGCTTATTGGTCATCCCAGAACAATGTGATTATCTGGAACATCTCAAACCGCTGACGACATTTATTCTCGGGCTTGGAAACATTCCTGTGCGAATCAATGCATTTCACGCCCACGGCGTTTATGGTGAGGCGGCGTCATGGCGTAGCGCGACGCCGGACGACGTGGAACCGCTGGCTCTGGCCCTGGAAGAACAGCGGATCACCGTGATCCGCCCGTCGCTCTATCTATAGCGTGATACCAAATAGCGTACGCGTGTTCTCAAGCAGCGCATCGGCAATCACCGCCGCCGACTCCGGACGCAGTTCACACAGGGTAGTGAACACGCGCGCCGCCTGTTCCGGGCGATTCGGCTGGCCCTGAAAACCATTCAGCGGCATATCCGGCGCATCCGTTTCCAGCAGAAGCGCCGACAGCGGCAGCTGTGCGATCACGTCACGGGTTTTACTGGCGCGCGGATAGGTAATGGTTCCCCCGACGCCAATGCTATAGCCCAGCTCGATAAAACGCTGCGCCTGCTGCAGGCTGCCGGAGAAACCGTGTACAACGCCCCTGCGCGGCAGATCGATGCGTTTCAGGTGCATCGCCAGCTTATCGTGCGTGCGTCTCGAATGGAGGATCACCGGCAGATCGTGACGCTTCGCCAGCCTTAGCTGCGCGTCGAGGAGCGTCTGCTGCCGTTCAAAATGCGGGTTCTCACGATAAAGATCGAGGCCGATCTCACCGATGGCAACCAGTTTCTTCTCGGCCGTCTGCAAAACAGCGTCCAGCCTGTCGAGATGGTCGTCCAGATGATGTTCGATGACGATAGGATGCAGACCCAGTGCGGCATACAATGCGTCGTGACGGCGGGCGAGATCGAGAACGCGCTCGAAATACGCCGCTTCAATCGCGGGCACAATAATCGCGTCGACTCCCGCCTGAGCGGCGCGTTCAATGCTGAGCACCTCGTCGCCGGTGAAGGGGGGAAAATCAAAGTGACAATGGGTATCGACAAAGCGGTGCGTCACGCCAGATCCTCGTTATCCAGTGGAACATCGTTCGCCTGGGGAATATCCACCAGCGGCATGGTCAGCGGGTCGTTGGCGACAATCGCAGGCGGGGTGATAATGCGTTTATGCCGATGCAGAGGGGGCTGTTCCGCCAGCATTTTCCCGACCGTCGCCAGGAAGTAACGTCCGCACAGTCGTCCCGTCTTGTAATCCATGCGCAGCGCTGGAATACGGCTGCCAAGCGCCATGCTCAGTAGCGGCTTCGGCGGGTAAATTTCGAATATACGCAGTTTTCCCGGCGGTTTTTCAATGAAACGCTGCATCGCACCGTAGGTGGTTTCATGCTGCTTCGCGATGTTCACCAGCGGCTGCAGGCTGCTGTCGCCCAGCCAGCGCTCCATGCGTTTGAACCACTGCGGCGTGTAATACATTTGCGACGGTACGGTACGGATCACCACGATGGTTTTCGCCCCGCGTCGGGCGGCCTCCTGAACCGGCACCGCGTCACTGATCCCACCGTCCAGATAGCTGATGCCATCCAGCAGCGCACCGGTTCGATAAAAACCGGGAATGGCGCTCGAGGCGCGGATAATATCCAGCCAGTTCTCTTTCTGCGGAGAAAAGTAACCCGGCGAGTAATCATCACCCCGGCTGGCGCACATCCAGAACTCTTTTCCGGCATCAAACAGACGGGCGGCGGTGTCCATTGCCAGCGGCATCTGACTGGACGTGGAGTCCAGTAGCCAGTCGAGATCGATCAGGTTCCCGCCGCGCACGAAGCGCACCGGGTTGAAAAACTCTTTTGCTGTGGTGTAGCGCATAATCACTTTGCGCGCGTAGCCGGGCTGGTTGCAGACATAAGCGGAAAGGTTCTGTGCTCCGGCAGAGGTACCGAAGTAGAGGTCAAACGGGTTGAACTGCGCGCGCATAAATTCGTCCAGCACGCCTGCGGTGAAAATGCCGCGCTGTCCACCACCTTCACAAACCAGTGCAAGTTGACCCGTGCGGAACGGTTTTAACGTCAGCGGCGCAATATTGCCGAGCGTAACGGGAATTCGCTGCCCCACCTCTGCCTTCCTGTTTTCATTATTTTGTTCAGACACAGTAACGCCATCTCTTCAGGTTCTCAAACGAGAAAAAGCCAGTCGCGAGGACTGGCTTTACTTTGTTTATGAAATATTGCGTTTTGCTAAGGACGGCGTCTACCCGTAAACAGGCTGACCAGGAACAGAATAATACCAACGACGAAGACAATTTTTGCTGCCCATGCCGCTGTACCCGCCAATCCACCAAAGCCCAAAGCGGCGGCAATTAACGCGATAACCAGAAATATAATGCCCCAACGAAACATAAGCCTCTCCTTTACCATAGTTAATGTCGGCCGCTAAACGTGAGCGCTCAGGTCACTCACCAGCGTTTTTCCAGAGTCGTTCTTATTTCGCCCGCAGGCCTCAGCCAGGCGGGCGAATGGTGAAGATTTACTTCGCTTTCAGATCGTTTTTAACGCTTTTCACACCATCAATCGCTTTCGCAATAGATTCGGCACGTTCAATTTGTGCCTGGGAATCAACCGTGCCGGAAAGCTGCACCACACCATCAGTGGTTTCCACTTTCACCTTACGGGAAGGCACGATGTCATCTGCTAACAGTTTAGCTTTGATTTCGCTGGTGGTTGCCGCATCCCCGGCATAACCTTTGACGGAAGACTCTTTGGCGTCACGTACGTGCAGTTTGTCACTCACGTCCGTTACGCCCTCAACCCCTTTCGCCACTTTTACTGCCTGCTCGGCCTGGGCCTGGCTTTCCACGAAGCCACTCAGGGTGACGACTTTTTTGTCGGTCTTCACGGAAATGTCGGTGCTCTTGATGGCTTCATCATCCACCAGAGCGGCTTTCACTTTTGCTGTGATAGAGCTGTCATCCATGAAATTACCGACTTTATTCATAGAGCTATCGATTTTTTCCCCTGCGGTGTTGGCAGTGGACTGTGCTTTATCCATGGTGCTGCTTTCCGCCAGGGCAGAACCGCTAACCAGAACGCTACCCAGAGTCACAGCCAGCAGAGTTTTAGAAATCTTCAGTCTTGTCATATTCATCGATGTATTCCTGTGTTTTGCTCGTCATTCGAGCGACAAACGTCCTTTATTACTAGTTTTATATTTCGCGAATAAGCACACGGGTGAAATGGAGAACCTCAAGTCATGCATTGAACAGTTAATTCATCCACACCCGGTGCTAAACACTGAGTTAAATATAGATCACTCTCACAGTGTCGCTTTCAGAATCGGATAGAAAATGAGCAAAAGGCGTAAAATTGCCGTGAATTAAGAACATTCCGCAAGGGATTAATAAGACAGGAATTAAAGAAGAGCACGGCGGCAGCCGTGCTCTGAGAGGGGATTAGTGCTCGCGGGTTTTGCGGAACTGAACGTCAGGATAACGTTCCTGCGTCAGGTTCAGGTTTACCATGGTTGGGGCGATATAGGTCAGGTTATCGCCGCCATCCAGCGCCAGCTGGATCTCATTCTTACGCTTAAATTCCTCGAATTTCTTCACGTCAGAACACTCCACCCAGCGCGCGGTCGCGACGTTCACAGACTCGTAAATCGCTTCCACGTTATATTCGCTCTTCAGACGCGCAACCACCACGTCGAACTGCAGCACACCGACCGCGCCTACGATCAGATCGTTGTTGGCGATGGGACGGAACACCTGCACAGCGCCCTCTTCGGACAGCTGAACCAGGCCTTTCAGCAGCTGTTTCTGCTTCAGCGGATCGCGCAGGCGAATACGACGGAACAGCTCAGGCGCGAAGTTCGGAATACCGGTGAACTTCATCATTTCACCCTGAGTGAAGGTATCACCGATCTGGATGGTGCCATGGTTATGCAGACCAATGATATCGCCCGGATAGGCTTCTTCAACGTGCGAACGGTCGCCCGCCATAAAGGTCAGCGCGTCGGAGATCACCACATCTTTCCCGGTACGCACCTGGCGCAGCTTCATACCCTTCTCATACTTGCCGGACACCACGCGCATAAAGGCTACGCGGTCGCGGTGTTTCGGGTCCATGTTGGCCTGAATTTTAAAGACGAAGCCGGTGAACTTCTCTTCCTGCGCTTCCACTTCACGGGTGTCGGTTTTACGCGGCATCGGGCGTGGAGCCCACTCCACCAGACCGTCCAGCATGTGGTCAACGCCGAAGTTACCCAGCGCGGTACCGAAGAAGACCGGGGTGATTTCACCCGCCAGGAACAGCTCTTTATCGAACTCGTGAGATGCGCCTTTCACCAGTTCCAGCTCGTCGCGCAGCTGCGCGGCCAGTTCTTCGCCGACGGCAGTATCCAGTTCTGGGTTATCCAGGCCTTTAACAACGCGGACGTCCTGAATGGTGTGGCCTTTACCGGTCTGATACAGGTAGGTTTCGTCTTTATAGAGGTGGTAAACCCCTTTAAACAGCTTACCGCAGCCGATGGGCCAGGTGATTGGCGCACAGGCGATCTTCAGTTCACTTTCAACTTCGTCCATCACTTCCATCGGGTCACGGATGTCACGGTCAAGTTTGTTCATGAAGGTGAGGATCGGCGTATCGCGCAGACGGGTGACCTCCATCAGCTTACGGGTACGATCTTCTACCCCTTTTGCGGCGTCGATCACCATCAAACAGCAGTCAACCGCCGTCAGGGTACGGTAGGTATCTTCGGAGAAGTCTTCGTGGCCTGGGGTGTCCAGCAGGTTCACCAGGCAATCGTGATACGGGAACTGCATCACGGAGGTGGTAATCGAAATACCACGCTGCTTTTCCATCTCCATCCAGTCAGATTTTGCGTGCTGGCTGGAGCCACGGCCTTTTACGGTACCCGCAGTCTGGATCGCCTGTCCGAACAGCAACACCTTCTCGGTGATGGTCGTTTTACCGGCATCCGGGTGCGAGATAATGGCAAAAGTGCGGCGCTTGGCCACCTCTTGCAGATAAGGAGACAACGTCATAATTAAATCTTCTTTTATAAGCGCGGCAGCACGCCACGCATCATGGAATACAAAATTGCGGCTATTTTACCCATCAATAGGGGGCAGGCAATCATTGTTTACACAGGAGCTGCTCCAGTTCGTTCAATGACGTGACGGTCCAGGTCGGCTCGATGCCTTCCGGCTGCACACGACCATGCGCATTCAACCAGACCGTCGACAGGCCGGAATTGATGCCGCCAAGAATATCAGACTCTGCGGTATCCCCCACCATCAGGACGCGATCGCGGTCAGGATTGCCAGCCTGCGTCAGCGCGTAGTCAAAAATACGCGGGTCCGGCTTCGGTACGCCCACCTCTTCGGAAATCACCAGCGCGTCGAAATAATCACGCAGGCCGGTGCGCTCGAGGCGGATCTGCTGCAGGGCGGTAAAACCGTTGGTGATGATCCCCAGTTTTACCTTGCCTTTTAACGCATTAAGCAGAGAAACCGCGCCCGGCAGTGGCGCACAGATATCCGCCATCGCGTTCAGAAACGCCTCGTTCAGCGTCCCCGGACTGACATTTAAACGTTCCGCCCAAACGTCAAAGCGCTGGTGCTGAAGTTGTAACGCAGTGATGGCACCGTTCTGGTAATCCACCCACAGCGGCTTGTTCACCGCCTGATAGTCCTGAAAATCTTCAGCGGTGAAGGTCACGCTATAGTCGAGAAACATCCGCTGTAGGCCGCCGAACGAATCGAACGTAAACAGCGTCTCGTCGGCATCAAAGAAAATCCAGTCCCATTTCATCGTTACAACCTTATTTTTCGTTATCCAATCGGCAGGGCCATTATGATGGCGTCTTCACGTCCCTCTGCGGTGGGGTAGTAGTTACGGCGGATTGTCGCCTCGTTAAAGCCTAAGCTTTCATAGAGCGCGATGGCGGCGACATTCGACGCGCGCACCTCCAGCCACAGGGTGAAAACGTCACGGGTTTCGAGCTCACGGATGAGGTGCTCGAGCAGTTCTCTTCCCAGCCCACGGCGCTGAAACGCGGGATCAACGGCGATGTTAAACAGCGTCGCTTCATCAAGAACAACCTGCGTAATCGCGAAGGCGGCCATGGTGCCGTCAACGTCCAGGCGGTAGTTCAGGTACCGTTCGCCCTGGTTGCTGGCGAAGGTTTTTTCGCTCCACGGAAAGGCATGGGCGCGTGTTTCAATCGCAAACGCGGTGTTCAGGTCAAACGTCGTGAGGGAAGAAATCGTGTTCATATTCGCAGATTTGTTGCCATAGCGCGCTTCGCGCTTTTGGGTTGGCTTTCAGTTCGTCCAGCGCTGGCGAGCAGATCTGGCTCCCCTGGAGAGGCATGTCGTTTATCTCCCCGATGCGCCAGCTGTTACAGCGGCTTTCGGGAGGAAGCATCGCGACACGCTCTGGCGTCAGCTGTAAAACCTCGTCGGCCGTCAGCTTCAGGCTGCGAAGGACATCACCGATAAGGGGTTCATTCAGGGCAGGCAGTTCTTCCGCCACCATCACCAGCCGAACGTGCGCAGGGATGGAAATGGCGATTTCGCCCTGCAACGCCGTCGGGCGACGCAAGGCCCACTGGGTAATGCCCAGCTGCTGCAACTGCCAGTCTCGTCGGGATGTCATAGGGAAAACTCCTGTCTCTCAGGCGCGCAAATATAGCAAATGTGTCGAAAGTGCGCCATCTACCTACTATAATCCCCGCCTGAGTTTATTGAGGAACAATTCATGTCTGCATTTACCCCGGCAAGTGAAGTCTTGCTGCGTCACAGTGATGATTTCGAACAAAGCCGTATTCTGTTTGCCGGAGATATGCAGGATGACCTGCCTGCGCGTTTCGACTGTGCTGAAAGCCGTGCCCATACGCAATACTACCACCACTGGCAGGTGCTGAGCCGCCAGATGGGCGAGCGTGCGCGCTTTAGCCTGGTGGCAGAACAGAGCGACGTTGCCGACTGCGACACGCTGATCTACTACTGGCCGAAGAACAAACCGGAAGCCCAGTTCCAGCTGATGAACCTGCTCTCCCTGCTGCCCGTTGGCTGCGATATTTTCGTGGTCGGTGAAAACCGCAGCGGCGTGCGCAGCGCAGAACAGATGCTGGAAGCGTTCGCACCACTGAATAAAGTCGATAGCGCGCGTCGCTGTGGTCTGTACCATGGCCGTCTGGAAAAACAGGCAACATTTGATGCCGATGCATTCTGGGACGAGTATCAGTTAGACGACTTAACCATCAAAACCCTGCCGGGCGTGTTCAGCCGCGACTATCTGGATGTGGGTAGCAAACTGCTGCTGTCTACCCTGACGCCGCACACCAAAGGCAAAGTGCTGGACGTGGGCTGCGGCGCGGGCGTGCTCTCTACAGTGCTTGCCAGCCATTCGCCAAAAGTGCGTTTAACCCTGTGTGATGTCAGCGCCCCGGCGGTAGAAGCCAGCCGCGCAACGCTTGCCGCAAACGGCATTGAAGGGGAAGTGGTTGCCAGCAACGTCTTCTCTGACATTACCGGTCGTTTCGACATGATTATCTCCAACCCGCCGTTCCACGACGGTATGGAAACTAGCCTTGAAGCGGCACAAACGCTGATCCGTGGTGCAACCCGTCACCTTAACAGCGGCGGCGAGCTGCGTATCGTTGCAAACGCCTTCCTCGCGTACCCGAAAGTGCTGGACGAAACCTTTGGCTTCCACGAAGTGATCGCCCAGACCGGTCGCTTCAAAGTCTACCGCACCGTCATGACGCGTCAGGCGAAGAAATAATTCGCCATGCAATGCAGGCCGGATAAGCGCAAGCGCCATCCGGCAAGCAGGCGTCTCAGTTCCGGCCATTTTTGCAGCAATCAATAAAAGGTGCGCACTTTTCAGTTGACGTAAAGCTGAAAACATCTAGAATGCGCCTCCGTGGTTACGATACTTTTACAGTATCGATGGTATGCGAAGGTGGCGGAATTGGTAGACGCGCTAGCTTCAGGTGTTAGTGTCCTTACGGATGTGGGGGTTCGAGTCCCCCCCCTCGCACCATAAATCACGTTGATATTGCTCGCACTGGGCGAAGGTGGCGGAATTGGTAGACGCGCTAGCTTCAGGTGTTAGTGTCCTTACGGATGTGGGGGTTCGAGTCCCCCCCCTCGCACCAACGAGGCGATATCAAAAAAAGTAAGATGACTGTGCGAAGGTGGCGGAATTGGTAGACGCGCTAGCTTCAGGTGTTAGTGTCCTTACGGATGTGGGGGTTCGAGTCCCCCCCCTCGCACCAATTATCTTACGCGCCTCTGTAGTACCTCTTGTTTTTCCGGTTATTTCAAACTCATCAGAATTACCAGTATTCCACTGACCAGCGCAACGCATGAAGGCAGCAGCACAAAGTGCCGTAATTGCTTATGCCAGATCATCCCTGACGTGACTAACAGCCCTGAAACAATAATGGCTTTCCAGATATCGATGGAGAGATCGGCAAACATCAGACCGCCAATCATTGCCCCAGGCAGCAACACTCCCCAACCACTTCCCAGCGCTTTGCTCAACATGGTTTGCCCTTTCGCATCAATAATGATAACCAATATCATATGATAACAATTATCATTTGTCAGCATTCATCATCAAAATCCATGGACCTTTACCTTTCCCATAATGACAGGAAATGTCTAAGGTGATAAATTGCTCATCTGTTAACTCCCTATAAAGATTTTCTGATAATTACTATTCATCTTTTTTGCTTTTACTATTTTCCAACAACACCTATTCATCTGTTTTAATTAAATATTAATAAAAAAGCATTACTATGACATCACAATCCTGGCGGTCTTTGGTCAACAGCAAATATCAATTATCTTTACGTTTATTTCTCTTTCTGAACGCAGCCTCAGCGGTGTTCTCGGTAACAAACCCGCTCTATTCTGTACGCCTGTTCTCGTTCCCCCTGGTGGCTATTTTTATTCTCAGCACGGGTTTGTTCGCCTGGCACTGGAAAGAGAGAACCCGCAAGATCAATATTCCCGTCGTTTCAGCGATCTTCGGTATTTTGTGGGCCTGGCAAATTGTCTCGAAATTTTCGTTAATTACGCACGATCGGGCGACATATTTAGTCATGGCGCTCTTAACCGTGCTTTTTATAGGCTCCCTGGCATTTGCCAGTAATATCAAGGCATTTACTCTTCATTCATTACCCGCCTTTATTGCCTGCCTGTGGTTAGGCAGTCATGAAAGCTGGATGAGAATGATCTACTCCTTTGCCCTCCCGGTAGCGGCGATTGGCATACATAACATCCTGCAAAAACGTAACGATCGCTTTGCTCAGACGCTTCTTTCCCAACTCCTGGAAGAACGCGAGACGCTTTCCGATCTCAGCATGATGGATCCGCTCACCGGCCTGTATAACCGTCGCGGCCTGCAAAGCCGACTGGAAAACCTGCCGAGAGTCGATAATGGTGAACACTTCGTTATGCTGCTGGATATCGACCATTTTAAGGCATACAACGACCATTACGGCCACATGATGGGCGACCAGGCGCTGATCCGCGTCTCAGCGGCGATCCGTGATGCCGTACGCTCACGCGATATCGTCGCGCGCTTTGGCGGTGAGGAGTTTATGGTATTACTGACGAGCATCTCGCTTGATCATGCCCGCCAGACGGCTGAGCGCATCCGCCAGAAAGTCTACGATTTAAAAATCCCGCATATGTTCAACGAAAGCGTTGCAACAAACGTCACCATCAGTATCGGTATCGCCATCTATGATGACGATGACCCGGAAGGCGCGCTGGAGAAAGCGGATAAAGCCCTCTACGAAGCGAAGCACATGGGGCGTAATAACATCCTGCTCAGCGACGAGTTGCAGACAGCTTAAGCCCGACATCCAACATTCAGGACAAAAGGCTTGCGATCGTTTTTATCTATAGTTAGGATTGGCAATCATTATCATTTAGATTCCTATCCTTATGGCGACACGTACCGCACAAGCCGTTGACTCACTTCTCTGGCGAGCCCCTCTCTCCACAGGGAGCGTTACGCTTGCGGATGCTATTCGGGACAGGATTGCCGATACCCGTGCCCATCTGCTGGATTTTATCAAGCTGGATGAGCCTCACCCGCATAACACCATGACGCTTGCCGAATGGCAGCGTCCGGCAGAACGACAGTCACTGCTGGCGGCGTATTCCGACCATATCTATCGCAATCAACCGACCCTTTCGCGGGAAAATAAACCCCTGCTCTCTCTTTGGGCGCAATGGTACATCGGGTTGATGGTCCCGCCGATCATGGTGGCCTTGTTAACCCAGGACACGATGCTGGATCTCTCCCCGGAACATTTCCACGTTGAGTTCCACGAAACCGGGCGTGCGGCCTGCTTTTGGATTGACGTTCACGAAGATATGCGTGCCGGGCAACGCTCAGCTCAGGAGCGCATGGAACAGCTCATCACTCAGGCGTTGATGCCGGTAATTGAAGTGCTTGAGCAGACGGGAGAAATTAACGGAAAGCTTATCTGGAGCAATACCGGTTATCTTATCCACTGGTATTTAACAGAGATGAAACCGCTGCTGGGCGATGAGAAAGTGGATGCCCTGCGCCAGTCCTGTTTCTTTGCAAAACAGCTTTCTGATGGGCGGGATAACCCTTTATTCCGTACCGTCGTCCCGCGTGATGGCCTTCTGGTGCGCCGGACCTGCTGTCAGCGCAATCGCCTGCCAGACGTTCAGCAGTGCGGGGATTGCACGCTGAAGTAGTGCCGTTAATTGCCAGGTGGCGCTTCGCTTACCGGGCCTACAGCTCCTCAAACGTAGGCCGGGTAAGGCGCAGCCGCCACCCGGCACAAACGACTCAGGCTACCTGCTGATTTTCCTCTTCCGCGTTACGCTGTGCTTCTTCCGCTTCCTGTTCCAGTAACTGCTTCTCGTACACTTTGAAGAACGGGTAGTAGATGATTGCCGATACGCAGGCCAGAACCACAACCAGAATAGCCGCACGGAAATCCCAGCCCAGCGCCCATGCCGCGCCTATCGGAGCAGGTGCTGTCCAGGGAACCACTGAAATAACGCGACCAATCAGATCAAACGTCATCGCCGCCCAGGCCAGCACTGCGTTTACCATCGGTGCCAGAAGGAACGGAATAAAGAACACCGGGTTCATTACAATCGGCGTACCAAAGATGACGGGTTCGTTGATGTTAAAGAAGCTGGGCACCACGCTCAGACGTCCAATTGAACGCAGGTGCGCAGAGCGGCTACGCAGATAGCAGATCACCAACCCCATCGTTGCGCCAGAGCCACCAATCACGATAAAGAACGTCCAGAATGCTTCCATAAAAATGTGTGGCAGAGGTTGGCTTGCCGCCAGCGCGGTCTGGTTAGCGCCCAGGTTTGTCAGCCAGAACATCTGCAGCATCCCGGAGACAATGGCAGCCCCGTGGATCCCGGCAAACCACAGCAAGTGACCAATCAGTACCGCCAGAAGGATAGCAGGCAGCGAGTCAGCAGCGGACACCAGAGGTTTGAAGATCGACATAATAGCCTGTGGGATCAGCATACCAAACTGAGACTGAATCAGCAGACTCAGCGGGTAAAGCGTCAGCACAACCACCAGCACCGGAATCAGCAGATCAAAGGAGTTTTTGATCATCGGTGGCACCTGGTCTGGCAGGCGAATGCCGATGTTGTGCGATTTCAGGAAACGCATCATTTCAACGCAGTAAACCGCCACCAGAATGGCGGTAAAAATCCCCGTTCCGCCGAGGCTGTCGACAGGCAGAGTGCCTTTGGTTTTCGGCGCAGCAACCAGCAGAAACGCCATCAGAGACAGCATGGCGCACATGAACGGGTCAAGCTGATGGGATTTCACATAATGTTTGCCCAGGTTGTAGGCGATGGCCGCACAGATATAAATGGACATAATGCCCATCGTCATATCAAACGGAGTGAGAATTTGCCCTTCAAATTGCTTCGCCATATCCAGCCAGGCGCGAGCAAAACCCCAGGTCGTATCAGGTGAGAACGGTGGGTAAGCAAACACCAGCAAGAATGAACCCACAATCATGAACGGCATCGCAGAGATAAATCCATCACGAATGGCCATAACATGACGCTGGGAAGAGATTCGCCCGGCAATCGGGCTGACGTAATTTTCAACGAAACGGAATATCAGATTAAACGCAGCATGGTTGGCAGACATAGCAGCTCTCCTGTCAGACGTTCGTTACGGGCGGATTCGCGCCACACGTTGTTCCATAAATCAGCTTCACAACCTTGCCGGCTTGCGTACCAGCGGTACTGCTCAGAAGAAATGGTTTCATAATTAGCTCTTATTATTGGATACAGGGGACGTTACATTCTCAGTATTAATCTCTGATTCACGCTCTGCAACCGGTTACTGTAACCGGTTTCCGTGAATGTGAAGGCGATCCATAAATCGGCCCAACAGAATATTTGTTACTGAAGAGATATTTACAGAACCTAAAGGCTTATGACAGATTACGCAGGATATTTGTCAGGAGGAAACAATGAGTTTGCAGTCTGTACAGCAGTTTTTTGCCGACAACGCACCCGATGTCGAAATCATCGAGCTTAGCCAAAGCACCGCGACCGTGGCCCTGGCTGCTGCAGCGCATAACGTTGAACCGGGTCAAATCGCCAAGACGCTATCGTTAAAGGTTAAAAACGAAGTCATTCTCGTGGTTGCTAAAGGTGACGCGCGGCTGGATAACAAAAAACTGAAAGACGCATTCGGCGCAAAAGCGCGCATGCTGAGCAGCGATGAAGTGGTCACCGTTACGGGTCATCCCGTGGGTGGGGTCTGCCCTTTCGGACTGGAGAATCCCCTTTCGGTTTTCTGCGATGTTTCACTGAAACAGTACGCTGAAGTACTGCCTGCTGCCGGTGCGATTCACAGCGCCGTGCGTATTTCCCCCGACAGAATGGCAGAACTGACTGCGGCAAAATGGGTGGATGTCTGCATTTGATTGTTGCGCCAGAAGGATTCTGGCGCATGACACACGGCTAAGAGAATGAAGGTACACTCAACGCCGAGTGACGCAGCTCCCGGGCGGGAAGATGAGCAAGGATATCTGCTGCATCCAGCAATCCCACATCAGAATTGACCCCGAGCTTTACCATCGCATTGAACTTGTGCGCCCTGATGGTCTTAATATTGCGCTCAAGCTGTGTCGCGATTTCAGGGATGGAATAGCCCGACGACATATAACGCAAAATCGCCCGTTCGGTGGGGCTCAACATGCGGTTCTGATTCACATACCAGTGATTGTACATGTTGTCGTTTACACGATGCGTTTCGTTAAGAAAGGTCACCATTCCTTCGATCAACTGCTCAAGCGACACCGATTTACTGATTATCCCGTGCAGGCGTGCCGGAGAAAGATGGCAAATCAGCCTCGCTTCTACATCATCGGACGCCAGTACAATACGCTGGATATTGCCGTGTGAGAACATCAGGTCACGCAGACTCGCCAGGCAGTTACGACGCTCCTCACGCGCATCGGATAGTGAGTAAATAACCGAATAAAACGCGGTCTGGGAAAGTGCCTCTTTAAAACTGTCGAACCGACTAAACAGGCGGACCTGATAGCTGCTGAATGCCGGCAAAGCAAAAATATGCTGCAGCCCAACAGCACTCATTACGCAATTTTCGATGACGGCGATATGTCTTTTTGCTGCGGTCTCTTCCATTCCTCAAACTCTCCATAGGCCGACATTAAACTCAGTTCTCGCATCCCCTGTGTACTGCTGATCCAGGCATACATATCGGCATTGCTTCGCAGGGACAACCTGCGCATCGCACTGTTCTTCTGTGCACTGATCGTTTTGTTACTCTTCTTCAATAACGTCGCGATTTGGTTAATACACCAGCCTTTCCCCAGCAGTCGCAATACTTTGCGCTCAGAGTGAGTTAGCGCGATAAAGCTCTCGGACTCTTCTTCAGGCTCTGGAGTGTCTGGCATTAACAACGTCTGGCTAATTCGTTCTGCGCGTTCACTTCCGGCACGAATAGCATTAATGACCCCCTCGAGAGGTTCCATATCTGACAGCAAGGTGCTTTCAGGACGCATGAGTAATTCTACCGCCAGGGGGTAGAGGGGACGGGAAACTAAAAAGATCCAATGGATATCCCGATACTGACTCAGCAGCCCGTAATATTGCTCGAGCGTACCGCGAGGATTCCGATAATCACCAGAAATATCAGCAATAACCACACTGGCGCGGCGGAGTTGCAGCAATGTTAGCTCCTGAATCGAGCGGCAAAAGGTCAGTTCATACTCTGGGAAATGGCGTGCCATCACCCCGCCGAGCCCGGATTGCATAACCGGTATCTTACTAATCACAACTCCGTGTTTACCTTTCAATGGCAACATAGAACCTCCGAGTCCATTCTTCATTTTCTAAATAGCGATAAAACGTATTGAGATAAAATTATCTCATCCCTGAGTGCACACACCATAAATAATACAAATTTTAAGGAAATCATTACGAGATTAAGAAATACCCAAAGCAGGGTTAATATCTCATAAATAACCACCAAATTTAATTACAGTTACCTGAAAAGAACGAAAATATAAAATTAGAAATACTTAATATATGTGAGATATATTTTTAACTCCCAAGCATTCATAAAATAAATATTTTAAATCGCTTTCCTTCACTCTCGATCGTGAGGCTGTTTGCACAAATCTTGATCTGACCCAGAGCAAGTGGCACCGCCATTTGTGCTAAAAGTAAGCATTCCGGGCCAACAGGCAAGCTACTCATCCTCTCTTCAGGGCAATACATGCAAGATCAGTCAACGCAACGCGCAACGACGCGGATATGTATTCAATGCGGGCTTTTTCTCTTACAGCACGGGGCAGAAAGCGCCCTTGTCGAGGAACTCTCAACGCGTCTTGGCGTGGCGCTCGGCATGGACAGCGTCGAAAGTTCCATCTCATCGAATGCCATTGTACTGACCACCATAAAAGACGGGCAGTGCCTGACCTCCACCCGTAAAAATCACGATCGCGGCATCAATATGCACGTCGTGACGGAAGTGCAGCACATCGTCATTCTTGCTGAGCATAAGTTGCTGGATCTAAGAGAAATTGAGAAACGATTCGCGCAAATTAAACCGTTACGCTATCCGCGCTGGCTGGTGGTGGTAATGGTTGGGCTGTCGTGCGCCTGTTTTTGCAAACTCAACCAGGGCGGATGGGACGGTGCAATCATTACCTTTTTCGCCAGCAGCATCGCCATGTATGTCCGCCAGCTGTTGACCCACCGGCAACTGCACCCGCAAATTAACTTCTGCATTACCGCTTTTGTCGCCACCACGGTTTCTGGCCTGCTGCTGCGCCTGCCGCAATTTGCAACCACCCCGACGATTGCCATGGCCGCCAGCGTGCTTCTGCTGGTCCCGGGCTTTCCGCTGATTAATGCCGTGGCTGACATGTTTAAAGGGCACATCAATACCGGTCTGGCGCGCTGGGCGATTGCCAGTCTTTTGACGCTTGCCACCTGCATTGGCGTGGTCATGGCGATGACGCTGTGGGGGTTACGCGGATGGGCATAATCGAATTTATCTTTGCGCTGGCGCAGGACATGCTTCTGGCCGCCATTCCCGCCGTCGGCTTTGCGATGGTGTTCAACGTGCCGCAGCGGGCGTTGCCCTGGTGTGCGCTGCTGGGCGCCATCGGTCACGGTTCACGCATGGTCATGATGACGGCAGGTTTCAACATCGAATGGTCAACGTTTATGGCCTCGATGCTGGTCGGCAGCATTGGCATTCAGTGGTCTCGCTGGTATCTGGCGCATCCAAAGGTCTTTACCGTGGCGGCCGTTATTCCGATGTTCCCGGGCATCTCCGCCTATACCGCGATGATTTCAGCGGTAAAGATCAGCCATTTTGGTTACACCGAGCCGCAAATGATCCTCCTGCTGAGCAACTTCCTGAAGGCGTCTTCCATTGTCGGGGCGCTCTCCATCGGGCTGTCGATCCCCGGCTTGTGGCTTTACCGCAAGCGCCCGCGCGTTTGATATTTGCCCATCGCAGGGATACTCTCCTCTTTCCGTTTAGTGACGATAAGGAAAAGACGTGGCTAACTCTGATGAGCACAATGAAGGCGCCAGCCTGAAAGAGAACATTTTCCAGAGCGCCATTGCGCTGTTTGCCGAATATGGGCTAAACGGTGCCCGCATGGAGCAAATCGCCGAGAAAGCCGGTACGACCAAACGGATGGTGGTGTATCACTTTAAGAATAAAGAAAACCTGTATCTTCTGGCCCTGGAGTACGTTTACACCCAGATCCGCGCCAGTGAGAAACGGCTCAGCCTTGCCGGTATGCCCCCGGTAGAAGCACTGGTTCATCTTGTTGAAGCGACCTTTGACTACCACGCCGACCACCCGGACTACATTCGCATCATCTGTATGGAGAACATGCAGCGTGGCCGCTTCATGCAGCAGTCCAGCTACCTGCGCCAGGTTAACCGCAGCGCGCTGGAACTGCTGGAAGCCATCCTGCAGCGTGGGAAAGAGAAGCAACTGTTCAATCAGACGGTCGACGCGCGCGATCTTCACCGTCTGATCAGCAGCTTCAGCTTCCACTATGTCGCCAACAGCTACACCTTTACGCTGTTGTTCGAAGAGGGAGCAGACGAAGCCGCGCAGCGTCAGCACTATCGGAAAATGGCGGTCCAGGTGGCACTTCGCTATACGTGCCCATAAAATAGCTTGCAATTATATCGTGCGCTATCTATATTCATCTCATGAACGCAAAAACGAACGACACCACCGCGGCGCTGCTGCTGGATAACCAGCTCTGTTTTGCTCTCTACTCGGCAAACCTGGCGCTTAACAAGCTGTACCGGCAACTGCTGGCACCGCTGAACCTGACCTACCCGCAATACCTGGTCATGCTGGTACTTTGGGAGCAGGACGACGTGACGGTGTCGGACATTGGCGAACGACTGTTTCTTGACTCAGCCACGCTGACGCCGCTGTTAAAGCGTCTGGAAAGCGCCGGGCTGATCAACCGCCACCGTTCCCGTAAAGACGAACGCCAGGTTGCGGTCACCCTAAGCGATGCCGGGCGTGCACTCCAGCAACAGGCCGTGGGGATCCCTCACGCGGTTGGGTGCGCAGCGCAATGCGATACCGACACGATGCTGGCGCTTAAGCAGCAGCTTGAGCTTTTGCGACAACAGTTACACCACGCGTAAGGCTATACTTTACGCGTCCTTCTTTACCCATATATATCGCACGCTATTTAATAGCACACATAAATGTAAAATGAGGAACCTGCCATGTCTTTAGAAAAAGTTGTCTACACTGCCAAAGCCAAAGCCACCGGAGGCCGTGACGGCCGCGCGACCTCTTCCGACGGCGTACTGGACGTCAAACTGGGTGTGCCAAAAGAGATGGGCGGCATGGGTGGCGAAGTGACCAACCCGGAACAGCTGTTCGCTGCTGGCTACTCTGCCTGCTTCCTGGGCGCGATGAAATTCGTCGCGGCACGCGACAAATTCGCCCTGCCAAAAGATGCCTTTATTGAAGGTGAAGTCGGCATTGGCCCGCTGCCAACCGGTTTTGGTATCGAAGCGAAGCTGAACATTCACGTTGAAGGTATGGATCCTGCGGAAGCGAAAAAACTGGTGGATGCAGCGCACATCGTTTGCCCATACTCTAACGCCACGCGCGGCAATATCGACGTCACGCTGAACATCATCGCGTGATAACTGCCTGATGGCGCTGCGCTTATCAGGCCTACGGCTGTAGCCCCGGTAAGCGCAGCGCCACCGGGGAAATCCCCTCCATCCCTTCCCCCTCTCTGTGCTACCATAAGCCCATATTACGCCCGTAGTAACCCAGTAGAGAAAGCGTTATGTCCTCCAGAATCCTGACCACCAGCATTGCTGGCATTGATGCCTTTATGCGCGATCCCCGCGGCGTACTGACCAATGCCGAAGGCGGTACGCTCGCCGTGTTTGCCGACAACGCCCCGGCGTTTTACGCAATCACGCCGGAACGCCTGGCGCAGCTGTTGGATATCGAAGCGCGGCTGTCGCGCCCGGCCAGTGATGTCACCCTGGATAACCAGTTCTTCGACGAACCGGGAAACGCGCCCGTAGCCATACCGATGGGGAAATTCCCCATGTACGCGGGCTGGCAACCGGATGCCGATTTTCAGCGCCAGGCGGCACTGTGGGGAATTGCGCTCTCACAACCGGTCACGCCCGAAGAGCTGGCCGCGTTTACCGCTTACTGGCAGGCGGAAGGAAAAGTGTTTCACCATGTGCAGTGGCAGCAAAAGCTCGCGCGCAGTATTCAAATCAACCGCGCCAGCAACAATGGCCAGCCCAAGCGCGATATCAACGCGTTTTCTGAACCGGACAAACAGATCCCTAATGGATTCCGAGGTGCGAAATGAAGAACGTCGGCGACCTGATGAAACGTCTGCAAAAAATGATGCCAGCCAACGTGAAGCCAGCCTTCACAACGGGTGAAGAGCTGCTGGCGTGGCAAAAAGAGCAAGGTGAAATACGTGCGGCGGCGCTCGCCCGTGAGAACCGTGCGATGAAAATGCAGCGCACCTTTAACCGCTCGGGTATCCGCCCGCTTCATCAGAACTGCTCGTTTGATAACTACAACGTCGAGTCGCAGGGACAGATGAATGCACTGAGTCAGGCACGTCAGTACGTGGACGAGTTTGATGGCAACATCGCCAGCTTCATTTTCAGCGGCAAGCCCGGCACCGGGAAAAACCACCTTGCAGCGGCCATCTGCAACGAACTGCTACTACGGGGTAAATCCGTATTGATCATCACCGTGGCCGATATCATGTCTGCCATGAAAGAGACGTTCAGCAACCGCGAAACCAGTGAAGAACAGCTGCTTAATGACCTGAGCAACGTTGACCTGCTGGTCATCGATGAGATTGGCGTTCAGACGGAATCCCGCTATGAAAAAGTCATCATCAACCAGATCGTTGACCGCCGCTCTTCCTCCAAGCGACCAACCGGAATGCTGACAAACCACAATATCGACGAGATGACCCGTCTGCTGGGAGAGCGCGTAATGGATCGCATGAAGCTCGGCAACAGCCTGTACGTCATCTTTGACTGGGAAAGTTATCGCAGCCGCGTCACCGGTAAAGAGTATTAAGACAGTTCCAGGAATCGCGCGCGGCGCGGAGGTATATACTGGAACCACTTCCGGCCCTAAACGGACCTTTTTGAGAAAGCCACTATGAAAAAACAGTTACTTATCAGCACCCTTTTCGGTGCACTGCTGGCAACCAGCGCGGCGCAGGCAGCGTCATGGCAGGAGTCACTTTCCAGCGCAGCCAACGAACTGACCAAAGAGAGCGGCAGCACGCAGGGCGGTCTGTCTGCCTCCTCCCTCACCAGCCTGCTGGGTAACAGTTCCCAGAGCCTGAGCGCGGGTACGATGAACAACGCGGCGGGGATCCTGGAATATTGTGCGAAGCAGAAGCTGGCTTCCGTCACCGATGCACAAAACGTGAAAAACCAGGTGCTGGGCAAGCTGGGTCTGGACACGCAGGAGCAGAAAGCGGACACCAACTATATGGACGGTATTCAGGGCCTGCTGAATGCGCAAAACGGTCAGCAGCTGAACCTGAGCACCATCGGTAACTCCTCTCTGGCAAAACAGGTGAAAACCAAAGCCTGCGATCTGGTGCTGAAACAAGGCGTTAATTTCATCTCCTGATCGACCCCATTTTCTGCCACAACATGCCGCGTTAGTTAGGTTAGTCTTACGGCGCGGCGTTAAACCACTGTTTTCCTGCCTTACCATCGTCTCAGCGTCCGCATGCCAGGATGCGACCGCCTTCAAAAAAACGATTTTCTAAACCAAATCCTAACAACAGCACACTTTCGTGACACTAAAATTGCAGCTAAACGACATCACCATTACATTGTATTACCCAAAAAATAATCAGTTAGCCAGCGAAGCGTCTGGCGTCATGAGGATATGCTGTTGTCAGAGTTAATGTCCCTTATCCTTTTCCTGGCTTCCGTTGGCGTTTACGCCTGGAAAGCAGGCCGTAACACCTGGTGGTTTATTGCCACGCTGGTGGTGCTCGGCATTTTTATTGTTTTAAACATTACGTTATACGCCAGCGATTACTTTACCGGTGACGGTATAAATGATGCGGTACTTTACACCCTGACAAATAGCCTGACGGGCGCAGGGGTTGGTAAGTACATACTTCCAGGTCTGGGCGTGGTTTTCGCTCTGGTTGCTATTTTTGGAACGCTTGCCTGGGTGCTGCGCCGTCGTCGCCATCACCCGCATCATCATGGCTATAGCCTGCTGGCGCTGTGCCTGGCGTTGGCCTCTGTTGACGCCAGCCCGGCATTCCACCAAATCACCGAGCTGGTGAAATCCCAGTCGCGCGAGGGTGACCCCGATTTCGTGGCGTATTACAAAGAACCCGCGAAGAAGATCGACAATCCAAAGCTCAATCTGGTCTATATCTACGGCGAGAGCCTGGAGCGGACCTATTTTGATAACGATGCCTTCCCGAACCTGACCCCGGATCTGGGGCCCCTGAAAAACGAAGGTCTCGATTTCAGCCACACCATGCAGTTACCCGGCACCGATTACACCATCGCCGGTATGGTCGCGTCTCAGTGCGGTATCCCGCTGTTCGCACCCTTTGAGGGCAATGCGTCGGCGTCTATGTCGAGTTTCTTCCCGCAAAATGTCTGTCTTGGCGATATCCTGAAAAATTCCGGCTACGAAAACTACTTTATGCAGGGCGCAAACCTGCGTTTCGCTGGCAAAGATGTGTTCCTGAAATCACATGGATTTGACCACCTCTACGGATCGGAAGAGTTAAAAACCATCGTCGCGGATCCAGGCTACCGTAACGACTGGGGCTTCTACGACGATACGGTGCTGGACGAGACCTGGCAAAAATTCGAGGAACTCTCCCGCGCGGGCAAACGCTTCTCGCTCTTTGCCCTGACCGTGGATACCCATCATCCGGATGGATTTGTCTCTCGTACCTGTAAACGCAAACGTTATGACATCAATGGCAAGAGTAATACGTCATTTAGCGCCGTCACCTGCAGCCAGGAACATATCGCCGCGCTGATCGACAAAATCAAAGCCTCGCCGTATTTCAAAAACACGGTGATTGTGGTGTCGTCTGACCATCTGGCGATGAAAAATAGCGCCTGGGATGAGCTTAACAAGCAGGATCGCAGCAACCTGTTCTTCATCCTGCGCGGCGACCAGCCCCAGCAGGAGGTGATCGCCACTAAGCGTAACTCGATGGATAACGGCGCCACGGTGCTGGACATTCTGGGCGGCGATAACTTTATTGGCCTTGGCCGCAGTACGCTGTCCGGGCAATCCCTGTCAGAAGTGTTCCTCAACATGAAGGAGAAAATCCTGGCCTGGAAGCCGGATATCATCCGCCTGTGGAACTTCCCGAAAGAGATGAAAGACTTCACCATCGACCAGGATAAAAAAATGATTGCCTTCTCCGGCAGTCACTTCCGTCTGCCGCTGCTGCTGCGCGTGTCGGACAACCGCGTTGAACCGCTGCCGGAAAGTGAATACTCCGCACCGCTGCGTTATCAGCTGGCTGACTTCGCCCCGCGCGACAATTTTGTCTGGATCGACGCATGCTACAAGATGGGCCAACTCTGGTCGCAGCCGCTGGCCCTGTCTACCGACTGGTGTGTCGCTCAGGGACAGCTCGGCGGTGAGCAGTCTGTCCAGCATGTTGATAAAAAACAGTGGAAAGGCAAAACGGCGTTTAACGATACGGTTATCGATACCGCGCGCTATCAGCATAACGTCGACATGCTGAAGATTGTCGATAACGACATTCGTTATAAAGCGGACAGTTTTATCTTTAACGTGGCCGGCGCGCCGGAAGAGGTCAAACACTTCAGCGGCATCTCCCGTCCGGAATCCTGGGGACGCTGGTCCAACGCCCAGTTGGGTAACGAAGTGAAAATTGAGTATGCTCATCCGCTGCCGGAAAAATTCGATCTGGTGATCACGGCCAGAGCGTTCGGGCCCAATGCTAACCGTCCTATCCCGGTGCGCGTGGGTGATAAAGAACAGATCCTGACGCTTGGCAATGACGTAAGCACCACCACGCTGCATTTCGACAATCCGTCGCGCAGCAGCACGCTCGTCATCGTTCCGCCAGACCCGCAGTCCACTAACGAAGGCAATATCCTCGGCCACTCCCCGCGACAGCTTGGGATTGGAATGGTGGAAATTAAAATTGTCAGTCGCGACAGTTAATATCCCCTCTGCCCGGCGTTCTGCCGGGCAATTTCAAAATTATAAAAATCTATATCGTTATTAAAAAACAGATAAAATCACTATATTTTACACAATCTAATCTATATACATATTAGCATAGGCTCAGGATGTAGAGTATTGCCCTTCTCAACTTCTCATGAGGACCCTCGGGATCCCTCTCGTTAACGGGCGACACCTGACATGACTCTCTCACGCAGCACCCACGTCGACTTTCACGTCATCGTTCTGAGCGATAACTATTTCCTGTGGCTTGGCCTGAAAACGCTTATTTCGATGATGATGACGCCGCGTCCTGATATTTTCTGGCTCAACAGCGTCAGCCCGGAAACCATCTTGCGCATGCGCGAACAAATCATGAAAGAGACCACCGATAACGGCTGGCTCATATTTACGGACGAATGCCGCGTGAACGACATCAACGTCTATCTGCCTGCCGGGCGCGTCAGGGTGCTGGCTGGAAACATCTCGATTATTCAGCTCAGCCAGCATTTGAGAAACGCCGATTTCACCCAGCGCTACCGTCCTGATGCTAACCTCACCCGTTCTGAACTGCGGGTGTGCACCCTGCTCAGTAAAGGGATCAGTCTGGTCCGTATTGCGCAACTGCTGAATAAATCACCGAAAACGATCTATACCCACAAGCGAAATGCGATGACCAAATTCCGCTGCCAGAACCTGGCGGAGTTTCACCGAAAAATCTGCCTGCTGGAACAGCACTCGCTTTACCTCTGATTGTGCTCATTTATTAAACGGCGAGAATACCCGACTGGATCAATGTTATCGGTAACAAAGCAGTTAGAATACCTCCCTTATCTGATGGATAGCACACGAACTATTCACCAATCGTATTTATTTAGCTGCCTCGTTGACGATCTTCTATGAAATACCTGCTCGCTGATACCCTCGTCTATAACGACGAAGACGGTTCCGTTTCACTTGTTGATACGCCAGACGTCGAACCTCAGGTGATGACGGCAACCGCCAACAGCATTATGAAAATGCTGGTGCTCCATCACGGTAACGTCGTCGAACGCGAGGCGTTCCTGCATGAAGTGTGGGACGAGCGCGGCCTGCAGGGCTCCAACAATTCACTTAATCAGTACATCAGTATCCTGCGAAAAATGCTGGCAAGCCTCGTGCCCGAGATGTTGTTTATTGTCACCGTGCCCAAAGTGGGATTTATGCTGAGCGCGGACATCACGGTCCATTCCCAGGCTGAAAAATCTGATTCCCCCGCCACAGCCAGGACGCCGTATCGTTTTCAGCCTCAATTGCTGTTCTGTAGCGGGCTGACGCTTGTGGTACTGGCACTGTGCATCTGGACGTTCGTGGTTAAGCAAAACCAGCAGCATGCAGAAATGCATCTTCTGACACATTTTGGTGAATGTCCGGTCTACACCTTCTCACCGCTGGCAGATGTGTTTCGTAACAAGGCAATAGCACTGGCACAGGCGATGCAGCGCGACGGCAACCTGCCGTGCCTGAAAAACTCTCTCTTTTATCTGCATATTCAGAATACCCTTTTCTACGGCCATGAAGGACGGCTGGTGCTTTCGCAATGCTCCCTGTCGAAAGAGAACACCGCCAGCGCCTGCCGCACGCTTTATGCCTATGAATGGTGAATCATGACGCGTAAAAAAATAGGGCTGGTTATCGCCTTCAACCTGCTGTTAATCATCATGGCCGTGGCATGGTACCGACATACACCGCCCCTGCCCGTCGTTTGCGAAGGTAACCTGACCTTCACGCAGCAGCGTGACGGCAACACCTTCACGTTCGACGGCGAGATCATGATGCGATTTCACCCCGACGGCACGGGCTACTTCACGCTCAACGGGAATGTGCAGCATATCCGGCAGGGCTGGGAAGTCTCCCGTCAGGAAACGTTTAACTGGCGGCACATGCACGACACGCTTTTTGAAATCGCCATTATCAACGTCGAGCGATTTAGCCACGATGAAATACCCGATGGGGTATTCGAAAAATACGTTGCTGGCTTAGCGCCAGGACAGAAAAGGCTACTGACCATCGAACGCACGCCGGAAGAGGCGATGGTGATCGGCAATTTCTACTCGCCACTGCTGATCTGCTCGGAATAAACAGGGCCGGTCAGGCTATACTTGCCGCCATGAAAATCATCTTCCGCCCCACCACTGCACATGACGTCGCCAGTCTGCCCGCCATTGAGCGCGCGGCTGGCCAGCGTTTTCGAGCCTGGCCTGAACTGGCCTGGCTGGCTGACGGCGACGTCATTTCCGTTGAACAGCATCGCGACTATGCCGAACTGGGCCTGAGCTGGCTGGCGCTGGCAGCGGATCGCCCAGTAGGGTTTCTCCTCGCAGAAGCCCATCCTTTGTCGTTGTTTATTGTGGAACTTTCGGTTCATCTGGACTGGCAGGGAAAAGGAATAGGCCGGCAGCTCATCGCCTGTGCGGCCGATCGCGCCCGCCAAATGGGACTGACATCACTGACGCTGACGACGTTCAAGGACGTCCCCTGGAATGAGCCGTTCTATGCAAAGCTGGGGTTTGAATACGCAACTGAACTCACGCCTGAACTGCGTGAAAAACGTGAAGAAGAAGCAGCGCAAGGCTTAGCGTATAGCTCCCGCTGCGCCATGCGTCTGCCACTTTGATATCGCCCGGTGGCGCTTCGCTTACCGGGCCTACAACAACCTTCCGTAGGCCGGGTAAGGCGCAGCCGCCACCCGGCAAAAAACACGGACTTAAAACGTTTCCCAGTTCTCACCCGCGTCAGCCGTTGCGGCTTTACGCGACATCACCGGGGTAACAACGGTTTTCGCGGAGGCGAACTCGCGCGCTTTCATCTGCTCCTGCTGAATGCGGAACACCGCCACGGCCTGCGTCAGACGGCTCGCCTGTTCTTCCAGTGCGGCTGCCGCTGCGGCAGATTCCTCAACCAGCGAGGCGTTCTGCTGGGTCACGCGATCCATCTCCGCGACCGCCAGGCCGACCTGATCGATACCGCGGCTCTGTTCGTCAGACGCAGACGCAATTTCACCCATGATGTCCGTCACGCGGGTTACCGCATTCACGATTTCACCCATGGTTTCACCCGCGCTCTCTACCAGAGTAGAGCCCACTTCCACGCGGCTGACGGAGTCTTCAATCAGGCTCTTGATTTCACGGGCAGCCTGAGCGCTGCGCTGCGCCAGGTTACGCACTTCGCCTGCAACAACGGCAAAGCCACGGCCCTGCTCACCGGCACGCGCCGCTTCTACTGCCGCGTTCAGCGCCAGAATGTTGGTCTGGAAGGCAATGCCGTCGATCACGCTGATAATATCGGCAATTTTCTGCGAACTGCCCGCGATGTCACGCATGGTTTGCACCACGTTATCCACCACTTTACCGCCTTTCTGCGCGGTCTCAGACGCGCTCAGCGCCAGATTGCTCGCCTGGCGAGCGTTTTCGGCGTTCTGCTTCACGGTGGCGGTCAGCTCTTCCATGCTGGCCGCAGTCTCTTCCAGAGAGGCGGCCTGCTGCTCGGTACGGGACGAGAGATCGTTATTGCCCATCGAGATTTCGCTCGCGCCGCTGTAGATGGCATTCGCACCGTTACGCACGTCGCCAACGGTACGCACCAGCTCGCCCTGCATATGGCGCAGCGAGTCGGCCAGTTCACCCATCTCATTGGAGCCTTCAACATCGATGCGCTTCACCAGGTCGCCGCTGGCAATATGGCGAATGCTGTCGATCAGGCGGTTCAGCGGAGAAATCAGCGCCTGCTTGATGCCCAGCCAGACGGCGACAATCACCACCACCACGGCAATCAGGACGCTTAACAGCACCCAGATAGCCTGGCTGTAGGAGCTGTTGCTGTCTTTCACCGCCGTCTCATACAGCTTGTCGTTCTGCTGCAGGTAACTCACGTACTGCTTCTCAAAACCGTCCTGATAGCTCTGGGTCGGCTGGTCGAAGAAGGCGTTGATTTTCCCCGCGCCCAGCAGCTGAATCAGCTCAGCCAGCGCGCCGTGGTAAATCTCGTAATTACGTTTGATTTCCAGCGCAGCGGCGTCGCTCTGACGCGGATCGCGCGGCAGGGCTTCGTAATCCGCCCAGTTTTTTTCCGCCTGCTTCAGCGAGGCAGACGCAATCTGCATCAGATCGGAAACGGTCGCGCCGCTGCCGATGTTGCTCTGATCCATCATGTAGCGGATACCCGCGCGGTTCAGGGTGTTACGGGTTTGCAACAGGGCAACCCAGCTCCCGTTGAGGGTAGATTGTTGCTGACGAATGGTTTGCAGGACGGTGAAATTCTCTTTGTCATTCTTCAGGGCATTAAAGAAAAGACCACCGGATGTGAGTTGTAAAAGGCCAAATATCGCTAAAACCAGCAGTAAGCTGGTGACAATCTTGATACGGTTTAACATGTTTTCTCTTCCTCAGACAGATACAGAATTTTCGGCCTGGAAAGGGAAAACTTTACGAAAATCATCCTGGAATTTGTGGTTTTTACTCTTCTTCCCGCGCTGCGTTATGCCGGTTTCCGAGTTCAATAAACTCTTCCAGCAGCGCCGTCAGCTGCTTCAGCTTCTCCGGCGTATATTGCGCCTCAATCTGCCGATACGCCTCTTCCACCTGCGCCTGGGCGTGTTCATACAGTGCGGTGCCCTCTTTGGTCAGCGACACGTACAGCTTGCGCTGGTCGTTCACCGGCTTTAAGCGCAGCACCAGGCCGTCGCGCTCCATGCGCGTCAGAATGCCGGTCAGGCTCGGGCGCAAAATACAGGTGCGAAACGCCAGATCGTGAAAATCCATCGACGGATGTTCAGCCAGCACGCGCACAATGCGCCACTGCTGCTCGGTCAGGTTATGGCGCTTCACAATCGGGCGGAAGTACGACATTGCCGCTTCCCGCGCCTGCAGCAGCGCGATGGTTAATGAATCATGCATAGCCTCTCCCTTTTCCATCATTAACAAGTAAACAATCACTAAAAGATGCTTTTATAAACAATACGTTTTCCGTCAAAAAGTCTAACAGAAACCATTCAATTTTATTAATCCACTGATTTATATATAAATAAAATTCAATATGTAAATTTATTGTTATTCATATCACAAATTTTTCACTTCTGATTGCGAAATAAACAGCAAAAGCATAAAACCAGATCATTAACATATTAATGAAATCATAACCCGGACCACCGGGGTGAGGAGTATGTGAATGAAAGGTACCGTCTTTGCCGTCGCCCTCAACCATCAAAGCCAGCGTGAAGCCTGGCGTGAGGCGTTTGAAAAAGCCCCCTACAACACGCCGCCGAAAACCGCCGTCTGGTTTATTAAGCCCCATAACACGGTGATCCGCACGGGCGAGCCGATTCCGTTCCCGCTGGGGGAAACGGTGTTGAGCGGTGCAACCGTGGCGCTGGTGGTGGGGAAAACCGCCAGCAAGGTGCGCGTGGAGGACGCCGCGGCGTACATCGCGGGATACGCTCTCGCCAACGAAGTGAGCCTGCCGGAAGAGAGCTTCTACCGTCCGGCCATCAAGGCTAAATGCCGGGACGGATTTTGCCCGCTCGGCGAAATGGTCGCCGTTGATAAGGTGGATAACCTGACCATCGTCACCGAGATCAACGGCCGCGAAGCGGACCACTGGAACACCGCCGATCTGCAGCGCAGCGCTGCCGAACTGCTGAGCGCCCTGAGCGAGTTCGCCACCCTCAATCCCGGCGATGCTATTTTGCTCGGTACCCCGCACAGCCGCGTTGAGATCCGCCCGGGCGATCGCGTGCGTATTCTGGCGGCAGGCTTTCCGCCGCTGGAAAACCCGGTGGTGGATGAACGCGACGTCGCTAACACGCCCCGCACGCCGCCGCACGCCACGCTGTTTGCCCTCGGTCTGAACTATGCCGATCACGCCAGCGAGCTGGACTTCAAGCCGCCCACCGAGCCGCTGGTGTTTATCAAAGCGCCCAACACCTTCAACGGCGACGGCCAGACGTCGGTGCGCCCGAACAATATCGAGTACATGCACTACGAGGCCGAGCTGGTGGTGGTCATCGGCAAAACCGCGCGCAAGGTCAGCGAAGCCGAGGCGATGGACTGTGTCGCGGGCTATACGGTCTGCAACGACTACGCCATCCGCGACTACCTGGAAAACTACTACCGCCCGAATTTACGGGTCAAAAGCCGCGACGGGCTGACCCCCATCAGCCCGAACGTGGTGCCAAAAGAAGCCATACCCGACCCGCACAACCTGACCCTGCGCACTTTCGTCAACGGCGAGCTGCGCCAGGAAGGGACCACCGCCGATCTCATTTTCAGCATCCCGTACCTGATTGCGTACCTGAGCGATTTTATGACTCTGCAGCCGGGCGACATGATCGCCACCGGCACGCCGAAAGGGCTATCCGACGTGGTACCGGGCGATGAGGTAGTGGTGGAAGTCGAAGGCGTGGGGCGCCTGGTGAACCGGATTGTCAGCGAGGAGACTGCAAAATGAAAAAGATTAACCACTGGATCAACGGTAAAAACGTCGCCGGAAGCGAATACTTCCACACCACTAACCCGGCCTCCGGCGAGGTGCTGGCGGAAGTCGCCTCCGGTGGCGAAGCCGAGGTTCACCAGGCCGTCGCCGCCGCCAAAGAGGCGTTCCCGAAGTGGGCCAACCTGCCGATGAAGGAGCGCGCGCGCCTGATGCGCCGTCTGGGCGACCTGATCGACCAGAACGTGCCTGAGATCGCCGCCATGGAAACCGCCGACACCGGCCTGCCGATCCACCAGACCAAAAACGTGCTGATCCCGCGCGCCTCGCACAACTTCGAGTTCTTCGCCGAGGTGTGCCAGCAGATGAACGGCAAAACCTATCCGGTCGACGACAAGATGCTCAACTACACCCTGGTCCAGCCGGTGGGCGTCTGCGCGCTGGTGTCGCCGTGGAACGTGCCGTTTATGACCGCCACCTGGAAGGTCGCGCCCTGCCTGGCGCTCGGAAACACCGCGGTGCTGAAGATGTCTGAACTCTCCCCACTGACCGCCGACCGTCTGGGCGAGCTGGCACTTGAGGCGGGCATTCCGGCGGGCGTGCTCAACGTGGTGCAGGGCTACGGCGCGACGGCAGGCGACGCGCTGGTGCGCCATCACGACGTGCGCGCCGTCTCCTTCACCGGCGGCACCGCTACCGGCCGCAACATCATGAAAAACGCCGGGCTGAAGAAATACTCCATGGAGCTGGGCGGCAAATCCCCGGTGCTGATTTTTGAAGATGCCGACATCGAGCGCGCGCTGGACGCCGCCCTGTTCACCATCTTCTCCATCAACGGCGAGCGCTGCACCGCGGGCTCGCGCATCTTCATCCAGCAGAGCATCTACCCGGAATTCGTCAAGCGCTTTGCCGAGCGCGCCAACCGCCTGCGCGTGGGCGATCCGACCGATCCGAATACCCAGATTGGCGCGCTCATCAGCCAGCAGCACTGGGAGAAGGTCTCCGGCTACATCCGCCTCGGCATCGAGGAGGGCGCAACCCTGCTGGCGGGCGGCCCGGACAAGCCAGGCGATCTGCCTGCGCACCTGAAGGGCGGCAACTTCCTGCGCCCGACGGTGCTGGCGGACGTCGATAACCGCATGCGCGTGGCGCAGGAGGAGATCTTCGGGCCGGTGGCCTGCCTGCTGCCGTTTAAGGATGAAGCGGAAGGCCTGCGCCTGGCAAACGACGTGGAGTACGGCCTGGCGTCGTACATCTGGACGCAGGACGTCAGCAAGGTGCTGCGCCTGGCGCGCAGCATCGAGGCGGGCATGGTGTTCGTCAACACCCAGAACGTGCGCGACCTGCGCCAGCCGTTTGGCGGCGTGAAGGCCTCCGGCACCGGGCGCGAGGGCGGCGAGTACAGCTTCGAGGTCTTCGCGGAGATGAAAAACGTCTGTATCTCCATGGGCGACCATCCGATTCCAAAATGGGGGATCTGATCATGGGAAAATTAGCCTTAGCAGCAAAAATCACACACGTTCCGTCAATGTATCTCTCCGAGCTGCCGGGCAAAAACCACGGCTGCCGCCAGGGCGCCATCGACGGGCATAAAGAGATCGGCAAGCGCTGCCGCGAGCTGGGCGTGGACACCATCATCGTGTTCGACACCCACTGGCTGGTGAACAGCGCGTACCACATCAACTGCGCGGACCATTTTTCGGGCGTCTACACCAGCAACGAGCTGCCGCATTTTATTCGCGACATGACCTATGACTACGACGGCAACCCGGCGCTCGGCCAGCTGATCGCCGACGAGGCGGTGAAGCTTGGCGTGCGCGCCAAGGCGCACAACATCCCGAGCCTGAAGCTGGAGTACGGCACGCTGGTGCCGATGCGCTACATGAACGCGGATAAGCACTTCAAGGTGGTCTCCATCTCGGCGTTCTGCACGGTACACGACTTCGCCGACAGCCGCAGGCTGGGCGAGGCCATCGTCAGCGCCATCGAAAAATACGACGGCACCGTGGCGGTGCTCGCCAGCGGCTCGCTGTCGCACCGCTTTATCGACGACCAGCGCGCGGAGGAAGGGATGAACAGCTACACCCGCGAGTTCGACCGCCAAATGGACGAGCGCGTGGTGAAGCTGTGGCGCGAGGGGCAGTTCAAAGAATTCTGCAGCATGCTGCCGGAATACGCCGACTACTGCTACGGCGAGGGCAACATGCACGACACGGTGATGCTGCTGGGCATGCTCGGCTGGGACAAATACGACGGCAAGGTGGAGTTCCTCACCGAGCTGTTCGCCAGCTCCGGCACCGGCCAGGTTAACGCCGTTTTCCCGCTGCCCGCGTAAGGAGCCACCATGCCGCACTTTATTGCTGAATGTACCGACAACATCCGCGAGCAGGCCGACCTGCCCGGGCTGTTCGCCAAAGTGAACGAGGCGCTGGCCGCCACGGGTATCTTCCCTATCGGCGGTATCCGCAGCCGCGCCCACTGGCTGGACACCTGGCAGATGGCCGACGGAAAACACGATTACGCCTTTGTGCATATGACGCTGAAGATTGGTGCCGGGCGCAGCCTGGAGAGTCGGGAAGCCGTGGGGGAGATGCTGTTTGCGCTGATCAAAACGCACTTCGCGGCGCTGATGGCGGAGCGCTATCTGGCGCTGTCGTTTGAGCTGGACGAGCTGCACCCGACGCTCAATTACAAACAAAACAACGTGCACGCGTTGTTTAAATAACGCGCACGGTCTGTCCCCTCTCCCCTATGGGGAGAGGGTTAGGGTGAGGGGAAATCTCTGCGGCCTGATGCCCTCACCCCGGCCCTCTCCCACAGGGAGAGGGAGAAAACAATACAACAGGATATCGCCATGCTCGACAAACATACCCATACCCTGATCGCCCACCGCCTGCATCAGGCGGAACAATCCCGGGAGCAGATCCGCGCGATCTCGCTGGAGTACCCGGAGATCACCATCGACGACGCCTACGCCGTCCAGCGCGAATGGGTGAGCCTGAAAATCGCCGAAGGCCGCGTGCTGAAAGGCCACAAGATCGGCCTGACCTCTAAAGCGATGCAGGCCAGCTCGCAGATCAGCGAGCCGGACTACGGCGCGCTGCTGGACGACATGTTCTTCCACGACGGCAGCGATATCCCCGTCGATCGCTTTATCGTTCCGCGCATCGAAGTGGAGCTGGCGTTCGTGCTGGCAAAACCGCTGCGCGGCCCGAACTGCACCCTCTTCGACGTCTACAACGCTACGGACTACGTCATCCCCGCCCTGGAGCTGATCGACGCCCGCTGCCACAACGTCGACCCGGAAACCCAGCGCCCGCGCAAGGTGTTCGACACCATCTCCGATAACGCCGCCAACGCGGGGGTGATCCTCGGCGGTCGTCCGATTAAGCCCGACGCGCTGGACCTGCGCTGGATCTCCGCCCTGCTCTACCGCAACGGCGTGATCGAAGAGACCGGCGTTGCCGCAGGCGTGCTTAACCATCCGGCGAACGGCGTGGCGTGGCTGGCCAACAAGCTGGCCCCGTACGACGTGCAGCTCGAGCCCGGCCAGATCATTCTCGGCGGCTCGTTTACCCGCCCGGTGCCCGCCAGCAGAGGCGACACCTTCCACGTCGACTACGGCAACATGGGCTCCATCAGCTGCCGCTTTGTGTAAGGAGACAATCATGCAAAACGCATTCAAAGCAGCGCTGAAAGCGGGCCGCCCGCAAATCGGGTTATGGCTGGGGCTGACCAGCAGCTACAGCGCTGAGCTGCTGGCCGGGGCAGGCTTCGACTGGCTGCTGATCGACGGCGAGCACGCGCCAAACAGCGTGCAAACCGTCCTGACTCAGTTACAGGCCATCGCTCCTTATCCCAGCCAGCCGGTAGTGCGCCCGTCGTGGAACGACCCGGTGCAGATCAAACAGCTGCTGGACGTGGGCGCGCAAACCCTGCTGGTGCCGATGGTGCAAAACGCCGACGAAGCGCGGCAGGCGGTACGTGCCACCCGCTACCCGCCGGCGGGCATTCGCGGCGTCGGCAGCGCCCTGGCGCGCGCCTCGCGCTGGAACCGCATTCCGGATTACCTCCAGCAGGCCAACGACGCCATGTGCGTGCTGGTGCAGATTGAAACCCGCGAGGCAGTGAAAAACCTGCCGCAGATCCTGGACGTGGAAGGCGTCGACGGCGTGTTTATCGGCCCGGCGGATCTGAGCGCCGACATGGGCTTTGCCGGTAACCCGCAGCACCCGGAAGTTCAGGCCGTCATCGAGCAGGCTATCGCGCAGATACGCGCTGCGGGTAAAGCCCCCGGCATCCTGATGGCAAACGAGCAGCTGGCGAAACGCTACCTTGGCCTCGGCGCGCTGTTTGTCGCCGTCGGCGTCGACACCACCCTGCTCGCCCGCGGCGCGGAAGCGCTGGCAGCACGCTTTATCGAACAACCGGTTACGTCAGTTAATAACAATAAATCCGTCTACTAAACGTAAGATCTGGAGCGCACCATGACGACCTCTACCCTGCAAGATAAGAAAGCTATAGAACATCGCGTTATCAACAAGCTGTTTCGTCGTTTGATCGTGTTTCTCTTCATCCTGTTTGTCTTCTCGTTTCTCGACCGCATCAACATCGGCTTTGCCGGGCTGACGATGGGCAAGGATCTGGGCCTCACCTCCACCATGTTTGGCCTGGCCGCGACGCTGTTTTACGTCACCTACGTGCTGTGCGGGATCCCGAGCAACATCATGCTGGCGAAGATCGGCGCGCGGCGCTGGATCGCCGGGATCATGGTGGTGTGGGGGATAGCCTCCACCTGCACCATGTTCGCTACCAGCCCTGAAACGCTCTACGTGCTGCGTATGCTGGTGGGCATTGCCGAAGCGGGCTTCCTCCCGGGGATCCTGGTCTACCTCACCTGGTGGTTCCCGGCCTATCACCGCGCCCGCGCCAACGCGCTGTTTATGATCGCCATGCCGGTGACCATGATGCTCGGCTCGATCCTCTCCGGGTACATTCTGGCGATGGACGGGCTGTGGAACCTGAAGGGCTGGCAGTGGCTGTTCCTGCTGGAGGGGCTGCCGTCGGTGGTGCTTGGCGTGGTGACCTGGTTTTACCTCAACGACACGCCGGATCAGGCCAACTGGCTGGACGACGACGAAAAGCAGGCGCTGAAAACGATGATCGCCCGCGAGCAGGAGGTCGCCATTGCCCAATCCGTCACGCCGCGTTCAACGCTGCGCGAGGTGCTGACGCCCGCCGTGCTGCTCTACACGCTGGCCTACTTCTGCCTGACGAATACACTGAGCGCGATCAACATCTGGACGCCGCAGATCCTGCAAAGCTTCAACACGGGGAGCAGCAATATTGTGATCGGCCTGCTGGCGGCGATCCCGCAGTTTTGCACCATCCTCGGGATGATCTGGTGGAGCCGACGTTCCGACAGGCTAAAAGAGCGAAAAAAGCACACCATCCTGCCGTACCTGTTCGCCGCGGCGGGATGGATGCTGGCCTCGGCAACCGATCACAGCCTGATCCAGCTGCTTGGCATCATCATGGCCTCAACCGGATCGTTTACCGCCATGGCGATATTCTGGACCACGCCGGATCGGGTGATTAGCCTGCAGTCCCGCGCGGTGGCGCTGGCGGTGATCAACGCCATCGGCAACGTCGGATCCGCCGTCAGCCCGCTACTGATTGGGATCCTGCGCGACGCGACCGGCAGCTTCAGCTCCGGGCTGTGGTTTGTGGCCGGGCTGCTGGTGGTCGGCGCGCTGGTGCTGACGCGCATTCCGATGACCCAGCGGGATCAACAGAGGAACGATCATGTGCCAGAGCCCTATCGCCAACATTGATATCAGCAAGGAGTACGACGAAAGTCTGGGCACCGACGATGTGCACTACCAGTCGTTCGCCCGCATGGCGGCCTTTTTTGGCCGCGACATGCAGGCGCATCGTCACGACCAGTATTTTCAGATGCACTTTCTCGACACCGGGCAGATTGAGCTCCAGCTCGACGATCATCGCTACTCGGTGCAGGCCCCGCTGTTTGTCCTCACGCCGCCGTCGGTGCCGCACGCGTTCATCACCGAATCCGACAGCGACGGACACGTGCTGACGGTGCGCGAGGATCTGGTCTGGCCGCTGCTCGAGGTACTCTACCCCGGCACCCGGGAGGCGTTTGGCCTGCCGGGGATCTGCCTGTCGCTTGCCGACAGGCCGGACGAGCTGGCGGCGCTGAAGCACTACTGGCAGCTGATTGCCCGGGAATCCACGGAACAACTCCCCGGGCGCGAGCATACCCTGGTCCTGCTGGCGCAGGCGGTTTTTACCCTGCTGCTGCGCAACGCGAAGCTCGACGACCACGCTTCAGGCGGTATGCGCGGCGAGCTGAAGCTGTTCCAGCGTTTTACCCAGCTGATCGACAACCACTACCACCAGCACTGGACGGTACCGGAATACGCCAGCGAGCTGCACCTGACCGAATCCCGCCTGACCGACATCTGCCGCCGCTTCGCCAACCGCCCGCCGAAGCGCCTGATCTTCGACCGCCAGCTGCGGGAAGCGAGACGGCTTTTGCTATTTTCCGACAGCGCGGTCAGCGAAATTGCCTGGCAGCTGGGGTTTAAGGATCCGGCCTATTTCGCGCGGTTTTTTAACCGCTTAGTGGGGTGCTCGCCGAGCGCGTATCGGGCGCAGAAAGTACCGGTTTCCCCTCACCCCGGCCCTCTCGCCATAGGGGAGAGGGTGTAATTGTTCCCTCTCCCCTATGGGGAGAGGGTTAGGGTGAGGGGACAACGATCACAAATCCCCATCCCACCCGAAAAGTACCCGCCGTTGTCCCAATCGTCCCTTCACGTTACCCCCCTCTCAGGCTTCAATTAGACAACAAAAACAAAACATAAATTTAACAACCCTATTCCGATACGAGGTCCCTATGAAGCCTGAAGAGTTCCGCGCTGATGCCAAACGTCCGTTAACCGGCGAAGAGTATTTAAAAAGCCTGCAGGACGGTCGTGAGATTTATATCTACGGCGAGCGCGTCAAAGACGTCACCACCCACCCGGCGTTTCGCAACGCGGCGGCCTCCATCGCGCAGATGTACGACGCGCTGCACAAGCCGGACATGCAGGATACCCTCTGCTGGGGCACCGACACCGGCAGCGGCGGCTATACGCATAAATTCTTCCGCGTGGCGAAAAGCGCCGACGACCTGCGCCAGCAGCGCGACGCCATCGCCGAGTGGTCGCGCCTGAGCTACGGCTGGATGGGCCGCACGCCTGATTACAAAGCGGCGTTCGGCTGCGCGCTCGGCGCCAACCCGGCCTTCTACGGCCAGTTCGAGCAGAACGCCCGGAACTGGTACACCCGCATTCAGGAAACCGGTCTGTACTTCAACCACGCCATCGTCAACCCGCCGATCGACCGCCACAAACCGGCGGACGAGGTGAAAGACGTCTACATCAAGCTGGAGAAAGAGACCGACGCCGGGATTATCGTCAGCGGCGCGAAGGTGGTGGCCACCAACTCGGCGCTGACTCACTACAACATGATCGGCTTTGGCTCCGCGCAGGTAATGGGCGAAAACCCGGACTTCGCGCTGATGTTCGTCGCGCCGATGGATGCCGAAGGCGTGAAGCTGATCTCCCGCGCCTCCTACGAGATGGTGGCCGGTGCCACCGGCTCCCCGTACGACTACCCGCTCTCCAGCCGCTTCGATGAGAACGATGCAATCCTGGTGATGGACAACGTGCTGATCCCGTGGGAAAACGTGCTGATCTACCGCGATTTCGACCGCTGCCGTCGCTGGACGATGGAGGGCGGCTTCGCCCGCATGTATCCGCTGCAGGCCTGCGTGCGTCTGGCGGTGAAGCTCGACTTCATCACCGCGTTGCTGAAAAAATCGCTCGAGTGTACCGGCACCCTCGAGTTCCGCGGCGTACAGGCGGATCTCGGCGAAGTGGTGGCCTGGCGCAACATGTTCTGGGCGCTGAGCGACTCCATGTGTTCCGAAGCGACGCCGTGGGTAAACGGCGCGTACCTGCCGGATCACGCCGCGCTGCAAACCTACCGCGTGATGGCCCCGATGGCCTACGCGAAGATAAAGAACATCATCGAACGTAACGTCACCTCCGGACTGATCTACCTGCCGTCCAGCGCGCGGGATCTGAACAACCCGCAGATCGATCAGTATCTGGCGAAATACGTGCGCGGCTCCAACGGGATGGATCACGTCGAGCGCATCAAGATTTTGAAACTGATGTGGGATGCCATCGGCAGCGAGTTTGGCGGCCGTCACGAGCTGTACGAAATCAACTACTCGGGCAGCCAGGATGAGATCCGCCTGCAGTGTCTGCGCCAGGCGCAAAGCTCCGGCAACATGGACAAGATGATGGCGATGGTTGACCGCTGTATGTCCGAGTACGACCAGCACGGCTGGACGGTACCGCACCTGCACAACAACAACGATATCAACATGCTCGACAAGCTGCTGAAATAGCGCAGCGGGAGGTTGCAATGCATTCAGATGAACAACGCCTGCGTTTTCGCGACGCGATGAGCAGCCTGTCGGCTGCGGTTAATGTGGTCACCACCGAGGGCGAGGCGGGCCGCTGCGGTATCACCGCCACCGCCGTCTGCTCGGTGACGGACACGCCGCCGTCGATCATGGTGTGCATCAACGCCAACAGCGCCATGAACCCGGTCTTTCAGGGTAATGGCAGGCTGTGCGTCAATGTGCTGAACCATGAACAGGAGATCATGGCTCGCCATTTCGCCGGGATGACCGGCATGGCCATGGAGGAGCGCTTTGCCCTCTCCTGCTGGCAGAAAGGCCCACTGGCGCAGCCGGTGCTCAAGGGCGCGCTCGCCAGCCTGGAAGGGGAGATAAGCCAGGTGCAAACCATCGGCACGCATCTTGTTTATCTCGTTGAAATTAAAAACATCATCCTCAGTGAAGAGGGCCACGGCCTGATCTATTTCAAACGCCGCTTCCATCCCGTGATGATGGAGTTTGAAGCTGCCGTTTAATCCCTTCTCGCGCTGACCTTTCTTCGGTCAGCGCGGCTTTCTACAAAAAACCCCTAAGGTTTCCGCAAAAGCACGCCGTTATATAACCATAAGAGAAATTTTCTGTGCCTGAATACTGACACCCCGTGTCAGTGCCACCCGCATCATTCAGCGCCGACCCCAATATACAGGAAGACCTTATGGCTAAATCGACGCGGAGCCGCTCGGCTGAACGTCTGGTCGATATTCTGGTTGAGCTACATTTACACGGTGTGGTAAACCGCAGTGCGCTCATGGATAAATTTAAAATTACCGAGCGCACCGTCTACCGCGATTTAAATGCACTCTCCCCGATTGTTGAACATACCGGAAATGGGCTATATCGACTCATTCATTCAGCGCAATCTCCCGGCTCGCAAGGACTGCACCACACCCTTGCTAACTTTCTGAATGCTGACAGTTTTTTCCCTGATCGCAATGCTGAGTTTTGGCAGAAACTCGAAAACCGCGTTGATGAAAATCATATTCTTATTCTTGGCAACGACGCTGAGCACACCGTACACCGTGATATTGGTCGTTATTTACCGAAAATTGAGAGATCGATTAAAAACCATAATGTTTGTCAGATCGTTTATAAAGGTAAAACCCGTCTGATTAATCCTTATAAACTCATTAACAAAAAAAATATATGGTATTTACAAGCCACCGAGAATAGCAGGTTAAAATCCTTTTCGCTGAGCCAGATTCGCTGGATGGATATTCAGGAAAGCACATTTATTCCTGAAGAGAGCGTGATTGAACTGCTGGAGAAAAGCCTCGATCCCTGGGTATCTGAAGATACTTTCGAAGTGAAAATATTTATCAACGATAATATTTCACATTACTTTATGCGACGCGATCTTCTGCCGGAACAAGAACTGCTCGAAGACCATCACGATGGCGTCACGCTCCGCTGTCAGGCGGCACATGAGAACCAAATTTTGCCGCTGCTTTTGTACTGGCTGCCAAACATTCACATTTTAGAACCTGTCTGGCTGAGGGAAAAGCTGGTGACGACCCTGACAACCTATCTGGCTGAGTGCACGGCATAGCTAACTGCGTGATCTCAATCACATATTTTCTCCCGCTGGCGGCGAGCCTGAACCACTCGCCCTCACCTTTGACCGCTCACCCATCACTTTCAACCACTCACTCATTTACCGTCCTTTACACGCGCGAGGATCTGGCACGATCCCTCCAGCATTAATCAATACCTCCTCACAACGAACCCTGACCCTTTTTTCTTTACATAAAAAACCAGGTCTTACTATGGATACTAAAAAACTACTGAAGCACGTGCCCTGGGCCTTACTCGGGATCCTCGGCGCTTTCTGTCTGGCGGTTGTCGCATTACGCCGGGGCGAACACGTAAGCGCCCTGTGGATCGTAGTCGCGTCCGTTTCCGTCTATCTTGTGGCTTATCGCTACTACAGCTTGTACATCGCGCAGAAGGTCATGAAGCTCGACCCGACGCGCGCCACTCCGGCGGTCATTAACAACGACGGTCTGAACTACGTGCCAACCAACCGCTACGTGCTGTTTGGTCACCACTTTGCCGCTATCGCCGGTGCAGGCCCGCTGGTCGGCCCGGTGCTGGCCGCGCAGATGGGCTACCTGCCGGGTACCCTGTGGCTCCTCGCTGGCGTGGTGCTGGCGGGTGCGGTGCAGGACTTTATGGTGCTGTTTATCTCTTCTCGCCGTAACGGCGCGTCTCTGGGTGAGATGGTCAAAGAAGAGATGGGCCGCGTGCCGGGGACTATCGCCCTGTTCGGCTGCTTCCTGATTATGATCATCATCCTCGCGGTGCTGGCTCTGATCGTGGTGAAAGCGCTGGCCGAAAGCCCGTGGGGTGTCTTCACCGTCTGCTCAACCGTGCCGATTGCGCTGTTCATGGGTATCTACATGCGCTTCCTGAGACCGGGACGCGTGGGTGAAGTGTCAGTGATTGGTATCGTGCTGCTGGTGGCCTCCATCTACTTCGGCGGCGTGATTGCGCACGACCCGTACTGGGGCCCGGCGCTGACCTTCAAGGACACCACCATTACCTTCGCACTGATTGGCTATGCGTTTATCTCCGCGCTGCTGCCGGTCTGGCTGATTCTGGCCCCGCGTGACTACCTGGCGACCTTCCTGAAAATCGGCGTTATCGTCGGTCTGGCGATCGGTATCCTGGTGATTAACCCGGACCTGAAAATGCCTGCGGTAACGCAGTACATCGACGGCACCGGCCCGCTGTGGAAAGGCGCCCTGTTCCCGTTCCTGTTCATCACCATCGCCTGCGGTGCGGTCTCTGGCTTCCACGCCCTGATTGCCTCCGGTACCACGCCTAAGCTGCTGGCGAACGAGAAAGATGCGCGTCTGATCGGCTACGGCGCGATGCTGATGGAGTCCTTCGTGGCGATCATGGCGCTGGTTGCAGCCTCCATCATCGAACCGGGTCTGTACTTCGCGATGAACACCCCGCCTGCTGGCCTCGGCATTACCATGCCAAACCTGCACGAGATGGGCGGTGACAACGCGGCGCTGATTATGGCGCAGCTGAAAGACGCGAGCGCACACGCGGCGGCGACCGTCAGCTCCTGGGGCTTCGTGATTTCGCCTGAGCAGATCATGCAGACCGCGAAAGACATCGGCGAACCGTCCGTGCTGAACCGCGCCGGTGGCGCACCGACGCTGGCTGTCGGTATCGCACACGTGTTCCACAAAGTGCTGCCGTGGGCGGACATGGGCTTCTGGTACCACTTCGGTATTCTGTTTGAAGCGCTGTTCATCCTGACCGCGCTGGACGCCGGTACCCGTGCGGGCCGCTTCATGCTGCAGGACCTGCTCGGTAACTTCGTACCGTTCCTGAAGAAAACCGACTCTCTGGTGGCGGGCATTCTGGGTACCGCGGGCTGCGTAGGCCTGTGGGGCTACCTGCTGTATCAGGGCGTTGTTGACCCGCTCGGCGGCGTGAAGAGCCTGTGGCCGCTGTTCGGTATCTCTAACCAGATGCTCGCAGCCGTTGCCCTGGTGCTCGGTACCGTGGTCCTCGTGAAGATGAAACGCACCAAATACATCTGGGTAACGGTAGTTCCTGCGCTTTGGCTGCTGCTCTGCACCACCTGGGCACTTGGCCTGAAGCTGTTCAGCGCCAACCCGCAGCTGGAAGGCTTCTTCTTCATGGCTAACCAGTACAAAGAGAAGATTGCCGCAGGCGGCGCGGACCTGACCGCGCAGCAGATTGCCAACATGAACCATATCGTGGTGAACAACTACACCAACGCGGGTCTGAGCATTCTGTTCCTGGTGGTGGTGTACAGCATCATCTTCTACGGCATCAAAACCTGGATGAACGTGCGCAACGCCGACGGTCGTACGGATAAAGAAACCCCGTACGTACCGGTGCCGGAAGGCGGCGTGAAGACCTCTTCACACCATTAATCCGCAATCCTCCCCCTCTCCCTTTGGGAGAGGGCTGGGGTGAGGGGAACACAAGCCCAGCGGACTCACATCGCCGGGCTTTTTCTGTCTGGAACCCACAATGTTTGGTAACTTAGGCGAAGCAAAAAAATACCTCGGTCAGGCGGCGAAAATGCTGATTGGCATTCCGGACTATGACAACTACGTTGAGCATATGAAGACCAACCATCCGGATAAGCCGTACATGACCTACACCGAATTCTTCCGCGAGCGTCAGGAAGCGCGCTACGGCGGAAGTGGAGAAGGCGGCGTCCGCTGCTGCTAAAGGAGAGACCATGACCCCGATTGCCGTTACTCTGCTGACCGGTTTTCTCGGCGCCGGTAAAACCACCCTGCTGCGCCACATTCTGAATGAACAGCACGGCTTCAAAATCGCCGTCATCGAAAACGAATTTGGCGAAGTCTCGGTTGACGATCAGCTGATTGGCGATCGCGCCACGCAGATCAAAACCCTCACTAACGGCTGCATCTGCTGCACCCGCTCTAACGAATTAGAAGATGCCCTGCTGGACCTGCTCGACAGCCGCGACCGCGGTGAAATCGACTTCGACCGCCTGGTGATCGAGTGCACCGGCATGGCCGACCCCGGCCCGATTATTCAGACCTTTTTCTCTCACGAGATCCTCTGCCAGCGCTACCTGCTGGACGGCGTGATTGCCCTTGTCGATGCGGTCCACGCCGACGAGCAGATGAACCAGTTCACCATCGCCCAGTCTCAGGTGGGTTACGCCGACCGCATCCTGCTGACCAAAACCGATGTGGCGGGCAGCAGTGAAAAACTGCGCGATCGTCTGACCCGCATTAACTCCCGCGCGCCGATTTACACGGTGACGCATGGCGACATCGATCTGTCTCAGCTGTTCAACACCAACGGCTTTATGCTGGAAGAGAACGTCACCGCAAAACCGCGCTTCCACTTTATGGGGGATAAGCAAAACGACGTGGCGTCGATTGTGGTGGAGCTCGACTACCCGGTGGACATCGGTGAGGTTTCGCGCGTGATGGAGAACCTGCTGCTGTCGTTTGCCGACAAGCTGCTGCGCTACAAAGGGATGCTTTGGATTGACGGCGAGCCCAACCGCCTGCTGTTCCAGGGCGTGCAGCGCCTGTACAGCGCCGACTGGGACAGACCGTGGGGCGATGAAGCGCCGCGCAGCGTGATGGTGTTTATTGGCATCCAGCTGCCGGAAGAGGAAATTCGGGCGGCGTTTGCGGGGCTAAAAAAATAACTACACCGAACCATCCCCTCTCCCCTATGGGGAGAGGGCCAGGGTGAGGGGTAAGCCCTGGTATTATTTCACCGCCTCCGGCAGCGTCACAATCCAAAGCTCGCTGTCCGACTCCGGCTTCTTCAGCGGCTTCACGCTGAGCGTGGTTTCCACCGGTTTATCATCGAGCGTCAACTTGCCTTCCGCGTTCACCCGATAATCCTTGAGCTTCTTGCCCTCGACCGGGTGTTGCATCGCCACCTTCACGCCAAAGTCATTATCGTTCGCCACCGCAAGCCGTTTGCTGTCGATCAGCGCCAGCCCTTCGGCCTTCTCCTGCTGCCAGCCCAGCGCGCGCAAATCAACGACCTGCGTTTTTGCTGCAAGGGTAATGCCGCGCTGCGCCAGGATTTTCTCATCATCAAACTCCGGGTACTCGCCCGGCTTGTCAAAGGCAGCCAGATCGCTCGCCTTGCTAAGATCCACCTTGTAAATCAGGTTACGCATCCCGTCGTTTTTATCGCTTCCCTGCTCAATCAGCAGGATGTGCTGGTCATCGAGCGCCACGATGTCGCCGATTTTGGCGTCGCTGTTTTTACTGTAGGCCGCGCTGTCGATAGGGTAGCCGTACATCGCGGTTTTGCCGGTCGCCGGGTCGAAGCTCACCAGACGGGTAAACAGCGCCTGCTTTTTGCTCTTACCGTCGATATCCAGCGTGCTTTGCACGGCGGCGATAATTCGCCCGTCCGGCATGCGGGTCAGGCCTTCAAAGCCCCGGTTAGGCTGGCGCCATTTGATAATGTTTGGCAGACCGCCCGCGATGGATTTCTCCCCTTCCGCCGCCTGCGGTCCGTGGATCGCCAGGATCTTCCCTTTGCTGTCGACGTTAATCAGAAACGGACCATACTCATCGCACAGCCAGTAGCCGCCTTTGCCATCCGGCGTGATGCCTTCCGTGTCCAGCCCGCGGTTGTCGCCCTGCAGAATGTTTAGCGTGTCGCTGAATGCCACTTCATTGGTGGAGCCAATCACGCCGCTTTGCAGCGGCAGACCGTTAATCTCGCCGTTATCGTCATGCAGCGGGCGGGCATCCGTTGCCTCTGCCTTACCGTTCTGGACGCGAATGGTCATCAGCAGCGGCGCGAAATCTGGCGTGACAAATATTTTGGCTTCGTTTTTACCCCTTTTTGGCGCATCGGCGTTTGGACCGCGATCGGTCACGGTCGCAAAAGTCAGGGCGTCGCCCTGCTTGCCGGTAAACAGCAGCCCAGAGCCAATCCCCACCGGGAGTCCGTTCGGAAACGCGCTGGCAAACGCGCCGCTGTATTTCACATGCGAGCCTTCAGGGAAGCTGACGATATAGCGCTCTGCGGTAGGTTGTGCCGCCACGGCAGAGAATGAGAGCACACAGCCCATGAGCACAGGAATGATTTTTCTTTTCATGTTGTTAGCATCCAGTTAGTGAAGCCAACACCGTAATGAAGAAACATGTCAGAAAAATGACATGAAAGGACAACGGATCTGCACAAAATTACGTATAGCAACCACCAGAAATGTAAACCTCTGTCTTTATCTGTGACAATGGAAACAATTTTGGAAATTATTAGAAACTCAATTAATTCATCTCAAATGGCTTTCTTTGCCTCGTTCAGCTGTCGTTTAGCCAAAAATATAAACTCTTCCTAAACGCGAATTTATTTGCCATTGACGACCTTCTAAACAAACAATTTGGCAACAGATAAAGATTAAATATCCAACAAAAACAGTATAAAACCGCGATAGATATCACATTTGCAGTCATAAACATCCGTTGTTAAGGTGCCCTCAGTTTAATTTGATAACGAGGAACACTCATGAAAAAGCTCAACGTACTCATCCTTTCCGCCCTGACCGTGGTATCTGGCTCCGCACTGGCAATGGGCGGCAGCATTGAGCAGGGTAAAAACTTTACTAACCTCAATCTGGAAATGGGGAAATCCTCATCCGGTCTGTACGCTGAAAGCAACTGGCTGAAAAACACTGACGACGGCACCCAGACCGGCGGCGTGGGCGCAGGCTACAACCTGGAAGTGGGTCCGGTCATGCTGAATGCGGGTGCGAAAGCTATCTACATCGGCCCGAAAAAAGGCGATAACGGCGTAGCGTTCCCAATCGGTGGCGGCGTAAACGTGGCCCTGACCGACAGCATCAACGTCTTCGGAGAAGGCTATGTGGCACCAGACGGCCTGAACAACAGCGTGAAAAACTACGTCGAAGCTAACGGCGGCGTTAGCTGGACCCCAATCAAACCGGTTACGCTGAAAGTGGGTTACCGCCACGTGAGCGTTGACGGCAAAGATGGTCGTCCAAACCACACCCTGATTGACGGGGCATATGTAGGCGGTGGAGTGTCCTTCTAAGCCTGTTTGCGCGTTTCGCCCGGCGGCGCTACGCTTGCACGGGCCTACAATGAAAGGGGCAATATATTAAAATTATTGCACATTGTAGGCCGGGTAAGCGCAGCGCCACCCGGCAAGAAAGGCGATGACATTGTCTATGCAAGCCTGCCGGTTGGCAGGTTTTTTTTACTTCTTACTTACGCACGACCACCAGCTTCTGGTTCACAAACTCTTTGATCCCCAGGTCCGACAGCTCGCGTCCATAACCGGACCGCTTCACGCCGCCAAACGGCAGTTCTGCCGCAGTATCGGTGAGCCAGTTGATATACACCATCCCGGTCTCAATCCGGGATGCCATTTTCTTCGCACGCTCGATATCCTGGCTGAACACCGCGCCGCCCAGGCCGTAGTGGGAGTCGTTCGCCAGCGCGACAGCCTCGTCATCGCTTTTTACCACATACATCTGCGCTACCGGGCCGAAGAATTCTTCGAAATACGCCGGGTTGTCGCGGGAGATATTCGTCAGGATCGTCGGTTCAAAGAAGCTCCCGTCGCGCTGAACGGGCTTGCCACCATGGTGCAGCGTCGCGCCGTTTTTCACCGCCTCGTTAACCTGTTTGGTCAGCGTTTCGAGCGCATCTTTAGACGACAGCGGCCCCAGCGTGGTGGTTTCGTCCAGCGGATCGCCAATCCTCACCTGCTTAAACGCCTCGGTGAATTTGCTCAGGAACGAATCGGCAATCTTCTCGTGCAGGATAAAGCGCTTCGCCGCGGTGCAGACCTGTCCGGCGTTGTTGAGCCGCGCATTCACACCAATCTTCACGGCTTTATCAAGGTCGGCATCGTCCAGCACCACGAACACATCGTTACCGCCCAGCTCCAGCGTCGATTTCTTAATGTGCTTCGCTGCCTGCGCCGCTACAACACTGCCTGCTTTTTCGGAACCGGTCAGCGCCGCCCCCTGCACGCGATCGTCAGCAATAATATTTGCCACCTGATCCGAAGAGATAAACAGATTGGTCCATGCCCCTTCCGGCGCCCCCGCCTCGCGCACCAGATGCGCAAAGGTTTCGGCGCAGTGCGGGACGATACTGGCATGCTTGGCGATCACCGGGTTGCCCGCCGCCAGGTTTGGTGCCAGGACGCGCATCAGCTGGTAATACGGGAAGTTCCACGGCTCAACGGCCATCAGCACGCCGATGGGGTGGTGCTCCACCCACGCTTCCCCGAGCTCAGAGTCGTACTTCACTGGAGCCAGGAACCGCTTCGCGTTGTCGGCGTAGTAGCGGGCGATCTGCGCGCACAGCTTTACCTCACCGCGGCTTTGTTCGATGAGCTTACCCATCTCCTGACTGGCGATTTTAGCCAGTTCCTCCACGCGCTCGTCGATCAGGTCGGCAAGCTTATGCAGCACCGGCAGGCGCTGGTTAATGTCGCCTTTCGCCCAATCCGAATGGTAAAGCGCATCGGCCGCTCTGAGCGCCGCTTCGATATCCGCATCGGTATGTGAGGGGTATTCTTTGATGAGCTGGTTAGTGGCAGGATTTACTGTCTGATAAGCCATGTCGAATCTCCTTGTTTTACCGCTTAGGGTATTAAGGGTAGTCAACATGACTGGCTCTGGACGTAAAGTTGGGTATATCCGGAAGGTTCTTAATGAAGCACTGCCAGACGGGTCGCTGACGTGGTATAAAAAACCTTCAGAAGGAGCGCCCATGACCGATACCCGACACGTCCGTCAGACTTTTCACCGCGCCTCAGGCCTTGAGCTGCGCAGCACGTGGCAGAGTACGCAGGCGTATAAACGCCATAGTCACCCTCAGCTTTCCATCGGCGCGATTGTGGAGGGCCAGACCTGCTGCCTGTGTCATGACAGAGAATACATCCTTAACCCAGGGGACCTCATTGTGATCCCGGCCTCTGCGCCGCACAGCTGCAACCCCGTCGCCGGACAGCCGCGCAGCTACCATATGCTCTATATCGACACCCAGCATCCTCTGGCGCTCCAGGTCATTCGTCACCCAGCCCTCTTTGCGCATTACCTGGAGGTGGTTAACAGCCTGTCCCCTGCGTCCGTGAACAGGCTGCTGTCAGCCCTTCCCCGCAGCGTGGAAAACGCAGAGGCGCTTCGCTCAACCAGTCAGCACGTGCGGCAGGCGTTTCTTGCCGACCTGGCCGCACCGCCTTCGCTTGACGAACTTGCCCAACGATTCTCGCTGCGCAAGGAGACGCTGATCCGCACCTTTAGGCAGGACACCGGCCTGACGCCGGGCAGCTTCCTCAACATCTCCCGCGTGGAATACGCCAAGGCGCGGCTGCGTGCCGGGGATGGCATTGCCGACGTCAGCTACCAGAGCGGCTTTGCCGACCAGAGCCATTTTCATAAAACCTTCGTGAGCTATACCGCCGCCACGCCGCGCCAGTACGCGACGGGCCGATCAATATCAGACAATAAATAGATTTTTCATCACCGTAGTCTGACCTCAGATTGTTAACTGAGGTTGCTATGGAACTGTTCTTCCCTTCCGCTTTTCTCGCCCTGGCGCTGGCGCATTTTGTTGCCCTGTTAAGCCCGGGTCCGGACTTCTTCCTGCTGGTGGGCTACGCCGCGCGCTACCGGCTTCGCGGCAGCGCTGGATTGTGCGTCGGCATCGCCGCGGGTAATGGGCTTTATATCTTACTGGTCATTATCGGCTGGAGCGCGCTGCGCCAGTTTGCCTGGCTGTTTACTCTGATAGAGCTTTGCGGCGCGCTGTACCTGCTGTGGATTGGCTCGCATCTGGTGCGCAGTCGACCTCAGTCGCTGGCGCTGAATGAAACTCACCAGCGCTTTCCTTCGCTGCGTAAGCAGATCCTGCTGGGGCTCGGTTCGGCGCTGTTAAACCCGAAGAATGCGCTGTTCTATCTAGCGCTGATGACGGCGCTACTGGGGCCGGACGTGACGCTGCTTCAGCAGGCGACGTGCGGCATCTGGATGGTGATGGTGGTGCTGGCGTGGGATCTGGCGCTGGTGTCGCTGATGGGGCTGTCGGCGATACAACAGAAGCTCAGCCGTTCGCTGTGGTGGATTGAGCGCACGGCGGGTGTGGTGCTGATGGGGTTTGGCGGGTGGGTGTTGTGGCGGTTTTTGCACTTTCCCCCCGCTTCCCTCTATCCTTAACCCATGGAAAAAATAGCCGAACTCAAACGCGCCAAGCTTCTCGCGCTGTCGCTGCTGCTGATTGCCGCCGCAGCGTTTATCACCACCCTGTTCCTGCCGCAGACCTTCTGGGTGCGCGGCGTGAAGGCCATTGCCGAGGCGGCGATGGTCGGCGCGCTGGCAGACTGGTTTGCCGTGGTTGCACTGTTCCGCCGGGTGCCCATTCCGTTTATCTCGCGCCATACGGCGATTATCCCGCGTAATAAAGACCGAATCGGCGACAATCTCGGCCAGTTCGTCCAGGAGAAGTTTCTCGACACGCAATCGCTGGTCGCGTTGATTCGCCGCTATGAACCTGCCCAGATGATCGGCGACTGGTTCAGCAAGCCCGACAACGCCCAGCGCGTCGGGCTGCACTTAATGCAGGTGATGAGCGGTTTTCTGGAACTCACCGACGACGGGCGCATTCAGCGTCTGCTCAAACGGGCGGTGCATAAGGCCATCGACAAGGTCGATCTCACCGAAACCAGCGCCGTGATGCTGGAGAGCATGACCAAAAACAACCGCCACCAGGTGCTGCTGGACGCCATCATCAACCGTCTGATTACCCTGATTCAGCGGGAGAGCACGCGAGAGTTTATCTCTGACCAGATAGTCCACTGGCTGAAGACCGAACATCCGCGCAAAGCGATGGTGCTGCCCACCGAGTGGCTGGGCGACCAAAGCGCGGAGATGGTGTCGAACGCGGTGAATACGCTGCTGGACGATATCAGCCACGACCGTACGCACCAGATCCGCCAGGCGTTTGACCGCGCCACGATCAAGCTTATCGACAACCTGAAAAACGATCCGGAGATGGCGGCGAAAGCCGACAACATCAAGCACTACCTGAAAAACGACGAGGCGTTTAACCGCTATCTGGGGGAGATGTGGGCCGACCTGCGCCAGTGGCTGAAAGCGGATATGCAAAGTGAAGATTCGCGCGTGAAGCAGCGCATCGCCAACGCCGGGCTGTGGTTTGGCGAAACGCTGTCTAATGACGCCAGCCTGCGGGCGTCGCTGAACGAGCATCTGGAGCAGGCCGCGCACCGCCTGGCGCCGGATTTCGCCGCGTTCCTGACGCGCCACATCAGCGACACGGTCAAAAGCTGGGACGCCAAAGACATGTCACGCCAGATTGAGCTTAACATCGGTAAAGATCTGCAGTTTATCCGCGTCAACGGTACGCTGGTAGGCGGGACGATTGGCCTGATCCTGTTCTTACTCTCGCAACTGCCCGCCGTGCTGGGGCATTAATCCGCTTTGGGCGGCGCGATGACGTAGCGCGTCGCCTCGAAGCGGTTGAGGATCAGGTGCACCAGGAAGACCATCGTCAGCGTTGCGACCAGCGAAAAGGTGACGGAGGTGATGCGGTACAGATCGCTGAACACCAGGTCAGTGTCCGGATGCATGTTCTGCCCGAACATAATGCCGATGGTCGTGATGCTGGAAAACCCCACCCCCGCGCCCACCTTCTCCATCACGTGCAGGCGCGCGCCAAACGCCAGCCCAAGGCCGATCAGGGGCATCATCAATAGCATATGGCTGCTGTGATCGTAGAGGATCAGCTGCACCACCAGAATGTAGAGACAGCCCAGCACCACACCGACCACGCGCCAGATAGAGCTCATCACCGAACCGCGGTAGTGCATGGGGAACAGAATCAAAATTCCCGCCATCAGCGCCGAAAGCGAATCGCTTAAGTCGCTAATCTGGAACACCACGAAAATCAGCGTCGCGACGGTGCCGGAGAGCAGCGATTCGTGGCGCACGCGGGCGCCGTCTTTCTCAATCAGCGGCGGCGGCTTGCGGGGCTCCACATCCGGCAGGAGGTAGTTCATCAGCGCGCTCAGGCACACCGCCATCACACTCGCTTCGATGTTAGAAAACAGCAGCGTGTGCCAGTTGGTCGTGGGGTAGCTCATAAAGTTGAGCATCACGCTCTGACACACCACGCCCATTGAGCCGAACAGGAACAGCGGCCCCTTGCTCATAAAGCGAAAACGCATGACGTACAGGGCAAACACCACCAGCGTCATGATCACCGGCCATTGCGACAAATAGCCGATGATGAAGACCATTTCAACGCAGTTTAACGCGGCGCTGAAGATAAACTGCTTCGCCACGTGGCGGTTAAATACCGGCACCAGCGACAGCAGCATGATCGGGTAGACCACGAAAAAGACGCCGTAGCTGGTGTTGTAGAAGCTGGAGATACTGAGCGCAATCATCCCGGCAAAGACGATACGCAGGGTCTGGCGAAAGTCGTTTGCCGTGTAGACGATGTTGCCGTGCGGGGTAAACACCCGCGCCAGGGTGCTAATAGACATAGTGAAGCAGGCTCACCAGGTGGATCTGCATCCCGGAGAAGAAGCGCGCAAACGGCCCCTCGCTGTTGTAGAGCTGCACGGTAGCGCGTGCGCCGGTCGGTAGATGCTTCGGCAGCGCCTCGTCCAGCGCGATGTGAATGCGCATGCGTTGGGCGTCGCGCACCCAGCGGTTGGAGGTTTCCGGCTCGGAGAGCTGGCCGTTCACGGCCTCCTGACCTGCCAGTATCCCCGCGTCGCTGCTGGTCACATGGGCGCGGAACACCTGTCCCGGGAAGGCGTCAAACACCACGGCGGCGTCGGTGCCCTGATGGGTATGACGCAGGCTCTTCTCGCGGAAATCGGCGACGATATCGGTCTGGTTGTTCACCAGCGCCAGCGCGGCTGAGCCGGACGAAGCGTAAAAGCCTGGGCTTAACTGTAAGTTACTCACCGTGCCGTCCGCTTCTGCGTAAACTTTCGTCCAGCCGAGGTTCAGCTCCGCGTCATCCAGCGCGTTGCGGTATTTTTGCAGCGTCACGTTGCGGTGCTCGTCCCGCTCGCCGCGCTGAATACGCAGGTTATGGATGTTGGCCTGAATGGAACTGACGGACTGCTCGCTGCTCTGCCATGTGGTGCGGACCTTATCCAGATCCGCCTGTGAAACGTTCTGCAGGGTGCTCAGCTTCTGGTAGCGATCAAAGGTCACTTTGTCGTTACGCGCGGTCAGCACGGCGGTTTTCAGGCTGGCCTGCGCGGCGGCGATCTGCGCATCCAGCTGTTCGTTAGAAAGGCGTGCCTGCTCAAGCGCGATTTGCGCCGCTTCCACTTTATTGCGAAACGGCGTGTCGTCGAGCTCAAACAGCAGATCGCCTCTCTTCACCTGGCTGTTGTTATGGACATGTACCGCCGCCACGTAGCCTGAGACGCGCGGAGAAACCGGCGTCACCACGCGCATCACGGTGGAGTCCGGCGTCAGCGGGATCCAGATATCCGCGACGATAAAGTAGACAAACATCAGCAGGAAAGAGGCAATACTCACCCTTACCCAGCGGGCAAACTTTTGTTCAGGAGTCATTATTTTTCGGTCTTGTTATCTTCTTCGCGGATTGACCGCAAATTGCAGGCGATTTGATTCAGGGTGGCGCTGAAAATGTCGATATGTTCCGGCGCGATGTTTTGCGATACGCGCGCCTGATATGTCTCAATCACCTGAGTGAGCCTTTTTAATATGGCTTTCCCCTCAGGCGTCAGCGTCAGAAGCCGGATGCGCTTGTCATAAGGTGATACGGTGCGCAGCAGGTAACCCTGCTTTTCCAGCTGTGTAAGCGTGCGCATCAGCGGCGGCAGTTCAATACCCTGCACCTCCGCCAGCTCACTCATCGAGACGTTATCCCCGAGCTGATGAAGCTGCATCATCACCGTCCAGCTCGACTGGGTTAACCCGGTATCGAGAATGGCATCGTCGATCACCGCACGCCACTGGCGCACGATCATTGCCATCCGCATGCCCATCGGCCTGCGGCAGAACAGTTCTTCTTCACTCATGGGGGGAACCTCTCGTCACACGCGGCCAAGATAATAGTTATCAGGGTAAGTATCAAGAAACGAGAGGTAAAAGCGCAGGAATTGCGAAAGCGATGTTACTGGAGGCGATATACACGTAGGCCCGGTAAGCGCAGCGCCACCGGGCGTTTTTAGTAGCTAAAAAGCCTCTTAACAGCAGCCTTTCCTGCAGCCGTCACCACCACCTCCCGATACCCCGCCACCCGCTGGAACCAGCCTTCACGCTCCAGATGGGCGAGCAGCGCCGCGCCGGCTTCGCCTCCAAGGTGAAACCGCCGCTCGCTCCAGTCCAGACAGGCGCAGCAGGCCTTCCGACGCGGATGCGCGCTTAACGACATGCCGAGCGTCAGGAACTGCTCCCGGCCATGCAGGGTCAACGCTGAACCGTCAGCCTCCAGCCAGCCTTCCGCCTGCATGAAATCATAGATTTGTACTGCCACCGTACCGGCAAGATGGTCGTAGCAGGTCCGGGCTTCCCGCATGGCTTTCGGCGCGGTAGTTTCCGGCGGGGTAATGCGGCTCCAGGAAAGCCCCATCATCTGCTCCACCAGCGCCGCCACGTCGTGCCCGGCCAGGCGATAATAGCGATGCCGCCCTTGCGACAGGCAGGTAATCAGCTGCCCTTCAACCAGCCGGGCAAGATGCCCGCTGGCGGTCGACGGCGCGACATCTGCCGCCGCGCTCAGTTCGGTGGCCGTCCACGCCCGCCCGTCCATTAGCGCACAGAGCATCTTCACGCGCGACGGATCGGCCATTGCAGCCGCCACCGCGGCAATGGCCAGCTCCAGCGCCGCGTTGTTATCGGGGGGTAAGCTCGTCTTTAGCATTCGTCGCCCAGGGTTCAGTGATCTCAGCGGCCAGCTTATCATCATCCGTCAGCAGAATGGGGTGAACGTCATACATCGGCATGCCCTCCGGTTTCAGAGGTATATTCCCGCAGGACCTGCGCTACCCGAATACGGTAGAAAGAAAAAATCGACGCCTGCCCTTCGGCCTGCGCCGCCTGGTGAAATACGTTCTGCTTCCAGCGGAGGATGGCCTCTTCATCCCGCCACCAGGAAAGGGACAGGATTTTGCCGTCGGTGGTCAGGCTCTGAAAACGTTCGATATCAATAAAGCCGTCGATGTCCGCCAGCAAAGGCTTGAGTTCGGCGGCAAGCTGCAGGTAGCGCGCCTGATGATGAGGCTCCGCTTTGGCTTCAAAAAGGACTGCAATCATGGGTGTCTCTCCGTTGTGAGGGTGAGGAGAGAATGCTGGATGGGAAAACACAATGCTTCGGTAAGGAGCGAAGTATTGTGCCGGATGGCGCTGCGCTTATCCGGCCTACGGGCTCATGTAGGCCCGGTAAGCGTAGCGCCACCGGGCAGGGTTTACCCCAGAATCGACCTCGGCTCCATAAACGCCCGGATCCCCCACTCGCCCATCTCGCGCCCCACGCCGGAGTGCTTAAACCCGCCGAATGGCGCTTTCGGTTCATGGGCAAGCGTGTTCACCAGCACGCGACCGGAAACAATCTGTTGCGCCACGCGTCGCGCGCGGTCCACATCGCCGCCCAGCACCATCGCGCTCAGTCCGTATTCTGTGTCGTTGGCAATAGCGACAGCCTCCGCCTCGTCACGATAGGGGATCGCGCACAGCACCGGGCCGAAAATCTCGTCGCGGGCAATGGTCATCTGGTTGTTCACGTCGGCAAACAGCGTCGGACGCACAAACCAGCCGTCCCGCGTCCCGTCAGGTCGCCCTTCACCACCCGCCAGCAGGTGTGCCCCCTCGTCGAGTCCTTTACGGATATAGCCCTGCACCCGCAGCCACTGCTTTTCGCTGACCATCGGGCCGACGTCCGTCACGCTATTGCGCGGGTCCCCGGATTTCACCGCCGCCACGGCCTGCGCCAGCGCGGTTTCGATCTCCGCCTTACGCGCCTGCGGCACCAGAATGCGCGTTCCGGCCACGCACGCCTGCCCGCTGTTCATAAACCCGGCCTGAATCACCAGCGGGATCGCCTGCGCCAGATCCACATCATCCAACAGGATCGTCGGCGATTTACCGCCTAACTCCAGCGTAACGCGCTTAAAGCTCTCCGCAGCGTTGCGCAGGATCGCCTTGCCGGTATTCGTGGAGCCGGTAAACGAGATTTTTGCCACGTCCGGATGGCGGCTAATGGTCTCCCCCACCGTGTCGCCGCGTCCGGTGACGATGTTAAACACGCCCGGCGGCAGCGCGGCATCGCGCAGCGCTTCGGTCACGATCTGCGTTTGCAGGGCGCTCATTTCGCTCGGCTTGATGACCGCCGTACAGCCCGCCGCCAGCGCGGCCGCCAGCTTGCCGCAGATAAACCCCGCGTCGCTGTTCCACGGCGTAATCAGCCCGGCCACCCCAAGCGGCGTCATCTGTACCGTCGCTGCACCTGCGGTTGTCTTGAACTCAAACGCCTCCAGCGCCTCAATGGCCTGGGCAATCACCTCTGCCGGATAGCTGGCCATCCACGCCGAGCGCGAGGCGGGCGCGCCGTACTCTTCAATGACCGCTTCCAGCAGATCGTCTTGGCGGGCGGCCACGGCGGCATACATGCGTTTCAGCGCCGCGATGCGCTCCTGCTTTGACGTCTGCGACCACGCCGGAAACGCCGCTTTCGCCGCCGCAATGGCGCGCTCTGCGTCAACCTCATCCGCCAGGCGAACCTGGCCGATGACCTGCGCCGTCGCCGGGTTGTACAAATCAAACCACTCGGTGCCGTGCGGGGTAACAAATTCGCCGTTGATAAAAATCTGTTCGATGGTGTGCATATAACCCTCCTCAGGCTGTATGGGCTCAGTCTGACACGGCTTCTCCGTTGCGATAATCCACGCTATGCTGCAAGGGTTGTTTCGATTTTCAGGATAATCTATGCATCGTTCAGGTCTGACAGAGCTGGAAGTGGTGATGGCCGTCGTGCGGCGCGGCAGCTTTCGCGGTGCGGCGCAGGAGCTTGGGATGTCCGCCACGGCGGTGAGCAACGCCATCGCCGGGCTGGAGAGCCGCCTTGATACCCGCCTCTTTAACCGCACCACCCGCAGCGTGGCGCTCACCGACGCCGGACAGCGCTACGTGGCGCGTATCGGCCCGGCGTTGCAGGAGATCCGTCTCGCCGGGGAGGAGATCCACAGCGAAACAGGGGAACCCGCCGGCACGCTGCGTCTGAACGTGCCAAACCATATCGGCACCCTGTTTCTGGACCAGCTGCTGATCGACTTTATGATCCGCTACCCGAAGATGCGCGTGGAAACGGTAAGCGAAGCGAGGATGATCGACATCGTCGCGGAAGGCTATGACGCGGGGATCCGTCTCGAAGAGTCCGTCCCGCAGGACATGATCGCCGTGCCGCTAACCGGCGATATCCGCCAGCTTGTCACCGCCACGCCGGACTATTTTGCCCGTCACGGCACTCCGCAAACGCCGGACGATCTGCTGCAGTACCAGGGGATCGGCATGCGCATGGCCCACGGCGGGATCTACCGCTGGGAGCTGGCGCGTCGGGGTGAAACGTACGCGCTTGCCGTGCCGCCGCGCTTTGCGACGTCCGATCTCTTTGCCTCGATCCGCGCCGTAAAAGCGGGGTTAGGGGTGGGATTTTTACCGGAACTCTATATTCAGGACGAGCTGAAAAGCGGTGAGCTGGTGAGCGTCTTAAACGACTGGGCGCAGCCGTTTGCCGGGCTGCGCCTGTATTACCCCGGCCATCGCCACGTTCCGCCGGGACTGCGGGCGCTGGTGGCGATGATCCGCGAGCGCGGGATTATTCCAGGTTAGCCTTATTCAGCCCGTAAGCCGCGTCCAGCGAGCCGGGCGCCATGCGGGAGGTTATCCCCAGACGGTTCCAGGCGTTGATCGCCACGATGGCGAAGTTCAGCTCTGAAATCTCAACGTCCGAGAAGTGCTCCGCCACGCTGCGGTACAGCGCGTCGCTCACGCCGTGAACGCCAATCTGGGTCAGCGCTTCGGTGAAGGCCAGCGCGGCTTTCTCACGGGCGCTGAACAGCGGGGACTCGCGCCAGGCCGCAAGATGGTACAGGCGCAGCTCGCGCTCGCCGGCAATTTTGGCCTCTTTCGAGTGCATATCCAGGCAGAAGGTGCAGCCGTTCAGCTGCGACACGCGAATGTCGATCAGGTGCTTCAGCGCCGGGTCAATGGAGGTTTTTGCCACCTCCATGCTCAGGGCGGACAGGGCGTTGGCGAGGGCAGGTGTAACTTTATGGTGGTTGACGCGAGTGCTCATTGTCTTTCCTCTTTTTGTGCGGCATGTGCCGTGCGATGCGGCAAATCTACGCCGTTCATGACATAGTAAAAAGATACAAAAAGCGTGAAATGAGGTAGGACATGAAGCCGGGCTATCACGAGATTTATTCCCGCTATCGCGACAACATCTCGCGCGGCGTGCTGAAGCCGGGCGATAAGGTACCCGCCATCCGCGTGCTGGCGGAAGAGCTGAAGGTGGCGCGTAAAACCGTCGAAACGGCCTATGCCATTCTGACGGGTGAAGGGTATCTGGTGAGCCAGGGGGCGCGCGGCACGCGGGTCAACCCGGATTTACTGTTGCCGGATAAAGCTGCCCCTGCGGAACAGCCCACCGGTACGCTTCCGGCATCGCTCATCAGCCAGCGCGAGCGAGCGGGGTTTCTGCGCCCCGGCATCCCGGCCCTCGACAGCTTTCCGTATAAAAAATGGCTGCTGCTGGCGGGCCAGGCGACGCGCGCCATGCGTCAGGAGGAGATGCTCAATCCGCCTGTTCTGGGCTGGTATCCGCTGCGCCAGGCCATCGCCCGCTATCTCAACATCTCGCGCGGGCTGTCCTGCAGCGCCGAACAGGTGCTGATCACCAGCGGCTACAGCGGCAGCCTGCGGCTGATCCTCGACACCCTTGCCAGCCGCAGCGACAAGGTGGTGTTTGAGGATCCGGGCTACTTTATGGGTCAGCAGCTGCTCAAGCGGATCGTGCCGCGGCTGCACACGGTGCCGGTCGATCGCAGCGGCATCGACACGGAATACCTGCTTCGTCACCATCGCGACGCCCGTTTTGCCATCGTCACCCCGTCGCACCAGAGCCCGCTGGCGGTCACCCTCTCCCTGCCGCGTAAACAGCAGCTGCTCGACTGGGCCAGCCAGAACGAGGCGTGGATTATCGAAGACGATTATGACGGAGAGTTTCACTACACCCGCAAGGTGCTGCCATCGCTGAAAAGCCTCGATCGGCACGACCGGGTGATTTTTATGGGTACCTTCAGTAAAACTATCATGCCGTCGCTGCGCATGGGCTACGTGGTGATGCCCGCCAGCACCGTCGGCGCCTTTACCGACTGCGCGGACATCACCACCAGCGGCCAGCCGGTGCTGACGCAAAAGATCCTCACCGCGTTTCTCAACGAAGGACATTTTTTCCGGCACCTGAAAAAAATGCGCGCGCTGTATCAGACCCGCCGCGACTGGATGATTGCCGCCCTGCGCGAGGTGTATGGCGACCTGTTTTTCACCGAGCAGAACGACGGTGGGATGCATATCGTGGCGTTCCTGACCAAAGGAAGCCGTGACCGGGAAGTGGCGCGCTGCTGGCAGGAACAGCAGCTGCAGGTCAATGCGCTTTCGGAGTGGTATCGCGGGTCGGGCAAACGCTACGGGCTGGTGATGGGCTATAACAACGTGCGGTCGTATCAGGAGGCGGTTGAGCTGCTGGAAAGGCCAAAGCGGCAGACGTTTGAGCTGTTGCGCTGAACATCGCCGGGTGGCGGCTGCGCCTTACCCGGCCTACTCGATCCCGTAGGCCCGGTAAGCGTAGCGCCACCGGGCGATGATGTGGCTCATACATCATGCCGCGATAACCCGACATCCCTGAGCTGCTCGTCGCTCATCTGGCTCAATATGCGGCGGGTACGGTTGATGCGATACCAGTTGCAGATCGTTTTGCCGATCCAGACAAACACGACGAACGGACGTTTTGAACGATTCTCGTAGAATTCCATGATGCTCTCCTCACTGTACCAGTGGGGTTATCATCCTGGAAATCGGCCAGTGCAATACAGACTCAAAAACACCTTTTGTTTACCATACAGATCCGCTAAAACAGTATCTGCATGCCGTTTTTTACGGCAATCTGTACTGGTTTTACAATCTGTATGGTGAAAACAAAGGATACAGCATGACGCGCTATCAACATCTCGCCAACCTTCTGGCAGAACGCATTGAACAAGGGCTGTATCGCAGCGGCGAACGTCTGCCGTCGATACGCACGCTGAGCCAGGAGCACGGCGTGAGCATCAGCACCATACAGCAGGCCTATCAAATCCTCGAAAACCTCCAGCTGATCACGCCTCAGCCGCGCTCCGGCTATTTTGTCTCTAAACGCAAAGCCCAGCCGCCGGTTCCGGCCATGACGCGCCCGGTGCAGCGCCCCGTGGACGTCACCCAGTGGGATGAGGTGATGATGCTGCTGGACGCCCGCGCCGACAAAGAGATGATTTCGTTTGGCGGCGGCTCGCCGGATATTAACCAGCCTAGCCTGAAGCCGCTGTGGCGCGAGATGAGCCGCATCGCGCAGCATAATCCTGCCGAGATGCTGAGCTATGACGTGCTTGACGGCCGCCTGGAGCTGCGCGAGCAGATCGCGCGTCTGATGCTGGACGGTGGCTCCACCGTTGCAGCGAACGAGATTGTCATCACCAACGGCTGCCACGGCGCGCTGTCGATCGCCCTGCTGTCGGTGTGCAAACCGGGAGACATCGTGGCGGTGGAGTCGCCGTCGTTTCACGGCACCATGCAGATGCTGCGCGGGTTTGACATCAAGGCGATTGAAATTCCCACCGATCCCGAAACCGGGATCAGCATCGAGGCGTTAGAGCTGGCGCTGGAGCAGTGGCCGATCAAGGCGGTGATCCTGGTGCCCAACTGCAATAACCCGCTCGGGTTTATCATGCCGGAAGCACGGAAAAAACAGGTTTTAGCCCTGGCCCAGCGGCACGATATCGTGATCGTGGAGGATGACATTTACGGCGAGCTGGCGGCGGAGTACCCGCGTCCGCGCACCATTCATTCGATGGATATCGACGGCCGCGTGATCCTCTGCAGCTCGTTTACCAAAACCGTGGCGCCGGGCCTGCGCGTCGGCTGGATTGTGCCGGGGCGCTATTACGACCGGGTGATGCACATGAAATACGCCGCGGGCGGGTTTAACGTGCCGGGCACGCAGATGGCGGTAGCGGCGTTTATTCGCGACGGGCATTACCATCGCCACGTGCGCCGTATGCGCCAGATTTACCAGCAGAATATGGAGACCTATACCTGCTGGGTGCGGCAGTATTTTCCGGCAGAGATTTGCGTCACGCGCCCCCAGGGCAGCTTCCTGCTGTGGGTGGAGCTGCCGGAGAAGGTCGACATGGTGTGCGTCAGCAAGCAGCTGTGTCGGCTGAAGATCCAGGCCGCGGCCGGGTCGCTGTTTTCCGCCTCCGGGAAGTACCGCAACTGTCTGCGGATCAACGTGGCGCTGCCGCCGACGGAGAAAAATCGCGAGGCGTTGAAGAAAATGGGTGAAGCGATTGTGATTGCGATGGAGGAGTAGTGTTTTGCCGGGTGGCGGCTTCGCCTTACCCGGCCTACGTTCTTGCCGTTGTAGGCCCGGTAAGCGCAGCGCCACCGGGCAACAGGCAGCACTACTCGTCGAAGTACCAGTACCCCTGGTTAATCAAACCGGTCAGCTCGTCCACAAACGCCGGGTTTTTCAGCGCATCGCCCAGCTCGGCCTGACCGAGTTCGGTGTAGCGGCACAGCGCGTCCGCCCCGTTCACATCCGCCGTTTCCAGCTGTTCGCTGTTAATAAAGAAGCTGCCGTTGATGTTCAGCACGCGCAGCCCGCTCAGGCGAGACAGCGTTTCGCCCCCTTGCAGCGCATCCAGCACCTCTTCTGCGGAATACGGCGGCTCGGCGGCGGCGATATCCAGCTCGTGACGCGGCGTGGAGACAAAGCTGCCAAACCATTTTGTGAAATCATCCGGCTTGCCGATCATGTCGATCATCATCTGACGAATGCGATCGAGCTCGTACTGCTCCACGCGGCCCGGGTGTTCGCGGCAGGTCAGATCCGGATCGCTGTAGTGCTCGCCGCCCAGATCGTTTTCCAGCGCGTAGTCGGCGAAGCTGCTGATCAGATCGCGACCGTTCGGCCCGCGGAAACCGACGGAGTAGTTGAGCGCCGTTTCATGGGTAAAGCCGTCGTGCGGGAATCCTGGCGGAATGTAGAGGATATCGCCCGGGGCCAGATCTTCGTCGATGATCGGCTCGAACGGATCAACATGCAGCAGCGCCGGGTGCGGGCAGAACTGACGCATCGGCAGCTTGTCGCCCACGCGCCAGCGGCGGCTACCCATCCCCTGAATGATAAACACGTCGTACTGATCGATATGCGGACCCACGCCGCCGCCCGGCACCGAGAAGGAGATCATCAGGTCATCCAAACGCCAGTCCGGCAGGACGCGGAACGGACGCACCAGCTCCGCGGCGGGCATATGCCAGTGGTTCACCGCCTGCGCCAGCAGCGACCAGCCGGTTTCGCCCAGATCGTCAAAGTGCTCAAACGGACCATTGCTGGCCTGCCATTTGCCGTTGAAATGGCTCACCAGACGGCTATCGACTTCCGGCTCCATCGCCAGGCCTGCCAGCTCGTCCGGAGTAATCGGGTCGACAAAATTCGGGAAGGCATTTTTCAGCACTACGGGTTGTTTTTGCCAGTATTTCTCAAGAAATTCCGGCCAGTTCAGGTTCAGTTGATACGCCATGGGTAGCACCAGTGAGAGGGGAAACAGGCGCGATTATAGGCAAGAAGGCAGAGGGGGAACTTGTCATGGGTCAAACCAGCACGCGTAGGTCGGGTAAGGCGAAGCCGCCACCCGACACAACACGGCGATAAAACCTTAATCCAGCTTCAGCTCGTCATAATGGGTAATCAGTTTACCCACGATACCGTAGTCCAGCGCTTCCGCCGGTGACATCCAGAAGTTGCGGTCGGTGTCTTTTTTCACTTTCTCCAGCGGCTGGCCGGTGGCGTCAGCGATCAGCTTGTTCACGCGATCCAGCATGCGGATGATCTCGCGCGCTTCGATCTCAATATCCGTCGCCTGACCGCGCACGCCGCCCAGCGGCTGGTGGATCATAAAGCGGGTATTTGGCAGCGAGTAGCGGTGCTCTTTTTTCGCGGCCAGGAAGATGGTGATCCCGGCGCTCGCCACCCAGCCGGTGCCGATGACGTGCACGTCCGGGCGGATGAATTTGATGAAGTCGTGAATGGTATCGCCCGCTTCCACGTGGCCGCCCTGGCTGTTGATGTACAGCTTGATCGGATCGTTGCTGACGCTTTGCAGCAGGATCATCTGGGTGATCACTTTCTGCGCCAGCTCCTGGTTAATCTCACCGGAGATCACAATCGAACGAGACTCCAGCAGTTTTTGCTGCAGAGCGCCCGCGCCGTTTGACCCTTCCGCTTTTTCCTTGTCGCTCTCTTTCAGTGTGTAGTGCATTGTTATGTCCTCAGCATTTAGCGCTCAAAACCAGAGTGTAGCCTGTTTTACGGGGTAAAGTCCTCAGAGACAAAGCGCGAAGACAATGATGAAGACGACCCGGGCAAACCGCACACCAATCGGCAACGACTCGCTATACTTCCTCTTCATACGGTTATCATATTGTTAAATGATAATGATATTTAATGTGTTAAGATGAAAGTCAGCAGAAACAGTCTCTTACGTGAAGAGACGTGTTTATATTCTCGACAGTTAACTCAGCACCGGGGCAGTGAATGGAACACATTGTGTATGTGGTTGACGACGACGACGCGGTCAGGCAGTCCGTTCTCGGCCTGCTGGAATCTGCGGATTTAGACGCCATGGGGTTTTCATCGGCAGAGGCGTTTCTTCAGCATCGTTTTGAGGATCTGCCGTCGTGCGTGATCCTCGATATGCAAATGCCCGCCATTTCAGGTTTTGACGTGGCGGACGCCCTCAAGGACAGCGGGCGAGAGATCCCGATTATTTTTCTCACCGGCCACGGCACTATCCCGATGTCGGTGCGCGCCATCAAAGGCGGCGCGTACGAATTTCTCACTAAGCCCGTCGAATCAAACGCGCTGATCGACGCCATTGAGTCCGCGTTACAGCTGGCGGAAAACAATGCCGAGCGCAATAAAGAGCGCTACGCCCTGAAGCAGCGCCATCTCTCCCTCACGCCGCGCGAACACGAGGTGCTCACGCTGGCGATAAGCGGCATGCTGAACAAGCAAATTGCCGCCGAACTGGGCGTCAGCGAGATCACGGTGAAGGTGCACCGTCGCCGCGTGATGGAGAAAATGCAGGTGCGCTCGGTTGCCGAGCTGGTCAGGGCCGTTGAGCGCCTGACCAAAAGCCAGCCCGCGGAGTAACCTTTACCCTTCCTGCGCCGCCAGCGGCAGCGCAAACGCGAACACCGTGCCGTAAGGCTCCCGGCGGCGCGCGCTCAGCTTCCCGCAGTGGCGCTCGATGATGCTGGCGCTGATGGTCAGCCCCATCCCCATCCCCTGTGGCTTGGTGGAGTAGAACGAGTCAAAAATCTGCTCCAGCCGCCCGGGCTCAATGCCGCTCCCGGTATCGGCGATCTCAACGAGCACTTTTCCGTCCGCGTTGCCGGTGCTGAGGGTGATGGTACAGGCGCGATCCTTCACCTCGGCCATCGCCTCCACCGCATTCATCACCAGGTTGAGCAGCACCTGCTGGATCTGCACGCTATCGCCAGTGATAAAGCTGTCCTGCGCCTTCAACAGATAATCAACGCTAATGTGTCGCTGCTCCAGCTCGCTGCGCGAAAGCGTGATGATATGGTGGATCAGATAGTGCAGATCGATGCGCGCGAAGGTGGGCTCCTGCTTGCGCGTCAGGGACTGAATGCTGCGAATGATCTCCCCCGCCCGCGCGCCTTCCGCGGCGATCTCCTCCAGCCCTTCCCGCACTTTATCCAGCCGGGCGGGTTCGCGGTTAAGCCAGCGCAGGCTCGCCCCGGCGTTAGAAACGATGGACATCAGCGGCTGGTTGATCTCGTGGGCGATAGAGGAGGTTAACTGTCCGACGGTGGTGGCCCGCGACACCCGCGCCAGTTCCGCCTGCGCCACCCGCATGGCATCCTCCGCGGCGCGCTGGCTGGTGATATCGGTAATGATGCCGTAGTACTCGTTCACCTCGCTGCCCACGCCCACCGGATCGCCAATCCCGAGGATATAGCGCGTTGAGCCGTCGGTACGCTTAACCCGAAACTCCGCGCGCATCGAGAGCCCTTCCCGCACGCTCTGGGTGACGATGGCGCTGATGCGGGCGTAATCGTCCTCATGAACGAAGGTCAAAAACTCCGCCATGGAGATCGTCTTTTGCTGCTCGGGCAGGCCGAGGATGCGGGCGTACTCCTCCGAGACAAACATCAGATCCTGCTCCAGCTCCCAGCGCCAGCTGCCGGTGTGGCTGATCTGCTCGCCCAGCATCAGCGAGGTCTGGCTGGCGCGCAGCTCTTTTTCCACCCGGCGGCGCTGGATGTTCTCCGCCAGCAGCTCGGCGTACAGCCGCGCCGTCTCCAGGGATACCGCGGCCTGCGCCCCCAGCAGGCTCACCACCCGCGAATGCTCGGCAGTGAAAACCTCCGGCATCAGGCGGTTTTCCAGGTAAAGCACCCCCACCAGCCGCGCCTGTTTGAACATCGGGACGCACATGACCGCCGCCCCCGAGGTCACCAGATAAGGGTCCTGACTGAAGGGATGGAACTCTTCCGGTCTGCCGGTGCGGATCTCCTGCCCGGTGCGGATCACCGCCGCGAGCACCGACAGGGGCATGTCGGTCACCGTCGGCACGTCTTTCAGGATCCGCACCCGCACGCCTTCGGTGCTGGTCCAGGCGCTGGCCTCGATCTCCGGGATGAGGTTATCGCTCACGCGAAGCAGCAGGCCGCGCTGCGCCCCGGCGCGTTCGAGCAGGATAGTCATCAGATTTTCGATTAAGCGCTCGAGATTGATCTCTTCCGACAGCGCGCGGGAGGCTTTGATGACGCTTTGCAGATCGCGGATCGTCTCGTTCTGGGCGAACGCCACCGTGTCGTAGGCGCTGGCCTGCCCGGAGGCCAGCAGGTGCGGGAAATCCTGCTCCAGCTGGCACACCTTCGCCTGCGCGCCCGCCCGACCCCAGGCGGCAATTGCGCCGCGGAAATGTGCGTCCGAGGCGGTCGGGTAGCCGCAGGCCAGCGCGAAGCGCCCCGCCAGCTCGTGGGCCAGGGCGTTAATGGGGTTAAAGCCGCCCTCGCGGGAGAGCCGGACCGCCTTCTCATACTGCTCAAGCGCAATGCTGTTCATCCCGTCCAGACGCACGATTTCGGCGTAGATCAGCGCCTCTTTATCCGCGAACGTGCCGGGATTGATGCGTGCCCAGAGGGCGATTTTGTCGTAGTGGGCGTGAATGCTGCGGCGATGATTCGCCGAGAAGGTCTCCGGCGTCAGCTGACGGGAAAGCGCCAGGGCGCTGTAGAGATGGTAATCCAGCAGATGGATGTGGCCCGGCGCAGACCACGCGTACCACCCCGCCGTCTCCAGATCCGCCTGCGCGTCGGCATATTCGCCGCAGGTAAAGTGCGCCATGCCGCGGTAGAGCCAGTACCAGAACAGCATGGTGGAGGTCTGCTCCGGCGCCTGCTCCGGGGACGCGGGCAGCAGCGCCTCGGGCAGCACCTGCGACGCGGTCCAGGTGCCGATGACCGGCGTGCACAAAAACTCAACGTAGCCGCGCTGGACCATCAAAATGGTTTCCACATCCTGGAAGTGGGTTTTACGCACGAACGCCAGGCCGCGATCGATGCTGGTCAGCACCCCGTCCAGGTGATCGCCCCGCGAGAGGAAGTTAATAACCTGGTGGCAGGCCGCAAAGCAGGCCATCGTCATATCCCCGTGGGTCACCGCCGAGGTAAAGCAGGCTTTCGCGCACTCGATGGTAAACGATAAAGGCTGGGTCCAGACGCTGAGCTGGTCGAGCGGCAGCAGGGTTTTGGCTTCGAACGCGTCGTAGCCGTGGCGATTGACCAGCTCGCGGGCCAGCGTGCCGTACTGGAACCCGAGGCGGTACTCGGCGTAGCGGTGGCCCATCAGCACGCCAAACCAGGCCATCGCCGTGGTGGAGGCGCCGGTAATGCCGTGATCGAGGGTCAGGTGCATCATGCGGCAGAGCAGTAAAAAGTGCAGACGCGGGCAGATGAAGCTGGCGCAAATGCTGGCGCTGTAGAGCAGGTTCATCACCGCTTCGGTTTCCGGATTATCCATCCGCGAGAGCGGGGCAAAAAGGGTTTGCGGCGCGTCGCCCGTGCGGTTGCAGAAGCGTTCCCAGGCCTCGTCGCAGTCGGCGTCCTCCGGGTGGCGGCCGATCTGGATCCCAAAAATCCCCAGCCAGCAGAGCGCCGCCTCCAGCGCCAGTCGACTGTCCGACTGGCGAATGTAGACTTCCACCAGCAGGTTGGCCGCCAGCGCTTTTTCGGTCAGCCCGCCGGGGCAGCCAAGGATCGCATCGCACAGCTCGCGGGTCCGCTCCAGATGGCCGAGCGCAAACTCGCAGCCCGCCTCTTCGATATCGAGCATAAAGTCTGACACCGTCCCGGCGTTGCCCAGCGCTCGGGCGGTCTGGATATAGCTGAGCGCCGATGGGTAATCCCCCGAACGCTTCGCGCGTCGCGCGGCCAGCAGGCTCAGCTCGCGGAACATCTGCCGCTGCGGCGCGGGCTGGACGCTGTCCAGCGCGGCCGTGACGTGGTGAACGGCGCGGAACAGCAGCTCGTTCCCCGCCGCCTGACGCGCGGCATCGGCCAGCAGGCTGGCGGTCGTCAGGTGAATATGGCTTTTCTCATGCCGATCCAGCAGCGCAAAGGCCGCCTCCTGCACCCGGTCGTGGGTGAAGGCGTACTTTTTTTCCGTCAGCACGATGAGCTGGGCCATCACCACCGGGTGCAGCGCATAGCGCAATTCCGCCATCGACATGCCGACCACGCGGCAGATCATTTCCATCTCGCCCGTGCCGCCGAGGCAGGCGATGCTGCCCAGCAGGCGGCGCGTCTCGTCGGGCAGCTCTTCAAGCTGCTCCAGCACCAGAGTCACGACGTTTTCAGTGTAATGCCGGGCGCGGATCGCCTGCAGATCGTAGTGCCACTTGTCCTGATATTTGTTGTGCACCACCAGGCCGTCATCAACAATGCGGCGGAAAAACTCGTGTACAAAGAGCGGGTTGCCCCCGGTTTTTTGATGGATTAGCGTGGCGAGGTCGGTCGTCGCCGTACTGCGGGTGCGAAAGACCGTCGCCAGCCAGCGCGCCACCGCTTTCACGGAAAGCGCCTGCGGGACAATTTCGCTCGCATTTTGCGCCGCCTCCGGCAGGCTCGTCAGCTGCTGTTGCAGTGCGGGGTCGGACAAGGAATCGATATCGCGGTGAGCGACCACCACCAGCAGCGGGATCGCGCCGCAGTTCGCCAGCAGGTAGTTGAGCGTTTGCAGGCTGGCGGCGTCGCTCCACTGGAGATCGTCGAGCACCAGCACCAGCGGGCAGCCCTGCGAGGCAAAAGTTTTCACCAGCGCCAGCACCATATGGCTGAAGCGCGCCCGGGCATCAATGGAAAACGTATCCGCCGAGAAGCGCGGCTTGCTCTCGAGCAGCAGGCCCAGCTCGGGCACCAGACTCACGGCCAGCGCCTCGTGCCCCTCCAGGGCGCGAGACAGGCGGATTTTCCACTTCGCCACCTCGTCTGCCGGCAGCCCCAGCAGGTGCAGCGTCAGGGTGCGGAACGCGGAGCTTAATGCGCCGTAGGGCAAAGACGGCGAAAACTGATCGACTTTGCCCACCGCCAGCAGCACCGTCCGCTGCTGCAGCGTTTTGAGCGCCGTCGCGATAATTGAGGATTTGCCGATCCCTGACGGCCCGGCGATCGTTATCAGCTCCGGCACCCGGTTCTGCCCCACCCGCTCAAACGCGGCAATGACGTCGTTCGCCTGCGGATGCGTCGCGAACAGGGAGTCCGCCAGATGGATCGCCGGGGTGCGATCCTGCTGGCCGGGGGTAAAGGCGACGATCTCGCCCTCACCGCTCAGCGTCGCCTGGCAGCGGCGGAGGTCGGCAATCAGCCCGTCGACCGTCTGGTAGCGGTTATCGGGGTGCTTTTCCAGCAGCTTGAGGATGATGGTCGACAGCATACCCGGCACGTCCGGGCGTATCGCATCCGGGGCCAGCGGCGCCGAGGCAATGTGGTAATGCGCCCAGTTGGTCTGGTCGTCCTCCCCCAGCTCAAACGGCAGGCGGCCGGTCAGAAGTTCATACAGCACCATGCCGAGGCTGTAGAGATCGCTGCGGTTATCAACGGGTCGCCGGGTGCGGGAGGTGTGTTCCGGCGACATCCAGGCGGGCGTACCGCCTGAAACGGCAAGCCGGGTCTGGGAGAAAGCATCGGAGAGCGTGCAGGAGAGGCCAAAGCTGCCCAGACGGCAGGTGGCATCGTGATGAATAAAAATGCTGCCGGGCTTGATATCGCCGTGGATCAGGTTTTGCAGGTGCATCTGGCGCAGGGGGGCGCAGATCTGGATCGCCAGCTCGATAAAGCGCGCGATCCCCGAGATCGCCCTGCCCGCGCGCCGCGCCAGCAGCTCAAACGCAAACGGGGCGTACACCAGCGCGAAGCGTCCCCGGTACTGGGTGGACGCGACGGCGCGAATGGCCCAGCTGTCCTGCAGCACGTCACGCAGCGCAAACTCGTTTTTCAGCAGCCGGGTGGCCCGCTCTTCCTCTTCGTCGCTGACCGCGGTGGCGATAATGAACGAGCCGCCGGAATGAGGATGTCGCGCGTGCATCCAGGCGATACCGCCCTCCTGCGCCAGCACGGTAAACATCACATCCTCTTTAAGGACAAAAACCCGCCCCTGGTGAAGATTTCCCTGGGCGGGCCAGAATGCAGGCTGCTCGTGTTCGTTCATCCGCGTTCCTTATTGTCGGCGGGCCAGCTCCCGCTGAATATGATCCAGCAGAATATCGATGTTAATGGGCTTACGCAAAAAAGCAGCGGCGCCCAGATTAAGAGCATACCGCTGCATATTTTCATCAGCATGACCGGAGATAAAGATCACGGGCGGAGGGGGGACGGCCAGCAGCCGCAGCTTGTCAAACAGCTCCAGGCCGCTCATGCCCCGCAGCTTGATATCGGTGATCACCAGCGCCGCGCCGGACAGGGCAAGCGGATGGCTCAGAAATACCTCTGCCGAATCAAAGGTATCGGTTGAATAGCCCTCCGACTCCAGGAGATTACTCAACCCGCTGCGGACGGAACGTTCGTCATCAATGATGGCAATGCGCCACGGCAGCGTCATGCTGTTTTTCCTCTCACCAGTCATTTAACGTCGCGAGGGTCCTTCGCGGGCGCAGGGGGCGCCGTGCCGCTGATTTTCGGTACGCATTCGTGACGAAACCAGGCGAGGGTAAGCGGTTCGCGACTCAATAAACGTCGTCCCACCGGGATGAGCTGTTCGCCCACCAGCATGCCAAACAGGCCAAGCAGGGCGACAACCGGCGGTGCCGGGGAATGGACGTTGAGCAGAGCGTAAATTACCCCAGCACCCACGCCGCACACCAGCGAAATTATCCACGCTTTCATGACGACGCTCCCGTCTGCGAGTTGGCCTGCGGAACGGTCACCTGAGGCGGGGGCGCGCCGTCGCGGGATAAGAGATGGCGCGTCGCCTGTTCACCCGCCAGCATCCCCAGCAGGCCAATCAGCGCCAGCGCGGGCGGCGCGGGGGAGCGCACCTTCAGCACGGCGTACATCAGGCCAATCAACACGCCTGCGGCAAGGGATATCAGCCCAGTACTCATTGTGAACTCCAGAGAAAGAGGCAGCGGCGAGCCGGATGAGGGGCCAGCCCGCCGAGGGAACTTAGCGAGCCGGGACCGGCGCTAAGGTGCGGTGCTCGCTCTTCTGGCGAGACGGCGCTTTGTGCACCATGGTGTAGGCGTAATCCACGCCCATGCCGTACGCGCCGGAGTGCTCGCGCACGATATCCATCACCGCGGTGTAGGTCTCTTTACGCGCCCAGTCGCGCTGCCACTCCAGCATCACCTGCTGCCAGGTGACCGGGATCACGCCCGCCTGGATCATGCGCTGCATCGCGAAGTCGTGGGCTTCTTTGGAGGTGCCGCCGGACGCGTCCGCCACCATATAAATTTCGTAGTCGCCTTCCAGCATCGCGCACAGGGCGAAGCTGTTGTTGCACACTTCGGTCCACAGACCGGCAACCACCACCTTCTTCTTGCCGTTGGCCTTCAGCGCGTCACGCACCTTCTGGTCGTCCCATGAGTTCATGGAGGTACGCTCCAGAATGTCCTGGCCCGGGAACACGTCCAGCAGCTCCGGATAGGTGTTACCGGAGAAGCTTTCGGTCTCAACGGTGGTGATGATGGTCGGGATGTTGAACACGTTGGCCGCTTTCGCCAGCGCCACGGTGTTGTTTTTCAGCACCTGGCGGTCAATGGACTGCACGCCAAACGCCATCTGTGGCTGGTGATCGATAAAGATGATCTGACAGTTCGCAGGGGTCAGCACTTCGAGCTTTGAAGAGGTCATAGCATTTTCCAGTGGTTAAGGGTAGAAATCGCCGCGATCGCCACGGCGATAAAGTCCCCCTCATCCTGCGGTTTATCGCGCCTGGGCGTAATTATCTCTTCGTATAGTTAACCTTAGGTATAGTTATACTTTGGTATACCTATCCTATTGTATAACTGGATCTTTGCCGAAACCGGTTCCCATAATCCTGACCATTCCCCTCTTAGTCTGGAGCTATTATGGTTACCCTCGGTAAAGCTGATCTCATTCTGGTTAACGGCCAGTTTCACACCGTCGATCGCGAGAACCCCGTCGCGGAAGCCGTTGCCGTGCGCGACGGGAAATTCCTGGAAGTGGGTACCGTCGCCGGGGTGATGCAACACCACGGCGACGGCACCAAAGTGGTCGACTTAAAAGGCCACACCGCTATCCCCGGTCTCAACGACTCGCACCTGCACCTGATTCGCGGCGGGCTGAACTACAACCTCGAGCTGCGCTGGGAAGGCGTGCCGTCGCTGGCCGATGCCCTGCGGATGCTGAAAGAGCAGGCCCTGCGCACGCCGTCGCCCCAGTGGGTTCGCGTGGTGGGCGGCTGGAGCGAGTTCCAGTTTGCCGAGCGCCGCATGCCAACCCTGGACGAGATCAACGACGCCGCGCCGGACACCCCGGTCTTCATCCTGCACCTGTACGACCGCGCCCTGCTCAACCGCGCCGCGCTGAAGGTGGTCGGCTACACCAAAGACACGCCAAACCCGCCGGGCGGGGAGATCCAGCGCGACGCCAACGGCAACCCGACCGGGATGCTGATTGCCCGTCCGAACGCCATGATCCTCTACGCCACGCTGGCAAAAGGACCGAAGCTGCCGCTGGAGCAGCAGGTCAACTCCACGCGCCAGTTCATGCGCGAGCTGAACCGTCTGGGGCTGACCAGCGCCATCGACGCGGGCGGCGGCTTTCAGAACTACCCGGAAGATTACGAGGTGATCGCCGAGCTGCACGAGAAAAAGCAGATGACCATCCGCATCGCCTACAACCTCTTTACCCAGCGTCCGGGCCACGAGCTGGAAGACTTTGAAAAATGGACCGACATGCTCACGCCGGGCCAGGGCAGCGACTTCTTCCGCCACAACGGCGCGGGCGAGATGCTGGTCTTCTCCGCCGCCGATTTTGAAGACTTCCTCGAACCGCGCCCTGACCTCGCGCCGGGCATGGAGGACGAGCTGGAGCGCGTGGTGCGCCATCTGGTGGAGCACCGCTGGCCGTTCCGCCTGCACGCCACCTATAACGAGTCCATCAGCCGCATGCTGGACGTGTTCGAGAAGGTGAACCGCGACATTCCGTTCAACGGCCTGCACTGGTTCTTCGACCACGCCGAAACCGTGTCGCAGGCCAACATCGACCGCATCAAAGAACTGGGCGGCGGCATTGCCGTGCAGCACCGCATGGCCTTCCAGGGGGAATACTTTGCCGAGCGCTACGGTATCGAAGCCACCCGCCACACGCCGCCGGTGGCAAAAATGCTCGAGACCGGCGTGCCGGTGGGCTTAGGCACCGATGCCACCCGCGTGGCGAGCTACAACCCGTGGACCGCGCTCTACTGGCTGGTCTCCGGCCGCACCGTCGGCGGGATGCAGATGTACGATCACAGCGCCCGTCTGGATCGCGACACCGCCCTGATGCTCTGGACCCAGGGCAGCGCGTGGTTCTCCAGCGAGCAGAACCAGAAGGGGCAGATCAAGGTCGGCCAGCTCGCGGACCTGGCCGTGCTGAGCAAAGACTACTTCCGCGTGCCGGAAGAGGAGATCAAGGGGATCGAGTCCGTTCTCACGGTGGTGAACGGCGACATCGTCTACGCCGCAGGCAGCTTTGGCCCGCTCGCCCCGCCTGCCATTCCGGTTCTGCCCGAGTGGTCCCCGGTGGTGAAGGTGCCGGGCCACTACCGCAGCGCGCCGCCGCAGGCCGCACGCGTGGGCATGAGCGCCGTTCACCACTGCAGCGGCCCGTGCGGGGTTCACAGCCACCAGCATGATTTCGCCCGCACGTCAGCGATGCCGGTGTCCGACGATAACGCTTTCTGGGGGGCGCTGGGCTGCAGCTGCTTTGCATTCTGATGAAAAACACCACTATGCCGCCCCGGGTCGACCTGGGGCTGTTCTTCCTGCGCCTGACCGGCAGCCTGCTGCTGCTCTACGTGCACGGCCTGCCGAAGGTGCTGCACTTCAGCGAAGAGCTGACGCGCATTGAAGATCCGTTCGGCTTAGGGCCGTACGCGAGCCTGATCCCGGCGATCGTCGCCGAGGCGATCTGCCCGCTATTTATCATTGCGGGCGTGTACACCCGCCTGGCGTGCCTGCCGATTATCGCCGTGCTGCTTGTGGCGATGCTGGCGGTGCACCCGAACTGGTCGATTGCCGAAGGGCAGTTTGGCTGGCTGCTGCTGATTATCTTCACCACCCTTGCCCTCACCGGGCCGGGCCAGCGGCGGCTGCAGCGTAAGGCAACGGAGAGGTTCGCATGACCCAGGTTAACGACGTTCGCGACGCACACGTCGAGACGACGCCCGCACCGACGGTTTCACCCTGGCAGCCGCTGAGCCAGCCGGTGTTCCGCATGCTGTGGATCGCCACGGTGGTCTCTAACGTCGGCTCATGGATGAGCGACGTCGGCATCAACTGGAGCATGCTGACCCTGAGCGCCGATCCTTTAGATATCGCGCTGGTGCAGGCGGCCAGCAGCCTGCCGATGTTCCTCTTCGCCCTGCCGTCCGGGGTGATGGCGGACATCGTTGACCGACGTAAATACCTGCTCTTCTCTCAATTATGGGTGTTCATCGCCGCCGCCGGGCTAACGGTGCTCTCCTTCACCGGACACGTCACCCCCGCCGTGCTGCTGGTGGCGACGTTTCTGCTGAGCGTGGGTGCGGCGATGAGCTCGCCGCCGTTCCAGGCCGTGGTGCCCGATCTGGTGAGCAAGCCGGAGCTGGGCGCCGCCGTGGCGCTGAACTCGCTCGGGGTGAACATTAGCCGGGCGATTGGCCCCGCGCTGGGCGGTTTTCTGCTGTCGCTCGCCGGGCCGTGGATGGTGTTTGCCCTGAACGCGCTTTCCGTGGTCGGCGTGGCGTGGGTGCTGTGGCGCTGGCGTCCCGCACCGACAGTGCAGCGTCTGCCGCCGGAGCACTTCTTCTCGGCGGTGCGCTCTGGCATCCGTTACGTACACGCCGCGCCGGTGCTGCGCAACGTGCTGGTGCGCACGGTGGCCTTCTTCGTTTTCGGCAGCGCGGGCTGGGCGCTGCTGCCGCTGGTGGCGCGCCGCGAGCTGGGCTTAGGTCCGGCGGGCTACGGCGTGATGCTGGCGTGCATTGGCCTGGGGGCCATTGCCGGGGCGATCCTGCTGCCGCGCCTGCGCCAGCGGCTGAACGCCGACCGCCTGATGGTCGCCGCGAGCCTGGTCTTTGCCCTCACCATGCTGGCGCTGGCGTTTGTGCGCCACGTCTGGCTGCTGAACCTGTTTGAGTTCTTCACCGGATTCGCGTGGATTGCGGTGCTCTCCACCCTCAACCTCGGCGCACAGCGCAGCGCCGCCCGCTGGGTGAAGGCCCGGGCGCTGGCGGTCTACCTGACGGTATTCTTCGGCTCGATGACCACGGGCAGCGCCATCTGGGGGCAGATCGCTTCCCAGTTCGGCACGCCGACCTCGCTGGTAGTCGCCACGCTGGGGATGGTGCTGGCGAGCGCTACCGTGTTCCGCTGGAAGCTGGAGAAAGACCCGGAATTAAACCTCGACCTGAGCGGCCAGCCGCTGGACGGCGTGGAGATCGACCTGCCGAACGAGCGCGGCCCGGTGCTGGTCTCGCACGAGTACATCATCGACCCGCACAACGCGAAAGCCTTCCTGGAGGCGGTCCACGAGCTGCGCCGGGTGCGCCGCCGCGCCGGGGCGATGAGCTGGGCAGTGTACGAGGATATTGAACGTCCCGGCCTGTTTATCGAGACCTTCCTGATGGGCTCCTGGATTGAGCATCTGCGCCAGCAGGAGCGCCACACCATGAATGACCTCCTGCTGCAGAGCCGCGTTCTGGCTTTTCATCAGGGCACAACATCACCGGCTATTCGCTACCTGGTCGCGCCGGTATAACCCTAACCATCACCTGCACAGGAACACACTATGGCAACGTTTAAGGCAAAAGACGGCACGCAGATTTACTACAAAGAAGGCGGCGCGGGCAAACCGGTTCTCTTCAGCCACGGCTGGCCGCTGGACGGCGACATGTGGGACAGCCAGCTGAACTACCTGGCCGAGCGCGGCTTCCGCGCTATCGCCTTTGACCGCCGCGGCTTTGGCCGCTCGGATCAGCCGTGGAACGGTTACGACTATGACACCTTTGCGTCCGACATTAACGACCTGATCGTCACCCTGGACCTGCGCGACGTGACGCTGGTGGGCTTCTCCATGGGCGGCGGCGACGTGACCCGCTACATCAACAACTACGGCAGCGCGCGCGTGGCCGGTCTGGCGCTGCTGGGCGCGGTGACGCCAATCTTCGGCAAATCCGACTCCTTCCCGCAGGGCGTGGATCAAAGCGTGTTCGACGGCATTCGCGACGGACTGCGTAAAGATCGCGCTCAGTTCATCAGCGACTTCGCCACCCCGTTCTACGGCACCAACGCCGGGCAGACCGTTTCCGCGGGTGCCCTGACCCAGACGCTGAACATCGCCCTGCTGGCGTCCCTGAAGGGCACCATCGACTGCGTGACCGCCTTCGGCGAAACCGACTTCCGCCCGGATATGGCGAAAATCGACGTGCCGACGCTGGTGATCCACGGCAGCAACGACCAGATCGTGCCGTTTGAAACCACCGGCAAGCTGGCGGCGGAGATGATCAAAAACGCCACGCTGAAGGTGTACGACAACGCGCCGCACGGCTTCGCGCTGACCCACCAGGACCAGCTCAACGAAGATCTGCTGGCGTTTGTGAAGTCGCTGTAATGTCGTCTGAGGGCATGTCGTTCCAACATGCCCTTATAGATCACTGATTTAGGTAGTTATTCACTAAGGCATACAATCCCGTAAAATTCAGTCGCCAGGTTACTGAAGCCTGAAATTTTACTGGAGAGCATATGGACGCAGTTGAGCAAGACGTCAGATTCGCATGGGCAGACTTCTATCAGGCATTTGCCTCTCAGCTACTGACCTGGCGAAATAGAAGAGAGGAGTTGGTGGCGGGTATTCACCGCATTGCTGCTGAGATTGGCAGTATGTCACACCTACAGGACAAGCCCACTAATGGCATCCCCCATCCCTTGAAGGACATTTGTCCTTTCACTACTATGGGCTTGTTTAATCGCTCGCTTACCGTTACCAACCGAAGAAATATCGCAGCCAGTCTGGCAAAACTGATAGGCGTTCGCGAACCGGTTCCTGAGTCGTTCGACGGTATTCCGCTACTGAACAATCAGAAGTCATGGTTCTTTGGCTATGAGAAATCACGTAAGCCTGAAGACATCGATACGCTGTGGGAAATATTTTCTCAGGCTATTTCCTTCGCCGATACCCCAAATGCCGATCCTGCGGACTTCCTCTTTTCTTATGACGCCGCATCTAACGTGCGCAATGTTGGCTGGAACCTGACGATGGGATTGTACTGGTTACGCCCTTGGTTCTACCCTACGCTGGATAGCCAGTCTCAGTACTACATCCAGAAAGTCCTGAACATTAAAATCATTAAAAAAGGTGCCAAAGGGCGCTGCAGCGGACACAACTATCAGACCGTAGCCCAGGCGCTCAAAAAGGCCTTTACCCAGCCAAACTATCCGGTTCACTCCTTCCCTGAACTCTCCCTGGCGGCATGGAATATCGATTTACATCAGTCAAATGATGAAGTCGAGCGGTTGACATGGAAAGCGTATTTGCTTAATAAAATCAAGCTACTGTGCCTGAGGAAAGACAGCCCACTTTTCTCTTTGAGGGAGTTAAAAGAGGCCTATCTGGATGAGATTAAGGCGGATTATCCCAATAACAATACGATTGAATCGTCCATTTCATATTATCTGCAAAAACTACGTGATGATGATGAACTGGAGTTTCAGACCCCCGGCAACTATGAATACCTCAACTTCGATAAAGGTGAATTGCAGACCATCACCGAGGAAACGGTTGAAGAGAACGTGCCAGCGGAAATCCCCCACAAGCCTTACGCGATAAGCAATTTGATCGATGAGGGCTGCTTTTTAGAAGAGGAAAAAATCCGACTCATCCTTCAGAGGTTACAGGCCAAAAAAAACCTGATCCTGCAGGGCCCACCGGGAACCGGTAAAACCTGGCTTGCGCGCCGCCTGGCGTATTGCCTGATGGGCGAGGAAACCTCTAAGCGCATCAGCGCTGTGCAGTTCCACCCCACCCTCTCCTACGAAGACTTTATTCGCGGCTGGCGTCCTAACAATGAAGGGCGTTTAGCACTGGTAGACGGTCCTTTTCTCCACGCGATCGACAAAGCAGTAAACGATCCGACAACTAAGTACGTGGTCATTATTGAGGAGATTAACCGGGGCAATCCTGCGCAAATTTTTGGCGAAACGCTGACGCTGATGGAGGCGGATAAACGCACCCCGAATGAGGCGCTTGAGCTCTCATACCGCTCTGATATGGATGAAAAAACCTACATTCCTGAAAACCTGTACATCATCGGGACGATGAATATCGCTGACCGCTCGCTTGCCCTGCTAGACCTGGCATTACGGCGCCGCTTTGCGTTTATTGATCTTAAGCCCGAATTTAACGACGCGTGGAAAAAGTGGGTTAACCAACGGTTTAATGTGAGCCTGGAAATATTAGCCCTTATCGAATCCCAGTTAACCGCGTTAAATGAAAAATTGTCCAGGGATGCGGCGCTAGGGCCACAGTTTTGTATCGGGCATAGCTATTTTACCCCACCCACGGGGTTGAAAATTGACGACGGGATGGCCTGGTACGAGCAGGTTGTCGAAACCGAAATCTGCCCTTTACTTGCCGAATACTGGTTCGATGCGCCGGAGAAAGTCCTGGATGCCAGAAAGGGACTTCTCAACATATGACCGATCTTGCTGAACGTAGCGATACGCAGGCTCGGGCAGCTGTATCGCGCATTCCTTTGCGCAATATCTGGCTATTGATGCTGTACGCCTCCAGCTTGTTTCGCCACCACGGGCGCAGCATGGTTGCCGCTGAAAACAACCCGGAGGAAATCCCGGCGCTGGTGGCCAGGATCCTACTTCACGAAGTGGAGCAGCGGCTGTTAAGGCATTTAAGTTTGGGATACCAAACTCGCCGCGCCACGCTAAACAGGGTAAGGGGGCGCATTGATGTTCTACGCACAACCAGTCGACAATTGCTTGAGCGGGCACAGGTAGCCTGTCAGTTTCAGGAAATGACGCTGGATACACCACGAAATCGCTATGTTCGCTCTGCGTTAGAGCACCTTGTTCCGCTCCTTAGCGACGGTACGCTGGCAGCGCAATGTCGCACAATGGCAATCAATTTGCGTCGTCGAGGCATCGAGGGCGGTATGCCCGACAAAGGTGAACTGCCGTCAATCACGCGCTTTGGCCGCCACGATGCGGCGGATAAAGCCATGGTCGATGCCGCGCAGCTGGCATTTGAATTATGGCTACCAACCCAAACTGCGGGGCAAAAACTGTTGCCAACGCCGTCTGATGACCCTTACTGGATGCGTAAGCTGTTCGAGAAAAGTATGGCGGGTTTCTACCACGTCCATCTTCCCAAAAAGGACTGGACAGTCGCGGCCGGAAAAGAGTTGAAATGGGGGATAACATCTCACAGCGCAGGGAGCGAAAGTATTTTCCCGACCATGTACTCGGACATCATTCTTGAGCACAGGCAGCCTGCGCAGCGCGTCATCATAGACACTAAATTCAATAACATTCTGACTAAAGGCTGGTATCGCGATCGGAGCTTGCGCAGCGGTTATATCTACCAGATATATACCTATCTGCGCACGCAGGAGAACCGAGCAGACCCGCTATCTCTCCGTTCAGCCGGATTATTACTTCATCCTGCCGTCGACGTAATGCTCTACGAATTCGTTGAGGTTCAGGGGCATAAAATCCACTTTGCCACCGTTGATTTAGCAGCTGATGCCGTCACAATGACCCAGCAATTATTGAACTTAGCGCATGATTGCTGTGGGCTAACTGAAGTGAATTAAGTTCTGAAGTGGACGCCTGCATGACAGGCGCCCACTTGGCTTGGTTCGCCGGAGCCGGGCGCTCCAGCCGCTCATTTTCCGCACGGCTATTTTCTACATGATGCCTGCGCTCCGCCAGCAGCCGACAAATCTCCGCGTGCTTCTCCCCGGTAAAGGTAAAGCGCGACATAAAGCCCATGCGGATCAGCGACCCAATCGCCGGCAGCAGGCAAATCCCGAAGAACAGCCCCGACAGCACGCCTTCGCTCTGGATTTGCGCCTGCGGCACGTAGCCGATCATCATCAGAAACACGCCAATAAGCCCGCCGCCCACCGCCACCGACATCTTGCCGGTAAAGGTCTGCCCGGAGAAGGTGATCGCCGCGCAGCGCTTGTTAGTGTGGTACTCCGCGTACTCGATGGTGTCGGCAATCATCGACGAGGTGAGGATGTTGGTCATCATCACGAACAGCGTGCTCAGGCCGAGGAGAATAAACAGCATCGTCACCTGCTGATAGCCGACAAACCACATCACCACGCGCACCGCCACGTCCAGCCCGCAGAGGATCATAAACAGCTTCCGCTTCTGCATCCGGCGCGTCAGCATCGGGGCGACCAGGCACAGCACCGCCGCCACGATCCCCATCACGCCAATCGCCATTTGCAGGCTGCCGTCGCCCAGGTTGTTGATAAAGAAGTAGATATAGAGACCGCCCGCCACGTTGTGGAACACGCAGAAGAAGAACGACAGCAGGACGATAAACAGCGGCTTGTTCTGACGCAGGTTGTGGAAGGTGTCGCGGATGGTCACCTTTTCCGGGCTCGGCGGCACGCGCTCTTTGATCTGCATAAAGCCGTTGAGCATCAGCGGCAGCCCCACCAGCATCATCACCAGCGCCGCCATAAAGTAGCCTTTATCGTTGCTGTACTGGGCGAAGTAGGCCGCCAGCTTCGGGAAGAAGATGTTGGCGCAGGCAATCCCGGCGTTCACCCCGAGCATCGCCGCCGTTACCGCGCGGGTGCGCTGCCCGGAGTCGTTGGTCATCACCGACGACATCGACCAGAACGGGATATCGGAGATGGCGTACAGCGTTCCCCACAGGATGTAGGTCACCCCGGCGTAGAGGATTTTGGTGGTCATGTCCGCTTCGATTTTATAAAACGACAGCAGGGTAACGCCGGTGATCAGCAGCGGGGCGATGAGCAAAAAGTGGCGAAACTTGCCGAACCGGCTGTTAATGGTGTCCATAATGCTGGCAAACAGCGGATCGTGAACCGCGTCCCACGCGCGGGCAATCAGGAAGATGGTACTCGCCGCCAGCGCCGAAATCCCCAGCACGTCGGTGTAAAAATAGTTAATAAACGAACCCACTAAACCAAAGCTAAAACACTGACCTAAACCATAGCCAAAATAAGACCACAACTCGCGAGACGGTATTTTCATTGTCATTGCCATAGTGCGTACCTGGTTGCCCGGCGGCTGACCGCCGGGTCGTTATTATTAGCCCTGCGGATTAGGGGCGATTTTGCGCAGTTTCTTCATCAGCGCGATTTCAGCGCGCGAGAACGGGATGCCGTTCTCCTCAAACACGTCGTGGAACCACAGGCGGCAGTAGTCCGTGGACGCCTTCATCACCACCGGCCACGGCAGCCACGTCTGGGTTTTGCCGCGCACCAGCCCCCACTGATACGGCGCGACCTTCGCCATGTACATCAGCGGCAGCTGCTCTTCGATGGTGCCGCCCACGTGACGCGCCAGCCATTCGGTACAGAAGATTGGGCGGCCCAGCGCCTGAAGCTGCTGAATAATCGCCGTCATCCGCCCGGTATTGGTGTAGGCGTGATAGCTCACCACGTCCGACAGCTCCAGCGCGGTCTGGTCCAGCGGATGCTGATAGAACGTCTCGCCCTCCTCTTCCGCCGGCAGACGCCATGCGCAGACGGTGAGCGGCTGAGTCGGGTCTTCCTCACGCACCCACTGGAACGCCAGCTTCATCAGCGCGTGCGCGCAGGTCTCCAGCTTCGCGTCGTACAGCACCTCTTCCGTGCCGGTCGCGAAAATGCCGCGGTTGCCAGGCTCGTTATACAGATCCCAGAGCAATACGCGCTTATCCTCGCGGAACTGGCGCACAACGTCGCGGATATAGCGTTCAATGTCTGCCCAGCAGTCGGGATCGCACACCTTGTCGCGCCCCGGGCTCGCCGCCGCCTGGCTGTTGTGCTTGCCCGGCACCGGCGGCTTTTGCGGGCCAAGGTACGGCTCGTCGCCGGAGAAGCCACAGTCGTCCATCAGGGTCAGCATGGTGCTGAACCCGTGGCCGTCGGCAATCGTCAAAAAGCGGTCGATGCGCGCCATCAGCCCGTCGCGGTCGTGCTCCCAGACGATAAACGGCAGGTTGATGCGCAGGGTGTTATAGCCCGCGTCCGCCGCCCAGCCCAGCTCGCGCTCGATGGTGGCGGCATCGAAGGTCTCTTCCTGCCAGATATCGGTCCAGTTCACCGCCGTCGACGGCAGATAGTTAAACCCGCACAGCCAGCCTTTCTGCTCATACCACGCCTGTGCCTGCTCCCTGCTCCACTGCTCTTTCATTACGCGTCCTCTTACTGATAATATTTAGCTAATAAATATTAGTTGCAGGATAAATGCGCAAATCACGACGCTCTGAAAAGCGACGGCTCTCACAAAGTTCACGCTTCGATGAACGAGAAACGTGATCGACGGCGCGTAAGCGTGCGGTTAGGGTATGATGCGAAATCGCGAGAGGGAGAGGACGGATGAAGCGAAAAACGAAAGTGACGATGAACGATATTGCGCGGGCGGCAGGGGTGTCGCAGGCGACGGTATCGCTGGTGCTTAACCAGTCCCGCAACATCAAGCTCAGCGACGACACCCGCCAGCGGGTGATTAGCGTCGCCACCGAGCTCGGCTACGACCGCCTCCCCGCCGTCCACGCCCCGCGCAACCAGGAAGAGATCGCCCTGCTGGTGAGCTCCATGCAGAGCTTCGACCCGTTTATCGACGCCATCAGCCAGGCGCGGGAAGCGGCGTGGCGCAACGAGACCCTGCTCACCGTCTACGACTACGGCGACGACATTGAGCTGGCGCTGAACATCATCCGCCAGCTGGAGAAGCGTAACTGCATCGGGATTATTCTCGCGTCTCCGGTCACCACGCTGGTGGACATGACGGCATTCCAGGACTGCACCCGCATCCCGCTGGTGCTGCTCAACCAGCGCGACCCCGGCTCGCCGCTGCTGCCGTCGTTTATCCCGGACGACTACGCCAACGCCTTCCAGGTCACTAAACACCTCATCGCCTGCGGGGCGACGCGCATCGCCCACATCACCGGCGAGAGCTGGATGGAGGCCTCACGCCAGCGTCTGGCGGGCTACCAGGCCGCGCTCCAGCAGGCCGGACTCGCGTGCGACGACGACCTGGTGCGCCAGACCAACTGGCAGTTCAGCGAGTCCTTTACCGCCACCACCTCCCTGCTGGAACTGGCCGAGCGCCCGGACGCCATCTTCTGCGCCAGCGACTGGCTGGCGATTGGCTGCTATCAGGCGCTGGCGGTGAACGGCGTGCGCATCCCGCAGGACATGCTGCTGGCGGGCTACGACGACCAGAAGATCTCCGAGCAGCTCACCCCGCCGCTGACCAGTATCCAGCTGCCCTACAGCGAGCTGGGACGGCTGGCGGGGGAGTACCTGTGCAATCAGGAAGATGCCGCCACGCACGTGACGCTGGCGGGCAGGCTGAAGGTGCGCGCCTCAAGCCTCGTCTGAGGTAAACACCATGCCCGCATAGGGCTTTTTGCGACACGCCGCCAGCCGCGCGGCGAGGCTGCCCACGTGCAGCTCCAGCTTGTGCCCGTCCGGGTCGAGAAAATAGAACGACGCCCCCTCGCTTTTGTTCTGCTTCCAGACGGTAACGCCCGCCTGCTCCAGCCTGTGCGAGAACGGTGCGAAATCCGCCTCCGCGACGGTAAACGCGTAGTGGGTGTAGTCGCTCTCCTGCGGCGGCACGTACTGGCGCGCCTCGTCGTACGACAGGCAGACCCACAGATCGCCGCAGGTGAGATAGGCCCCGGTATTCCAGCGGGCGTGCAGGGTCAGCCCCAGCAGCGTGTGCCAGAAGGTGACGCTTTTTTGCAGGTCGCTGACCGCGAGGGTCAGGTGATTGAGTGATTGCAGCATGACGTGCCCTTTTGTTTTTCGCGCCGGACGTGGTACGGTAAAGAGATGAACATAAACCACGCCGTGCTCACCGTAAACCGCTGGTGGCTGCCTTCTTAAAGGCGGCACGGAGTAGTTTTCCCCATTTTCAGATAGCCGCCGAAAGGCGGCTTTCTCACATCTAAGACCCCTTTCGGCATTACAACGTTAAGGAGTCTTTATGAACGCACCCACCATCCTCACCGGCGACCGCCCAACCGGCCCGCTGCACCTTGGCCACTTCGTCGGATCGCTGCGCCAGCGCGTGGCGCTCCAGCAGACGCACAACCAGTTTGTGCTGATTGCCGACCTGCAGGGGCTGACCGACAACGGCAGCAACCCGCAGAAGATCCGCGACAATATCCCCGAAGTGCTGGCCGACTACCTCGCCGCCGGCATCGACCCGAACCTGACCACCATCTGCCTGCAGTCCGCCCTGCCCGCCCTCGCCGAGCTGACGATGCTGTATATGAACATCGTCACCGTCGCCCGCGTGGAGCGTAACCCGACGGTGAAGAACGAGATTGCGCAGAAGGGTTTCGCCCGCTCGCTGCCGGTCGGGTTTATGGCCTACCCCATCAGCCAGGCGGCAGACATCACCGCGTTTAAGGCCGAGTGCGTGCCCGTCGGCGACGACCAGTTGCCGATGATTGAGCAGACCAACGAGATTGTGCACAAGATGAACAGCCTGCTGCCCGCCCCGGTGCTGCGCCACTGCAAGGCGATGCTGAGCGACACCAGCCGCCTGCCCGGCATCGACGGCAGCGCCAAGATGTCGAAATCGCTTGGCAACACGCTGCATCTTTCGGCCAGCGAAGAGACGATTCACCGTGCGGTCAGCGCCATGTACACCGACCCGAACCACCTGAAGGTGAGCGACCCGGGGCAGATTGAGGGGAACGTGGTGTTTACGTACCTCGACGCGTTTCATCCGGACAAGGAGAAAGTGGCGGCGATGAAGGCGCACTATCAGGCGGGCGGGCTGGGTGACCGGGCGTGCAAGAACGAGCTGGAGGCGTGTTTGCAGGAGCTGATTGCGCCGATGCGGGAGCGTAGGGCGATGTATATGCAGGATAAGGGAGAGCTGATGGCGATGCTGAAGCGCGGAACGGAACGGGCGCAGGGGGTGACGCAAGGGACGTTGAGGGAGGTGAAGGTGGGGCTGGGGGTGCCGGTGTTTTGAGAACGATATAAATGATAATCCCGGCGTGGGGCCGGGATATTTATCAGGCGTTACGCTTAATTACCGGAATATCGCCGGTGTCATTTAACGCGCCCGGAAATGTTTTTAACCACTGCGCGACTTTCTGCTTATTAATATTCACCACACTCATACCTTCCAGGCATCCCCATAATTCTCTTGTATGCTGAGGCGTAATCACAATGCAGTCTTTCATGGCGCGGATTTTTACGGGCATGCCGTTGATAAAGCCCGCGCGGGTTAACCAGTCGCCGCCAAGCAGAAGGTATTTCATGTCTATGCGCGCATACAGTTCGCAGCAGGCGGCACTGTCCTGCGGCGTTTCCGCGCGGGGATGAACGGGTGCCACGTTGAGCGGGTTGCCGTGAAGTCGGCGGGCGCTGTTTTTGCGTACCAGCTCGCGGTTTTCAATCACGCCGGTGAAAGCGTCTGATTCTGTTTTGCAAACAGTAAACTCTGGCTTAAAATTCGTCGCAGCCATTTTCAACTCCTGATTAGTTGCTGGTGGTTAGCGGTATGGGGGTGTTGCAGCACCTTCATATCGCGAATTCTCTCTTTAAATATTCCTTGATACTTCCTTTGCCGTTCGGCGTAATTTCTGGTGACCATTATACAGGGCTGAATATAAATACAGCGGTTTTGGGTTGGGGAAATTTGGAATTTGCGAGGGGGATTCAGGAAATAGGGTTGGTTGTTTTTTAATTACAGAAGCGACAATGCTTTGCCCGGGTAACACTTCAACTCATCTCCCCCCTTTCCTCTCAGATCTCTCAAAAATTCATCAAACTGATAGATTAACGATTTACATCACCCTGATTTTGTTATGTGATCCTGTTACAGGCTTAAGTAACGCCCTGCCCAGCCAACCGTAACAGGACTTCATCGATGGAATTTTATCAGGCCGATCCGACGCTTGAGAACTACTGGCGTGGTGTGATCCTCTTTGGAAGGAACGTCGCATCTTACAAGTTTGCACTGGCGTCAGCTTTGTATGAAGTGGATAAGACGGGCAGCGATTTGATTACGCTCGACCAGCTTGCTGTGCCGTTCAGCCGTTATCTTTGCGAGCACCTGAAGCATGCGCCAAAACAGATCACCTCCCGCAGCAGCCAATTTCTGGAAACCTGTCTGAAGTTCAATAGAGGTGAAATCACCCATGCCCAGCTCATTGAAGCGACGGTCCGCCTTGGCTTTAACAACGTGATTGATGCCTTTCACTACGTGAACCAGGGCGAGATCGATAAACGTTTTTTCCTTGATGAGCGCAAAACCCACAACGGGATCCGCCTGACGGATAACTTCTTTTTACTGGGCGAACGCCTGCAGTATAAAAACCTCGCCTTTGAAACCAATGCTCGCTGGAACCTGGTGGAACAGGCCTGGTCGATGGGGATTTCACGTAACCTTGTGGGCGTGGAGTTCGACGAAGATAATCAGTTGCTGTTCACGAGGGTGAATGCGCGGCGCGTAGACATCACCAGTTGTCGCGATAGCCTGAATGGTTACCAGAAAGGACGATGTTTTTACTGCTTTAAACCCATCAGTCTGGTACCGGGAGACGCAGAACTGGCGGACGTCGACCACTTTATTCCCTGGGCTGCCCGCCATGAAGTGAGCAATATTAACGGCGTATGGAACCTGGTGCTGGCCTGTCGGTGCTGTAACCGTGGTACCGAAGGCAAATCTGCACGCATTCCCGAGCTCAGGCTCCTGCAGCGGTTACACACCCGCAATGAGTACTTTATTCAGAGCAAACTGCCGTTACATGAGACGATTGTTCTACAGACAGGGCAACGTCCTGAAGCACGGAAAAGCTTTCTTCAGCGTAACTGGCAGGCCGCACTGGAAAAACTTATCCATACTTGGAAACCCAACGCGGAAGGCGAGGCAACGTTTTAATGACACTTCACTACTATCAGAACCACGCGCAGGATTTCTTCGATGGCACGGTCAATGTCGATATGACTCCGCTATACGAAGCCTTTACCCAGCACCTGACGCACGGTGCCCGGGTTCTGGATGCGGGCTGCGGTTCAGGGCGGGACGCAAAAGCCTTTCATGAAATCGGTTATCTGGTGGATGCTTTTGATGCCTCTTCCGCGATGGTGGAGCTGGCAAAGCAACATACCGGGTTACCCGTACAGCTGATGACGTTTTCAGAGATCGACGGCAAAGCGCAGTACGATGGGATCTGGTGTTGTGCATCTTTGCTGCATATCCCCTCTTCTGAGTTGCCTGCGGTGATGCAGAAGCTTGCGGATGCGCTTAAGCCTGGCGGCGTCTGGTACGTGTCCTTTAAGTATGGCAACGGTGAGCGTGTGCAGGGTGAAAGACGGTTTACGGATCAGGATGAAGAGGGGTTGCGGGAGTTGCTGAAGGCGGTTCCGGGAATAGAGATAGCATCTCTGTGGGCGACTCAGGATAACCGCCCGGACAGGGATGAGACATGGTTGAATGGGATATTACGAAAAAACGCCGCTTGATCATCAGGCGGTGCTAATCGACAGGGAGTAAGTGAGTTCAGTAACTCATCACTTTAGTCAGCTCAACTTCACCCGTGGCGGCATTAAAGTACAGATAAAAAATATCCCCTTTTACCTGATCGGATTTTGACCAGATTTCCTTATCCCCCAGGCGACGCTTTTCCTTCGTGTATCCCAGCGTTTCGAGATACGCGCGCAACGGTGCAGCCCCGGTAGCCCCTTTAAAAAAGATGCTATTTGAAGGGGCATAACCATCGCCTGGATGCGCCTCGAAATAGTAGTCGTCGGTTACACGCGGGGCGTTTTCAATATCCTTGTCTGTCAGCGTGTGGTAGTGGAAAAAGTCATTTTCGGTGTAAACCGTCGTTTCATCTGAACCCGATGCCACGAGCCAGACAAACAGCCATCCGAGGATAAAGACGGTGACAGCCGAGAGTGCGCACCACTTCAGGACTTTTAAAAGGATTTTCATAGCTTAGCTCCCATGAATGAGAGCGATGTCCCATCGTTTGTAATGACCTTCACCACTCCGGATGTGAAATCGTCCCACGGCCGAAGCCACGTCATAAAATGCGGAAGATTGACCGTATACGGCTGGTGCCGCACACACTGATCCTCAGGATCAGGAAAGAGAATCGGGCGAAAGCCATGGTTTTTATGGGAACCGATAGCGCCGTAGTAATCCCAGCGGCGAACGGCTGATTCATAGCTCACGGGTTTAAGACGGTAGCCGTACCGGCCAGGAATGATTGCCCGATAGAACCCGAACAGATCGGAGACCAAATCCTCACCGCTAAAGCCGCTGTCCGTATACCACGAGAATGATCGCAGGCTTTGCAGACCTTCGAATCTGGATGCGGTGTTCATCATCATCGCCAGCATGATTCTGTTAATGTCTTCGGTACTCCGGCCACGCTTAATTTCCCAATGAGAGAACTTCCCGACGCCGAGCCGTGATTTGAATTTTAAGACGCCCATATCTTGCCGATACATGACGGAATAAGATGGCTTACCGCTACGCTCTCCTTCAACGAATTGACGTTTGAGCGTTGCCACGTCGTTGCCACGGGCATGTCCCATATCAAGCCAGCCCAACGCCTCGGTGTAGACGATCCCTCTGTCGAGAACGTCGAATAGTGCCCCATCCTTAATCTCTCTTCTGGTGCTCATGCTTACATCTCCATATGTAGTCTAACTGGCTATGTTATAGACGATTTTTTTGGCAGTCCAGAAAGTGTTAAAATGTTTTAACCACATACTTTGCCGGAAAGGGGCTTCGCTGCTAATGATGGAAAGTAATTGTCTAGGGGGAGGGCTGTTCATTGGCATTGGACAAAATTGTTAAACGGATCAGTACAAAGACAGGCTTCTTGTACAAGCGTTCTGCCAATCTTAAGAAATTAGCTATGGAAGCTAGGTTATATAATTCAGCTGTTTTATTATTTTATAGTAATAAATAACATCAATATAGCCTTCAAGGGCTGATGATTATTGTTTTACAAGCTTAAAAAATAGATTAATATAGCAATAGATCAAACATTATACTTTTGTAATATTAAGACTATATAGACTAACGAGGTATTTATGGAAAGGGATCTTACAGTAATCTTAGCTGAACGGGATGCAATTAAACATAAGATGGAACTCGAAAAGCTTCGTAATGAAAATATAAATTTAATGCAACAAATAAAAGATAAAATCGAGAATGCCAAAGCAGAAATAACAGAAAGCGCAATAAACAGGACAATGGCCATTTTGGATAAGACAAGACTATGGTTAATCTATGGCTCTAGTATTTTTGCTATTTTTATCACTGCTGCAGGGCTGATAGGTTATAAAAGTGTTAACAAAGAAATTACAGATTATTATATAAATACTGTGAAGCATTGGTTACGCTTTGATAGCCCAGAGAGTGGAGGCAGTAGAGTTCTGAATGATTTACGTACTAATGCCTTACTTGACTCGTTAACATTAAAATATGAAAGGCAAAAAGCCACATCAGGTCCAATAAATAACATCACTTTGAATAATGAAGAAAGACAGCGCTTGATGTCATTGATTTTAAACCCCGAAACGGATGAGCAACAATTTATAGATGCTTTGCGTTTAGTAACTAAAAGCAGAGGGATTTATGGTAGATTTTACGAAGATGACATAGGTAAAAAAATTGCTAATATACTTAGCAACAAAGAATTTAGCGATAGTAAGAGGCTAGATGTAATAAATGCCCTTGCTAAAGACCGAGCATTATTCCCATGGGCATTAACAGTTATTAATGATAATAATCCCCAAATGCATGAACATTTCCAAATGAAAGCATTTGAAAATGTAAGCATGTTCAACAAAGAATTGGCTATAAAATTCGCAGAAAGAAATATAACTAAATTTAAGGATGTTAGTAATAAAATTCAATTAGGTATTTTTTTAATTGAAAATGGCATGGATAACCAATTAATCAACAATTTAATTTCGGAATTAAAAAAACAAAAAAAGAAGCATTCGCAAGTGACTATAAAGAATTGATTATAGCACGGATAAAAAAGGGATTGGATGATAACAATATAGCATTTTTGTCAAATTACATATCAGAACAAATAAATAATGGTTTAAGTGTCGAGCTGTCCTCCTTTCTTGATAAAAAGCCAGTATTGTCATTTTCTTTTGGTGATGTAATATATCCTTTTAGAGAACCTGTGGAATTATTTGAAAATGACGCATTAATCGATTCCATAACAAAGGAAGCCCCTCTAACTAAAGATCGATTTTTAAAATTAACGCAGTTTTTTCAGCTACAAGATCGAGGTTACTGGATAACGACATTTATGTTTAAACCCTCAGAAAATACAGAAATTCTTTTCGACAATAATGAAAGGATTAAAGGAAACCAAGTTCTTCAAAAGGTTTGGCTTCGAGCCCAAAAAAAAGCAGGAGAAATGACACTTACTGCTACCATGAGAAAAAAAGATGGAACAATATTTGAGGCTACTGTCCTAGATATTCTCAATTGTGAACAATGTCATTTTTTTGTTGATTTCAATCATGACCAACTGAGAAATTACACTTGGGTTCCAGACTATAATTATCTTGATTATTAAGGTCGCCAAGAATTACAAGTAAAAGCATTATCACCTCATAAAAAATTATAGTAACAAATGGCCTACCTTATAGGCCATTTATTTAGCGCAATTATTTAAATAATCTATTACATAGTTATAATTGAGAAAGAATTTAATTTCACAATTAAAATCATTTCAATAACTATCAATTACCATCAATTCGACATACATATATTGAGAGGCTAATAATGGGGATGAGGTGTCTTATCTTACACCTGACATAACATCCCTCATTCTGACAGAAAGTGAAACCTTATGCCCCTTTCAACATATCAAACACCACGCGGGCAAAGCCCTTCGCCAGTTCAGGATTAGAGAGATATTGCACCATCATCTCCTGCTGGGCTTCGTTGCTGTCCATAACAGCGTCATCAATCGCCTTCGGGAAATCACCCAGCATAGCCTGCTCGCGTGTATTGTTGGCGATCTGGGTCATCACCGCCTGGTTTTCTGACAGCTTGTCGCGCACCGCAAAGGCATAATTGATCATGTCTTTATCGGACAGATTATCGGTGACAAAAAGCTCATTCAGACGAGCCAGGATATTTGAAAGAAACTCTTCTTTCTTGTCCTTTGGTTTCGCCGTTCCGACATCATTACCCGGTTTGATTTTGTATTCCTCTGCATCCTCTTGCAGCTTCAGGTGCTGTTCGTGGAGTTTGGACAGGCGATAATGGCTCATCTCCACGTTGCTTAAATCAATTTCATCTTCTTCAATACGCTGTTCATGCAGTAACGGACGCAAATGACGGGCGAAGAGACTCAGCTTTTCAAGATTCTTGTCGTCATAATCGACGATTTGCGACATAAACTCGTAAAAGCGGACAAAGCTGCCGAGATCTTTCTTAAAGATATCCAGCTTACTTTTTTCTTTCTCGCAGTCCTTAAAGGTGTTTTCCGCATTGGTGATCAGTACAATATCTCCGGTTTTCTTAGTGCGTTCAAACATCTCTTTGGCCAGCACATAGGCATCAATCGCTGAGGTGTAACGATGCTTCCAGCGCTCTACCGCAGGTTTGCAGATATTGCTAATGGCCGCGTTGGATTTGTTTTTACTGAAGAACGCCTCACAGAACTGCTCCACTTCGTTCCACAGGAAAATACCGCTGGTGCGCAGCTTTTCATAAAGCTCAAAGACCAACTGCGGATCGCTGACATCCATCAGCTCTGCTGTCTGGTAGTACGGCTGGAAAGCCCCCAAAATCTCGTCAGGTTCGTTGTAGAAATCGAGCACAAACGTGCCGGACTGCGCCTTCCCCGGATAGGTGCGGTTCAGACGCGACAGCGTCTGTACGCACTCCACGCCCCCCAGCTTTTTATCCACATACATGGCGCACAGCTTGGGCTGGTCAAAACCGGTCTGGAATTTGTTGGCCACCAGCATCACCTGGTAGTCGTCAGTATCAAACGCTTTACGCATATCCCGGCCTTTCAGTCCGGGGTTCATGTTTATCTCAGTGAATTTCTGGTTGAGCAGCGCAAGGCTGTTGTGGTCATCTTCATGGAATTCCACCTCCCCGGAGAAAGCCACCATCGCGCTGATCTTGTCGTATTTTTGCTCGGCGATGTATTTATCGAACGCCAGCTTGTAACGCACAGCCGCCTTACGCGAACTGGTCACAACCATCGCTTTGGCCTGGCCGGCCAGTAAGTGCATCACGTGCTTGCGAAAGTGCTCAACAATCACCTTCACTTTCTGCGACACGTTATGATCGTGCAGCGACACCCACTGGTTCAGTTTGATCTTCGCTTTCTTGCTGTCCACTTCCCGATCAGGATCGTCCAGCTTTTGCAGCAGCTTGTACGCCACTTTGTAGTTGGTGTAGTTCTTCAGCACATCAAGAATAAAGCCTTCTTCGATGGCCTGACGCATGGAATAAACGTGGAACGCTTCCGGTTTGTTCGTTTTCGATGCCGGTTCCTGCGGGTTAGGACGACGGCCAAACAGCTCCAGCGTTTTGGCCTTCGGCGTGGCGGTGAAGGCGTAATAGTTGAGATTGCTGCTGCCTTTACGCGCCGCGACGGTAGCATCCAGAATATCTTCTGAAGACATCTCCACATCGTCATCCGCCTCTTCGGTCATCAGCACTTCTTTCAGCTGACGCGCCGTAGAACCGCTCTGCGAGGAGTGCGCTTCATCGGCAATCACCGCATATTTACGCTGCTTGAGGCTGACGCTGTTTTCAATCGCCTTCAGGACAAACGGAAAAGTCTGGATGGTGACGATGATAATCGGCTGCGAGTTTTCCAGCGCGCTCGCCAGCTTCTCCGATTTAGAGCCGTCGCCCTCTTTATTATTGATACGCCCGACCACGCCGTCCTGATGTTCAAACTGATAGATGGTGTCCTGCAGCTGATCGTCAAGCACGGTGCGGTCCGTTACCACAATCACCGAGTGGAACTGCTTCTCGCCCTTTTCATCGTACAGGCGGGAAAGCTGGTGGGCAGTCCAGGCGATAGAGTTCGATTTGCCCGACCCGGCACTGTGCTGAATCAGGTATTTATTGCCGGTCCCTTCAACCGTCGCGGCAGTGATCAGTTTGTTCACCACGTCCCACTGGTGATAGCGCGGGAAAATCAGGCTCTCGCTTTTGTACTTCAGGCCAATGGCGTTTTCTTTTTCGACGATTTGCAGATGCACGAAGCTCGCGAGAATTTTCAGCAGATTGTCCGGCAGCAGCACCTCATTCCACAGGTAGCTGGTAGCGTAGTCGTTGGCATCTTCCGGGATATCGTTCCCCGCACCGCCGTCATGGGTCCCTTTGTTAAACGGCAGGAAGAAGGTTTTATCACCCTCAAGTTTAGTCGCCATAAACACTTCGTACTGGCTGACGGCAAAGTGCACCAGCGCGCCGCGTTTAAAGGTCAGCAGCGGCTCAGGTTTATTGGTGCCAGGATCTTTCGGCAAACGCGTTTTCTTATACTGCGTGATGGCGTTTTGCACCGTCTGCTTAAATTCAGACTTCAGTTCCAGCGTCGCTATCGGCAGGCCATTAACGAACAACACCAGATCGATACGCCATTTCCTTGCCTTAACGCCGGTTTCTTCAAATGCGGCGTTCGACGCATGCGGACTGTAAACCAGCTCCGGCACGATGCGGCAGATATTCTGTTTGTAGCGCGTCAGAGTTTCCGGATTGAGGTTATGTTCCGGCTTAAATTGGCACAGGGAAAAACGCGCATTATGGCTTTTGATACCATGACGCAGCACGCCGAGCGTGCCGTAAGTGCGCGAAAGCATATCGGTAGCGTTAATATCCGCTTTTTTTAGCTGAGCCACCAGCGCATCAAGGAAATGACGCTCGGTATCGGTAGGATAAATTTTGGCAAACTTCTCCCACTCCTGCGGCTGGGTGGTCTGCACAAAAGTCAGCGCATCCTGCGAGTACAGTGCACGTTCGCGATCGTAGCCGTCGGTTTTGCCGCAAATCCAGCCTTTTGCTTCCATCTGAGCAATCATCTCATTCTGGAAAATCAGCTCTTTGGTGCTGTCCATGCTCATGCCGTGGCCTCCAGTGGCTCCTCAACATCCTGTGTGTCCGGGGCAACCCAGTCGCGGACGTCGATTTTTCCGGTGACGGCTGCGGAGATCAGGGCAATGCGGCGTTCTTGCATAATTGATATTTGTCTTATAGAAATATTAATTAATTCATCAAGCTTAGCACATTTAGCCCTTAAATAATCTGCAATATCAATTGCCTCACTAACTGGAGGACGAGCTATATGCAGATTACCAATTACACCCATCCCAATATTCTGCTGTGTACCATAACTCCAATTCAATTCAATAGCAGTTTGAAATTGCTTCGAACGCAAAAAGTTAATAACAAAATAAGGATTCGAGTATTCATTACATCTAATAACTGCCAAGGGTGACCAAATATTGAAATCATCATAAGTTTCAACAATCGCAGTGATACCGGTCGTGGCACCAGACTTTACCATATAAATATCATTAAACTGCGGGGAATACTTCTTGCTAAATCTTTTATGATCTCTTATTGAAATACACGCTCTTTTTTTATCAAAGTCTATGAATCCAGACGATATCGCTTCAGCCGATATAAATGGTATCCCATCATCAATAAAATCTGGGGTTTCATGAGGACCATCGGTAATTGGAGTTGACACTATATGTTTTATAGCACATACAACCCAATGCTCCGGCACTTTCCCCAGCCACTCAACCCCGGAATTTTTCATCGGCACATCAGGGTTTAGCCCTTTGGTGACGGCATGGCTAATCACCGCCTGACGTTTTTCGTTCAATAATTCAATTAGTTTCTTCTGATTCTCGATCAGGTTATCGATTTTTGCGGTTTCGTGTTCGAGGAAATTTGCAATTGTTTTTTGAACTGATAACGGCGGAATAATAATATTAAGTGATTTTAAGGATCCTAAATTGAGGTTAGGTTGCGCAACACTATCACTACTCAGCGTAATTTGGGTACGAATAAACCATGAAGAGAATTGATACCAAAGATAGTTTGAATTATTTTTTTCCGAATCACTTCTAAAACGTAATTGATTCGCAGAAAGTATTGCTCGGCTCCAACTAAGAGAATTATCCGTCGGTATAAGTCCCACCTGCCCTACAGTTCCTCGGGCAGTGAAAACAAGATCTCCTGCAATAACCTCTGCATTAGATAATTCATTTGCTTTCGCATCATCCAAGTAAACATATCCTGAATCTTTGAAGAATGGTTTTTCTCCGTTGATGCTTAAATTATTTCCACGAATAACGGGAACACCACATTCTTGGTAGAATTTTGAACCAATACTTGAACCGAATGGACCTGAAGCAAATGCTTTTCCATCATTAGTTAGCCATTTAAAATGGGATATTTTCCACTCTGTTGGAATCATCCCCAACCACTCAACCCCAGAATACTTATACTCCGGATACGCCTTATATTTAGCCATCAGGAATGTACCTCCTGCAGCAGCTTCATAATCTCGGCGCTGACGGCATCCAGATCGGCATCAATCTCTTCTAACGGGCGCGGTGGCTGGTAGACATAGAAATGGCGGTTAAACGGAATTTCATAACCGACAATCCCCACTTCGCTATCTTTGGCATCGCGCTTATCAGCGTTGATCCAGGCGTCATTCACATGTGGCAGCACTTCGGCTTTGAAGTAATTTTCAATCAGGTCGCTTGTGGACACCGCCGGGTTCAGCGGCACGTTTTCGTTATCGCGCAGCTCGCCGTCCTGCTCAAACTCAACAACCTTACCTTTGTATTCAAACGCACCATACAGCGGCTGAGCGGCTTCTTTCAGCACCTTCTTCACCACCGGCTCGGCATCCGGGTTTCTCGTAGTGATAGCATCGATAAACTGCTTGTTCTCTTTCGCATCCAGCTTCACGCCAGCTGTTTTGATGGCCCCTTTCAGAGTCAACTGGAACTGGTTGAAGTCATTGCTCACCAGCGTTTTACTACCCGCCTGCGTACCCAGAGCTGCCTGAATCTGCTGCGCTTTTTCCATCAAGGCGCGTTGCACCAGCCACAGCTTGCTGTCGAGCAGGTCTTTAATCTGCTTCTCTTTCAGTTCGGCAAATTCGGCTTTGATGATGGCGCGCGCTTCTGCTTCCAGTTCGGAGAAATCACCGTAGGTGTCCTCCTGCCACTGGGACGCGAACTCTTCATACAGACGTTCCATCGGCGCGTTAAACGGCTTCGGTGCAAAGCGCAGAGTCGCAATCGCTTCATCCGTGACCTGAGCGGATAAACGCAGCGGGCGTTCAATGGTCAGGCGGCGATAGCCAAAGTCGGTGCTGTAAAAGATTTTGCTGGCGAAGGTTTTCGGCGCTTCGGGTTTGGCGGTGGCAGGCTGACGACCGCGGCTGGATTTTTGCTCTGCGGCTTTTTCCAGACCCAGTTCTTCCAGGGTTGTGGCATCCACTATTTCAAAATCACCAAAGGTCTGCGTGATCAGCTTGATATCGTCTTCGCCCATCAGGTTGCGCTTGGAACCCAGTGACTTACGCATCTTGCCGCACAGGTTGGTACCATCAATCAGCTGCACTTTGCCTTTACGCTCAGGCGCTTTTTTGTTGGAGAGGATCCAGACGTAGGTGGCAATGCCGGTGTTGTAGAACATGTCCGTTGGCAGCGCGATGATGCCTTCCAGCAAATCGGCTTCCAGAATGTAGCGACGGATTTCACTTTCACCGCTGCCCGCCCCGCCGGTAAACAGTGGTGAGCCGTTAAGGATAATCCCGATACGCCCGCCGTTGCTCACGGTGCCATCCACATTGTGGTTGTCGCGCATTTTGCTGATCAGGTGCATCAGGAACAGCAGTGAGCCGTCGGAAACACGCGGCAGGCCCGGGCCAAAGCGACCGTTAAAACCTTTCTGCGTATGTTCGTCGTTAATTTCGCCCTCAATCTTCTTCCAGTCCACGCCAAACGGCGGGTTAGAGAGCATGTAGTCGAATTGATCCTGCGGTAACTGGTCGTTAGAGAGGGTGTTGCCCAGCTTAATACGGCTGACATCCTGACCTTTGATCAGCATATCGGCTTTACAGATAGCGTAGGATTCCGGGTTCAGCTCCTGGCCAAAGGCGCGCATCACCGCGTTAGGGTTCAGCTCGTGCACATATTCCATGCCTGAAGAGAGGAAGCCGCCGGTCCCGGCCGTCGGGTCATAAATGGTGCGGATGATACCGGGCTGCGTCAGGGCTTCATCATCTTCCATAAACACCAGCGAGGTGGTCAGACGCACGATATCGCGTGGGGTAAAGTGCTCACCGGCGGTCTCGTTGGAGCTTTCCGCAAAACGGCGGATAAGTTCTTCAAACACCAGGCCCATTTCATAGTTGGAAATGGCTTTCGGGCTGAGATCGGTGGTGGCGAATTTCTTCACCACTTTAAACAGCAGGTTGGCATCTTCGAGCAGGCCAACAAACTCACTGAATTTGAAGTGTTCGAAGATTTCACGCGCATCCGGTGAAAACGCCTGTACGTAGCTTTCTAGGTTGGCTTTGATGTCGTTCTGGCCCATCTTGCCCAGATCCATCTTCGAGGTATTGAAGAAGGAGAGCCCGCTGGCGCGCAGCAGAAACTTCTCTTTGGCATCTTCCGGCAGTGGGCTGGTTTTTAATTCATCATATTTCGCCACCACCGCGTCTTTAGTCTCCGCCAACACACATTCAAGACGGCGCAGCAGCGTAAAGGGAAGGATCACGCGCCCGTACTGAGACTGTTTAAAATCACCGCGCAGCAAATCAGCTACCGACCAGATAAACGCAGCCGTTTGAGAAAAGTTAGTGTTAGTCATGAAACCCTCGGGGAGATCGCAGCCATAATGCAAATGTGCACAGGCAAATATTCATTATTGGAATCCAGTGCGCAAAATCATACCCGCTATAAAGGCTATCGCAAACGATACAGGGCAAAGAAATGAAAAATGATATTGAATAACTGATTATCAGCAGAGTGAGTAATGTGGATTCTGCTTGCTGTTCATAAAGGAAAATAATTGGGTGGATATGGGATTTCAGACACAAAAAAAGCCGCCCTTAAGCGACTTTGATTTGCATCTTTTGGTGCCGAAGGCCGGACTCGAACCGGCACGTATTTCTACGGTTGATTTTGAATCAACTGCGTCTACCGATTTCGCCACTTCGGCACTGAAGGGGATGCGGAAACGTTGTGGATTATACCTGTCGCGCGCCGCCATGCAAGCGACGACGCGCTAAACCCGCGCTAAGTGCCCAAAAAACCAGCGCCCTTCGTCACTCCAGCTCAGACACCGCCAGCCGAATCACCCCCGCCGCCTTCTGCTCCGGCAGCACCAGCACCTTCGCCCACATGTCCTGCACCATATCGCAGGAGAGCTTCTCTTTGCCCGCCGCCTTCTCCGGCATCTGCAACAGCTGGATGTCCTCGCCGTACTTATCGGCAAGTTGCTTCATAATCGGACGCACATCCTCGGCGGCCGCCTCGCGCTCGGCCGGGGTCACGGTGTGGCGGTTTTTGCCGTAGGCGGCGCGCATCATGTCGGCGTCGGCCTGCATGCGTCGGTTCATCAGGTCTTTATCCAGCATGCGCATCGGGTTCACGCCGCCCTTCACCATCGGGTAAAGGAAGCGGAAGCAGGCGTCGTCGCTCACCTTCTGGATGGCGGCGGTCTGCTCCATGTTGATGGTCATGTAGTTCACCACGTTGGCGTCCGGGGCGTTTTGCAGGCGCGACATCTGCAGATGCAGGATCTGCGGCTGGATGGTGTCGATAATCTGCTGCTCCGGCTCGCCCGCTTTTTGCAGCGCGGCCATCTGGTCGAGGATGCGCTGATGCAGCACAGGCTCCTGCTCCTTAATCACCTGCCAGGCGGGCATCGCGTTGAGGGCAGCATCCATCTGCTGTTCCGGCGCGCGCTGCCTGTCGAAAAATACCCAGAACGCCACGGCGGCGGCCGCAAAAATAACAATGACCGTACTGATCCACGTTTTTTTCATCTCGCATCCTTATCCTTGAGTTGTGCCGGTTTACACCGGCACGCCGCTGTGGAAGCGAAACTCGTTGTCCGGTGTCGAAATAAGTGTGGCTTCAATTTCGCCAAAAAGCTGTATGCGCGGTGAGATATCGTCGTCGCTCACCTGCTGGGCCAGCGTCAGGTAGTCCTGATAGTGGCGCGCTTCCGAGCGCAGCAGCGAGAGATAGAACTTCTGCAGGTCGTCGTCGAGGTACGGGGCCAGCGCGGCGAAGCGTTCGCAGGAGCGCGCTTCGATGTAGGCGCCGCAGATGAGCTTGTCGATCAGCGTCAGCGGTTCGTGGGTGCGCACTTCCTTCAGCATCCCTTTGGCGTAGCGGCTGGCGGTGATTTTGACGTACGGAATATCGCGGGCCAGCATCGCCTCGCGCACCTGCCAGAAGTGGTGCAGCTCTTCTTTAATCAGCAGCACCATGCTGTCGATAAGCGCCTGGCCCCACGGGTCGTCGGTTTTGGGCATCACGCTTTTGCCAATCTGCCTGTGCAGGGCGATGAAGTCCGGCTCCGGACCGTCGCGGAAGGTGAACTGTTCGTAGGGTTTGAGCCAGTCGAGCAGCGCGTCGGCACCGCTTTCGTCGGCGACGTATTTACGCACCAGCAGCAGCGCGGTCTGGGCGGCCTTGAGCTCGCACACCATGTGGTCGGTGAGCAGCAGCGGCAGGTTCGCCGGGTCGCGGGCTTTATCAATCCATGCTTGCGGGGTCGGGCACTGGAGGAAGTTGAGTACGGGGGCGAGTATCTGCGGGTAATCCATGGTTCTGCCTTGAAAAAGCGGTGGCGCGGGCCACCGCCTGAAACGCTTAGTGACGCACGCCGTCGTCGTCTTCGTCGACGTAATCTTCGTCGTCACCTTCTTCGCCGTCTTCACCGTTCGGATCTTCGAAGTAGGTTCCCCAGCCGTCGTACTCCACGTCAAACTTCTCGGCCAGGTTCATCAGCTGTTCGACCTGCGCGTCGATCAGCTCCGCCTTCAGCGCGCCTTCGCTCAGGATGTCGCAGCAGATGACGGTGTCGCCCTCTTCCACTTCCAGCTCTTCCGGCTCGGTTACTTCGTAACCCAGCTTGAAGGCTTCTACCGCCATTTTTTCCAGCGCGTCGAAATCATCCGCAGAGAAATGGTGCTCGATGGTGTACAGCGCGTCCGGATCGCTGCCGTCTTCCAGCAGTTCTTCAATAATCAGACGCGTCTCTTCGCGTTGCTCTTCCAGGTGTTCCGGGTTTGCCATGGCTCAATCCTCTTTAAAGTGCGGCAGATACTTCTATTTTCACACACGGACGGGTTTGCCTCCACCTTTGTAAGAAAGAATTGTGAAACGGGGTTGCAAATGAATAATTACACATATAAAGTGAATTTTAATTCAATAAGTGGCGTTCGCCATGCGAGGATAAAATGTCTGATCTGTACAAGAAACACTTTCTGAAATTGCTCGACTTTACCCCTGCAGAGTTCACTTCTCTGCTGACCCTCGCTGCACAGCTCAAAGCCGATAAAAAAAATGGCAAGGAAGTACAAAAGCTTACCGGTAAAAATATCGCGCTCATCTTCGAAAAAGACTCGACCCGTACACGTTGCTCTTTCGAAGTTGCCGCATTTGACCAGGGCGCGCGCGTCACGTATTTAGGGCCGAGCGGCAGCCAGATTGGGCATAAAGAGTCAATTAAGGATACCGCGCGCGTGCTTGGGCGGATGTACGACGGCATTCAGTATCGCGGCCACGGCCAGGAAGTGGTCGAAACGCTGGCGCAGTATGCGGGCGTGCCGGTGTGGAACGGGCTGACCAACGAGTTCCACCCGACCCAGCTGCTGGCGGACCTGCTGACCATGCAGGAGCACCTGCCGGGCAAGGCGTTTAACGAGATGACGCTGGTGTACGCGGGCGACGCGCGCAACAACATGGGCAACTCGATGCTGGAAGCGGCGGCGCTGACCGGGCTGGAACTGCGCCTGGTGGCCCCGAAAGCCTGCTGGCCGGAAGAGAGCCTGGTGGCGGAGTGCAGCGCGCTGGCGGAGAATCACGGCGGGAAGATCGTCCTGACGGAAGACGTGGCGGCGGGCGTGAAGGGCGCGGACTTTATCTATACCGACGTGTGGGTGTCGATGGGCGAAGCCAAAGAGAAGTGGGCGGAGCGGATCGCGCTGCTGCGCGGGTATCAGGTGAACGCGCAGATGATGGCGCTGACCGGCAACCCGAACGTGAAGTTCCTGCACTGCCTGCCCGCGTTCCATGACGACCAGACCACGCTCGGCAAGCAGATGGCGAAGGAGTTCGATCTGCACGGCGGGATGGAAGTAACGGACGAGGTGTTTGAGTCGGCGGCGAGCATCGTGTTCGACCAGGCGGAAAACCGGATGCATACGATTAAGGCGGTGATGGTGGCGACGCTTGGGGAGTGAGCCTCTCTCCCACATTATTGATTCGGTGCGCTCTTTTTGCCGGGTGGCGCTGCGCTTACCCGGCCTACAAAACCCGTAGGCCCGTGCAAGCGAAGCACCGCCGGGCGAATCAGGCGACGATGCGGCCTGATGCCCTCACCCCGGCCCTCTCCCACAGGGCTGAGGGAGAAAACCCAGCCCGTAGGCCCGTGCAAGCGAAGCGCCGCCGGGCGAATCAGGTGGTGATGCGGCCTGATGCCCTCACCCCGGTCCTCTCCCACGGGGAGAGAGAACACCCAGCTCGTAGGCCCGTGCAAGCGAAGCGCCGCCGGGCGAATCAGGCGGTGATGCGGCCTGGTGCCCTCACCCCGGTCCTCTCCCACAGGGAGAGGGAGAAAACCCAGCCCGTAGGCCCGTGCAAGCGAAGCGCCGCCGGGCGAATCAGGCGGTGATGCGGCCTGGTGCCCTCACCCCGGTCCTCTCCCACAGGGAGAGGGAGAACACCCAGCCCGTAGGCCCGTGCAAGCGAAGCGCCACCGGGCGAATCAGGCGATGATGCGGCCTGATGCCCTCACCCGGCCCTCTCCCACAGGGAGAGGGAGAAAACCCAGCCCGTAGGCCCGTGCAAGCGAAGCGCCGCCGGGCGAATCAGGCGACGATGCGGCCTGATGCCCTCACCCCGGCCCTCTCCCTCAAGGGAGAGGGAGAACACCCAGCTCGTAGGCCCGTGCAAGCGAAGCGCCGCCGGGCGAATCAGGCGGTGATGCGGCCTGGTGCCCTCACCCCGGCCCTCTCCCTCAAGGGAGAGGGAGAACACCCAGCCCGTAGGCCTGTGCAAGCGAAGCGCCGCCGGGCAAATCAGGTGACGATGCGGCCTGATACCCTCACCTCAGCCCTCTCCCTCAAGGGAGAGGGAGAACACCCAGCCCGTAGGCCTGTGCAAGCGAAGCGCCGCCGGGCAAATCAGGCCTGCTCAATTGATTTTTCACCCCGAAAAAGGTACGTTTTCGCCTTCATTCCAGCGTGGACATGCCAGCATTATGCCGATTATTCAGTCTGTTGAACGTGCGTTGCAGATCCTCGACCTGTTCAACGAGCAGGCCACCGAGCTTAAGATCACCGACATCAGCAAACTGATGGGGCTGAGCAAGAGCACCCTCCACTCGCTGCTGAAAACCCTCCAGCTTCACGGCTATATCGATCAGAACCCGGAGAACGGCAAATATCGCCTTGGCATGAAGCTGGTCGAGCGCGGCCATTTTGTCGTGGGCTCCATCGATATTCGCCACAAGGCGAAAGGCTGGCTGACGGAGCTGTCGCAGCGGACCGGGCAGACCACCCATCTGGGGATCCTGGACGGGCGTGAAGGGGTCTATATCGAGAAGATTGAAGGCAAGCTGGCCGCCATCGCCTATTCGCGTATCGGCCGCCGCCTGCCGGTTCACGCCACCGCCATCGGCAAGGTGTTGATTGCCTGGCTGGGCGAGGCCGAGCTGAACGCCCTGCTGGAGGGCTATCACTACACCACCTTTACTCCCGCGACCCTCGCCTCCCGCGAAGCGTTAATGACCGCCCTGACGCAGACCCGCGAGCAGGGCTATGCCCTGGACAGCGAAGAGAACGAGCAGGGCGTGCGCTGCGTGGCGGTGCCGGTGTGGAACCACGAATCCCGCGTGATTGCCGCCCTGAGCCTGTCGACGCTGACCTCCCGCGTGGACGACGCCGAGCTGGCTAATTTCCGCGAGCAGCTCCAGCAGGCGGGGCTCGAGCTGTCACGCGCGCTGGGCTACCCGGCCTGAGCCGCTATGCCGGCTCGTAGGTGAAGTAGTCGAAGTCCGCGTGGCAGCCGTCGCCGCTGATGTCCTCGCAGTGCAGCCCCACAAACGCGCCGGTAAAGAAGCCGCGCCCGCCGATGTAGTCGTCCGACAGCTTCCACGCCTCATAGGTGACCGGCACGGCGTGCCACGTCTCGCCGTCAAACGAGTAGCTGTAGCGGTAGACCAGCGTATCCACGTCCACCCGCAGCCAGACGCTCTCCGCACTCTCCGGCACCGGAATCGGCTGCTCGTGCAGCGGCCACGACGGCACGTTGTGGTCGAGCTGGATCACCTTGATGGTTCTCCCCTGCCCCTCCTCGTAGTCCACAAAGCAGTAGCTCCAGTTTTTGCTGTTGTAGTAGCAGGTCAGCCCCGCGCTCTGCTGGAAGTGGACCGGCGAGAACTGCATCCGCGTCTCCGCCCGGAAGACAAAGTGCTGCCAGCGGCGCGCCACGGTCGACTGGGTAAAGGTCGAGTTGAGCGAGTCGTTGCCGTAGAGCCGTAAGAAGCCCGGTCGTGCGGTAAGCGAGCCGAGGGTGTCGTCGAACGGAATGCGCAGGGTCTGAAGTTCAGGGTCAAGCGTGCTGCCGTCGAAATCGTCCCGCCAGGTGTTCTGAACGGCTGCGGGCTGCTCGGCCACCTGCGGGCCGGGCACGGTCAGCTGCGCGTGCTTGCCGCCTTCCACGTACGGCCAGCCGTCGCGCCATTCAATACGCGCGATGCCGGTCTCGCGCCCCAGCGGGCAGTAGCCGCGCCCGCCGGAGGCCAGCAGCGGCACGCCGGGCAGGCGCAGCGGGCGGCTGGTGAGATAAGCCATATACCACTCCCCGGTGTGGGTCTGCAGCAGCGAGCCGTGGCCGCTCTTCTGCAGCGGGTTCTCCGGCAGGTGCCAGCTGGTCATCATCGTCACCTCCGGGTGCAGCTCGTACGGCCCGTCGATGTTTTTGGAACGCAGCACCACGACGGCGTGCTCGTAGCTGGTGCCGCCTTCGGCCACCATCAGGTAGTACCATCCCGCGTGGCGATACAGGTGCGCCCCCTCGGTGTAGCAGAGCGGCGTGCCGGTAAACAGCGTTTTGCGCTCCGGCGAGAGCGTGCCGGTGTGCGGATCGAACGCCTGCAACACGATGGTGTTGTGCGGGTTGCTGTGGTGGCGCGGCCCCCACGGACGATAGAGGTAGTACTTACGGCCATCGTCGTCGTGGAACAGGGACGGGTCAAACCCGCCGTTGCCCATCGCGATCGGCTCGCTCCACGGCCCTTCGATGGACGGCGCGGTGACGAGGAAGTTGCGGCCATTTTTCCACGGCGAATCGACAATCTTCACGTCGGTGTAGAGCAGCCAGAATTTTCCGTCGGCGTAGCTCAGGCACGGCGCCCAGATGCCGCCGGAGTCCGGATTGCCCTTCATGTCCAGCATCGACACGCGGTCCAGCGGCGTGCTGACCAGCGACCAGTTTTTCAGGTCGCGGGAGTGATAGATGCGCACGCCGGGAAACCACTCGAAGGTCGAGGTGGCGATGTAGTAGTCCTCGCCCTGGCGGCACAGGGACGGGTCCGGGTTGAAGCCGGTCAGGATCGGGTTAGTAATTTCCATATTGCCTCCGCTTAATGGGTTGCGGCTGTCGCGGCGTCAGGAACGGCCTCGCCCTGCGCCGCGCGGTGCCTGATCAGCTGCTGGCTGATGGCCTCCACGCGCGCGTCGGTGAGCTTGTAGAACGACAGCATGATGAACATGCCCGCGTAGAGCACCACCGGCACCACGCAGAACAGAATTTTGATGGTGGTGAGTACCTCGACCGGCTGCACGCTGCTGCTGGCGGAATAGTTCACGTACGCAAGGATCCAGCCCACCACCGCGCCGCCAATCGCCAGGCCAATCTTCAGGCTGAACAGGTAGGTGGAGAACACCAGCCCGTCGAGGCGGCGTCCGCTGCGGCTCTCCTCGTAATCCACCACGTCGGAGGCCATCAGCCACTGCAGCGGCGTGGTGGTGTTAAAGACGAACAGGAACAGGATGTTGAGGGCGAAAATCAGGGCGATATGCTCGGCCGGGGTGACGAAAATCAGCAGGCTGATCAGCGAGTAGGCGACGATGATCCACTTGAAGGCGGTGACGCGGTCGAAGCGGCCCAGCAGGCGGGAGGAGCAGAGCGAGCCGAACATGGTGGCGAGGCTGCCGTAGAGTAAAAACTGAGTCGCCATCTCCGGGTGATCCATCACGTATTTCACGAAGTAGAGCGTCGCCCCGCCGCGCACCACGTTGGAGCAGGTCGCCATCATCTTAAACGCGCACATGATGCGCCACTGGCTGTTGCCCAGCAGCAGTTTGAGATCTTTCGCCACCGACGAGCCCGGCTGCACCTCAAAGGTGTAGCGCTCTTTGGTGGTGAAGAAGCAGACGTAAAGCAGCACCACGCCGCTCAGCCCCAGCACGCACATGGCGCCGAAATAGCCCACCTGCTCGTCCCCTTTGCCGATGATGCTACCAGCGGCAGCGCGATGCCGCTGATGGCGAGCGAGCCCGCCGCCGCCAGGAAAAAGCGCCAGGACTGCAGGGCGTGACGCTCTTTCGGGTCGGCGGTGATGACGCCCGGCATGGCGCAGTACGGGACGTTAACGAAGGTGTAGACCAGGGTTAGCAGAATATAGGTCACGCAGGCGTAGATGATTTTGCCCTGCGCGGAGAAGTCCGGCGTGTAGAAGGTCAGCACGCAGACGATGCCAAACGGGATCGCGCCCCACAGCAGGAACGGGCGGAACTGGCCGTGACGCGTGCGGGTGCGGTCCACCAGCAGCCCCATCAGCGGGTCGGTCACGGCGTCGAGCACGCGGGAGACCAAAAACAGCGTGCCCATTATGCCCGCCGACAGGCCGAAGACGTCGGTATAGAAGTAGGCCAGCAGGAACATGGTAGCCTGCCAGACGAAGCCGCAGGCGGTATCACCCAGCCCGTAGCCAATTTTGTCTTTCATGGTTAATTGCGTCATCAGAATTACACCCTTTTTTAGTGTGCTGAATTTACAACGTCGTGTTACAGGAGTGTAATGAGCTGTTCAATTAACCAGCAATGGTCATATCTTATTTCTGAATTACGTTATTTTGCTTTTGTGACGCCAACGATATATCTCAACTTATTGTTTAAATTAGAAAATTACAGAAACACGAAAACCGCCAGCGGGATATTTTCCGCAGACGGATTTTTATCAATAAATAATTAAAGGCCGAGCGCTTTTTTACCGGCGTTAATTACCTCGATAATTTTATCGGTGTCATAAATACAGCCTTTCCAGGTGCCGCCGCTCACCGACTGCAATGCTGCCCACAGGCGGGTGTCGTCCGGCAAAAAGTCGTGGGCGTGCAGGTCCGGATGCGTCTGCCGTATTGCCAGCTCGCGCGCCCCCTCCTCCGGCGTCAGCGGGCTGTCCGCCGTGCCGATAAAGTTCACGCTGCCCGTTAACGTCAGTCGGTCGACGGCTATCTCGATAATGTCGTTATCGCGCAGCTTGCCAATCGGTCCGCCCGCCAGCGCCTCCGGCGAGACGTGGCCGAAGCAGGCGCCCGTCGACACGCCCGAGAAGCGCGCATCGGTGATTAACGACACCGTCTTGCCCCACGAGATATGCTTCAGCGCCGAGGTAAGCTGGTAGGTCTCTTCCATGCCGGTGCCGGACGGCCCGCCGCCGATCACCACCATGATATCGCCCTGCCTGATCTCTTCCCGCTTGATGGCCTTGATCGCCTGCGCTTCCGAGACAAATACCCGCACCCGGCCGGTGTGGCGGTAAACGCCATCGTTATCCACCACCGACGGGTCGATCGCCGTGGCCTTGATCACCGATCCTTCCGGTGCGATGTTGCCCGTCGGGAAGCAGACCGTCGAGGTCAGCCCTTTCGCTTTTGCCTTCTCCGGCGGCAGGATCACGTCATCCGGATCCACGCCGTCCTGCGCGCGCAGGCACTTGCGGAAGCGCTTACGGCGCTCGGACGCCTGCCACCAGTCGAGGTTCTCGCCCACCGTCTGGCCGGTGACGGTCATGGCGTCCAGATGCAGCAGGCCGAGATCGCGCAGGTGGAGCATCACCTCCGGCACGCCGCCCGCGAGGAACGCGCGCACGGTCGGGTGATAGTCCGGGCCGTTGGGCAGCACGCTGACCAGACGCGGCACCCTGCGGTTAACGCGCGTCCAGTGCTCTACGTCCGGGATCGTGCAGCCCGCCGCATGGGCGATGGCCGGAATGTGCAGCAGTAAATTGGTGGAGCCGCCGAACGCCGCGTGGATCACCATGGCGTTTTCGATGGCTTTATCGGTGAGGATATCGCGCGTGGTGATGCCGCGGTTCTCCAGCTCGCTGACCGCGCGCGCCGACTGGCGGGCGATCTCCAGCCACACCGCCTGCCCGGACGGGGCCAGCGCGGAGTGCGGCAGCGCCAGGCCCAATGCTTCCGCAACCACCTGCGAGGTGCCCGCCGTGCCGAGAAACTGACACCCGCCGCCCGGCGAGGCGCAGGCGCGACAGCCCAGCTCGGCGGCCTCCTGCAGGGAGAGTTCGTGGTTGGCGAAGCGCGCGCCGATGGTCTGCACCTTGCCCGCGTCTTCCCCCACGGTCGGTGGCAGCGTCGCCCCGCCCGGCACCAGAATGGTCGGCAGATCGTGCATCGAGGCCAGCGCGATCATGGTGGCGGGGAGCCCTTTATCGCAGGTAGCAACGCCAATCACCGCCCGGCGCGTCGGGAGGGAACGGATGAGGCGGCGAAACACGATCGCCGCGTCGTTGCGGTACGGCAGGGAGTCGAACATCCCATGCGTGCCCTGCGAGCGCCCGTCGCACGGATCGCTGACGAAGGCCGCAAACGGGATCCCGCCGTTGCGGGTGATCTCCTTCGCCGCCGCCTGCATCTGCATGCCGATTTCCCAGTGCCCGGTGTGGTAGCCCAGCGCGACCGGTCGTCCGTCCCCGGCGCGGATGCCGCCCTGGGTGCCGATAATCAGCACCTCTTTGCCGGTGAGCTTGTTGGCGTCCCAGCCCATCCCGGCGTTCTGCGTCATGCCGAACAGGTTGCCGCTGGGGGATTCCATCAGCATCTGCGGGGTCAGCGGCAGCGCGCCCTGCGGCCCCGCCGCGTGCGTGATCACCGCATAAAACCCATCGTCCTGGGGGGTGAAAATTTTCTCAATGGTCATGGTTATCGTCCGGCTCAGCAGAGCTTGAGCTGTTGCAGCAGGGTTTTCAGCTGCGCCTTACGCGGCTCGTCCAGCGGCGAGGCTGGCGGCAGCACGTGCGTAGAAATCGGGCGGCCGCAGAGCACGATCGCCTCTTTAATCACGTTCACGAACGGCGTATCCAGCTGATACATCTGCGGTATTTGCAGCAGGGTCTGATGATACTCAGCCGCCTTCGCCACGTCCTTATCCCGCCAGGCTTTCAGCAGGTTCACCGACACCTGCGGGGCAAAGTTGCCGCTGGCCGAGATCGCCCCGTCGCCGCCGAGCAGCAGGGTATTAAACAGGTGATCGTCGTAGCCGCACAGGACGGTGAAGTGCGGGTGAGAGGCTTTGACGGTGTGGATCATGCTGCGCAGGTGGGCGACGGAATCGATGGTGTCTTTGATGCCGACGATGTTGCTGCGCGAGTCGGCGAGGGTTTTGACCAGCGCCGGAGTCAGATCCTGCCCGGTCAGCGCCGGGAAGTTATAGAGCATCACCGGCAGCGTGACGCTGTCGGCCACCTGCTCGAAATAGCGGATCAGGTTCGCTTCCGACACTTTCCAGTAGTAGGGGTTGATCACCACGATGCCGTCCGCGCCCGCCTGCTGGGCGTGCTGGCTAAGCTCAATGGTTTCCCGGGCGTTGGTGCCGCCGGTGCCGATCAGGACCGGCACGCGACGATCGACACGATCGATAGCAAATTGGGCAATGGTTTTACGCTCTTCGGCGCTGAGCTGGGAGAACTCGCCGCCGCTGCCCAGGAAGAACAGGCCGTCAACGCCCGCGGCGATCAGGTCGTCGATCAGCGCGGCGGTGCCCGGCTTATCGAGCTGGCCATCGGCGGTAAAGATGGTGGAGACAGGGGGAATGATTCCCGTGAACAACGCGGACTGCGGCATGAGATCTCCTTACTGAATCATTTTGTTCTACATTATAGAACAGTGTTCATTAATTTAACGATCATACTATGACGCAGAAAAAGCGCAGGTAAATGAGAGATGAAGAGGGAGTGCGGGAAATTTAAGGTGGATCACAGATTATCCCCCTCACCCCGGCCCTCTCCCCAATGGGGCGAGGGGGAAAAGATGGCTCGGTGCAGTTCCCTCTCCCCTTTGGGGAGAGGGTTAGGGTGAGGGGTAAGGGTTACTCTATTAGCATTTTAACAACCACTTTCCTGACCTTAGCAGGCGTCCCCACCGCGCACAGCGGCTTATGCACTTCGCCAGGCCAGAACACCACAAAATCCCCTTCGCTGAGCACTACGGTTTTCTCCTGTTCACCTTCCGGCAGGAACGCGATGTCTTTATCCGCCAGCCAGTCGGTGTCCGGCGTGCCGTGCGGCAGGGTGCTGAAGGTCATCCCTTCCTGCCCCTTCAACACGATCTGGATATCCAGATAGCGCGCGTGATACTCGGCGCGGCGCTCGGCGAACGGCTGGGTCATGTCTTCAGAGACCAGATAGAACAGGCTGTTACCGTTGATGTCGTGTTTCCCGAGCGGCGTGGCGTCGGTAACGTGGGCTTTAACGTGCTCAATGGCCTGGCGCAGATCGTCAGGCAGCCAGGACTGCAGATGGTGAATGTTGCCGATAATCATGTTTCAACCCTCAATATAAAACAATGTTTCATTTTTATCTTTTATACGAGAATCCCGGCTGCCATACCAGCCCTTTTTCGAAGAGGTTTGCGCGAGCGCATGTTTATCGGGAATGGTGTTAATTTGCTGTTAATCCTACCCAGGCATTTATGCAGGGGTTATGCATAACCTCGATCAACGCTTATCGCATCACTTTTCTAACCTCTTGATCATGCTCCCTAATTAACAAAACTCGTTGCCGTCTCACACTTTACTGTTTTGATAATTCGCTCTAAAAAACCATAATTATTTATTGATTTTTCTTAAGTCAAAAATAGTTAATTACGTTAATTGCATAGCCATTCTTACGCGCGATATTTATCGTTTTAAATCAGTTATATAACAACATATTTCAAAAGATGAAAATCTACAAAATAATAACAACCTCAAATAATGCCACAGGATCCTGCTTAGCTATTCACCCAGTAATAATATGAAATTAATCATTATCTGATACGAATCATGCAAATGAAAACAAACCGCTTAATATCCATTTTCGCGTGAGCAACATCACAATACGGATTATTTAACCGCCTAGTATGAACCACGAAATCAATTGAGCTTAGCCGCCATGCAATTAAATACATCACATGGCGCATGCCCTTTTTATTCTGAAAAACAGTTAAAGGAATAATTATGGAAAAGCATTACGTCGGTTCTGAAATTGGTCAATTGCGTAGCGTTATGCTGCACCGCCCAAATTTAAGTCTGAAACGTTTAACGCCATCGAATTGTCAGGAGCTGCTTTTCGATGACGTGCTCTCGGTTGAACGGGCGGGTGAGGAGCATGATATCTTCGCAAACACGCTGCGCGAGCAGGGTGTGGAAGTCCTGCTGTTGACCGACCTTCTGACACAAACCCTTGATATTGCAGAAGCAAAAGCCTGGCTGCTGGATACGCAAATCTCTGACTACCGCCTCGGCCCAACCTTTGCTGGCGACGTGCGCGGCTGGCTGGCGGATATGCCGCACCGTGAACTGGCGCGCAGGCTGAGCGGCGGATTAACCTACGGAGAAATTCCGGCAGCCATTAAAAATATGGTGGTGGATACCCACACGGCGAATGATTTTATTATGAAGCCGCTGCCGAACCATTTATTTACCCGCGATACCTCGTGCTGGATTTATAACGGCGTCTCTATTAACCCCATGGCGAAACCGGCCCGCCAGCGTGAAACGAATAACCTCCGCGCAATATATCGCTGGCACCCGGCGTTTGCCGACGGCGATTTTATTAAGTATTTCGGCGACGAGAATATTAATTACGACCACGCCACCTTAGAAGGCGGCGACGTATTGGTTATTGGCCGCGGCGCGGTACTGATCGGCATGTCCGAACGCACGACGCCGCAGGGCGTGGAGTTCCTCGCCAACAGCCTGTTCAAACACCGCCAGGCCGAGCGCGTGATCGCCGTCGAGCTGCCAAAACACCGCTCCTGCATGCACCTCGACACCGTCATGACCCACATCGACGTGGACACCTTCTCCGTTTACCCGGAAGTGGTGCGCAAGGACGCCCAGTGCTGGACGCTCACCCCGGACGGACGCGGCGGCCTGCTGCGCACGCATGAAACCGACCTGCTGCACGCCATCGAGAAAGCGCTCGGCATTAACCAGGTGCGCCTGATCACCACCGGCGGCGACGCCTTTGAAGCCGAGCGCGAGCAGTGGAACGACGCCAACAACGTCCTGACCATCCGCCCAGGCGTGGTGATCGGCTACGAGCGCAACGTCTGGACCAACGAGAAGTACGACAAAGCGGGCATCACCGTGCTGCCGATCCCCGGCGACGAACTTGGACGCGGCCGCGGCGGCGCGCGCTGCATGAGCTGCCCGCTGGAACGCGACGGAATTTAAAGGAGCCATTATGGAACGAAAACCCACTCTGGTTGTGGCTCTGGGCGGCAACGCGCTGCTCAAGCGCGGCGAACCGTTAGAAGCGGACATCCAGCGCCAGAACATTGAGCAGGCCGCACGCACCATCGCCGGCTTAACGGAACAGTGGCGCGTGGTGCTGGTGCACGGCAACGGCCCGCAGGTCGGGCTGCTGGCGCTGCAAAACAGCGCCTACGACAAAGTGACGCCCTACCCGCTGGACGTTCTCGGCGCCGAAAGCCAGGGAATGATCGGCTACATGCTCCAGCAGGCGCTGAAAAACAATCTGCCCCAGCGTGAGGTGAGCGTTCTGCTCACCCAGGTGGAAGTGGACGCCGCCGACCCGGCCTTCAGCAACCCGACCAAGTACATCGGCCCGGTCTACAGCGAAGCCCAGGCGAAAGCGCTGGCCGCGGAAAAAGGCTGGGTGTTTAAGGCCGACGGCAGTTACGTCCGCCGCGTGGTGCCCTCTCCGCAGCCGAAGCGCATCGTCGAGAGCGACGCCATCACGGCACTTATTCAGCGCGACCACCTGGTGATCTGCAACGGCGGCGGCGGCGTGCCGGTGGTGGAAAACGCCAACGGCTATCGCGGCATTGAGGCGGTGATCGACAAAGACCTCTCCGCCGCCCTGCTGGCAAGGCAGATCGAGGCCGATGCCCTGCTGATCCTGACCGATGCCGACGCGGTGTACCTCGACTGGGGCAAGCCGACCCAGCGTCCGCTGGCGCAGGTCACGCCGGAACTGCTCAGAGGCATGCAGTTCGACGCCGGATCGATGGGGCCGAAAGTGGCCGCCTGCCGCGAGTTCGTTGAGGCCTGCAACGGCATCGCCGGGATCGGCGCGCTGGCCGACGGCGCGGAGATCCTGGCGGGCGAGAAAGGCACCTTGATTCGTAACTGAGTAACTTCACACCTCGCCCCTCACCCCTGCCCTCTCCCCAAAGGGGAGAGGGAGCAAACCATCCCCTCGCCCCTTTGGGGAGAGGGTTAGGGTGAGGGGTCAGGTCTCAGACATTAATTTAAAAAGGATTTACCCATGACCATCAACCTGAAAAACCGCAACTTCCTGAAACTGCTGGACTACACCCCGGCGGAGATCCAGTACCTGATCGACCTCGCCATTGAGCTGAAGGCAGCCAAAAAAGCCGGGCGCGAAAAACAAACACTGGTCGGGAAAAACATCGCCCTGATCTTTGAAAAAACCTCCACCCGCACCCGCTGCGCCTTTGAAGTGGGCGCGTTCGACCAGGGCGCGCAGGTCACCTATCTCGGCCCAAGCGGCTCGCAGATTGGCCATAAAGAGTCGATGAAAGACACCGCCCGCGTGCTGGGCCGCATGTATGACGGCATCGAATACCGCGGCTACGGCCAGGCCATCGTCGAGGAGCTGGGCGAGTACGCGGGCGTGCCGGTGTGGAACGGCCTGACCGACGAGTTCCACCCAACGCAAATCCTCGCCGACCTGATGACCATGCTGGAGCACTCTCCGGGCAAAACCCTGCCGGAGCTGAGCTTTGCCTACCTCGGCGACGCGCGAAACAACATGGGCAATTCCCTGATGGTCGGCGCGGCCAAAATGGGGATGGATATCCGCCTCGTCGCGCCGAAATCCTTCTGGCCGGAAGCGGGGCTGGTTGAGCAGTGCCGCGCCATCGCCAAAGAGACGGGCGCGCGCATCACCCTCACCGACGACGTGGAAGAAGGCGTGCAGGGGACCGATTTCCTCTACACCGACGTGTGGGTCTCCATGGGCGAGCCGAAGGAAGCCTGGGCCGAGCGCGTCAGCCTGATGAAGCCGTACCAGATCAACGCGGACGTGATGAAAGCCACCGGCAACCCGAACGTCAAGTTCATGCACTGCCTGCCGGCGTTCCACAACGAGCACACCAAAGTGGGCCGCGAGATCGAGATGGCGTACGGCCTGAAGGGGCTGGAGGTGACGGAAGAGGTCTTCGAATCACCGAACTCCATCGTCTTCGACGAAGCAGAGAACCGCATGCACACCATTAAAGCGGTCATGGTGGCGACACTCGGCGACTAATCACCGCCCGGCGCGCCGCGGGTGCGCCGGGTTGAGGAGAACATCATGGGCAAGTTCAAATTTCCCTCCGCTTACACCATTCTCTTTTTCCTGATTGCCGTGGTTGCCGTGCTGACGTGGATTGTCCCGGCCGGGCAGTACCATATGGCGATGAACGAGGCGCTCGGCAAAGAAGTCCCCGTAGCCGGCACCTACGCGCACGTCGCGGCACATCCGCAGGGGCTGGTTTCGGTGCTGATGGCGCCGATTGCCGGGCTGTACGATCCGGAATCCGGCCAGGCCGGGGCTATCGACGTGGCGCTGTTTATTCTGATCATCGGGGGGTTTCTCGGGATCGTCACCAAAACCGGGGCCATTGACGCGGGGATCGAGCGCGTCACCACCCGGCTGCGCGGTCGCGAAGAGTGGATGATCCCGATCCTGATGGCGCTGTTTGCCGCGGGCGGCACGATTTACGGTATGGCCGAAGAGTCGCTGCCCTTCTATACCCTGCTGGTGCCGGTGATGCTGGCCGCCCGTTTCGATCCGGTTGTCGCCGCCTCTACCGTGCTGCTCGGGGCGGGGATCGGCACACTCGGCTCCACCATTAACCCGTTTGCCACGGTGATCGCCGCCAACGCCGCCGGGATCCCCTTTACCAACGGTATCGCCCTGCGCGTGGCGCTGCTGGTCATCGGGTGGATCATCTGCGTGGCGTGGGTCATGCGCTACGCCCGCAAGGTCCGCAAGGATCCGTCGCTGTCGATCGTGGCAGACAAGCAGGAGGAGAACCTCACCCATTTCCTCGGCAACAAGGGCGAACAGTCGCTGGAATTTACCCCGGTGCGCAAAATCATCCTGGTCATTTTCGCCCTCGCCTTCGCGGTGATGATCTACGGCGTGGCGGTGCTGGGCTGGTGGATGGCGGAGATCTCCGCGGTGTTTCTCGCCAGCGCGATTATCGTGGGGCTTATCGCCCGCATGAGCGAAGAGGAGCTGACGTCGACGTTTATCAACGGCGCGCGAGATTTGCTGGGCGTCGCGCTGATTATCGGCATTGCGCGCGGTATCGTAGTGATCATGGATAAGGGCATGATTACCCACACCATTTTGCACAGCGCCGAGGGCATGGTCACCGGGTTGTCGACGGTGGCGTTCATCAACGTGATGTACTGGCTGGAAGTGGTGCTGTCGTTTCTTGTGCCTTCTTCGTCCGGCCTGGCCGTTCTGACGATGCCGATCATGGCACCGCTTGCCGATTTCGCTAACGTCAACCGCGACCTGGTGGTCACGGCTTACCAGTCGGCGTCCGGCATCGTTAACCTGGTCACTCCCACCTCTGCCGTCGTGATGGGCGGGCTGGCTATCGCCCGCGTGCCCTACGTGCGCTATCTGAAATGGGTCGCGCCGCTGCTGGGCATTTTAACGGTGGTGATTATGGTGGCGTTAAGCCTGGGCGCCCTGTTGTAATTTGCCGGATGGCGCTGCGCTTATCCGGCCTACGGATCGGTGCAGTGCCACCGGTTATTTCGGGAACTGATAGGGAACTATGATGGATTACGAAGAGTACTCTCCCAAAGAGCAACTACAGCTAACGGTCTGCCAGCGTCTGATCGCAGAAAAGAGCTATCTCTCTCAGGAGGAGATCCGCCGGGATTTGCAGGAGCGTGGTTTTGAGACCATCAGCCAGTCCACCGTTTCACGTCTGCTCAAGTTGCTCGGTGTCATAAAAATTCGAAATGCCAAAGGGCTAAAGATTTATTCGTTGAATCCCCAGCTGCGTCCTGCCCCCGATGCCGCGCGCACCGTCTCCGAAATGGTGGTGAGCGTGGAGCACAACAGCGAATTTATCCTTATCCATACCGTCGCCGGATATGGCCGCGCGGTGGCGCGTATTCTGGATTATCACCAGTTACCGGAAATTTTAGGCGTAGTGGCCGGAAGCAGTATCGTCTGGGTCGCCCCGCGTTTCGTGAAGCGTACCGCGCTGGTGCACAAGCAAATTAATTATTTACTCAGAACGCATTAATATTCATAAAGAACCGTTTGCATTGAGTAAAGCGTGCATTAAATCGCTTGATCCGCAAAGCGAGCTGCGTATAATGCCCGACAATTTGCCGGGAGGAAGCATGGTCAAGCGTGTACGACATATCGTCTTACCGCGTCTGAAATCAGACGCTGGCCTGCCGTTTTTCTTCCCGTTGCTAAACCTATTCCCAGAGCCCCTCATTTGAGGGGCTTTTTTTTGCCCGGCGTCAGGAGATAAACATGAATCCGCTTTATCAAAAACACATCATTTCCATAAACGACCTCAGCCGCGAAGAGCTGGAACTGGTTCTGGAAACCGCGGCAAAACTGAAGGCCAATCCGCAACCGGAGCTGCTGAAGCACAAGGTGATTGCGAGCTGCTTCTTTGAAGCCTCGACCCGCACCCGCCTCTCCTTTGAGACCTCCATGCACCGCCTGGGGGCGAGCGTGGTGGGCTTCTCGGACAGCAGCAACACGTCGCTGGGTAAAAAAGGCGAGACCCTGGCGGACACCATTTCGGTTATCAGCACCTACGTCGACGCGATTGTGATGCGCCACCCGCAGGAGGGCGCGGCGCGTCTGGCGACCGAGTTCTCCGGCGGTATTCCGGTGCTGAACGCCGGTGACGGCGCCAACCAGCACCCGACGCAGACCCTGCTGGATCTGTTCACCATTCAGGAGACGCAGGGCACGCTCGAGAACCTGAACATCGCCATGGTTGGCGACCTGAAATACGGTCGTACCGTCCACTCCCTGACCCAGGCGCTGGCGAAATTTAACGGCAACCGCTTCTACTTCATCGCCCCGGACGCGCTGGCGATGCCGCAGTACATCCTCGACATGCTGGACGAAAAAGGCATTGCGTGGAGCCTGCACGCCAGCATCGAAGAGGTGATGAGCCACGTGGATATTCTCTACATGACCCGCGTGCAGAAAGAGCGTCTGGACCCGTCCGAGTATGCCAACGTGAAGGCGCAGTTCGTGCTGCGCGCCAGCGACCTCGAAGGCGCACGCGACAACATGAAGGTGCTGCACCCGCTGCCGCGCATCGATGAGATCACCACAGACGTGGATAAAACGCCGCACGCCTGGTACTTCCAGCAGGCCGGGAACGGCATCTTCGCCCGCCAGGCGTTACTGGCACTGGTTCTGAATCGCGAATTAGCTCTGTAAGGGGAGACGACCATGACACACGATAACAAACTCCAGGTTGAAGCCATCAAGCGTGGCACCGTGATTGACCACATCCCTGCGCAGGTGGGCTTTAAGCTGCTGACGCTGTTCAAACTGACCGAAACGGACCAGCGCATCACCATCGGCCTGAACCTGCCGTCGGGCGAGATGGGCCGCAAAGACCTGATCAAAATCGAGAACACCTTCCTGACCGACGAGCAGGTTAACCAGCTGTCGCTGTACGCGCCGGACGCCACCGTCAACCGCATCGACGAGTATGAAGTGGTTGGCAAATCCCGCCCGAGCCTGCCGGATCGCATCGAAAGCGTGCTGGTGTGCCCGAACAGCAACTGCATCAGTCATGCTGAGCCGGTTTCATCCAGTTTTGCAGTGAAAAAACGCGCCGATGACATCGCGCTCAAATGCAAATACTGCGAAAAAGAGTTTTCTCATTATGTGGTGCTGGCCAACTAATTGAGGTTGGTAATGAAATCCCGGCTGTTATAATGGCCGGGAACATTCTTAACGCTGTAATTCTGGAGAAAACATGAGCAAAGTACTCGCGACGGAAAATGCACCAGCGGCTATTGGCCCTTACGTTCAGGGCGTTGATCTTGGCAGCATGATCATCACTTCCGGGCAGATCCCGGTGAATCCAAAAACCGGCGCGGTGCCGGAAGATGTCGCGGCACAGGCGCGTCAGTCGCTGGAAAACGTGCAGGCTATCGTGGAATCTGCCGGCCTGAAAGTGGGCGATATCGTCAAAACCACCGTTTTCGTGAAAGATCTGAACGATTTCGCGACCGTTAACGCCACCTACGAAGCGTTCTTCACCGAGCACAACGCCACCTTCCCGGCGCGCTCCTGCGTGGAAGTGGCGCGTCTGCCAAAAGACGTGAAAATTGAAATCGAAGCGATTGCCGTACGTCGTTAATTCATTTCAGTTTATACAGGGCAGCTTCGGCTGCCTTTTTTATTTCGACCATTTTTACTCCCGGCATTCAATGACGTCGGGTGCTGTCCATTAATAGACTGCTGCTGTTTTATTACCTTCTATTAAAATGGACTAAGAATGAGAATCTCTAAAATTGCGCTGGCGGTAGCGACATTCGCCGTCGCCTCTTCTGCGTTTGCACACGGATATATTGAGTCACCCGCCAGCCGCGCTTATATGTGTAAGCTCGGCCAGAATATTGACTGTGGCTCCGTTCAGTACGAACCGCAGAGCGTAGAAAAAGCCTCCGGTTTCCCGACAGGGGCAGAGCCAGCAGACGGACACCTCGCCAGCGCGGGTATCTCGCAGTATTCTCAGCTCGATAAACAGAGCCTGAACACGTGGACCAAAAGCCCAATGACGGCGGGTCCACATGAATTCGTCTGGCACCATACCGCGCCGCATAAAACCACCAACTGGCGTTATTACATTACCAAACAAAACTGGGACCCCAATAAGCCCCTGACCCGCGACCAGTTTGAATTAACGCCGTTCTGTACCATTAACGGCAATGGCCAGGCACCCGCGATGACCAAATCCATGACCTGTAATGTACCCGAGCGTACGGGCTACCAGGTTATTTATGGCGTGTGGGAGATTGCGGATACCGCAAACAGTTTCTATCAGGCGATTGACGTAGATTTCGGTAACGGCGGCAACGTTACGCCGGACGACACGCCAGCCGTTGTTTCCCAATGGAGCAAAACCCTGAGCGGACAGATTGCCGGGAATAACCTGAACGTGGGCGATAAAGTGATTGCACGCTTCTTCGACGCCAACGGGGAAGTTGCCGCCCTGCGTACTGAAATGACCATCGGCTCTTCCGAACAAGGCGACGCTAACCAGTGGTCCTGTGATCTGGCGCAGAAGATCAACGCCGCACAGAGCGACGTGCGCGTCGGCATGAAGGATGAAGCGGGTGAAATCAGCCCGGTTCACGGCGCAAACAGCGTATTCGTGAAAGACGGCAGCACGCTGCAGTCCGTGGCCGTCTCGTATGAAGAGCAAAAAGCGCAGGTGAATGAGACGATCGCCGTCACCGATCTGCAGTACAGCAAAATCGAACATGGCAACGCGACCGTGACCTTCCACGTCAACACCAAAGGTGACGTGGATATGGAAGCACATGTGATGAACCACCACGGTGCGGAAAAAGGCTACCTGAAGCAGGAGATGAATAACGCCAATCAGGACGTGACCATGACCTTGAACGACGTGACGCCGGGCCACCACATGCTGAAATACTACGCGACCAATAAAGAAGGCATTCTGTTCGCCCAGGACGTGCTGAACCTGATGCTGGAAAGCGACGCGGCGGACAGCAGCAGCCCGCATGACTTTATCTTCCCGGACAGCATTGCCTCCTACAAAGCGGGCACCGTAGTGTTACAGCCTAAAGACGGTAAGACCTACGAGTGTAAACCGTTCCCGTACAGCGGCTACTGCGTGCAGTACAGCCCAACCGCAAACCAGTATGAGCCAGGCGTTGGCGCACACTGGAAAGAGGCGTGGGTGTTGAAGAACTGAGTGGAAAAACCTTACCCCTCACCCTAACCCTCTCCCCATAGGGGAGAGGGAACCGATCGAGCCCCTCGCCCCTTTGGGGAGAGGGGTTGGGGTGAGGGGATATTTTCTACTGATTCCGCGTTGCCCTAAGCAGCGTCTCCAGCGGATAGACCGCCGCAATCACCACTTCGTCCTGCACCTTCGCCGCGTTATCCAGCTCGCTCTGAATCGAGGCGATCTCCTTGTCATCCAGCGTGCCCTGGCGCGCCACCAGATCCGTCAGCCTCAGGCCAATCGAGGCCAGCTTATCCACCTCCTGGATCACCGGCTTCATCGCCTTCAGCTGATAGCTGTTTTCGCTTAAGGCCAGCGCGTCGCTGGTGTTGCTCTGCCAGCGGTTAAAGACGTGGCGCAGGGCGTCAGCGCTTTCCGTGTCTTCCGCATCGCTCACCAGACGGTCCGCCCACTTGTGCATCTGGCGCACGGTGGCGCTTTCGGCGTTCAGGGCATCCGCGAAGCGGTTGAGCGGCTCGAACTGATGATAGTTCCCGGCCTGGAACTTCAGGTGCTGGCGGGTGTAGTACTGCGCGGGCTCTACCGCCTGCGCGAGGACCTGCAGCGGCAGCGTGTCGGCATTACCGGCGAGGCGCGTGAACTGCACCTGCTGCTGGGTATGCTGCTGCAGCCCGACCGACACCGTCGACCAGCTGTCCATCGCCTGCAGACGGGTGTACATGTTGTCGACATCGTTGACGTCCTTCGCCGACCACAGCCGCTCCGCCACCACAAAGGCGCGCGGCCACAGGCGGATATCCAGCACCGGAGCAACCACGTTTTCCGCCCACAGCGCGGCTTCTCCACCGAGCAGGTTGGCCTGGTTCGCCACCTCCGGCACGACGGGCGGAATGCCTTTCGGCACGTCGTCCAGACGCGTACCGCTGATTGGGTAGCGCGTATTCCCCACCAGGAAATAACCGGAGAGCTTGTCGTTATCGACGGTGACCACCGGGCGCGTTTCGCCCATCCAGGTATCAACGGTAAACGTGACCTGATTGTCATCACGCCATGCAATATCCTGCACCGCGCGGCGGGATTTTCCGGCAAAATCAATAAATCCGCGCCAGCCGGCATCGCCTTTTACCAGCGTGAAGGTTCCTTCCACCGGCTTGCCTTTCAGGCGCGGCATGGAGAAGGCCCAGCTCTGGACGCTGTCGGTGTCTGCAATCACATCCACGCCGTTTAAGCCCCGCGGCACGATTTCGTTGCGGTAGTGATAGGCGGTGGACTGGGGCTGGTCGAGATAGAAGCCGGTGGAAAGAATCCCTTTGTAGCCGTTCTGCGCCACCTGCCCCAGCGCATCCTGCCCCTGCCAGGACTGGATCAAAATGCTTTTCGGTAAGTCAGGATGGTAGATCTCATCCCAGCCGACCATCTGGCGGTGATGCTTCTCGAGAATGGACTCCAGCTTGCGGTTGAAATAGGCCTGCAGCGCGTGGCTGTCCGCCAGTTTGTTGTCGCGCATAAATCTCTGGATCGCCGCGTTTGCCTTCCATTGGCTGTCGTCCACCTCATCGCCACCGATATGCAAATACGGATCGGGGAAGATCGCCGCCAGTTCGCTGACCATCGCGTCGGCAAAGGCGTAAGTCGCCTCTTTGGTGGGATCGAGAACCGGCTTCAGCACGCCCCAGTTGCGCTCCATAGCGTACGGCCCCGGCGCGCTCATCAGCTCCGGGTAGGCGACGGCAATCGCTGAGGCGTGACCCGGCATATCGATTTCCGGCACCACGCGTATGCCGCGTTCGGCTGCGTAACGCACAATCTCACGCATCTGCTCAGGGGTGTAGAACAGCCCGTCGCTGGCAAGCTGGGTTAATTTTGGATAACGCTTCGAGGTAAAGCGCCAGCCCTGATCGTCAGTCAGATGCCAGTGCAGGACGTTGAGCTTGGCCGCAGCCATGCCGTCGATCTGACGCTTGATATCGGGTAACGGGATGAAATGGCGCGCCGAATCGAGCAGCAGCCCGCGCCACGGGAAGCGCGGCGAATCTTCGATGGTAACCCACGGAATCGAAGTGTTTTCGGCACCGTTCTGCATCAGCTGGAGCAAGGTTTCCATTGCGCGCAATGCGCCAAAGCGGGTGTTAGCGGAGATGTTCACGCCGTTGGCATCCACTATGAGTTTGTAGCTCTCATCGCTGTCCGGCAGCGGCTGCGGCTTCACCTTTTTAGCGATGGCGATACGGATGGTCGGCTTGTCAGGTTTTTCGGCCTGTGGCTGTAGCGTCCAGCCGGTTTGCAGCGCTATGCGCTGGCGCAGGCGGTTGACCGCATCCCCCAGATCGTCGCCGCTGACGCTCACGGAGAGTTGATTGTTAAGCACCAGCGCGCCCTGCGTCGTCGGGCGTTCAACCTTCGCAGGCCAGGGCATCAGGGGAAGGTCGCCTGCCGGCGCGGCAAAAGCGGAGGCGCCGAGCATAAGCCCGGCGGTTAAGAGACTGTACCGTAACATGAATGTTCCTTATCTGACGGGCCAAATACAGGCAAAACATTCTGTTAACATGCGTACAAATTGTCGTCAAGCGAATGCACCGACGGAGATCACAGGTTGTTGAATTTGGGAGGAAAGCCAGATGCCGGGTGGCGGCTTCGCCTTACCCGGCCTACGTTTGGATTGTGGCAAAATGAGCTTACTGCCACCCATATCGACGCGCATAGAATCCTTTCACCATCTGCGTCAGCACCATATAACCCGCGAGGATCGCCACCAGCCACGGGAAGTAGCTCAGCGGCAGCGCCTGCAGCTGCAGGTAGCTTGCCAGCGGCGAGAACGGCAGCGCGATACCCAGCGCCATCACAATCCCCGTCATCACAATCAGCGGCCACGCGGCACGGCTCTGGATGAACGGAATGCGGCGCGTGCGGATCATATGCACAATCAGCGTCTGGGACAGCAGCCCTACCACGAACCAGCCGGACTGGAACAGCGTCTGGTGTTCCGGGGTGTTGGCGTGGAACACAAACCACATCAGGCAGAAGGTCAGAATGTCGAAGATGGAGCTGATCGGCCCAAAGAACAGCATGAAGCGACCCAGATCGGCCGGGTTCCAGCGCTGCGGCTTCTGGATTTGCTCGTCGTCCACGTTATCAAACGGGATCGCTACCTGAGAGACATCGTACATCAGGTTCTGGATCAGCAGGTGCAGCGGCAGCATCGGCAGGAACGGCAGAAACGCGCTCGCCACCAGCACGCTGAAGACGTTACCGAAGTTGGAGCTGGCGGTCATTTTGATGTACTTGAGCATGTTGGCGAAGGTGCGGCGGCCTTCGATCACGCCCTCCTCCAGCACCATCAGGCTCTTTTCCAGCAGAATGATATCCGCCGCCTCGCGGGCGATATCCACCGCGCCGTCGACGGAGATACCGATATCCGCCGCGCGCAGCGCGGGCGCGTCGTTGATGCCGTCGCCCATAAAGCCCACCACGTGCCCTTCGCGACGCAGCAGCGTAACGATGCGCTCTTTGTGCATCGGCGTCAGGCGGGCAAACAGCGTGGTGCGTTGGGCAAGCTCGGCCAGCTCATCGTCGGACAGGTGCTCAATGTCGCTCCCCACTACGACGTCGCCCGCGTCCAGGCCCACTTCGTGGCACACTTTGGCCGCCACCAGCTCGCTGTCGCCGGTGAGGATTTTGACGGTAATGCCGCTCGCCTTCAGCGCCTTCAGCGCCGGTGCGGTGGTCTCTTTCGGCGGATCGAGGAATGCGATGTAACCCTCGAGGATCAAATCGGATTCGTCGATACGCTGATAATCCCCTTCACGTGCGGGCAGAATCTTGCTGGCCACCGCCACCACGCGCAGCCCCTGGCGGTTCAGATTATCGGTGACGCGCTTGATGCGGCGCAGCATGGTGTCGTCCAGCGGCACGATCTCGCCGTTGTAGCGCACCTGCGTCGACACGTTGAGGATCTCCTGCAGCGCGCCTTTGCAGATCAGCTGATGCACGTCTGTCTGCTCGCTCACCACCACCGACATGCGGCGGCGCTCGAAGTCGAACGGGATCTCATCCACCTTCTGCCAGCGGCCGGAGAGCGTGCGGGCAGATTCCTCGTCCACGCCTTCCAGCACCGCGACGTCGAGCAGGTTTTTCAGCCCGGTCTGGTAGTGGCTGTTGAGCCACGCGCTGTGGAGCACTCGCTCGCTGGTTTTACCGGCGATATCGGTGTGGTTCTCCAGCACGATTTTGTCCTGCGTCAGGGTGCCGGTTTTATCGGTGCAGAGGATATCCATCGCGCCGAAGTTCTGGATGGCGTCCAGGTGTTTGACGATCACTTTCTGTTTAGAGAGCTTCACCGCCCCGCGCGCCAGCGTGGAGGTAACAATCATCGGCAGCATTTCCGGCGTCAGGCCGACGGCCACGGAGAGCGCAAACAGCGCCGCTTCCCACCAGTCGCCTTTGGTGTAGCCGTTGATCAGCAGCACGATCGGCGTCATCACCATCATAAAGCGGATCAGCAGCATGCTGACGCGACCAATGCCTTTCTGAAACGCGTTCGGCTCGCTCTCCTGCTCGCTGACGCGCCCGGCAAGCTGCCCGAACCAGGTGTTGCCGCCGGTGGCGATCACAATCGCCTGCGCCGTGCCGCTGACCACCGTGGTGCCCATAAAGCACAGGGTGTCGCACTCAAGCGGATTCATCTGCTGCGGGTCGCGGCTACGCGCCACCTTTTCAACGGGCAGGGATTCCCCGGTCAGCGAGGCCTGCGCCACGAACAGATCGCGCGCCTGGATAATGCGTAAATCCGCCGGGATCATGTCCCCCGCCGCCAGCTTCACCAGATCGCCCGGCACCAGCTGGTCGATAGGCAGCTCCACCCAGGCGTTTTCACCGAGATCGTTAATCACGCGCGACACGGTCGCGGTGTTGCTGACCATCGCCTTCAGGGCATCCGCCGCTTTAGTAGAGCGGGCTTCCTGAATAAAGTTCAGCAGCGTGGAAATACCCACCATGAGGGCGATCACGCCTGCGGCAAACAGATCTTCCGTTGCGTAGGAGATAATGCCGAGTACCGTCAGCAGCAGGTTGAACGGGTTGCGGTAGCAGAGCCACAGGTGTACCCACCACGGAGACGGTTTCTGCGCCGGAATTTGGTTATCGCCGTGCACGGCGCGGATTTTTTCCACTTCGGCTGCGTTTAGCCCTTCCGGGTGTCCGCCAAAGGCGCGCCAGACTTCGTTTTCATCCATTGCCGCCGCGTTCAGGCAGCGTTCGCTCAGGGACGCGGGGATCGCCGCCCCCGCCATGTTTTTGGCGTTTGGCAGCGGGTCGCGCTGAACAAGACGGTGTGGCAGGTGGCGGCTCAGAAGGGCCTGCAGCTGCCGGGTGATATTTTTAAACATAGTCATTCCTCCGCATCCGCGAATGCGGACGCAGCATTTCCTTCAGGCGTGGCAAAGCCGTACCTGAGAGGCACTCAATTTTTCAAGCAGGAACGTTTGGGACGTTGCTGCCTCACATCACCGGTGAGACAGCAAAAGCTGGCTTACCGGAAAGAACGTTTTCTCCCGTTCAGGAGAGGTGTGGGATCGGGATCCATGTGGCCTCCGGTAAGTAAAAGTAGGGTGTCGCCGCGCAGTATAAGGATTTAACCATACCGTTTGTGGCAATTCGGGCGGTATTATAACCCCGCGCAAGTAAACCGAACGTAAACCAGACTTTGCCCATAGCGAAATCGCGCTATAGCATTAGGCTCAATTCACTACATCGTCGTTGTTACAGGGAATACAGCATGCAGAACCGCCTTACGATTAAAGACATCGCGCGTTTAAGCGGCGTGGGGAAATCGACCGTCTCACGCGTGCTGAACAACGAAAGCGGCGTCAGCGAACGCACGCGCGAGCGCGTCGAGGCGGTCATGAATCAGCACGGCTTTTCCCCTTCCCGCTCCGCGCGCGCCATGCGCGGGCAGAGTGACAAAGTGGTCGCGATCATTGTCTCGCGTCTGGACTCTTTGTCTGAAAACCTCGCCGTACAGACCATGCTGCCCGCCTTCTACGAGCAGGGCTATGACCCGATCATGATGGAGAGCCAGTTCTCGCCCCAGCTGGTTGAAGAGCATTTAGGTATGCTTCAGCGGCGCAATATTGACGGCGTGGTGCTGTTTGGTTTTACCGGCATCAAAGAAGAGATGCTGAGACCCTGGCAGCCGTCGCTGGTGCTGCTGGCGCGCGACGCACACGGTTTTGCCTCCGTCTGCTATGACGACGAGGGGGCGATTATTACCCTGATGCAGCGCCTGTTTGACGAAGGCCATCGCCACATCAGCTATCTGGGCGTGCCGCACGCGGACGTCACCACCGGCAAGCGGCGCCATGAGGCCTACCTGGCCTTTTGCAAAAACCACAATCTCTCCGCCGTGGCCTCTCTGCCGGGGCTGGGTATGAAGCAGGGCTACGAGCAGGTCGCCAGCGTCCTGACGCCGCAGACCACCGCGCTGGTGTGCGCAACGGATACCCTGGCACTGGGTGCCAGCAAATATCTGCAGGAGCAGCGTATCGACAACCTGCAGGTGGCGAGCGTCGGCAGCACGCCGCTGATGAAGTTCCTGCACCCCGAGATCATCACCGTTGACCCAGGCTACGCCGAGTCCGGCAGACAGGCCGCCGCGCAGTTGATCGAGCAGATCAACGGGCGCGCAGAGCCGCGGCAGATCGTTATTCCCGCCCACCTTTCATAACCCCCGCTTAACGGATTATTGTGATCTTCGCCTGATTTCGGGAACGTTCCCATTTTCGCCGTCACGCTGAAGGAGTAGGCTTGCGCTCAGGTCATTACCCCCCTCACCATCTGTCATGAGGTTTCATGATGAGTAAAGTCAAACAAGCAGATATCGATCGGCTGATCGTCCTGGTCGGCGGCCGCGAAAACATCGCCACCGTCAGCCATTGCATTACCCGCCTGCGCTTCGTGCTGAACGATCCGGCCAAAGCCAACCCAAAGGCCATTGAAGAACTTTCCATGGTCAAAGGCTGCTTCACCAACGCCGGGCAGTTCCAGGTCGTCATTGGTACCGAAGTGGGCGATTACTATCAGGCTCTGCTGGCGACAACCGGGCATTCCTCTGCGGATAAAGAGCAGGCGAAGAAAGCCGCGCGCCAGAATATGAAGTGGCACGAGCAGCTGATTTCCCACTTCGCGGAGATCTTCTTCCCGCTGCTGCCGGCGCTGATCAGCGGGGGCTTAATTTTAGGCTTCCGTAACGTCATCGGTGATGTGCCGATGAGCGACGGCAAAACGCTGGCGCAGATGTACCCGGCGCTGCAAAGCATCTACGACTTCCTGTGGCTGATCGGTGAAGCGATCTTCTTCTATCTGCCGGTCGGGATTTGCTGGTCCGCGGTGCGCAAAATGGGCGGTACGCCGATTCTGGGCATCGTGCTGGGCGTCACGCTGGTCTCTCCACAGTTAATGAACGCTTACTTACTTGGTCAGCAGGTGCCTGAGGTGTGGAACTTCGGCCTGTTTACCATTGCCAAAGTGGGCTATCAGGCGCAGGTCATTCCGGCATTGCTGGCCGGTCTGGCGCTGGGCTTTATTGAAACGCGCCTGAAGCGCATCGTGCCGGATTACCTCTATCTGGTGGTGGTGCCGGTCTGCTCGCTGATTATTGCCGTGTTCCTGGCACACGCCTTTATCGGTCCGTTTGGCCGCACGATCGGCGACGGCGTGGCCTTTGCGGTGCGCCACCTGATGACCGGCAGCTTCGCGCCGATTGGTGCCGCGCTGTTTGGCTTCCTGTACGCCCCGCTGGTGATCACCGGCGTGCACCAGACCACGCTGGCGATCGACATGCAGATGATCCAGAGCCTTGGCGGCACGCCGGTCTGGCCGATTATCGCGCTGTCTAACATTGCGCAGGCTTCTGCGGTAACCGGCATTATCATCGTCAGCCGCAAGCACAACGAGCGCGAGATCTCCGTTCCGGCCGCTATCTCCGCCTATCTCGGCGTGACCGAACCGGCGATGTACGGTATCAACCTGAAATACCGCTTCCCGATGCTCTGCGCGATGATCGGTTCCGGTCTGGCAGGTTTACTGTGCGGCCTCAACGGCGTGATGGCGAACGGCATTGGCGTCGGCGGCCTGCCGGGCATCCTCTCCATCCAGCCCGCGTTCTGGCAGGTGTTTGCCCTGGCGATGGCGGTGGCAATTATCGTCCCAATGGCGCTCACCACCGTGGTTTATCAGCGTAAGTTCCGTCAGGGCACGCTGCAGATTGTTTAATTCTCTCTTTCGGGGCGCAGTTGCGCCCCTTCGCATTTGCAGGAACGCACTATGAATACTCTCCCTCACTGGTGGCAGAACGGCGTCATCTATCAGATTTACCCAAAGAGTTTCCAGGACACCACCGGCAGCGGCACGGGCGATCTGCGCGGCGTGACGCAGCGTCTGGACTACCTGAAAACTCTCGGCATTGACGCCATCTGGCTGACGCCGTTTTATATCTCCCCGCAGGTGGATAACGGCTACGACGTGGCGAATTACACCGCCATCGACCCGGCCTACGGCACGCTGGATGATTTTGACGAGCTGGTTAGCGAAGCGCACGCGCGCGGCATCCGCATCGTGCTGGACATGGTGTTTAACCACACCTCCACGCAGCACGCCTGGTTCCGCGAGTCGCTGAACAAAGAGAGCCCGTACCGCCAGTTCTACATCTGGCGCGACGGCACGCCGGAGCAGCTTCCCAACAACTGGCGCTCCAAGTTTGGCGGCAACGCCTGGCGCTGGCACGCCGAGAGCGAGCAGTATTACCTGCACCTGTTTGCGCCGGAGCAGGCGGACCTCAACTGGGAAAACCCTGAAGTGCGTGCCGAGCTGAAAAAGGTGTGCGAATTCTGGGCCGATCGCGGCGTGGACGGCTTGCGTCTCGACGTGATTAACCTGATTTCAAAAGATCAGGATTTCCCGGAAGACAACATTGGCGACGGTCGCCGCTTCTACACAGACGGGCCGCGCATCCACGAATATCTGCAGGAGATGAGCCGCGACGTCTTCACTCCGCGCAACCTGATGACGGTAGGCGAGATGTCCTCGACATCGCTTGAGAACTGCCAGCAGTACGCGTCGCTCGACGGAAGCGAGCTGTCGATGACCTTTAACTTCCACCACCTGAAGGTGGACTACCCCGGCGGCGAAAAGTGGACAAAGGCGAAGCCTGACTTCGTGGCGCTGAAAACCCTGTTTACCCACTGGCAGCAGGGGATGCACAACAAAGCGTGGAACGCGCTGTTCTGGTGTAACCACGACCAGCCGCGCATCGTGTCGCGCTTCGGTGACGAAAGGGAGCACCGCGTGGCTGCCGCGAAGATGCTCGGCATGGTGTTGCACGGCATGCAGGGCACGCCGTATATCTATCAGGGCGAAGAGCTGGGGATGACCAACCCGCACTTCAGCCGCATCACCGATTACCGGGACGTGGAAAGCCTGAACATGTTCGCTGAACTGCGGGCCAACGGCCGCGAGCCGGATGAATTGCTGGCGATACTGGCAAGCAAATCCCGCGATAACGGACGCACGCCAATGCAGTGGGACGCTTCGCACAATGCGGGCTTTACCGAGGGCGAGCCGTGGATTGGGGTCTGCGATAACTACGAAACGGTGAACGCCCGCTCGGCGCTCGACGACCCGGATTCGGTGTTTTACACCTACCAGTCGCTGATTAGCCTGCGTAAAACCCTGCCAGTGCTGACGTGGGGGGATTATGAGGATCTCCAGCCGGAACATCCTTCTCTTTGGTGCTATCGCCGCCAGTGGCAGGGGCAGACGCTGATGGTGGTGGCGAACCTGAGTAATACGCCTCAGGAATGTCAGACAGACCTTCTCAGCGGTAAGTTGCAGGTGTTGATGAGTAACTACCCGACACCGCAAACGACGTCGCTGCGTCCGTTTGAAGCCGTCTGGTGGTTGCAGCAGTAACCGTCCTGCCGGGTGCAGCCCTGCACCCGGCTTACTTTACTGTTTTTGTTGAATAATTAATCAGATTTTTCTCGTACGCCTTTACAATCGCTGAAGCGCCCGTCGTTTGTACTCTCGTCTTTTTACTTTGTTCTGCATCAAATAAATCGCAAACATGTTTGATGCAAATCACTATATGTAGCACTTAAAATGCATCCCGACCCAACATCTTGTATTTATTGTCTACTATTCCAACAACAAGACGGCGCTTACGCTGGCCGGAATTGTGGATAACACGAGCTGGGAACGCGGGAAGTCTTTGGCCCGGCGGGGAATACGCCCGGTGAATACTTCTCCACCTTTGTGGATAACCTGTTTTCAAAAATGGAGTGATCATGACACCGCATGTGATGAAACGTGATGGCTGTAAAGTGCCGTTTAAATCAGAGCGCATCCAGGAAGCCATTCTGCGTGCAGCTAAAGCAGCGGGAGTCGATGACGCAGATTACTGCGCCACCGTCGCAGAAGTCGTTAGCAGCCAGATGAATGAACGCAGCCAGGTCGATATCAATGAGATCCAGACCGCGGTTGAGAACCAGCTGATGGCGGGGCCTTACAAGCAGCTGGCGCGCGCCTACATTGAGTACCGTCACGATCGTGACGTGCAGCGTGAGAAGCGCGGTCGCCTGAACCAGGAGATCCGTGGCCTGGTCGAGCAGACCAACTCCGCCCTGCTCAATGAAAACGCCAATAAAGACAGTAAAGTGATCCCGACCCAGCGCGACCTGCTGGCCGGTATCGTCGCCAAACACTATGCCCGCCAGCATCTGCTGCCGCGCGATGTGGTGTCTGCGCACGAGCGCGGTGAAATTCACTACCACGATCTCGACTATTCGCCGTTCTTCCCGATGTTCAACTGCATGCTGATCGACCTGAAAGGCATGCTGACCCACGGTTTTAAAATGGGCAACGCCGAGATTGAACCGCCTAAGTCGATCTCCACGGCCACCGCCGTCACCGCGCAGATTATCGCCCAGGTGGCAAGCCACATTTACGGCGGCACCACCATTAACCGTATTGACGAAGTGCTGGCCCCGTTCGTGACGGCAAGCTTTAACAAGCATCGTAAAACGGCGGAGGAGTGGCAGATCCCGGACGCTGACGGCTACGCGCACTCCCGCACCGAGAAAGAGTGCTACGACGCCTTCCAGTCGCTGGAGTATGAGGTGAATACGCTGCACACCGCCAACGGCCAGACGCCGTTTGTGACCTTCGGCTTTGGCCTCGGCACCAGCTGGGAATCGCGTCTGATCCAGCAGTCTATTCTGCGTAACCGTATTTCCGGCCTCGGCAAAAACCGCAAAACGGCGGTGTTCCCGAAACTGGTATTCGCGATTCGCGACGGTCTGAACCACAAGTTTGGCGATCCGAACTACGACATCAAACAGCTGGCGCTGGAGTGCGCCAGCAAGCGCATGTATCCGGACATCCTGAACTACGATCAGGTCGTGAAAGTGACCGGCTCATTTAAAACGCCAATGGGCTGCCGCAGCTTCCTCGGCGTGTACGAGGATGAAAACGGCGAGCAGATCCACGACGGACGTAACAACCTGGGCGTCATCAGCCTGAACCTGCCGCGCATCGCGCTGGAGGCCAAAGGCAATGAAGCTGAATTCTGGACACTGCTGGATGAACGCCTGCTGCTGGCGCGTAAGGCGCTGATGACCCGTATCGCACGCCTGGAAGGGGTCAAAGCCCGCGTGGCGCCGATCCTTTATATGGAAGGGGCCTGCGGCGTGCGTCTGAAAGCGGACGATGACGTTTCCGAGATCTTCAAAAACGGCCGCGCGTCAATTTCGCTGGGCTATATTGGCATTCACGAAACCATCAACGCCCTGTCTGGCGATACGCATATGTACGACAGCGAGGCCCTGCGCGAAAAAGGCGTTGCGATTGTTCAGCGCCTGCGCGACGCGGTTGACCAGTGGAAAGAGGAAACCGGCTACGGGTTTAGTCTCTACAGCACGCCGAGCGAGAACCTGTGCGACCGCTTCTGCCGTCTGGACACCGCCGAGTTCGGGATTGTGGAGGGCGTGACCGACAAAGGGTACTACACCAACAGCTTCCACCTCGACGTGGAGAAAAAGGTGAACCCGTACGACAAAATCGACTTCGAAGCGGCCTATCCGCCAATCGCCAGCGGCGGGTTCATCTGCTACGGCGAGTACCCGAACATTCAGCACAACCTGAAGGCGCTGGAGGACGTGTGGGATTACAGCTATCAGCACGTGCCGTATTACGGGACCAACACGCCAATCGACGAGTGCTACGAGTGTGGCTTTACCGGTGAGTTTGAGTGCACCAGCAAAGGCTTTACCTGCCCGAAATGCGGCAACCACGACGCGGCCCGCGTCTCCGTGACCCGCCGCGTGTGCGGCTATCTCGGCAGCCCGGATGCGCGTCCGTTTAACGCCGGCAAGCAGGAAGAGGTGAAGCGCCGCGTGAAGCATTTGGGGAATGGGCAGATCGGGTAAGTTCTGCGCGGGGTTTTCCCCCTCACCCTACCCCTCTCCCTCAAGGGAGAGGGGACCGATCGAGCACATTGTTATGCCGGCCGCCGGTTTTCTCCCTCTCCCTGTGGGAGAGGGCCGGGGTGAGGGCATCAGGTTAACGCTATGAATTACCATCAATACTACCCCGTCGACATCGTCAACGGTCCCGGCACCCGCTGCACCCTGTTTGTTTCAGGCTGCGTCCACGAATGCCCCGGCTGCTACAACAAAAGCACCTGGCGCCTGAATTCCGGCATGCCGTTCACCGCGGAGATGGAAGATAAAATCATCAACGACCTGAACGACACGCGCATCAAACGCCAGGGGATTTCCCTCTCCGGCGGCGATCCGCTCCATCCGCAAAACGTGCCGGAGATCCTGAAGCTAGTGAAACGCATTCGCCGCGAGTGCGCGGGAAAGGATATCTGGGTCTGGACGGGATACAGGCTGAATGAGCTGAACGCGCAGCAAATGGAAGTGGTGGATCTGATTAACGTCCTGGTCGACGGCAAGTTCGTGCAGGATTTAAAAGACCCGGCGCTCATCTGGCGCGGCAGCAGCAACCAGGTTGTGCATCATCTGCGTTGATCAAAGGCGGATAATATCCATCCGCCCTTATCTCAAAACCGACTCAAACTCTCCATTGCCACCGCCTTAAACGCGGCAAAATCTCCGCAGCCACACAGCCGCGACATTGCCCGCTCGCGCAGGAAGGTGACGAAGATATCGTAAATCGCCATCGCCTCTTCGTATTCGCTTTTGCTGATGGCGAGCAGGAAGATGACGTGCGCGGTTTCGTCCCCCCACGGGACGCCGTGCGGGGCGAGCACGGTATAGACCACCGTTTTCTGCGCCAGCAGGCCGAGTGAGTGCGGCAGCGCAATGCCGTCGCCGAGCATGGTGCTGACGATGGCTTCACGCTCGACGACGGAGTCCAGAAACTCTGCGCCGACAAACCCCTCGCCTTCAAGCTGCGTGCACAGTTCCCGGAACAGCGTTTGCTGGTCAACAGGCTTGTCGATAATGCGGAAATGGGCCGCGTCGAAGTATTTATCCAGCATCCACGGGCGGGTGCGGTCCACCAGCACCAGCTTGCCGATCTGCTCTAACTGATAATCAGTCGGGAACGGGGCGATCGTCACCACCGGTTTCGACTTTTCGCTGACGCGTGCGGTGGCGATCACAAAGTCTTCACTAATCGTTTCCGCCAGCTCGTACTCGCGCAGGGTAAGCGTGCGCGTGACCTCAATTTGCGGGTATTTACGCTGCAGCACTGCTTCAATCATGCGGACCATGGCATTACCGGCGTCGCACACCAGCAGCACGCGCGGCTGGCGCTGGTAGCCGATGTTGTAGTGGCGCTCCAGCCCGACGCCAATATGCAGCACCAGGAAGCCGATCTCGTTTTCGCTGATCACATACGGCGTGTATTTCCCCCAGCTCGACACCGCCGCGAGGGTCATATCCCAGGCCATCGGGTAGTGCTGCTTGATGTTATCCAGCAGCGGATTGGGGATCATGATTTGATACCGCACGCGGGTGATCATGGTTTTGATGTGCGTGAGCAGGTCCGCGTGAAGCTGCTCGTCGCTGAGCAGGTTGTAGTTATAGTGGGTGTTGATGTAGCGCAGGATGTAGTTGACCAGCGCTTCATCGTCATCAGCGTTAATGGCGCTCGGGGCAATCTCCTGAATCTGCCGCGCCGCAATGTGCACGCACAGCCAGTTCTCTTCCGAAGGCGAAAGCGGTTTCCCCGCCAGATGCTGGATAGACACCGCAATATCTTTCGCCGCTTCACGCACGTTCTCTTCCACATCTTCCGCGTGGAATTCCGGAAGCGGGAAACCTTCGCTGATACGACGTACCGACACCGCGCAGTACAGGCGCAGGAACAGCTCGCCTTCGTCGGTCAGGCGGATGTGATGTCGCGTCAGCGCCTCGTGCAGCACGGCCACCATCTGCTCCGGCACACCCGCGTTGAGAGCAACTTCGGTCACCAGCGGGTTGAGACTGTCCTGCTGCGCCAGCTCCCAGAGCAGGTCGGTCAGGCACGCGCGGGTGGACATCTCGCTGCCAAACAGCTTCATGCCGTGGCGCGGACGGGTTTCCAGCGTCAGGTTGTAGCGATGGAACCACTCGCGCACTTCCACCATGTCGCTTTGCAGCGTGGCGCGGCTGACGAACCACTCGTCCGCCAGATCTTCCAGCTTGAGGGAAAACGCTGAGGTAAGAAAACGTACCACCAGATAGTGCACGCGCTCGGGACCGGTCCGGGGAATGCGCAGCGCGCGCGGGTGGGATGCCTGTAATTGCTGGTATCGTTCAGCATCGTCAATTTTGAGCTGATAGCCATTGCCGCGGCTGAGAATAAACTGCGCGCCGTGGCTTGCCAGCAGCGCGTTCAGGGCGGTGATATCGGCACGGACGGTTCGCGTGGAGACCGACAGCCGCTGCGCCAGCTCGTCCTGCGGCAGCGTCTCGTTTTGCAACAAATCGAAAAGTTGCGCTAAACGTTGGTTCGGAAATCGCACGGGTTTGTCCTCTTACGGCTTAAGGTGAAATGACCATCTGGGATGGGCTGCCGACCGGGGTATAGTCTGGCTCAAAGCTTAATTTTCCGTCCTGCGCCACGCGGAAACGGGTAATGTTGTCGCTGCGCTGATTCATGACGTACAGCCAGCGCCCCTGTTTATCGAGCGTCAGGGTGCGCGGATAGTCGCCGCGCGTCCAGATATCGTCCTGATGGGTCAGCGTCCCTTCCGCTGTTACGGTAAAGTGCCCGATGCTGTTATGCAAACGGTTAGCCACATACAGCTGTTTACCGTCGGCGCTTAATGCCAGCCCCGCAGCAAAGCTGGTGCCTTTGTAACCTTCCGGCAGGGCTGAAAGCGTTTTACCCTCTTTTAAGGTGCCGTTGGCGTTCACGGTATAATGGGTGAGCGTAGACGCCTCTTCGTTAATCAGCCACAGGGCATCGCCTTTTGGCGTAAAGACAAAGTGGCGTGGCCCGGCCCCTTTCGAAGAGGCACTGATAAACGGCGGATCGTTTGGCGTCAGCTTTCCGGTTCGATCGTCAAAGCGGTACTGATAGATGCGATCTAACCCCAGATCGGTGGAAAAAACGTACCTCCCGCTCGGATCGGCGGCGATCATGTGCGCATGCGGGCCGTTGTGATCGCTGATAGCGAAACTGCCCTCTACAGCGGCTTCCGGTTTTGCTGCACCCGGTTCGCCCTGATCCTGATGTTTATCCGTGGCATCCCCCAGGCTGCCGTCTGCGTTAACGGGCAGCACCGCGACGGTTCCGCTGACATAGTTCGCCACCAGCAGATGCTTACCGTTCGGCGTCAGTGAAAGATACACCGGCCCGGCACCGCCGGACGCTGCCTGATTGAGCTCGCTCAGCTCCCCGTTATCGCCGACGCGCAGCGCCTGCACCACGCCCTGCTCCACTTCGCTTGCCAGATAGAGCGTTTTACCGTCGTGTGAAAGGGTCAACTGCGCCGCATTCGGCAGTTTGCTCACCAGCGTTTTGTTACCCAGCGCGCCGGTTTGCGGGTCAACGGTAAAGCGGTAAAGCCCTTCGCCGTTGGGGTTGTAGGTGCCGACCCAGGCATACTGGGTTTGAGCAACAGCGGCGGTAGCCAGTAAAGAGAGTGAAGCGACAAGCAGGGTACGGGTGTGCATGGTGGCTCCTTCGGGTTTGTGCGGTATTCCTCCCCTCACCCTAACCCTCTCCCCAAAGGGGAGAGGGGACGATTACACCCTCTCCCCTTTGGGGAGAGGGCTGGGGTGAGGGGTAAGGTTTTGGTTTTGCTTTTGTTTTACTTCACCAGCTTCTTCGTCATCGCAAGCAGCGTGCGCACGTCTTCCGGGCGCGTATCGCCGCTGGCTTTGTCGATAATCGAGCTGTAGATATGCGGGATGATTTTGCTCACGCCCGCGTCGAGGGCGATCTGCAGGATCTCCTCATAGTTTTCCAGATCGATACCGCCCGTTGGCTCCAGCCAGAAGTCGTGACGGGCGCAGGCTTCCGCCACCGCCTTGTACTCGTCGCGGCACTTCAGGCCGCCCATCGGGAAGTATTTGATGGAGCTGCCGCCGAAATCTTTCAGCAGGGCAATCGCGGTTTCAACCGGCACGATGCCGTCCGGGGCCGTGCTGCTCAGCGGGCCGGTGGAGATTTTCACCATTCCGACGGTGCCGGTCGGCGAGACCAGACCGTTGACCACGGACTCATTCTGCCCCAGCAGCGCGCGGCTGGTGGCGACGCCGGTAAAGACCTGATTAACATGCTGCGGCTGCACCTGGCGGGAGATTTCGCTCACCATCGCCGACTGGTTCGGATCGCCCGCGCCCAGCCCAACGGAAAGCGCGTTATCAATCAGCTTCGCGTATTCGCGCATATCCGCAACCGCGCTGGCTACGTCCGGGTAGTTTTTGGAGAGCACGCCCACCAGCACGTGGCCTTCCGCCGCCTCGTAAATGGCGCTGGCGTTGGCCTTCGACCCTGCCAGCACGTTCAGGCAGACGCGGTCACGGTAAAAGTTGGGGGTCAGTTTCATGCATTTTTCTCCTGTCCTAACACTTCGCTAATGCGGCGGTAGACGATGTTCAGCTGGTCAGCATTCACGCTGCGCACGTCCGCTTCGATAATCCCTTCGTTGGCCTTGTAGCCACGGAAGTAAATGGCGTATTCGCCCTGTTTCAGCTTCGCCACCAGGTCACCCGTGCCGACGCCCGTTGCGGCTTCGTCAAATTTAATCTCGGTGCGGGCGATGTCGCGACCGGCGCTGTCCCAAACCACGCGCGCGGTGACGCCGTTCAGGGTGTTGAGCGCGTCGATAAACGGCGTCATCTTCGCCACCATCTCAGCCCCGCTCTCTTTGGTCGCCGTCAGGTAGTGTTCGATGGCGCAGGTCAGGCCGAGAATGCCCTCTTTACCCACCTTCATGGCACGACCAATGCCCGCCGTCTGGCGCTTCACCCACTCAACGTACTGGGTTTTGCCGATTACCAGCCCGCTGGTTGGCCCTTCGATCGCCTTCGCGCCGCTGTAAATCACCAGATCCGCGCCGGAGCGGTAGTACACGTGCAGATCTTCTTCCGCTGCGGCATCAACGATCAGCGGCAGATCGTGTTTACGCGCGACAACCGCCGCCTGCTCCACGCTGAGCATGCTTTTCTGTACGCAGTGGTGAGATTTAATGTAGAGGATCGCCGCCGTGCGCGGGGTAATTGCCGCCGCCAGCTGATCGGCAGAGCATTCGTTGGCGTAGCCCGCTTCCACCAGCTTACCGCCGCCCAGCGCCACCATGCTGCCCACCGGCGCGCCAAAGTTCACGTTGTGGCCTTTCGGCAGGACGATTTCGTTGTTCTCAATCGGGGTGACGTGCAGGTTTTCCAGCAGCCAGTCGCTGTCTTTGACCAGCACCGCCGCCACGGACTGGGCAATGCCCGCCGACGCGCAGGAAACGACCGTCGCACCTTCCACATCCAGCAGCTTCGCGATGTACTCCCCGGTTTTGTTGACCAGATCCTTCATCTCGAAATAGTGATTCATGCCGTCCATCGCCGCCTGCACCACTTCCGGGCGCGGCGTGGAGACGCCCAGCGCCGTCATGCGGCCAGAGGTGTTGATAACCTGTTTTAAGTTGTACTTTTCATAAATCGAAGGCATGTTCCGTGCTCCCTTGTTCGGTCATGTAGCCCTTGCCCGCGCGGATCGCGGCAAGCGGCACCAGAATGTGTTCAGCCTGCAGGCTGTCGTTTTCAGCATCCGTCAGCACCGTCGGCTGGCGTTTAATCGTGAACAGCGTCAGGTCAGCGTCGAGACCCGGCTGGATCCGGCCTTTGCGCGTCAGGCGCAGGCCGTCGGCGGCGTTGGCGGTGACGCAGTCAATCACCTGCGGCAGCGACATGCCGATGGCGAGAAACTTCGACATCACGCTTGCCAGCGAACCGACCGGGCCGCTGATGCGGTTGCGGCAGTAGATATCCGAGCTGATGGTGTGCGGCAGAATGCCCATCGCGATGGCGCGTTTCGCCACCTCAAAACTGAAGCTCGCCGTACCGTGGCCGACGTCCAGCCGCACGCCGCGCTTCAGGGCGGAGGTGATGGAGGCGCGCAGCTCGCCGGAGGGCGTCAGAATGCGGTTGGGTTTGCCGTTGTAGCAGTGGGTGATAATGTCGCCGGAACTCAGCAGCTCGGCAATTTCGTCGAGGTTCGGCGGGTTGTTGCCAATGTGCACCATCAGCGGCAGGTCGCCGTTCTCTTTCTGAATGGCTTTCGCCCGCTCCAGAGGCGTAATGCCGTTTTCACCGACCACGCTGCTGCTCATGCGCGCTTTCAGGCCGACGATAAAATCAGGATGGCGCGTCACCGCCTGCTTCACCGCATCGGCGTCGATGTTGGCCATGTTAGCCAGCTCGTTCTGGGCGATCAGGCCCACGCGTGAGATGTTCAGCAGGGCAAAGACCTCGGTAGAGGCTTTGCGGGTGATTTCATAGAAATCGTCCACGTCGTCGGCACCGGTACTGCCCGCGTCAACCACGGTGGTGACGCCGGTAGCAATGCCCACGCTGTCAGGTTCGTCGTGGTAAATGGGGGAGTTCGGGTAGCAGTGAACGTGGGAGTCAATCCAGCCCGCGCTGACGAATACGTCGCCGCTCAGCTCAACCGTTTTACGGGCGGGAGCGTCAATCTCGCCCAGCGCCGCGATTTTCCCGTCCTGAATGGCGATATCGGTCAGGGTATCGTCGGTAAGGCGCGCACGGCGCAGGAGTAAATCAAACATGAGGATCTCCTGATAAGACGGGCGCCAGGGCGCCCGCGGGTATTAAAGGGCGACCGGGAACAGCCAGCCCAACAGCATCGCACCGAGGATCGCGCCGCCGGTAATCGGCTTCTGCCAGATGTAAAACAGCAGTGCGCCCAGCAGGGAACCGACGCCAATCGGAATGGAGGCAGTCATGGCGCTGAGGATAATCAGCGGCCCGAGGAAGCGGCCGGAGGCGTTACCCGCGCCCATCATCACGTCTGCACCGTAGGTGGAGTTACTCTGGTTGATGGTGAACTTACGCGCCAGGATGATGACGTAGCCAATCGCCAGACCAATCACCAGGCCGGTGATCAGCGAAGCAATGAAGTTGGTCACCGGGAACATGATGCCTGCCCCCAGCAGCAGCGCCGGTACGCCAAGGCCTACGCCGGTCTGGATGGCGCCGCCGATGTCGAGGATGCCCACCAGCGACCCTTCAATAATACGGGCGAACAGGAAGCTCGCGCCGAACGCCGCCACCGCGCCGTAGACGCCGGTATCGATTCCTGCTTTCAGCATCGCCACGAAGGCCACTTCGTTAAACGCGCCGATGCCGTAGAGGTAGTACATATGCGTCCCGGCGAAGACGCCGGAGGAGAGCAGGCCAACGAAGATCGGGAACGACCAGTCGGCATACCAAAAACCTTTATTCTGTTCCATGTAGAGGCTCCTGTTATTTACCGCTGAGCGAGTTGTGGATCATGTCGAGCCAGTTCGGCACGGTCAGATGGAAGGATTCGATCATCTTCATGTCGAAGCCGCGGAAGAAGCCGCTCAGCACGAACAGCAGAACGATAGCCGCCATCATCACTTTGGTGACGTGGTTCCAGCCGCTCTCTTCCACGCCTTTACCGATCAGGATGCCCAGCACCAGGCCCGGCACGGCGTTGCCCATAATCAGCTGCGCCGCGCCGCCAAAAATGGTGGCCCAGAAGCCCGATTTTTTACCCGCGTCGATGGCCGCCAGCCAGAAGATCACCGGCATCACGGTGTTGACCAGCAGGTTAGCCGCCGGGACCAGCACCTTCACGGCGGTGACCTGAAGCGCGGCCGGAACGGAGGAGGCGGTCAGGTTAAGGAAGGTCACGACGAGCATGCCGATCACGCCGCAGGCAATCGCCATTTTGCGCGGATCGTGCAGCGTTTCGCCGACGTTACGGTTTTTGATCATCAGTGCGGCAGCACCCCAGTTCGGGATGATGCGGTGGTCAACGTCCTGTGTGAAGGCACCTGCGGCCACGGAAGAGGCCCAGGCGTTAAAGAAGAAACCTAACCCGAAGGAGAAGTGGGACGCCGGATCCCCTTCACAGGAGTTCAGTTCCCCCAACGTACGAAACGCGCCCATACCCTGAGTGGTAGGCGCATGAAACATGCGTGCAGCCCCGGCTCCGACACCGACGCCAACCAGGCCGCCAATGATGAGCGATTTTATTAATATAATTAAGAACATCAGTCTGCCCTTTTATGAATAATCAGCGTTGCGTGACGAAATCCACCTGGTCGAGATTGATGGCGGTCACGTTGACGGTCACATCCAGCTCCACGCTGTAGGTGCGTCTTTCCCGGCGCAAAAAGAAGAACAGAAACGCTTCTTTACGCACCGCTTCTTGCGCCTGAACAACCTGCACATCCTGTGGCTCAATACGCAGTAAGATATGCGGTGAGGCTTTCATCACCGCGGCCTGAACGTGGTTGAGCGCGTCGGCAAAGGCGCGCGCTTTGGCGTCGCCTTTCCCCTTCACTCTCACCGTGGTTGTGAACTGTTCTTTCATGCTTATGCGCCGTATTTCTTCTGCCACGCCTGTACCAGACGCTCGCCCAGCTCTTCTTTATCCATAAAGCCAAAGCCCAGCACGTTGCAGCCTTCGTTGATGGCGGTCACGCCCTCTTCCACGGAACGCATGCCGTATTTCGCTTTGTAGCCATATTTGGTTTGCGCGGTGATAGCGCCCGCGCCGCCGCTGCCGCAGAAGGAGATGCCGAAGGTGGCGTTTTCCGCTTTCATCATGTCGCCGAGCTTCATATCGGCAGCCATACCCGGTACGACAACCGCACGTCCGCCCGCTTTTTCCACACCAGCGGCCACTTTCTGACCTTTGCCCAGGCGATCGCCAATCACGACTGTAATCTGTTCCATGTGTTGCTCCTTAAAGGTTGTCTTTCGCGACTTCAAAGTGAACGGAGAGCAGCCAGGCTTCTTCATCAGGAAGGTTGCCAAACTGCGCCACCACTTCACGGGCAAGTTGCATTGAATCTGGTGAAATTTCGTCGAACAGTTCCGCTTCAACCTCCGGCAGCGGCTCGCCGGTCACGGACCGGTGCGCCATCGCGCGAACGTGGGAGGTGAGCATCTGCTCCTGTACCGCATTGGGGATGATGTTGTGCCGGGCAAGCAGGGCATAAACCTGCTGCAGCATGGTGTTCGCGAGCTGCTCTGTTTGCTCCGCCTGTTCCCCAACGTCGTTCATTACCGCTCCGTTAATCACTGGTCTTACCCCGTTAATGGCTCTGGGGTAAAACTAACGTTGAGGGGGGATTGTTTGTAGCGAGTTGTTTTCCACTTCGAAGTGGAAAGGCGAGCAGCAGCAGTGATCTGTGCCACATAATTCAGGTGAAAATGGATAAAATGAATGATTTGCGTGATGAATATCACGCTATAACGCGTAAGCAATGGGACAAGGAAGCACAAATCGCCAGTACGCAATGTATGAAAATGTGAGCTGGATAAGGTTTTCTTATGAGACGCAAGGCACGGAGCATCTCCGTAGAAATGCCGTATGACAACACGCTCATTTATCTCAATGTTACAATGATTAATTCGTTATGGTGCTCATCCGCTCTGCTTGTATTAATGCATCATGCGCATTAGCACATTCATCATTTCGCCAGAGACTATTATCACATTCCTCTGAAAGATGAAGGGCTTCACTTAAATGTCGGGAAAAATAATCGACTGATTTTATCGAGTTATCACAACCGGTAACGATACTGAGCAGTAAAGTGAGTACAATACAAACCTTTAACATCTAACGTTCCCCTGTAAAACTTATGGCTTCCTTGCCTGGCCGCGTAATAAATCATACATCTGACTGTAATAATTTAATCTGGATCATTATTCATTAGGATAAAAACCCCTCCGGAGATTAAAAAACAACCAAAGACATAATTTCTTTAATTATATTAAGAAGTTAATAATCAATAAATAAAACACTGTTCCAACTAAATGGCTGAAGCGCTTTTTTTATTTATAAAAAGACCAAATCCCTTTAAAAAGATGATCCAGATTAAGGTTTCATTCATAGCTTTTATGATTTATTACTGCGCACCTCATGACAGAGCGTGGTTTTGCGCTGAAAACAGGATTTCAGGCAAAAACATATCATTCTCATGAATGAATCACTCTTCCTCTTGAAGCGTCAAGTAAGTGAGATAAATGAGCGAGTTAACCACTACCTATGCAAATAACATGGGCAGTGACAGCTGCAACCCAAAGGACAGCACGAATGAAAACGTGCTTATAAACAGGAAGTTAAAATGAAAGAAGAAAGTAATCTGGAATCGCTATACCTGGCCAAACAACTGCCTGCCAAATCGGTCGCGATTATTCTGGCTGGAGGAAGAGGCACGCGGCTAAGAGATTTGTCCTCGCTGCGGGCTAAGCCTGCCGTACACTTTGGAGGCAAATTCCGCATTATTGATTTTGCGCTTTCAAATTGCCTCAACTCAGGTATCCGACGCATAGGGGTAATTACTCAATATCAATCACATACCCTCGTTCAGCATATTCAACGAGGCTGGTCATTCCTCAGTAACGAAATGAACGAATTTATAGACCTGTTACCTGCTCAGCAAAGAAAACATGACGAAAGATGGTACAGGGGGACTGCGGATGCCGTCGCGCAAAATATCGATATTATAAAACGGTACGGCGCAGAATATATTGTCATTATGGCAGGCGATCATATCTATAAGCAGGATTACTCCCGCATGCTGCTTGACCATGTCCAAAAAAATGCCCTCTGTTCCGTCGCCTGTCTCCCTGTTCCGGTGGTGGACGCACGTGAATTTGGCGTTATGGCTATCGACGAGAATCATAAAGTTATCGACTTCGTGGAGAAGCCAGCGGTTCCCCCAACACTTCCTGGCGATCCCACGCAATCGCTTGCGTCGATGGGAATATATATTTTTAATGCCGCGTGCCTCTATCAAATGCTGCTGGAAGACAGCGCGGATCCCCAGTCGAGCCATGACTTCGGTAAAGACATCATTCCTAAGGCCACCCGCCAGGGCAGCGTTTGGGCACACTCTTTCGCCCATTCCTGCGTCAAGGACTGCGCGGATGACAGCATTTACTGGCGGGATGTCGGTACGCTCAGCGCCTACTGGAAAAGCAATCTTGATTTAGTCTGTGCTAAACCGGATCTGAACATGTATGACCCAAAATGGCCTATCCGCACGTACATGGAGTCCCTTCCTCCCGCAAAATTTATAGAGAATGAGCAGGGGAATCATGGCCTCACGCAAAACTCGCTGGTATCGAGCGGCTGCGTCGTAACCGGGTCCGATATCATGAGATCGGTCCTTTTCCCGCGCGTTAATATTGATGCCGACTGCCACATAGATAGCTGCGTTATTTTACCAGATACCCGCATCGGCAAAGGCTGCCATCTTGCTCGCTGTGTTATCGAGCGTGGCTGTGACATTCCGGAAGGAATGGTAATTGGCGTTAATGCCGATGAGGATGCACGCCGTTTTTATCGCTCGGAAGAGGGAATTGTACTCGTTACTCGCGCGATGCTGCGCGCGATAACCCATTGATGAGGCTGAGCCATGAAAAATATTAACCGCTATCTGATTTTCTTTCTTATCGTCATCAACATCATCTGTCTTATTACGGTCCTTATGATGTGGGGGGGAGCCCAGGGCGTCCTGCACGATGCGAGCTATAAACCTTTCATTTTCTGGAGCGGCGCGCTGGTCAATATCCTCCTGCTCGGCGGGATTTGGATGATGCTGGATATCTTCACGCTTATTTATTTTAAATTGAAAAAAAGGAGATAAAGGATGTTCTTCCTTGTTGCCCTGATGGGGTTTTTAATGACTGAACTTCTTATCTACCACCTTGGGTGGATTACATTGGCTGTACCCGCTATGTATATTTTTATAATGCTCTATTATCTATATTATAAAAATCACCTCGCGGCCCGAACAGATATTGCAACGTATGAAAAAACCATAAAAAGGTTGGAAATAACCCAATGGTTATTGATTTTTATCATCGTTATTCTTTCGTTTGCTATCACTATGAATTTCATATCACGCATTGTACTGGCTTCATAAAAAGACACTATGTATACCAACATCATTATTCCGGTAGAGATTTTTTCCGATAACCCGGTAAAAAAAGAACTGAGCAGCGCACAATATTTCTCTAACGTTAATTCAGGGCATGTGCATTTACTGGCAGTGATCCCGGATTCGGTTTACCAACGCGCACAAAAGCATTTTATTGACACGAAAAGGCTGGAAAAAGTGTTATCGACGTTGGCCACAAACCGGCTTGCAGCACTAACCCGGCGTTTGGTTTTACCTGTGGGCTTTGTTCATCGTCATATTCATTTTGGTAGCCTGCATGAGGCTATTCGCCTGCTCGCCATGAAAAAACAGGCCGACATTGTTATCCTGAATAAAAATATGGACAGCCGTTATCCAACCCAATCAGAAATGGAGCTCTCCTTTTTTTTAAACGACAACGAAATACCGGTATTACTGTTGTAATACGTGCACATATTTTTTATGCACAATCAGATAGTCATCTCATGAAACGACCGCCAATTGATTTACAGGAAAAATAAACATGACTGTTTTCCCGCAGATAAATATCACCTCTAAAAGTGATATTGCAGAACTGAGAGAGCCATTACACCAACTCCATAAATTATCAAAAATGACACAGCGGGTCCGTTGGAATATGCGAGGCGCTATTTTCTTGCCGCTACATGAAACACTCAGGCAATTCAATAAAGAGCTCATTTGTTATTATGACAAACTCGTGGAACATATCTCAGCGTCTGAGGAAAGCTCCCACGAATTCTCTCGTTTCATTTACGGTACGGTGCATCTGAAGAACCCACCGCTGAACGCTTCTCAGATTTTAATGGAGCTAAGAATATTGAGCGAGCAGTATCATGCGACGGTGTTTACGTTAAACAACACCCTCATCCGACTTCGCGACCCCATCATCCGGCACATGCTGCGGGCAATCTCGGCAAACCTGATACGGGTAAAGAACGCGATCAATGAAAGCATTTGAAGCCACCTACCCTCTATCCCCAACCGACGACGAAGGTAGTACGCCGTCGGGCTTTTCAGCAATAAGGCGTTAGTTTCACAGGACGAAAAATGAAAGATATGAAATGGATTATTCTTAGCGCGACACTTTTTATCGTATTGATATTGAGTCCCATGATGGTATTGCTTTTTGCCACTTTGCCTCCGGCAAGAGATTACTGGACGGAATTTTCTGTCGTCCTGGGCTATGCCGGCCTGGCGATGTTGGGTTTTCAGCTGGTTCTGACGGCACGAATAAAATGGATTGTTCGCGCATGGGGTGAAAACGTGATTTATAAGATGCATAAGATCATGTCCCTGTTCGCTGTCGTCGCGATCGTCGCGCATCCCGTTATTTTATTTATTGCCGATCCGGGGAAGCTCGCGCTGTTGAATATTTTTGACGCCCCCTGGCGAGCACGTTTCGCTTCACTGTCAACTTACGCATTCCTCGCGTTAATTGTTCTCACGCTGTTTAAAGCCAGGCTCAAAATCAGGTATGAATACTGGCATTTCCTGCACATTTCGTTAGCCGTGGTGGCGATTGGGTCAGGGCTTCTCCATGCCTTTGCCTGGGGGTTTTATCTTGAATCGCCGTTAAAGCATCTGCTCTGGATCGCCCTGATCCTGATATGGGGCACGTTGGTGCTTTACACGCGCGTGATTCGCCCACTCCTGTCCTCAAAAAAGCCCTGGGTAGTCACGTCTACGCGACAGGAAAGGGGTAACTGTCTCACGCTGGTGATGAAACCGGAGGGACATTCGGGAATGACGTTCTTGCCCGGGCAGTTTGGCCTGTTAACGGCGTTTGCCAGCCCCTTCAAACTGACCGCTCACCCCTTTGCCTTCTCTTCCAGCGCGGAGAGATATCCGGATGTCGAAATGTCTGTAAAGCAGCGGGGCGATTTTACAGAAAAATTAGGCACCCTCTCGCCGGGCGATAAAGTCTTTATTGAGGGACCTTTTGGCGTTTATAGCCTGACAGACAGCCCCGCGCTGCATGTTTTTATTGCCGGAGGCATCGGTATTACGCCCGTCATGAGCATATTGAGAACGATGGCGGATCGAGAGGATAACCGACCCGTTCTGCTGATTTATTGCGTCAGGGACTGGGAGTCCGCCACGTTCAGGGAGGAGCTGATAGCAATGACAGCACGTTCGGAGTTCACCGTACTATTTTTACCTGAACACCCGGCAGCAGAGTGGCATGGCGAAACCGGGCGCATTGATGTCGAGTTCCTGAAACGTGCTATTCCATCAGGCTATGAGCACCATCGCTATTTTATAAGCGGACCGGAAGAGATGATTAACGAGGTGGAGAAGATGCTGTCAGCGCTGAACGTTCCGCTTGAAAATTGCCACGCTGATAAATACAGCTACGTATAAGGGGAACGAATGATGCGTAAATATCTGGCGATTTTGTTTCTGAGCTGTATTTTCATCACTATTCTGGCAAAAATCCTGCTCTTTGCTTACTTTCGCACGCAATTTTAACGGCTGACAGAACGGCATGCCGGGCCCTGTTTCGCCTTTGCATGCCGTTCGACTGCGGGATTAACGATACTTCTTGTGATACGTATTACGCGTGGCGACAAACTGGTCGGCTGCCGCCTGGGCTTCCTTCACTTTGCCTTCGTTAGCCAGCTTCAGCGCACCGTCAATCTGACCCACCAGCACGTCAAAGCCGTGACGGTAGTCTTTCATCTCTGCGCTGTCTGCCGCTTTGCTTTCCAGCTTCGGCGGGGTCGCTTTTTGCGCGTCCAGCGCCGCTTCACGCATTTTGGTCAATGCGCCTTTCATTTCCGCCGCATTGTCCGTTTTCTGCACCACCTTCAGGTTTTCACTGAGGATGTCCATATTGTCTTCGAGATCGGCAGCAAACGCAGACGAGCCAAGAACCAGCGTTGAAGCCGCGACGATCGCTAACAGGTGTTTACGCATTGCTCACTTCCTTTTTTATTATTAATCACGCTTTCACGGGTATTACTGTCCGGCGATTTTCATCTCCGGGAGTAATACAGAACCACACTGTATATTGCTACGTGTTTCAATATCGTTACCGACCGTAACGATGTTGCGCCACATGTCCTTCAGGTTGCCGGCGATAGTGATTTCGCTCACCGGATACTGAATTTCGCCGTTTTCGACCCAGAATCCCGCCGCGCCGCGCGAGTAGTCGCCGGTGATGCCGCTTACGCCCTGACCCATCAGTTCCGTGACGACCAGGCCGGTGCCCATCTCTTTCAGCATCTGCTCAAAGCTCAGGCCCTGACCGGCAATGCGCCAGTTGTGGATCCCACCCGCGTGACCGGTGCTTTTCAGCCCCAGCTTGCGTGCGGAGTAATTGGTCAGCAGCCACTGGGTCAGAATACCGTCTTTGATAATATCGCGACGTTCGGTGCGTACGCCTTCGCTGTCGAACGGCGTGGAGGCCAGCCCTTTCAGCAGGTGCGGATGCTCTTCAATGGTCAGCCATTCTGGCAGGATCTGCTTGCCCAGCGAGTCGAGCAGGAAGGTCGATTTTCGGTACACCGAGCCGCCCGCGATAGCGCCTACCAAATGACCAAACAGACCTGTCGCCACTTCATTGGCAAAAATGACCGGGGCTTTCATGGTGGAGAGCTTGCGCGGGGAGAGGCGAGACAGGGTGCGTTCGGCACACGCTTTACCGACCCACTCCGGAGACTGCAAATCGCCCAGCGCGCGGCCAATGGTGTAGGCGTAGTCGCGTTCCATGTCGCCGTTCTCTTCGGCGATGACGCAGCTTGAGAGCGAGTGGCGGGTTGAGCAGTAGCCCTGCAGCATACCGTGGCTGTTGCCGAACACTTTGATGCCGTAGTGGCTGTTAAAGCTGCCGCCTTCGGTATTGGTGATGCGTTTATCCGCCTGCAGGGAAGCCTGCTCGGCGCGCGCGGCCAGTTCGATGGCTTCGTCCGGGGTGACTTCCGCCGGATGGAAAAGATCGAGGTCCGGGGCATCGAAGGCCAGCAGGTCTTTATCCGCCACGCCTGCGTAAGGGTCCGGAGAGGTATAACGGGCAATGTCCAACGCCGCCTGCACCGTACGGGCAATGGCATCCGGGCTGAGATCGGTGGATGACGCACTGCCTTTGCGATTCTGGTGATACACCGTGATCCCAAGCGCGCCATCGCTGTTGAATTCTACATTCTCCACTTCGCCATAGCGGGTGCTCACGCTAATGCCGGTGGTTTTGCTGACCGCCACTTCGGCGCCATCTGATTTACCTGAAGCGAGCGTCAGCGCGGTGGAGACGGCTTCTTCCAGAATCTTACGCTGCGCTTCAACTTGTGAGGTTACTTTCATCGCAAATGCCATACTGTAAGAGAGAGTTATCTGAAGTCTAACAGAGAACCGTTTTTCAGTGCGCGTCTTAACTGGTAACATTAGCCTCTTTTTTTAAGGAGCCTGACATGACTAAGCAGCCCGAAGACTGGCTCGACGACGTTCCCGGTGATGACATCGAAGACGAAGATGATGAGATCATCTGGGTCAGTAAAAGTGAAATTAAGCGTGACGCCGAAGAGTTAAAACAGCTTGGCGCAGAAATGGTAGAACTGGGTAAAAACGCGCTGGATAAGATCCCGCTCGACCAGGATCTGCGTGATGCCATTGAACTGGCACAGAAAATCAAGAAAGAAGGCCGTCGTCGCCAGCTTCAGCTTATCGGGAAAATGCTGCGTCAGCGCGACGTCGATCCGATCCGCCAGGCACTGGACAAGCTGAAAAACCGTCACAACCAGCAGGTTGCGTTTTTCCATAAGCTTGAGCAGATCCGCGATCGTCTGATTGAACAAGGTGATGACGCCGTACCGGAAGTGCTGAACCTGTGGCCGGATGCCGACCGCCAGCAGCTGCGTTCTTTGATCCGCAATGCGAAGAAAGAGAAAGAAGGGAATAAACCGCCGAAGTCCGCGCGTCTGATTTTCCAGTATCTGCGCGAGCTGTCTGAGAACGACGAGTAATCTGTTCCCCTCACCCTGACCCTCTCCCCATAGGGGAGAGGGAAATTGAACACCCTCTCCCCTATGGGGAGAGGGCTGGGGTGAGGGGATTACTCTGCGGCCGCGGCTTTCTTCGCCAGACCGTCCAGCAGCTTCTGATGGATCCCACCAAAACCGCCGTTGCTCATCACCAGAATATGATCGCCAGGCTGTGCGGCTTTCACCACCATATCCGCTAAGACATCCACGTCCGCACTCCAGTGCGCAGGCTGAATGCAGGCGTCGGCCACTTCGGCCACCTGCCACGGAATATGCTGCGGCTGCAGGAGGAAGACTTCATCGGCACGTCCTAACGACGGCGCGAGGTCATCTTTGCAGATGCCCATCTTCATGGTGTTCGAGCGCGGTTCCAGCACGGCCAGAATGCGCGCGGTGCCGCCAACCTTGCCGCGTAACGCTGCAAGCGTTGCCAGAATGGCCGTCGGGTGATGCGCGAAATCGTCATACACCGTCACGCCATTCGCTTCGCCGCGCAGTTCCAGACGGCGACGGGCGTTAATGAACGAGCCCAGCGCATTGGCCGCATCAGCAGGCAGAACGCCCACGTGGCGCGCCGCAGCAATGGCCATCAGGCCATTATGCATGTTGTGCTCGCCCACCAGGCCCCACTTCACCTCACCCACTTTTTCACCGTCGAGCAGCACTTCCCACTCGGAGGCATCGGCGTTGAGTTTCTTCGCCTGCCAGTGACCCTGTTCGCCCACCAGCTCCTGCTCGCTCCAGCAGCCCATCGCCAGGGTCTGCTTCAGGTTGATGTCGTTCTCCGGCAGGATGATGCGGCCCTGGCCCGGAACAATGCGCACCAGGTGGTGGAACTGTTTCTGGATCGCTTTCAGGTCGTCAAAGATATCCGCGTGATCGAACTCAAGGTTGTTGAGGATCAGCGTGCGCGGGCAGTAATGCACAAACTTGGAACGCTTGTCGAAGAACGCGCAGTCGTATTCGTCGGCTTCGATCACAAAGAACGGGCTGTCACCCAGACGCGCAGAAACGTCGAAGTTGCCCGGTACGCCGCCAATCACAAAGCCCGGCTTATAGCCGCAGGCTTCGAGGATCCAGGTCGCCATTCCGGCGGTGGTCGTTTTGCCGTGGGTACCGGCAACGGCAACAACCCAGCGGTCACGCAGCACGAAGTCATGCAGCCACTGTGGGCCAGACATAAACGGAATATTGCGTTCCAGCACCGCTTCAACACATGGGTTACCACGGGTCATGGCGTTGCCAATGATGACCAGGTCCGGCTGCGGGTCCAGCTGGCTGGCATCGTATCCCTGAATCAGAGAGATGCCCTGCTTCTCCAGAAGCGTGCTCATCGGCGGATACACATTGGCGTCCGAACCTGTTACTTCATGGCCCAGTGAGCGCGCCAGCATTGCCAGTCCGCCCATGAAAGTGCCACAAATCCCCAATATATGAATGCGCATACGTCACTATCCTTCTTCAATGTGGCGCACATTTTACTCACATGTTAGCGGCTGTGAAACGCATTTCAGGTAAATCCGTATTTTGCTGGCGCGATTCACCACTGCGCTACTATTTGAATATTTGTTAAGATTGTTGGGCTTTAGTCGTTTTGTTGAACATACAATCGCTCTACTCACATAAGATGCAGGGAAAGTGTTATGAAAACGTTAGGTGAATTTATTGTCGAAAAGCAGCACGAGTTTTCTCATGCTACCGGTGAACTCACTGCTTTGCTGTCGGCAATAAAGCTGGGCGCTAAGATCATCCACCGTGATATCAACAAGGCCGGTCTGGTCGATATCCTGGGTGCCAGCGGTGCCGAGAACGTTCAGGGTGAGGTGCAACAGAAACTCGACCTGTTCGCAAATGAAAAACTGAAAGCTGCACTGCGCGCGCGCGACATCGTTGCGGGTATCGCCTCCGAAGAAGAAGATGAAATTGTTGTTTTCGAAGGATGCGAACACGCGAAATACGTTGTTCTGATGGATCCGCTGGATGGATCCTCCAACATCGACGTTAACGTTTCTGTCGGCACCATTTTCTCCATCTACCGCCGCGTGACGCCTGTTGGCTCGCCGGTCACCGAAGAAGATTTCCTCCAGCCGGGCAGCAACCAGGTTGCTGCGGGCTATGTGGTGTATGGTTCGTCCACCATGCTGGTGTATACCACCGGGTGCGGGGTTCACGCCTTCACGTACGATCCTTCACTGGGCGTGTTCTGCCTGAGCCAGGAACGTATGCGCTTCCCGGAGAAGGGCAACACTTATTCCATCAACGAAGGCAACTACATCAGATTCCCGAGCGGCGTGAAGAAGTACATCAAATTCTGCCAGGAAGAAGATAAAGCCACCCAGCGCCCGTACACCTCCCGCTATATCGGTTCTCTGGTCGCTGACTTCCACCGCAACCTGCTGAAGGGCGGCATTTACCTCTATCCAAGCACCGCCAGCCACCCGGACGGGAAGCTGCGTCTGCTGTACGAATGCAACCCGATGGCGTTCCTCGCTGAACAGGCGGGCGGCAAGGCGAGCGACGGTAAAGAGCGTATTCTGGACATCGTGCCGGAAAGCCTGCACCAGCGCCGTTCGTTCTTCGTCGGCAACAACCACATGGTTGAAGACGTTGAACGTTTCATCCGTGAGTATCCGGACGCGTAACCCCTTTCTCCTGGGAAGCCGCCAGGCTTCCCAGTCATTTATATAATTTACCGTATAAGTGTTTATAAAAAAGACGCTTTAATCTTCATCCCTGCTCCTGCATTATTTCCATAACAGTTTGACAATTATTTCCTGGAGCATATTCGCGATGAAAAACTATTCTCGTGCCAATACCGGCATCGATTTAAATCTTATTCCTGTCTTTATTGAAATTGTTCGTTGCGGCAGCATGGCGAAAGCCTCTGTGCGCCTGGACATGTCCCGTCCAGCGGTAAGCCTGGCGCTGAAACGCTTTAATCAACTTTTTGATGAGCCACTGTTTTACCGTAAAGGTTTATATCTTGAACCCACTGAAAAAGCGTTAGCGTTAACCAGCGCGCTGGAAATATTAATGGGGAATATTCACGATAATATTAATGCGTTAAATTCATCGACAAATAAAACCCTGGCACAGCACGTACCAGGGGTGAATATGATTATGCAGCAGTCTGGGCCGTCAGCTTAAACGAGGACATGGCTTCCATCAGTTCGCGCGACTGCTCTTCCAGCGAGCGTGTCGCGGCGGATGACTGCTGTACCAGCGCCGCATTTTGCTGCGCCGTTTCGTCCATCTGGTTCACCGCGATATTCACCTGCTCAATGCCGCGACTCTGCTCCTGAGACGCGGTCGCAATTTCACGCATCAGTTTGGTCATCCGCAGCACTTCTGTTGCGATCTCATCCATCGTTTCACCGGCCTGCTGTGCCAGCTCGCTCCCCTCATTCACGTGGGTCTGCGAATCGCTGATAAGAGATCGGATCTCTTTCGCCGCGTCGGCACTGCGGCTGGCCAGGTTTCGCACTTCTCCCGCGACGACGGCAAAACCCCGCCCCTGTTCGCCCGCGCGCGCGGCTTCAACGGAGGCGTTCAACGCCAGAATGTTGGTCTGGAAGGCAATACCGTCAATCACGCTCAGGATATCGGCGATGCGCGCCGAGCTGCCGGAGATATCGCGCATTTTTTCAATCACGTAGCAGACCATTTCGCTGCCGTGGTCAGCCGTGTCGGAGACGGACTTCGCCAGCTGGTGCGCCTGCTCTGCATTATCCGCGTTGAGTTTCACCGTGGCGGTGATCTCTTCCATGCTGGCCGCCGTTTGCTCCAGCGACGTGGCGGTGGATTCCGTGCGCTGGGCAAGATCCATGTTCCCCGCCGTCAGCTCGCGGCTGCCCGTATCGATTTGCGAGCTGGCATCGCGCACCCGCAGAACCGATCCCATCAGCGACTGGCGCATCGTTTCAATGGCTGCGTTGAGCCGGTTAAATTCCTGGCTGGCCGTGTGTTCCAGCGTGTGGGTTAAATCCCCTGCCGCGACATGTTCAAGCTGAGCAATGGAAGCCGAAAGCGGCTTCAGCAGCATATGGCGCAGCACCAGCCACGCGAGGACGATAATGCCTGCCGTCAGCAGCGCGGCGACAACGATAAGGATCAGGACGCGGGTTTTGCTCGACTGCACGGCGCTGACTTCCGCTTTGCCACGCGCTTCGCTCCACGCCTGGAAAGCCTGCATATCGTTATCAAACTTGTTAGCCACCGGAATCAGCGCGTTCTCAATCAGGTCGTAGTAACCGTCCGCGCTCTGGTCGTTCAGGGCTTTCAGCATCGGGTTGATGCCCTGCCGGGTATACGCCGCCAGACTCGCAGCTACGTTATCCAGCAGCTTTTGTCCCTGCCCGTCAGCCACACCGCCGTCGATCACGGCTTTCAGCGTTTTCTGCGCCTGGGCAATTTCCTGATTGATGTTTTTTACCGATTTGGATGCATCGTCCAGCAGACCAATTTCCATCATTCGGACGGCCTGGCCCGCCTCATTGCGCGCGCGCAGGATCAGCGTATAGCCAGAATTAAGCTGCACCATCTGCTCACCCTGAAGGTGGTTGATGCGCTGGAGTGAAGAAGAACTTTGTGTAAGGGCATAAATACCGATGCCGCTGACAATCAGCAGCAGAAGGGTCATAACGGCCAGTAAAGAGAGCAAGCCGGTACGAATCGATAGCGTTTTCAGCATGATGTTATTTCCGGTAGCGAGATATTTCTGGACAGAAAAAAAGGTTATCGGCCGCTACCGGAGAATATTTATACACGTGTTACAGGCGAACTCTGACGATTCTCCCAGAGCACCGTCAGACCGCGCTGCAGGGCAATAAAAATAAACAGCAAAATGCCGATGGCGATCTTGGTCCACCACGAGCTGAGCGTGCCGTCGAAGTTAATGTAGGTCTGAATCAGCCCCTGGATCGCCACGCCGAACAGCGTGCCCAGCACCGTTCCCACCCCGCCACTCAGCAGCGTACCGCCAATCACCACCGAGGCGATGGCATCCAGCTCAACACCCACGCCCGCCAGTGCGTAACCGGCCTGGGTATACACAGAGAAGACGATACCCGCCAGCGTTGCCAGCCCCGTTGAAAGCATATAGATGCGGATGGTAGTGCTGCGGGTCGAAATGCCCATCAGGTTTGCCGAGGTGGCGCTGCCGCCAATGGCGTAAACCTGATTGCCGAACCGGGTACGATGGGCGAGGAAGATGCCAATCACCACCACGCCCAGCATCAGCAGCCCCATCGCGCTCAGGCGGCCGCCGCCGGGGATTTTCCACGCCAGGCTGGAGAGCGTGTCGTAGATGGGATGGTTAATCGGAATTGACTCTTCCGACACCAGATAGCTCACGCCGCGCAGGAAGAACATCCCGGCGAGGGTGATGATAAAGGCAGGAATTTTCAGCGCGTCGATCAGCAGCCCCATAAAGGCACCAAACGCGCAGCCCATCGCCAGCACCAGCGGGAATGCCACCAGCGGAGAGATGCCCCAGAACCCAATGGCCTTCGCGAGGAAAACGCCCGTAAACGCGATCACCGAGCCGACGGAAAGATCGATCCCACCGGAGAGGATCACAAAGGTCATCCCGACGGCGATGATACCTAAAAAGGCGTTATCCGTCAGAATGTTGCAAATCACACGCGTGGAGGCGAAACCAGGAAATTGGGTGAGGCAGTAGAGATACCCCAGCACAAACACGCCCAGCGTGATCATTAACGGCAAATTACGTTTTATCATGGCCACGGATCCCCTTAATGATGCTGACAAAGCGCGGCGACTGGACGATCAGCACGCAGAGCACGACCACCGCTTTCACCACCTGGTTGAGTTCCGGCTGAAATCCCGAGAGCAGGATGCCCGTGTTCATGCCCTGAATGATCAGCGCCCCCACTACCGAGAGCAGCAGGTTAAAGCGTCCGCCCATCAGCGACCCACCGCCGATCACCACCGCGAGGATCGCGTCCAGCTCCAGCCAGAGCCCCGCGTTGTTAGCATCGGCCCCGCGAATATCCGCCGCGACGATGACCCCGGCAATGGCGGCGCAGACGCCGCTCAGCACGTAGGTCAGCATCACCATCAAGCGGGTGTTGACCCCGGCGTTGCGCGCGGCGCGGATGTTGATCCCCACCGCTTCAATAAACATGCCGAGCGCCGTTTTACGGGTCAAAAGCCAGAACACCACTAACGTGACCAGAGCAATAATCACCGGCGTCGGGAAGAACAGAAGGTTGCCGCTACCGAGCCACGCCAGGCTCGGGGAGTTAAAGGTGACAATCTGCCCGGAGGTGATCAGCTGCGCCACGCCGCGCCCGGCCACCATCAGGATCAGGGTGGCAACAAAGGGCTGAATTTTGAGAACCGCTACCAGAATACCGTTCCAGAGCCCGGCTAATACCCCGGAGCCCAGTGCGGCCAGCAGCACCACCGGCAGGCTATGCCCGGCGACGGTCATCGAGGCGGCGGTGGCTCCGGCAATCGCCATGACCGCGCCGACGGAGAGGTCAATCCCGCCGGTGGCGATCACCAGCGTCATACCAATCGCCAGCAGCGCGACGGGTGCGGCGCGGTTTAAAATATCGATCGGACTGCCAAACAGGCGGCCATCCTGCACGATTACCTGGAAGAAATGCGGCGCGACCAGGCTATCCACCAGCAGTACCACCAGCAGCGCCGCGATTTGCGGCGTGCCGGTCGGCCAGCTGAAGCGGCGCTTTGGCTCACCGGTTTGCGAAAGTGAACGGGGCATCACGATTAGCTCCTTACGCCGCGATGGCATTCATGATTGCCGGAACGGACAACTTATCCAGCGGGATCTCTGCCACCTGCTTGCGATCGCGCATGATAATGACGCGATCGGCATAACCCACCAGTTCCTCAAGCTCGGACGAAATGACCAGCAGCGCCAGACCGTCCGCGCACAGCGTTTCGATCAGACGAATAATTTCAGCGTGTGCGCCTACATCAATGCCGCGCGTCGGCTCGTCGAGGATCAGGAACTGCGGTTTTGTCAGCAGCCAGCGCGAGAGGAGAACCTTCTGCTGGTTACCGCCGGAGAGAAACTCAATGGGCTGTTCCGCGCTCGGGGTGCGAATACCGAGCTGACGGATAAAGCGCTCGGCAATGGCGTTTTGTTCTTTACGCGGAATGGGACGCAGCCAGCCGCGCTGGGCCTGCAGCGCCAGAATGATATTTTCCCGCACTGAGGCGGCGGCAATGATGCCGTCCGTTTTCCGATCTTCCGGGCAGAAGCCAACGCCCAGACACGATGCCTGATGCGGCGAACGCAGGGTTTGGGGTTTGCCCTTGATCAGCGCGCTGCCGCTGTCGGCAGGCTTGATCCCGAAGATCACCTCGGCGGTTTCGGTTCGGCCTGAGCCTAACAGGCCCGCCAGGCCGACAATCTCACCGGGGCGAACCTCAAGGTTAAACGGTGAGATGACCCCTTTTTTGCCGTAATCACTGAACGCAGCGACCGGTTTCTCGCTGAGCAGCGTGCGCCCTGCACGCTGGAGGGCATTGGTTTCCAGCTCTCGGCCCAGCATCATTTTCACCAGCTCAATCTGCGGCAGCTCACGGGTTTCGCGGCACCCTACAAAGCTGCCGTTGCGCAGTACCGTGATACGATCGCTCACTTCATACACCTGATCGAGGAAGTGCGTCACGAAGATCAGGCTCACGCCCCGATCGCGCAGCTGGCGCATCAGGGTAAAGAGCATTTCCACTTCCTGGGTATCAAGGCTGGCGGTGGGTTCGTCGAGGATCAGCACCTTTGCGGAGAGATCGATAGCCCGACAGATGGCGACGATCTGCTGCATCGCCACGGAAAAGCGGTTCAGCGGCTCGCGGACGTCGAGGGAGAAGCCGTATGATTCCATCAGTTTTGTCGCCCGCGCTTCCATCTCTTTGCGGCGCAGCAGGCCAAAACGGCGTGGCTCACGGCCAATAAACAGGTTATCCGCCACCGACATGTTCGGCAGCAGATTTACTTCCTGATACACCGTCCCGATCCCCAGCTGTTGGGCATGGGCGGTATTTTTGGGCGAAATGGCGTGGCCTTCCAGCCAGATGGTGCCGCGATCGGCGTGATACACGCCGGTCAGCGCTTTGATCAGCGTCGATTTCCCCGCCCCGTTCTCGCCCAGCAGCGCCAGAATCTCGCCGCGACGCAGGCTGAAATCGACGTTATCCAGCGCCTTCACGCCGGGGAAGAATTTACTCAAGCCCTCTGTGCGGAGGATTTCCTGGTGTTGTTCAGTGGTCATATGTCCTCCCCTCACCCTGACCCTCTCCCCGGAGGGGAGAGGGGACTATGTCGTGCCAATTGTTAATATCCAGCTCCGCCCTGCCTTTCCCCCTCTCCCCTCCGGGGAGAGGGCTGGGGTGAGGGGCGAGGGCTTAGTAGCCCATATTTTTCTTCTTCTCTAACTCTTCTTTCGCCGTGTCAGGCAGGTAGAGCGTGGACTTGGTGACCGTCACTTTCTCCGGCATCGTGCCGTCTTTCTTGAATTTCTCCAGCGCGTCGAATGCCGGGCCCGCCATGTTTGGCGTCAGCTCCACGCTGGCGTTCGCTTCGCCGTCGATCATCGCTTTGTAGATGTCCGGCACGCCGTCGATAGAGCCGGTGAGGATATCTTTGCCCGGCTTCAGACCCGCTTCTTTAATCGCCTGAATCGCACCGATCACCATGTCATCGTTGTGGGCGTAAACCATGCAGATGTTCTTGCCGTTGTTTTCAGCCTTGATAAAGCTTTCCATGACCTCTTTGCCCTTACTGCGGGTAAAGTCACCGGACTGAGAACGGATAATTTTGATGTTTGGCGCTTTGGCGATAGCTTCAGCAAAGCCTTTCTTACGGTCGATGGCCACGCTCGCCCCGACGGTGCCCTGCAGTTCAACGACGTTACACGGCTTTCCGTCAACCTGTTTCACCAGCCAGTCACCAATCAACTGTCCTTCAAGAACGTTATTGGCCGTCACGGTGGTCATATAGAGAGATTTGTCTTTTACATCAATGGAACGATCGAGCAGGAAGACCGGGATCTCCGCGTCTTTCGCTTCCTTCAGCACGGGCTCCCAGCCGGTCGCCACGACGGGCGCAATAAAGATGGCATCTACGCCCTGGGCGATAAAGGAGCGTACGGCTTTGATCTGGTTCTCTTGTTTTTGCTGACCATCGGCGATTTTCAGCGTGATCCCGCGTTTCTGGGCCTCGCTTTTCGCTACGTTGGTTTCTGCCGCGCGCCAGCCGGATTCAGAGCCGACTTGCGAAAAACCTACGGTTAAAGGTGCGGCTATCGCCATAGACGACATGGCTGCCGAAACTGCTGTGACAAGAAGTAAGCGCTTCCACATATGAACGTCCTCGTAGGGTGAGTTATTGTTGGCTAAAAGATGTTCTGCGAAATGACTATAGCCAATGAAATATGTAACGAATTGCGTTACATCACACTTCAGAAAAGTGAATAAAACGTTAATCACAAGTTTGTAATCGCTTTCATTCCACCATTAAAAATGCGGCTGAGTTTATGGATTTTCCTGTCATGGAAACGGTCTGAAAAGTAGTGTTAACGAGGGGAGATGGCGAAAACAGGCGGAGACATTCAGCGCGAGTTGGCTATAATACCTGCCACTTGTTTACCATCCATTTTAAAGGACACCGACATGAGCTTACTCAACGTCCCTGCGGGTAAAGAACTGCCAGAAGACATCTACGTAGTTATCGAAATTCCGGCTAACGCAGATCCTATCAAATATGAAATCGACAAAGACACTGGTGCGCTGTTCGTTGACCGCTTTATGTCTACCGCGATGTTCTACCCGTGCAACTACGGTTACATCAACAACACCCTGTCTCTGGACGGAGATCCGGTTGACGTGCTGGTCCCAACGCCATACCCACTGCAGCCAGGCTCCGTCATTCGCTGCCGTCCAGTTGGCGTGCTGAAAATGACCGACGAAGCGGGTGAAGATGCGAAACTGGTTGCGGTACCGCACACCAAGCTGAGCAAAGAGTACGATCACATTAAAGATGTGAACGACCTGCCAGAACTGCTGAAAGCGCAGATCAGCCACTTCTTCGAGCACTACAAAGACCTCGAAAAAGGCAAGTGGGTTAAGGTTGACGGCTGGGACAACGCTGAAGCGGCGAAAGCAGAAATCATCGCCTCTTTCGAGCGCGCTGCTAAGAAGTAATTCTTACTGCCGATCAATAAAGCCCCGCGAGTCGGGGCTTTTTTTTGGCTGGAGAGTTTCGCCCGGCGGCGCTACGCTTACCCGGCAAGAGGCGCAAAAACGACAACGCCACCTCACGGTGGCGTTGTCGTTTATCAGTACTGGTCTCTGTCTAACCAATTACCGCTTACAATCCGCGTTAACCCGTCGACCGGACGCTGGTAGACGTACATCCACGCACTTCCGTACGGCGTCTGGATCAACTGGCGTGCATATTCACCGCCCCTGGTGCGCAAGGCATCAAGTTCGGCAAGCGTAGCATTGTCAATACGATAAACTTCACCCTGTACTGTTCCTTCCCCCGGAACCGCGCCTGGATAGTGGCCCAGACTGTACAACTGGTAGTTCTCGATATTGTAATTCCCCAGCAGCAAGGCATTGGTCATCCAGTGACTGTTGCCTTGCTTGGTTCGTAAACTGCCGTAGACAAATATTCGCATTGCTAAAACTCAAACTGATAGAGCAGATCAAGTGCCTGGTCTACGCCGGACACTGCTTCCAGATATAGCTTAGGCATCAGGCGATAGCGTAACGTGAGTGTTGCCAGTGAGTCAAAGATCCCCACACCATATTTTACCTGCAGACCCGGCAGTACATAGCCGCTGACCACCACCTGCGAGGAGTCACCCACGCCCTGGGTGTCCAGCGCCAGATTGCTTACGCCGAACGTCTCGCCGATTTTACCCACAACCTGCCCACTTTGTGCAACCCCCAGACCCACTAACATCGAGGTCATCGCCGCACTGTCGCTTTGTCCGCTGTCCAGACCTTGTCCACGCAGCAGATAAGAGAGGGCTTCCTGCTGCGACATCGCCGGGTCAGAGAAGATCTCCGCTTTCGGTTCGTCAGCCGAACCGGTGACGCGAACGCCAGCAATAACGTCATTTTCCGTCGCTTCCGGGTTACGAATCGCTTCGATGTTCAACAGAGGCTGATCGGGTGGACCGGAGAACAGCAGCTCGCCTTTGCGGACAATCAGATCCTGACCATAGGCATGGAAACGCCCTTCAGGGATATTGATCTGCCCGTTGAGGCCAAGCCCTTGTTTATCCTGCGCCACCTTCAGGTCGCCCGTGAGCCTCGCCTTCAGCCCAAACGCATCCAACCGCACGTTATTCCCCACGTGCACGATAAGATTACTATTGATTGGTATGCCTGCGCTCTGTTGTTCAACAGGTTTCAGATTTTCATTGAGCATAACTTCATCACTTGAGACGCCGACCGCACTTTCCGGCACGTCGTGAACCACGATGCGCGCCCACGGCACGTCGACGCGACCGTCCAGAGTGAACAGGCTCGGTGTCGCCTCAAAGACGACGTCAGGTGAGACGTCCAGGCGCACCATCGGCGGTACGGTGATGCGTACCCGGCTCCCCTTCGCCGCGATGCGTGCGCGCCAGTTATCAAGCTGGCTCCAGTCAGCATCACCGCTCAGGTTAATTTGCCCCTGCTGGGTCAGCACCGAGCCGCTCAGCGTCGAGCTCATGCCGTTGAAGTTCATCGCGATCTGGCTGGGCTGCATGTCAAACGGCATGAAGTTGCCGTCGATATCCACGCCGCTGAGCCGCATCTGACCGAACAGCTGCGGGCTTTGCGCGTTGCCAGCCAGGCGCAGATTAGCGTTCAGCATGCCCTCGGCTTTTTCCCCGCGTGCGAAAATCGGGTTCACCATCGCCAGGTTGAAATTACGAATGTTAACGTTGCCGCCCAGATTACGCCGTCCCTGCGGATCGGTAATCTGGACCTGACCGTCCAACTGACCGTTGTTGGTCAGGCGGATTGTCCACCCCAGCTGTGCGCGATTGTTATGCAGATCGGCACTCAGGTTCAGGGTATCAAACGCCACCGGCAGCGGCGCATCGTTCACCTCCTGCGTCACCTTCACGTTACGCCCGGAGAGCGTCACGCTGCCCTGCGGCAGCCCCTCTTTGGTGGTGTCCCAGGCCACATCGGCTTTCCCGCTGAAGACGCCGCTGGCCTGGGTCGTATCCGGCATAAACGGCTTCAGCATCGCCAGATCGAAGCGGTTGAGGTTGATCTGCGCGCGCCCTTCCGCGCCCGCATCGATGGTCTGCGGCACGCACAGTTCCGCATTCGGGTTGGTCCAGCAGTGTGGCCCAATGCTGATCTTCTGCTCGGCGTTGCGGTAGTCCAGCGCGATGGAGCGCGACAGCGCCAGCGGCCCGACCGGTGTATTGAAACGCGTGTTATCCAGCGTCCCTTTCCAGCGCGCTTCTTTGCGGTCAAAGCTGCCGGTCAGGTGGAGCTGGCCTGAGACCGGCTCGCCCTGCACGCGCAGCTGGAGATCGTGCTGCTTCTCGTTGCCTTTGGCGTCGAGGGTGACCAGGTTAATGTTCACGTCCGGCTGAGAAATGCGCTCCACGCGCAGGTTCAGGTTACCGCCGATCTGATCGGTGGATTTCACATCCCCTTCCACGCGGACGCGGGCAACGCTCAGCTCCTGCCAGCGCAGGTTATTGGCGGTAATGTCCGCCAGCAGCTGCGGCGCGTCTACCGTGCCGCGCACCTTCACGAGCCCCTTCGCCGTGCCGCCCAGACCCGGCAGGGCGTTATCCAGATTCGGCGCGTCGATGGTGGCGTCAAGGTTGAGATCTTTAACCCCCAACTCGCCTTTGATATCCGCCGTGTTGCGGCCCAGCGCCACGTGCAGCCCCGGGATCACCCACTGCAGGTAGCTGTTGCCTTTCACCGAGCCTTCAACGTTTATCTTGTTCTGCTTCACGTTCCCGGTGAGCTTGATTTCCGGTACGTCCATCTGCCAGGTGCCGCCGTACAGGCTACCGCGGGTTTTAATCAGACCGTCCAGTTTCGACGGCCAGTCCGGCACCTCTTTGGCGGTGTTAATGCCCGTCAGCTTCAGCTCGCCGCGCCAGCTGATTGCCTGCTGCCAGTCGAGCAGCGCGGTCAGCTCGGTTTTGCCCTCCAGCACCGCGACGGTCAGCTTGTCGAGGTTAACCTGCTGTTCGTTGCCTTTTGCATCGAGGGTAATGTTCGCGGGCGGCACGCCCTGCCCCTTCACCGCGGTGCGGAACGAGAGCGTGTAGTCGGTCATCTTGCCGCTCAGCTTCAGCTTCAGGTCATCGGCCTGGAACTGTTTTTCGCCGGTGAACGGCCAGTAAAGCTGCTTGCTGACAATCTCCAGGTTGAGCGGTAAACCGGCTTCTGCCAGCTGGGTTTGCCCACGCAGCACCATATCCACCGGGCCGGAGAGATTGACCCCGACGTCCAGCTTCTCGCGCAGCGCCCCGCCTACTTTGACCTTCACCTTTTCGCCTTTCAGCGGATCGATGTTCAGGGCGCTATTGAGGGTGATATCCACCGGCCAGTTGTCGCGCAGCAGGGCATTCCCTGACGCATTGACAGAGCCCTGATTGGTGTCGATATCCAGCGCGTCGAGCTTCATGTTGCCGTCAATGCTGCTGACTTTCAGCAGCATGTTATAGACCGTCAGGTCGGTATCGCCCGTCAGACGCAGCTGTTCGCCTTTGAATTCCTCAATGTTGAGGTTCAGCGGCAGATGCACGTCGGTCATCTCCGGCAGAACCGGTTTCGAGAAGAGATCTTTCAGCGTTTCACCCAGCGGCTTTTCTTCCGGCTGCGGGTTCTGGATCTTCGGCTCGACAATCTCTTCCTGCGCCACGTCGGCCACTTTCGGTAGCGCAATCAGCAGCCCCTGCAGGGACGTTGGCGTCAGGGTGAGGTTTTTCTCCTGCCAGCGCAGGCCGGAGGTGAAATCCATCACGGACACAGTGGTGTCGTCGATTTTGATATTGACGTTATCCAGCGCCACCCGATAGAGCGCAATCGGGTACGGTGTGGAAAGATTCAGCGGTCCGCTGTCCTCTTCCTCGACCGGCGCAGACTTCGGCATTTTTTTCGAATCTATCGCGACGTTAACATCTTTTAGCGACAGATCGTTCACGCAGAGCTTGCTGTCCCGCAGGCAGCCCAGCTTCACGGCAAGGTGGAATTCGCCTGCATTAACGGCCACGCCCGGCTGCTCATAACGAATGTTCTTCAAACGCAGGTCGCGCCAGCCGCCCGTCACCTGGCCAATTTCCAGCCCCGGCACCCAGCGGTTCGCAGCGTTAAACAGCAGATGCAGGCCGGTGGTGGTACCCACCAGAAACGCCACCGTGCCGAGCAGCAGAACGATAAAAATCAGTACGCCGAGGCTTATCTTCTTCCATAAACTCATAATTCAGGCCCCAGACCGATGTAAAACTGTAAACCGTGTTCGTCTTTGTCGCCCACCGGCACGGCGAAATCGAGCTTGATGGGCCCGACGGGAGACTGCCAGCGCACGCCGACGCCCGCGCCGGTTTTGAAATCGCTGCGGCGGATATCGTTCACCGCTTCACCGCCGTCGACAAACATGGCGCCCCACCACTTGCCGCTGACGTTGTACTGATACTCCAGCGAGCCGGTCGCCAGTTTTGATGCCCCGGTCAGCTGGCCTTTGTCGTTTTCAGGCGAGATCGATTTGTACTTATACCCACGAATGCTGCGGTCGCCCCCGGCGAAGAAGCGCAGATCGGGCGGCACGCGTTCGAAATCCCCCGTTTCAATCCAGCCGAGGTTGCCGCGCATCACAAAGCGGTGTTTGTCATACAGCGTGCGGATCCAGACGTTTTGCGCCTGCACCACCGTGAAGTCAACGTCAGACCCCCACATAGTGTTGGAGTAGTCGATAGAGTAGCGCTGTGAATCACCCCAGGTCGGCATCAGGCCGCCGCGCGAGCGGGTACGGCTGATCATCACGCCCGGATAAAGCAGCATGGTAGTGTTGGTGACGTTGGCCTGGGTAAAGTGGTCAAGACTCCAGCGCAGGTTAATGGCGCGCTGCCAGCCGCTGGAGAGATCCCAGAAGCGTGATACCGCAAACGTCGTCGAGTCCTGCTCGGTATCGTTCAGGTCGGTGCGCTTAAAACCGCCCTGCAAAAGGTAATACTGCTCAAGCGGATTTTTCAGCAGCGGCATTTTGTAGCTGAAATCCAGCTGCTGCTCTGGGGCGGAAAGGCTAACACTGGTGGTCAGGCTGTGGCCGTAGGAGTTCATCCACGGTTTTTTCCACGAGGCTCTCACGCGCGGGCCAACGTCCGTGGAGTAGCCGACGCCGGTTTCAATGGTGTTCTCGGTACGCGGAGAGACCACGCCGTGCAGCGGCAAGACTTTCGTTTTGCGGGATTTTTCAAATTCCGGCGCGACAATCACCGAGTTAAACCAGCCGGTTGCCGACAAACGGCGGTTGAGTTCGCCCAGATCGCTCGACTGGTAATAATCGCCTTTTTTAAACGGCACCAGATTTTGCAGGTACTCCTCGCGGATCTGCGATCCTTCGAACGTCACATCGCCAAAACGATAGCGTTCACCGCTGTCGTAGTCGATGTCCCAGAAGGCCTGACGCCTCTCCAGCGCTACGCCAAGCTGGCTTTTATTAAACTGGCTGTCGAAATAGCCTTTACGTAGCGCGACGTTGGTTAAGGATTTTTTAAAATGATCGTAGTCGCCGTGATTCAGAACGGTGCCAACTTTAGGACGGGTACTCAGCAGATCCAGGTAATCCCGATCCGTACGCGCGCCGCCGCGCAGCACCACGTTGGTACCGCCAATCAATACCGGCTCACCCGCTGAGACGCGGGCAATCAGCACCTGACGCCCTTTCTTTGGTGGCGGGCGGAGATCGAAATCAATGGTGGGTTCGTAATACCCCAGCGCTTTCAGCCCTTCGCGGATGGCGTCATCGACGCGCGCGCGAAAACGCCGGTCCGGCGTCACTTCGTCACTCTGGATCGTCGATAACTGCGCGCGCACGTTTTTTTCCAGCGCCCCGGATAACCCCTCAACCTGCAAACGGACATTCGCCGCGCTGGCAACCCCGCTTGTCAGCAATACACTGACCAAACATAACTGGCGGATTTTTGTCACGTTTTCTCCTGAATATCCCTGTTTCCACCCTGGAAGCAAATGCAGTGCCGCTCCGCGGCAACATACGGCCTGTTAGCCAAAAACCCAAATCGTGGGTTGAAAATGGGTGTAACACCCAAATATTTCTTATGATTAAATCTAGACTCATTCAGCGCATTTATTGTGTTCAATTAAACGCTTCGTGACAACCTTAACCGAAACATCGCTACCCGGGAGGCACCATCGTGAGTTTATTCGACAAAAAGCATCTGGTTTCACAAGCAGATGCATTACCGGGACGCAACACCCCTATGCCTGTGGCGACCTTACACGCCGTTAACAACCATTCAATGACAAACGTTCCTGATGGAATGGAGATCGCCCTGTTCGCGATGGGCTGCTTCTGGGGAGTTGAACGTTTGTTCTGGCAGCTGCCCGGTGTTTACAGTACCGCAGCAGGCTATACCGGCGGTTACACGCCAAACCCAACCTACCGCGAAGTGTGCTCGGGTGATACCGGTCACGCGGAAGCGGTTCGCGTGGTGTATGACCCGGCCATCATCAGCTACGAACAACTGCTGCAGGTGTTCTGGGAAAATCACGACCCGGCGCAGGGCATGCGTCAGGGTAACGATCGCGGCACCCAGTACCGTTCGGCCATTTATCCGCTCACCCCTGAGCAGGATGCTGCCGCGCGCGCCAGCCTTGAGCGTTTTCAGAAAGCCATGCATGACGCGGGCGATACGCGCGAGGTGACCACGGAAATCACCACCGCGAAGCCGTTCTATTATGCCGAGGACGACCACCAGCAATATCTGCATAAAAACCCATATGGCTACTGCGGAATCGGAGGCATCGGCGTCTGCCTGCCGCCACAGCTGGCCTGAACAGAGGGATGAGCGCCACGCGTGGCGCTCAGGAAACGCCTGTACTATCTCATGATGTACTCCCCCTCATTAACCCCCCGTCCGGCCACTTTTTTGCCCAAAATGTGACCTCTGGCAGATTTACATCTCTTTACGCTATACTACCCGCTGAAATAATCGGCTCAACGCTACGAGCTGACGTTCAATGTGTCTTCACACAAATGGTATCAACTCCCCTTCTGAGGATCTGGCGAGAAGCCGGATAAACTATGTTAAACAGTATTTTAGTAATACTTTGCCTTATTGCCGTCAGTGCATTTTTCTCGATATCCGAGATCTCGCTGGCCGCGTCCCGTAAAATCAAACTGAAGCTGCTTGCCGATGAAGGCAACATCAACGCCACGCGCATCCTGAAAATGCAGGAAAACCCCGGCATGTTCTTCACCGTGGTGCAGATTGGCCTGAACGCGGTCGCCATTCTCGGCGGTATCGTGGGTGATGCGGCGTTTTCCCCGGCGTTTTATAGCCTCTTTGTGCAGTACATGTCCGCCGAGCTGGCCGAACAGCTGAGCTTTATCCTCTCTTTCTCACTGGTGACTGGCCTGTTCATCCTCTTCGCAGACCTGACCCCGAAACGCATCGGTATGATTGCGCCAGAAGCCGTGGCTTTGCGTATCATCAACCCGATGCGCTTCTGCCTGTACGTGTTCCGCCCGCTGGTGTGGTTCTTCAACGGCCTGGCAAACGTGATTTTCCGCATCTTTAAGCTGCCGATGGTGCGTAAAGATGACATCACCTCTGACGATATTTATGCGGTTGTAGAAGCCGGGGCGCTGGCCGGGGTGCTGCGTAAGCAGGAGCACGAGCTGATTGAAAACGTATTCGAACTGGAATCACGTACCGTGCCCTCTTCTATGACGGGCCGTGAGAACATTATCTGGTTCGATTTACACGAAGACGAGCAGAGCCTGAAGAACAAAGTGGCGCAGCATCCTCACTCTAAGTTCCTGGTCTGTAATGAAGATATCGACCACATCATCGGTTACGTCGACTCCAAAGACCTGCTGAACCGCGTGCTGGCAAACCAGAGTCTGGCCCTCAACAGCGGCGTGCAGATCCGCAATACCCTGATTGTGCCGGACACCCTGACGCTCTCAGAAGCGCTGGAAAGTTTCAAAACTGCCGGAGAAGACTTCGCGGTGATCATGAACGAATACGCGCTGGTGGTGGGTATCATCACCCTGAACGACGTAATGACAACGCTGATGGGCGACCTGGTAGGCCAGGGGCTGGAAGAGCAGATTGTTCAGCGTGACGAAAACTCATGGCTGATCGACGGCGGTACGCCGATTGAAGACGTCATGCGCGTGTTGGATATCGACGAGTTCCCGCAGTCGGGCAACTACGAGACCATCGGCGGCTTTATGATGTTTATGCTGCGTAAAATCCCGAAACGTACCGACTCGGTGAAGTTCTCGGGCTTCAAGTTTGAAGTGGTGGATATTGATAACTACCGCATCGACCAGCTGCTGGTGACGCGCATCGATAACAAACCGACCGTTCTGGTGCCGAAGCTTCCGGATGCGGAAGAGAAAGTGTCGGCGTAAAGTCCCTGCCCCACATACATCAACGGCTCCCATTGGGAGCCGTCTTTTTAACTACTGCATAGCACGTTGGTTAAGCCATCTCAGTTTGCAGACGCATAACCTGACGGTTGACTTCGGACATCACAGACAGGTGCTGTTTATCCTTCACTTTTGGGATAAGGATTTTGCCCTTATCAAATTCAAAAGCGCCAACATCCTTGATATACAACCGTCCTCGGAACAGGATCTTCACGTACTTCGCCACCTGAAGCGGGTTGTAGCGTTGGAAAATTTTCATTCTTGTATCTCCTGCGAATCATACGCTCTTGCGGTGCCACAATCAGCCCGACTGTTCTGAGCGCAAATTTTATTGCCCAATGACTATAGACCAGAACTACGTTGTTACCCAGTGTGCATAAGTTTATTTACCGTTTGATTACAATTATTCAGAATAATCTTTGCAAACCGTGACTCAGGGCAGTATAAGCCGTCGTTTTTTCATGGATATGTGCGTTCACCCGCAAACTGGCATCGGGATTGCGGGAAAACCCCATTGATCGCACTTATGATTAAAAGCGTAAGACCAAGTGGTCGGATCACCTGCTAACAATAAGGAAACACCATGACCCTACGTAATATCCTTGCAGCAGCCTGCCTGCTGCTGCCCCTGTGGGCTTGCGCTCACACTATTGAAAAAGGACAACGCGTACCGCCAGTCGGCATTGCTGACCGGGGAGAATTGATTCTCGACAATGATAAGTTTAGCTATAAAGCCTGGAATAGCGCGCAGCTCGCGGGCAAAGTGAGAGTTGTACAACATATTGCCGGTCGTACATCTGCGAAAGAGAAAAATGCCACCCTGGTGGAAGCGATCAAGGCCGCAAAATTCCCGCACGATCGTTACCAGACCACCACCATTGTGAACACCGACGATGCCATCCCCGGCTCCGGCATGTTTGTGCGCTCAAGCCTGGAGAGCAACAAAAAGCTCTACCCGTGGTCGCAATTTATTGTCGACAGCAACGGCGTGACGCGTAAGGCGTGGCAGCTCGACGAAGAGAGCTCTGCGATTGTGGTGCTCGATAAAGAGGGACGCGTGCAGTGGGTGAAGGACGGCGGATTAACACAGGAAGAAGTGCAGCAGGTGGTTGCTCTGCTGCACAAGCTGCTGGCTCAGTAAATCGAAACCCGGAAGCCAGGGTTGAGGAATGATTCGCGCGGGGTATAGTCCAGCGGCTTACCCTGCCAGTCATGAACATGTGCACCGGCCGCCGCCGCTACCGCGTGCCCTGCCGCCGTGTCCCAGACGTTGGTTGGCCCAAATCGCGGATAAAGCTGCGCGTGTCCTTCCGCCACCAGACAGAACTTGAGCGATGAGCCAATCGACGTCGTCTGGTGTTCACCCAACTGCTGCAAATACTCCTGCAGTTCGCTGTCGCTGTGGGAACGGCTAATCACCACCAGCGGTGGACGCGCATCACGCACCTGAATCTGCTTGCGCACGCCGCACTCTTCCTTCCAGGCCTTACCTTCCGCGGCGCTGTACATCACCTTCATCACCGGTGCGTAAACCACGCCGAGCACCGCTTTGCCCTTCTCAATCAGGGCGATGTTGACGGTAAACTCACCGTTACGCTTGATGAACTCTTTCGTTCCATCCAGCGGATCCACCAGCCAGTAACGCTGCCAGTGCTGGCGCTCGTCCCAGCCTTGCGGCGCTTCTTCAGACAGAACGGGGATCTCCGGCGTTAAGTCCTGCAGCCCTTTCAGGATCACCTTATGCGCCGCAATATCCGCCGCCGTGACCGGGGAGTCATCCGCTTTGCTGACAACGTCCATCGGCTTCGCGCCGTCGTACACCTGCATAATGGCATCACCCGCATCCCGTGCGAGCTGACAAATTTTATCTAACATTCTCCACCTCTTCATTAACGCAGTGGTCATAACTCGTTGTTTTATTTATATCGTAATGCGAACAATTCTGCTATCTGTGAAGCAATTCCGGTTTCACTACCCTTATTTCTGGCAGGATTCACACTTCTGTAAGCAACGCGATATACATACATAATCTTTTGTGGCTTGGATCGAAAAAAGGACTCTTCTGATGATTAAGTTTAGCGCAACGCTCCTGGCGACGTTGGTGGCCGCCAGCGTTCAGGCGGCAACGGTGGATCTTCGTATTCTGGAAACGACCGATCTTCACAGTAACATGATGGACTTCGATTACTACAAAGATACGCCTACCGAAAAATTCGGACTGGTACGCACAGCAAGTTTGATTAACGCCGCCCGCGGTGAAGTGAAAAACAGCGTGCTGGTCGATAACGGGGATTTAATTCAGGGTAGCCCATTGGGCGATTACATGGCCGCGAAAGGGCTGAAAAAGGGCGAAATCCATCCCGTCTACAAGGCGATGAACACCCTGGATTACACCGTCGGCAACCTCGGCAACCACGAATTTAACTATGGTCTGACATACCTGCACGATGCGCTGGCCGGTGCGACATTCCCGTACGTTAACGCCAATATCATCGACGTTAAGACCAAAAAGCCGCTCTTTACCCCTTATCTGATTAAAGAGACTGACGTTGTCGACAGCGAAGGTAAAAAGCAGACGCTGAAGATTGGCTATATCGGTTTTGTGCCACCACAGATCATGACGTGGGATAAAGCCAACCTCGACGGGAAAGTGACCGTCAACGACATCACCGAAACCGCGCGCAAATACGTGCCGGAAATGCGCGAAAAAGGCGCCGATCTGGTGGTCGTTGTTGCCCACTCGGGTCTCTCCGCCGATCCGTATCAGGCGATGGCAGAAAACTCGGTTTACTACCTGAGCGAAGTGCCGGGCGTTGACGCGATCCTGTTCGGCCACGCTCACGCAGTCTTCCCGGGCAAAGATTTCGCCAGCATCAAAGGCGCAGATATCGAGAAAGGGACGCTCAACGGCGTGCCGTCGGTGATGCCGGGGATGTGGGGCGATCATCTTGGCGTGGTGGATCTGGTGCTGAATAACGACGGTGGCAGCTGGAAGGTGACGCAGTCAAAAGCCGAAGCGCGTCCTATTTACGACGCTGCGGCTAAAAAATCTCTGGCAACTGAAGATAAAAAGCTGGTCGACGTGCTGAAGCACGATCACGACGCTACCCGCGAATTTGTCAGCAAGCCGATCGGCAAATCCGCCGACAACATGTACAGCTTCCTGGCGCTGGTTCAGGATGACCCGACCGTTCAGGTGGTCAACATGGCGCAGAAAGCCTATGCCGAACACTTTGTGCAGGGCGATCCGGATCTGGCAAAACTGCCGGTGCTTTCAGCCGCAGCACCGTTCAAGGTGGGTGGGCGCAAAAATGACCCAGCAAGCTACGTGGAAGTCGAAAAAGGCCAATTGACCTTCCGTAACGCCGCCGATCTCTATCTTTATCCGAATACGCTGGTCGTCGTCAAAGCGACGGGCAAAGAGGTGAAAGAGTGGCTGGAGTGTTCCGCCGGGCAGTTTAATCAGATTGACCCGAACAGCAGCAAGCCGCAGTCGCTGATTAACTGGGATGGGTTCCGCACCTACAACTTCGACGTGATCGACGGCGTGGAGTATCAGATTGACGTTACCCAGCCTGCGAAATATGACGGCGAGTGCCAGGCGATTAACCCGCAGGCCGAGCGTATAAAAAACCTGACCTTCAACGGCAAGGCGATCGACCCGAATGCCACCTTCCTGGTGGTGACCAATAACTACCGCGCCTACGGCGGCAAGTTTGCCGGAACGGGCGATAGCCACATCGCTTTTGCTTCACCGGACGAGAACCGCTCGGTGCTGGCGGCGTGGATCGGCGCGGAGTCGAAAAAAGCGGGCGAAATTCATCCGGCAGTGGATAACAACTGGCGTCTGGCACCGATCCACAGCGAGACGAAGCTGGATATCCGCTTTGAAACCTCACCGTCCGACAAGGCAGCCGCGTTTATTAAGGATAAAGCGCAGTATCCGATGAAGAAGGTTGCGACGGATGATATTGGATTCGCGATTTATCAGGTAGACCTAAGCAAGTAGCGTTGTTTGTGTCGGGTGGCGCTTCGCTTACCCGACCTACGAGTTCGAGTAGGCCGGGTAAGGCGAAGCCGCCACCCGGCTTTTACGCCGCCCGCTCGTCCCGGTTCGCCATCACCTTCGGCGTGTTAACCTCAATCCAGTCCGCCAGCGCGGCCACTTTCTCGCTGACCTCAACCCCCATCGGCGTCAGGCTATATTCAACATGCGGTGGCACAACCGGATACGACACGCGGTCGACAAAGCCGTCCTGCTCCAGCGCCTGAAGCGACTGGGACAGCATCTTTTCACTCACTCCGCCCATTTTATGGCGAAGCTCGCTAAAGCGGTGCGTTCCCTGTTGAAGGGCCAGCAGGATCAGCACACCCCAGCGGCTGGTAACGTGTTTGAGCACCTCCCGTGAAGGGCACTGTTCCGCGAAGAGATTGCCATCGCGCATTTGCTCGCTGAGCGTCGGTATTGGTGTTTTCATACTTACCTTTTTGTACGTACTTACTAAAAGTTAGTTATGGTGTTAGTGTGCCATAACACCAGACAAACACGAAGGAGATTCATCATGATCGCGATTACCGGCGCTACCGGCCAGCTTGGCCATCTCGTTATCGAACAGCTGTTGAAAACCGTACCGGCCAACCAGATTGTGGCTATCGTACGTAACCCGGCGAAAGCTCAGGCCTTAAGCCAGCAGGGGATTGTGGTGCGACAGGCGGATTACACGGACCAGGCGGCGTTTACGACTGCGCTGAACGGCGTGGATAAACTGCTGCTGATCTCCTCCAGCGAAGTGGGACAGCGCGCCACGCAGCATCAGAACGTGATTAACGCCGCCAAGGCGGCAGACGTGAAGTTTATTGCCTACACCAGCCTGCTGCATGCGGACAAATCGCCGCTCGGTCTTCACGTTGAACACGTCCAAACCGAGAAAGCGCTGGCAGATTCTGGCGTGCCACATGCCCTGCTGCGCAACGGCTGGTACACCGAAAACTATCTGGCGAGCGCACCGCCGGCGCTGGAGCATGGCGTATTTATTGGTGCTGCGGGTGAAGGCAAAATCGCCTCTGCGACCCGTGCAGATTACGCGGCGGCGGCAGCCAAAGTCGTTTCTGAGGAAGGTCACGCAGGTAAAGTGTATGAACTGGCGGGCGACAGCGCGTGGACGCTGAGCGAACTGGCGGCTGAACTGAGCAAGCAGAGCGGTAAGCCGGTGGCATATCAGAACCTGAGCGAAGCCGATTTTGCCGCCGCGCTGAAGGGCGTTGGCCTGCCAGCCGGGCTGGCGGATATGCTGGCGGATTCAGACACCGGCGCATCGAAAGGCGGCCTGTTCGACGACAGCCGTACTCTGAGCAAGCTGATCGGTCGCCCAACGACAACGCTGGCGGAGAGCGTCAAATCCATCCTGTAATTGTTACGGATTGGTTATTTTTTGTGGCATCCCCTCAGGTCATCTCTGATAATGAAGCGATGACCCACGAGGAGGCTCACCGTGCAAGGCGTACCGGAACAGTTCATTGATGAGAGAGACAGCGCGCGCTTTCGCCATCTGGCGCAGCTGCCGGGCCTGGAACTCTATCACGCACATATCTCTGACTACGCCTTTGAGCCTCACACGCACGAAGCCTTCGGCATTGGCACCATTGAAACCGGTGCCGAACGCTTCCGCTATCGCGGTACCCAGCACCTCGCCCCCGAGAAATCCGTTGTCACCATGAACCCGGACGAGATCCACACCGGGGAATCCGCAACCGTTGACGGCTGGCGCTACCGGATGGTCTATATCGAACCCGACCTGCTCGAAGAGGTCACCGGCCTGCGTCACTGGTGGTTTAGCGACGTCACCCGCTACGACCCGCAGCGCTCGCTGCAAATCGGTCAGCTGATTTACGGCCTGTGGCATACGAACGACCCGCTGGCACAAAAAGGAATGCTGCTGGATCTGATTGAGACGTTCCGACCGTTAGCCCATCACGCGCCGGTGATTCAGGAAGGCGCACACCGGTTCGAACGTGTCCGCGAGTATCTGCACGATAACTATATGCACCCTCTGACGCTGGACGAGCTGGCAAACGTTGTCTCGCTCAGCCCGTACCATTTCCAGCGCCAGTTCAAGGCCCATTTTCACATCACGCCGCATCAAATGCTGATGGCGATACGCCTGTGGCGTGCCAAAGCGTTTCTCACTCACGGTATGCCCGCCGCCGAAGTGGCTGCCGCAACCGGGCTGACCGATCAGTCGCATTTAACCCGCGCCTTTACCCGCCGCTACGGCATTACGCCGGTGCGTTATCAAAAGCAGGTTGCGCAGCGCTAATGCGCAATCTCATACAATACGCACGTATTTCGCCCTCCTACACTGAGTGCAAAGTAAATCAATGTGGATGGAAAAATGATTAGCGGCGTGTTGTATGCCCTGCTTGCAGGCTTGATGTGGGGGCTGATTTTTGTCGGCCCGCTAATAGTGCCAGAGTACCCGGCGATACTGCAGTCCACGGGGCGTTATCTGGCGCTGGGGCTGATTGCCCTCCCTCTGGCCTGGCTGGGGCGGGCGCGCTTGCGCCAGCTCAGCCGCCAGGACTGGTTGACCGCGCTGGCGCTGACCATGATGGGCAACCTCATCTATTACGTTTGCCTGGCAAGCGCGATACAGCGCACCGGTGCGCCGGTGTCGACCATGATCATCGGTACGCTACCCGTCGTTATACCTGTGTTCGCGAATCTGCTCTATAGCCACCGCGATGGCAAACTCGCCTGGTCAAAAATGGCCCCTGCACTGGTATGCACCGCCATAGGGCTGGTATGTGTGAACGTTGCCGAGCTGAGCCACGGCCTGGAAGACTTCAGCTTATGGCGTTACGGTTCTGGGATCCTTTTAGCATTCATCTCGGTAGCGTGCTGGGCCTGGTATGCCCTGCGCAATGCGCGCTGGCTGCGGGAGAATCCGGATAAGCACCCGATGATGTGGGCGACGGCGCAGGCGCTGGTCACGTTGCCCGTCTCGCTCGTGGGGTATGTCGCCGCGTGTATCTGGTTAGGTTATCAACAGCCGGAATTTGCCCAGCCCTTCGGTCCAAGGCCGTGGTTGTTTGTAGGCTTGATGGTGGCGATTGCGGTGCTGTGCTCCTGGGTGGGCGCGCTGTGCTGGAATATTGCCAGCCAGAAGTTGCCGACGGTAATTTTAGGGCCCCTGATTGTCTTCGAAACTCTTGCCGGGCTGCTTTACACCTTCCTGATGCGCCAGAGCGTGCCGCCGCTGTTAACGGCCTGTGGAATTTTATTGCTGGTCGTTGGGGTGGTGATTGCAGTAAGAGCGAAGCCGGAAAAACCGAGGGTTGTTCCGGCGTCGGAGATGTGATTTTTGCCGGGTGGCGCTGGCGCTTACCCGACCTACAAAATCGTAGGCCCGGTAAGGCGTAGCCGCCACCGGGCAAGCCCTTAAAACGTTTCCCAGTTCCCTTCAGACGCCGCGGCTACGGGCTGCGCCTTCGGTACATAGGTTTTTACCGGCGCCGCTTTGACCGCCTGGTTGCGGGTGATTTTAAACACCGCCACCGCTTCGTTCAGGCGTGCAGCCTGATCTTCCAGCGCCGCCGCCGCGGCCGCAGACTCTTCAACCAGCGAGGCGTTCTGCTGGGTGACGCGGTCCATCTCCGCCACCGCCTGACCGACCTGATCGATACCACGGCTCTGCTCGTCAGAGGCCGAGGCAATTTCACCCATGATGTCGGTGACGCGGGTGACCGCATTGACGATCTCTGCCATCGTCTCCCCGGCTTCGTTAACCAGCTGGGAGCCCGCGTTCACGCGCTCGCCGGAATCATCGATCAGCGCTTTGATCTCTTTCGCCGCCTGGGCGCTGCGCTGTGCGAGTGTACGGACTTCCCCTGCCACCACCGCAAAACCACGGCCCTGCTCGCCCGCGCGCGCCGCTTCCACCGCCGCGTTCAGCGCCAGGATGTTCGTCTGGAAGGCAATACCGTCGATCACGTTAGTAATTTGCGCAATTTTACTGGAGCTGGTGGCGATTTCGTCCATTGTACGCACCACGCCTTCCACCACGTTGCCGCCTTTCTTCGCCGTTGAGGAGGCGTCCAGCGCAAGACGGGAAGCCTGACGCGCGTTATCGGCGTTCTGCTTCACGGTGGCGGTCAGCTGTTCCATGCTGGCAGCGGTCTCTTCCAGAGACGCGGCCTGCTGCTCGGTCCGGGAAGAGAGATCGTTGCTGCCGGCAGAAATTTCGCCCGCGCCGGTATAGATGGTATCTGCGCCTTCACGTACCACGCCGACGGTGTTCGCCAGCGACGTTTGCATCTCCTGAACGTTGCGGGCCAGGATCGCCATTTCGTTTTTACCCTGTGCCTGAATCGGCTGGGTCAAATCCCCTGCAGCGATGGCGCGGATATGGTTGATGACGTCCTCCAGAGGCAGCAGCAGCACGCGGCGCATCGCAATCCAACTGGAGATAATCACCGCAATGACGAGAATCATGACGGCAGAAAGGATCCACAGGATGCGCTTATAGTCGCTTTCGTTATCCTGAATGCCTTTACTGGTGAGCGCAGCCTGTGCCTCGCGCCACTCGCGATAGACCTTTTGCATTGCCGTCTGCTTCTGTTCGGCATTTTGTTTGAACATATCTTCCAGGTTGCCCTGGCCCAGCAGCACGTTCATTTGCGTAAGGGTAGAAGAGTAAATGCGGTACTGCTCTTCCAGCCGATCGGCCAGGTTCTCATCCAGACCCGGGGTATTCGGCAGAGCATAGTATTTATCGTAATGGACCTGTGCATCGGCCAGCAGATTTTTTGCGGTATTAACCAGCTCGTTCAGCTGACCGCCGTTAATCTGCGACGCCATGCTGCTTTGCAGGCGCAGCATACCGCGGTTCAGCGTCACGCGCGCCTGATTCAGGCTAATCCAGGCGTCGGTAAATTCCGCAACGTTCTGGCTGGAAAGCTGAGAAACGGTGAAGTTCTCTTTATCGTTATTCAGCGCATTGATGAAAATGCCGGCAGAGATCAGCTGCATGATGCCGAGCACAAGCAGCACCGAAATCAGAAGGGTAATGACTTTTATACGTTTAAACATGCGTTGCCTTTTTTATATGCAGGTATTGTCTGACGTGTATCTATCGGCAGGCACGGCGCGTTGTTTACTGTTTCTACACCTTTAAAAACTTTCTAAAGCACTTTCTTATGTCCATTCAGGGAGTTAAAAGGGGTATTTTTTTGTGATCTGCTTCTCATTTCATCCCTTCCCTCTAAAGGGTTATAGCATCACTTTAAAGATGTATTTAATATGCATCTTATATTATTGATGATGAGGTAACTGCTATGGCCTTTCGCGACCAACCCCTTGGCGAGCTGGCGCTCTCCATTCCTCGCGCTTCTGCGCTTTTCCGTAAATACGATATGGATTACTGCTGCGGCGGTAAGCAAACCCTGGCGCGCGCAGCGTCGCGTAAAGAGCTGGATGTCGATGTGATTGAAGCCGAGCTGGCACAGCTGGCCGAGCAGCCCATCGATAAAGACTGGCGCACCGCACCGCTCGCTGAAATCATCGACCATATCATAGTGCGATACCACGACCGCCACCGTGAACAGCTGCCCGAGCTGATCCTGCAGGCGACCAAAGTTGAGCGCGTCCATGCCGACAAACCTTCCGTACCGCGCGGTCTGGCAAAATACCTGACCATGCTGCACGAAGAGCTGTCCAGCCACATGATGAAAGAAGAGCAGATCCTCTTCCCGATGATTAAACAGGGCATGGGCAGCCAGACGATGGGGCCCATCAGCGTGATGGAAAGCGAGCACGATGACGCCGGTGAACTGCTGGAAGTGATCAAACACACCACCCACAACGTCACGCCGCCGCCAGAGGCGTGCACCACCTGGAAAGCGATGTACAACGGCATTAACGAGATGATCGACGACCTGATGGAACACATCAGTCTTGAGAACAACGTTCTGTTCCCGCGGGCATTAGCGGGGGAATGAAAAGGCCGCTGCGGCCTGATGCCCTCACCCCGGCCCTCTCCCACGGGGAGAGGGTGCAAAAACTAAAAACGGCAACCGAAGTTGCCGTTTTGCTTTTACCTTACGCCTGCCATACGTTTCTTACCGATAAACAGCCAGCCAAGCCCCAGCGCGATAAACCACAGCGGCGTGACGATCAGCGCCTGACGGGTATCATCTTCCAGCGTCAGCAGTACCAGCACGAAGACGAAGAACGCCATGCACACCCAGCACATCAGCTTGCCCAGCGGCATCTTGTAGATCGATTTCTCATGCAGGTGCGGACGACGTTTGCGGTACACTAGGTATGAACACAGAATGATGGTCCAGACGAACATAAACAGGATCGCAGAGACCGTGGTGATCATGGTGAACGCGCCGATCACGCTTGGGTTGACGTAGAGCATCACCACACCGCCCAGCAGGCAGATGCAGGAGAAGGTCAGCCCTTTCGCCGGTACCGCACGTTTAGACAGCTTGGCGAACGCGCTCGGCGCAACGCCTTCCTGCGCCAGACCAAACAGCATACGGCTGGTGGAGAACACGCCGCTGTTTGCAGATGAAGCCGCTGAGGTCAGCACCACGAAGTTAATCAGGCTCGCGGCAGCAGGCAGGCCCACCAGCACGAACAGCTCAACGAACGGGCTCTTGGTTGGCACCACCGAACTCCACGGCGTCACGGACATAATCACGATCAGTGCGAACACGTAGAACATGATGATACGTACCGGAATGGAGTTAATGGCGCGCGGCAGGGATTTCTCCGGATCTTTGGTTTCCGCAGCCGTGGTGCCCACCAGCTCAATCCCGACAAACGCAAACACCGCTATCTGGAAGCCTGCAAAGAAGCCGCTAAGGCCTTTCGGGAACCAGCCGCCGTCATTCCACAGATGGGTAAATGATGCCTGAACGCCGGTTGGCGACTGGAAGTGCGTCAGTACCATCACCAGACCCACAACAATCAGCCCTACGATAGCGACGATTTTGATCATCGCGAACCAGAACTCCATCTCACCGAACATTTTCACGGTGGCAAGGTTCAGGCTCAGCAGCAGGACAATCACCGCCAGCGAAGCCACCCAGTCCGAAAGGCCGGGGAACCAGAATTGCGCGTATGCCGTGATGGCGACAACGTCAGCCATACCGGTGACAACCCAGCAGAACCAGTAGGTCCAGCCGGTAAAATAGCCCGCCCATGGCCCCAGAAGGTCGGAAGCAAAGTCGCTAAAGGATTTGTATTCGAGGTTCGAGAGCAGCAATTCACCCATTGCGCGCATCACGAAGAAAAGCATGAAACCGATGATCATATAAACGAAGATGATTGACGGCCCGGCAAGACTGATGGTTTTGCCTGACCCCATAAACAGCCCGGTACCGATGGCACCCCCGATAGCGATAAGCTGAATATGACGGTTTGTGAGATTGCGCCGTAGCGACTGTTCAGACGACGCCTCTTCGTCGGCGACGACTTTGACCTGATCTACCATGTGATATTTTCCTGTTTATGCCTGTCTGTGTTGTTAAGGCTCTTCTGGCCTTTAAATACGTCAAAGAATGACGGTCCCTTGTAAGGGCTAATCGATATTAGGTAAGAATCGGCGGGATGAATACTATGATTTGAATATTATGTTAATAATATGTTGAAAGTGAGTGTCATATCACTCATACAGCGCGAAACAGCTCACAAAAATACACGCAACAGTTTCGTTTGCAAGATAAAATGTTGATTACGTCGTAACTATAGGTTTTATCACTATTTTCCTCTCCCCGAGCGGGGAGAGGAAATAAGAAAAGCCGATTACAGGATTTCCAGCAGCTCGACTTCAAAGACCAGAGTGCTGAATGGCGGAATGGACGCGCCCGCGCCACGCTCGCCGTAGGCCAGGTTCTGAGGAATGGTCAGCTCCCATTTGGAGCCCACTGGCATCAGGGTCAGCGCTTCGATCCAGCCCGCGATTACGCCGTTAACCGGGAATTCAGCCGGTTCGCCGCGTGCAACAGAGCTGTCGAACACGGTACCGTCGATCAGTTTGCCAGTGTAGTGAACGCGAACGTGGTCGGTGCGTGCCGGGATCGCGCCGTCGCCCTGGTTGATCACGCGGAACTGCAGGCCCGATTCGGTGCTGTTCACGCCTTCGCGCTCACGGTTCTCTTCCAGATATTTCACGCCTTCTGCTGCCATCTCTTCGAAGCGCGCGCGACGTACGGCGTCAGCACGTTCGTGAATTTCACGCAGCGCACGGTGCACCACGTCGACCGGAACAGCCGGATGATTGCCTTCCAGCGCGTCAGCGATACCCGCCACCAGCGCTTCCGGTAACAGACCTTCCAGGCCGGATTCGCTCAGCTGCTGTCCTACCTGCAAGCCGATGCCGTAGCTTGCCTGCGCTTCGATAGTGTCAAAAGTCGGGGTGGTCATGGGTTTTCCTTCCATCACATTTAAAGTAGCGGGCAGCATATCAGCCATGCCCTTATGGGTAAAACTTTGTCTTAAGTAAAGGTGACAAACTGCCGCGAAACAGAAACAATAGAGCCAGTCAGGATTTTCCCAAATATGTGTCACGAAAGCTGGCTTTGTTACGCCCATCAGGCAGTTAGCAAACTACACTTCTCAGGACAGGATAAAAAAGACGCGGAGCAGGAGGAGAGCCATGCCCGGGCGATTTGAACTGAAACCTACCCTGGCGAAAATCTGGCAGGCGCCAGACAATTTTCGCATTATGGACCCGCTGCCCCCTATGCACCGCAGAGGCATTATCATTGGCGCGCTACTGGTAATTGTGGGCTTCCTGCTTCCTTCTGGCGGCGACGACGTTGATACCGCGCCGGTGACCCGCAATGCGCAGTTGGATATCCAGTCGCAAACGCGACCGCAGCCGGACGCGCAGCCTATGCAGACGCAGCTGGTGACGCCATCCAACGATCCGGGCCAGGTCGCACCTGTAGAGCCTGAACCCGTTCAGGAAGAACAACCGCAGGAGCAGGCCGCTGCGCCACAGGTTCAGCAACCGACAGGCATTGAACAGCAATGGCGTTCCTATCGCGTTGAGCCGGGTAAAACGCTCGCGCAGCTGTTCCGCGACCACAACCTGCCTGCTACGGATGTCTATGCTATGGCGCAGGTGGAAGGCGCAGGCAAGCCGCTGAGCAATTTGCAAAATGGACAGATGGTGCAGATCCGCCAGAACGCCAGCGGCGTGGTAACCGGACTCACGATTGATACCGGAAATGGTCAGCAGGTGCTGTTTACCCGTCAGACCGACGGCAGTTTTATTCGCGCACGCTAGTTCTGTAGGCCGGGTAAGGCGTAGCCGCCACCCGGCACACTGTTCTCAGGCACTCCGCTTGTTCACCCACCAGATCCCCGAACAGACCAGCACCAGCGCAATCGCATATTTGATATCCAGAATATTTTCCCCAAGGAAAATGGCGGATAATACCGTACCTGCCACCGGCACAACGAAGTTAAACGGCGCAATCATACTGACGCGGTTTACTTTCAGCAGCACGCTCCATAGCGCAAAGGCGACGGATGAGAGCAGCGTCAGATATCCCAGCACGGCGATGGCCTTCATGCTGTGCACTTCCAGCGTTCCGCCTGTCGCATATCCGCCACCCACCAATACCAGTCCACCGATAGCCAGCTGCCAGCCGGTCATCACCGTGGGGTCGACGGTCTGGGAGATGCGCTTTCCGTATAGCGTGGCAGCGGAGAGAATAAAAGCAGCCAGCACCACAAACCCGTCACCCTTCCAGACAAACCGGAAATCGCTTAACCCGCTGTGGAAGTTCACTAACATCACCCCGGCAAACCCGAGAATACAGCCCAGCGTTTTGTTATAGCTGAGTTTGTCGTTGTGGTAGATAAAGTGCGCCAACAGCACGCTGAAGAAGGTTCCAGTGGCGTTCATGATTGAACCATTCACCCCCGTCGTGTAGGCCAGGCCTATATAGAAGAACGTGTACTGAATAGTCGTCTGGGTCAGCCCGAGGAGGGTGAGCTGGCCAAACTGCGTGGGCGTAAGCCTGCCAATCGGTTTTCGCTGGGCCAATGCAAACAGCAGCAGCAACACACCGGCAAACAGGAATCGGTATCCGGCAAACACCACTTTCGATGGAATATCATCAGTTGCGATCTGGAAAAGCTCATAACCACTTTTAATGGCCGGGTAGGAGCTACCCCAGAGCAGACAGCAGAGCGTGGCGCAGGCATAGGCCACATTTCGGCGAGCAAAGACAGGCGTGGGCAGAGCGGTATCCATGACAAATCTCATAAATAAAATTGCGTTTCAATTTATTATCAGAGAATGCGACAGGAATAGCTACCATACAAGAAGAAATGATGAATTCTGGTCTCCCAGAAAAGCAAAACGCCGGCACAAGGCCGGCGCTTCGACGTGAGCAGAGTAAAAAATTACTCAGCTACTACGTTAACAACCAGTTTAGCGAACACTTCGCTGTGAACCTGGAAGTCAACTTCGTGCTCACCAGTGGTACGCAGAACGCCGTTCGGCAGACGAACTTCGCTCTTAGCCACTTTAACGCCTGCAGCAGTTACTGCATCAGCGATATCGCGGGTACCGATGGAACCGAACAGTTTACCTTCGTCGCCAGCTTTAGACGCGATGGTAACAGTGCCCAGTGCGTTGATTGCTTCAGCGCGAGCGTTAGCAGCCGCCAGAACGTCAGCCAGTTTGGCTTCCAGTTCAGCGCGACGTGCTTCGAAAAACTCAACGTTTTTCTTAGTAGCTGGAACAGCTTTACCCTGTGGAACCAGGAAGTTACGTGCGTAACCCGCTTTAACGTTAACCTGATCACCCAGGCTGCCCAGGTTTGCTACTTTATCAAGCAGAATAACTTGCATTACCTTATCCTCTTAAAGTCGTATTAATGGACCGTGCCCGATTACTGATGACGATCAGTGTACGGCAGCAGGGACAGGTAGCGAGCGCGTTTGATAGCGCGAGCCAGCTGACGCTGGTATTTTGCACGAGTACCGGTGATACGGCTTGGGACAATCTTACCGCTTTCGGTGATGTAGTTTTTCAGCGTTGCGATATCTTTATAGTCGATCTCTTGAACGCCTTCCGCGGTGAAACGGCAGAACTTGCGACGACGGAAATAACGTGCCATATGGCTAGTCTCCAGAATCTATCAAATCAATCTGCTCGGCATGCAGAACCATTTTGCTCAGGCCGTTCTTTGCCTTGTGGCAAGAGATGAACCCCTGAACGATTACTGCGCTACCGACCGTTAAACTGTGAGTAATGGCCTGGTTTTCGTGTCCGCTAATAATAACGGGCATTTGGCACCACGCCTGCCGGTGAAACCCGGCTTCCTCTTGCACAGAACGATGCTCAAGCACGAACTGGCAATGCGGAATTCCTGATGGACTGACCTTTCGAAGGGGAGCCCTGCATACGATGCCGGACAACGCCAGACGGTTGGTCATCAGAAATTACTCTTCAGAATCCCCAGCATCAGAATCATCTGCGGTTTCGTTTGCGAAATCATCGCGACGCTCACGGCGCTCGTCTTTCGCTTTAACCATCGGAGATGCTTCGGTAACTGCGTTTTTGGTACGCATAACCATGCTGCGGATAACGGCATCGTTGAAGCGGAAGGTAGTTTCCAGCTCATCGATCACTTCCTGCGGCGCTTCAACGTTCATCAGAACGTAGTGTGCTTTGTGCAGTTTGTTGATCGGGTAAGCCAGCTGACGGCGGCCCCAGTCTTCCAGACGGTGGATCGTACCTTCTGCACCAGTGATGGCAGCAGAGTAACGCTCGATCATACCCGGAACCTGTTCGCTCTGGTCAGGATGGACCATAAAAACGATTTCGTAATGACGCATCGAATTGCTCCTTACGGATTATTCAGCCTCCTGTCTGGGTCAGCCGAGGCCCGGGGAGGCAAGGAACGTGTTAAAGGTCGGCTGAAAAATTGACGCGTCATAATACTTGCGTGCCCCTGGAAACTCAAGCTGATTGCACAAATAATTCGCACAAAGCGCGAAGCGGGTCTAAGTCGGTGATTTAAAATTAATCACACCGAGAAGCGTTGTTTTTTTGAACAACACCATCAGAAATGGTCACTCATCGTGCAGCGATAAGCGATTACACTTTAATCAGAGACCATCTAAACCGAGAAGGAGCAGGACAAACCGTCACACAGCACGCAGTCGTGGAGCGCATATCATGAAAAAAATCGCATTAGCCATAATGGCGGCGCTTTTGCTCAGTGCAAACGCGATGGCAGCCATCAAGATAGACAGCCGACAGGCCAGAAACATGGATGATGTGCAAAGCTTGGGCGTAATTTACATCAATCATAATTTCGCCACGGAAAGTGAAGCAGATCAGGCATTAAACGAAGAAACCGATGCGCAGGGCGCAACCTATTACCACGTGATGTTAACCCGTGAGCCCGGCAGCAACGGCAATATGCACGCCAGTGCAGATATTTACCGGTAACGCTTTAACGCTAGCACCAGGAAAGCCAACAACGAGAACATAGCCATAGTTGACGTTGCCCCCTGCCCGGGGGCTTTTTTTTTGTGAATGGCTCCGGAATACCACCGGTTACAACTGTTTTGGTATTCCAGAGCACTTATTCACTTCTGCCCGTAATAGGCATTCGGGCCATGCTTACGCATAAAATGCTTATTCATCAGGTAATCATCAATGCTCTGAAGCTGTGGGTTAATGTCGCGGGCAATCCACGCCATTTTGGCCACCTCTTCCATCACCACGGCATTATGTACCGCGTCGTGAGCATCTTTACCCCAGGCGAACGGACCGTGCTGGTACACCACAATCCCCGGCGTATGCAGCGGTTCACTTTCGCCCAGCGTGTCGATAATCACCTTCCCGGTGTTGAGCTCGTACTCGCCTTCCACCTCAGCCTGCGTTAATGCGCGAGTACAGGGAATGTCGCCAAAGAAGTAGTCCGCATGCGTCGTCCCAAGTGCCGGTATGGGCAGCCCCGCCTGTGCCCATGCCGTCGCGTGCGTGGAGTGGGTATGCACCACGCCCCCAAGGGACGGATAACGCCGATACAGCGCCAGATGGGTTGCGGTATCTGATGAAGGCCGCCATTTGCCGTCAACGACACGCCCTTCAAGATCCACCACCACCATATCTTCAGCTTTCATGGTGTCATACGCCACACCGCTCGGCTTGATCACTACCAGACCTTGCTCGCGATCGATAGCGCTCACGTTGCCCCAGGTGAACGTGACCAGGCCATAGCGCGGCAGATCCATGTTGGCTTCAAAGACCTGCTGTTTAAGTTTAAGCATGTTCAGCCTCCAGCAACCCCGCCCGCGCCATACGTTCGCGCACCCAGTCCCGCGCTTTTGCCACTTCCGCGGCCGGGTCGTCAGACGTTTCGCTCCACATCTCAATCAGGTACGGCCCGCAATAACCTGTCTGTTTGAGCGTCTCGAAGCACCGTTCGAAATCCACCACCCCGGTGCCGAACGGAACATTTTTGAATACGCCTGGACGGGTATCTTTGACGTGCACCGCCACGATATGCCCTACGCCCGCCTGCAGCTCCATCTGCACATCGTTATCCCATGCCGACAGGTTGCCGATATCGGGATACAGCTGGAACCACGGGTTATTCAGATAGTGCGCATAGCCCAGCGCCTTGCTGATGGAGTTCATCAACGGGTAGTCCATGATCTCCATCGCCAGCGTGACCTGCGCGCGGCTTGCCATTTCAACGCTCTCTTTCAGACCGTCACGGAAACGACGGCGCGTTTCATCGTTGGCTTCCTGATAGTACACGTCATAACCCGCCAGTTGGATCACGCGGATACCCACGTCCTGTGCAAAGCGAATGGCTTTACGCATGATCGCCAGCCCCTGCGCACGCACGGCATCATCTTCGCTGCCGAGCGGAAAACGGCGGTGGGCACTCAGGCACATGGACGGCACGCGCACGCCCGTTTCTGCGATGGCACTCACCAGCGCCAGGCGCTGTTCTCGACTCCAGTCGAGGCGAGAGAGTCGTTCGTCTGTCTCATCCACGGACATTTCGACAAAATCGAAGCCCAGCTCTTTTGCCAGCTGTAACCGCTCCAGCCAGCACTCCCCCGCAGGGAGTGCCTTTTCATAGATGCCAAGCGGGACCTGTTTTGACAACATATCCGCTCCTTAGCCCCAAAGCTGAGCGATTGAGCGTTTGAACTGACGCGCCGCTTCCACCGGAGACGCCGCATCGCGAATACTACGACCGGCAATAAAGACGTGAATTGGAATACCCTGGAACAGCGGCAGATCTTCCAGCGCCAGGCCGCCGGTGACGGTCACTTTGAAGCCCATATCCGCCAGACGTTTGATGGCGCTGATATCCGCTTCACCCCACGCCACGCCTGCGGCCTGCGCATCACGACTGCGGTGATACACTACCTGCTGAATGCCCGCGTCGCGCCACTCCTGCGCCTGCTCCCAGGTCCAGAAGCCGGTCAGCTCAATCTGCACGTCGCCGTTAAACTCTTTTGCCACGTCCAGCGCGCCTTTGGCGGTGTTGATATCCGCACAGCAGATCACGGTGACCCAGTCGGCATTGGCTTCAAAGCACATGCGGGAGAGGATTTTACCTGCATCGGCGATCTTGGCATCCGCCAGCACAATTTTATGCGGATAGAGCGCCTTCAGGTCGCGAACGGCGCGCACACCCTCGCCCACGCACAGAATGGTACCCACTTCGATGATGTCCACCTCTTCCGCGATCAGGCGGGTAGTTTCGTAAGCGTGGGACAACGTTTGGTTATCCAGCGCAACCTGCAACATTGGTAATGACATGTTCAATTCCTCTTAGACTGCCGCCGCAGTGGCGTTATCAATTAAATCCAGCACTTCCTGCTCGGTACGGCAGGCGCGTAAACGGTCAAAATTGGCTTCGTCATCAAACAGATTGACGATCTGCATGATGCCCACCTCCTGGTGGGTGTTGGCATCCACGGCGGCCATGGTGATCAGGATGTCGACCGGGTCGTTATCTTCATGGTTAAACACCAGCGGCGTTTTCAGCGTCACAAGAGCAAAGCCGGTTTTTTTCACGCCTTCTTCAGGGCGGCCGTGCGGCATCGCCAGGCCTGGTGCAATCACAAAGTACGGGCCGTGCTGCGCCACGCCATCCAGAATGGCCTGGTAGTAACGCGGCTCGACAACGTCAGCCTTAACCAGCAGATCCACGCTCAGCTTCACCGCTTCCTGCCAGGTGCTGGCCTCAGCCTGTAAAAGGATGGAGTTATTCTCTGCCAGCGAATCACGTAGTTTCATGTTTCGTCCTTACTTCACGTCTTGAGGGAAGTGCTCTTTGATCACTTCCAGCAGTTTTGGGCCGAAATCCGCAGGCGAAAGCATGTTGCGCACGCCCACCACATATTTGTTGCCCGTCACGGTGATTTCACCGGCGATGTGGGTAGAAGCGATGATGATGTCTGCGCCGTTCAGCTCGCTTTTGTATTCGCCCACTGCGCAGCTGTTTACCGTGTGGTCGATGTTTGACTGGGTTAAAAACTGGTCCACTTTCATCTTCATGATCATGGAGCTGCCTTGCCCATTGCCACATACAGCCAGGATACGTACGGTCATAATCGAAACTCCTTAATGAGCAGACACTTCTGCTGTTTGTTTTTCCGCGTCTTCTTCAGCTCGCAGCGAACGGCCAGCGAAGAACATATAAGCCAGAGCAATCAGGATGATGACGGCCATAAAGACCAGCCCGACGGAGGCAAAGCCCTGCATCATCGGCGGTGCCAGAATTGACCAGTCCGCCATGCCCATCCAGGCGCTCATACCGGTGAGCTTGACCGCCCACACGCAACCGAAGATTTCCACCATGCCCATGACCAGGCAGATCTTGAGCGCCGCACGCCAGCCGCCGAAGTGGTTAGCGAAGACGCCGATGGTGGCGTTGGAGAAGAACATCGGGATAAAGCCTGGAATAATCAGGATTGAGGAGCCGCAGCCGACCAGGATGCCCACCGCAATCAGCTGGCCGATGGTGCCCCACATAAAGCCCCAGACCACCGCGTTTGGCGCGAAGCTGTAGATAGCGGCACAGTCAATTGCCAGTACCGCTCCGGGGATCAGGCGTTGGGAGATACCGTTGAAGGCTTCCGACAGCTCGGCGACGAACATACGCACGCCCTGAGTGATGATGAAAATGGCCACCGCGAAGGAGAAGCCGGTCTGCAGGATATAGACCGTCCAGTGGGTTTTACCCGCCATCGCCTGAACAACGTCAATCCCAAAGGAGAGCAGAATGGCGCCGAAGAAGATGGTCATCACAATCGCGGTAGAGACGATGTTGTCGTGGAAGATATTCAGCCAGCCCGGCAGCTTAAGATCCTCAACGCTTTCTTCTTTTTTGCCCAGGTATGGCGCAACTTTATAGGCAATCCAGGAGGCGAACTGCTGCTGGTGGCCGATAGAGAAGCCACAGCCGTCGGTCACTTCCTGGGTTGGCTTGTACATCATGTTGGAGGTGATGCCCCAGTAGAGCGACACCATCACCGCGGTGCAGATGATCGTGGTCCACATCGGGTAGCCGAAAATATAGAGGGAAACCGCGATCAGCCCCGCCTGCTGGAACATGATATGTCCCGTCAGCATGATGGTGCGAATGCCGGTAATGCGGCGCAGCAGAACGTAAATGATGTTCAGGGCCAGCGCGAGCAGAACTGCATAACCCACCCAGCTATAGGCATCACCCATGCGTTCAATGGTAGCCATCATGGAGGCGTAGGTATCAGAGATAGCGCCGTTAATGCCATACACTTCCGACATTTTGGCGACGACCGGCTTGAAGGTGCTGGTCAAAATGCCTGAACCCGCCTGCAACAACATAAAACCAATAATGGTTTTGATGGTGCCTTTGATAATCACGCTGACGCTTTTTCGCAGCAGGATATAGCCCAGGCACGTCACGATACCCAGCAGCAGCGGGGCGTTGGTCATTACCTGATTAAAGAACACGGTAAAGACGTTGTAGAGGATCTCCATAACTCTCTCCAGAAATGAGAACACGAGGGGCAATCCCTGTGTGGTTGGTGCCATCACTCTAGTAATCACAAATAATCACCACAAGATTGGATTTGATTATTTGTGACGTATCACGCAAATTATTTCCATGGTGTTAGTAATGATTTTCACTACCGTACGTGAAAAATGAATTAACCTTTATAATTCATGCAATTAATGATTATTACGGGATAGTCTAACAAGGGAAAAGCGCAGAATCCGTGAAGTCGAACAGATAAAATTCACCATATCCACCATTGCAAAACGCGTCAAATGATGCCAGCATTAATCACAACAAATCACATTGTGATTACTTTTGATTAAACCAGGAGTCAAAACGATGAGTAAAGTGAACACCATCACCCGTGAGTCATGGATTCTGAGCACCTTCCCGGAATGGGGTAGCTGGCTGAATGAAGAGATCGAGCAGGAACAGGTTGCTCCTGGCACATTTGCAATGTGGTGGCTGGGCTGTACCGGTATCTGGCTGAAATCTGAAGGTGGCGCCAATATCTGCGTCGATTTCTGGTGCGGCACCGGTAAACAGAGCCACGGCAACCCCCTGATGAAAAAAGGCCATCAGATGCAGCGCATGGCGGGCGTGGAAAAACTGCAGCCGAACCTGCGTACTACGCCGTTTGTGCTCGATCCGTTTGCGATTCGTCAGATCGACGCCGTCCTCTCTACTCACGATCACAACGATCATATCGACGTGAACGTGGCGGCAGCGGTTATGCAAAACTGCGCGGACGATGTACCGTTCATTGGGCCGCAGACCTGTGTGGATCTGTGGATCGGTTGGGGCGTGCCGAAAGAGCGCTGCATCGTGATGAAACCGGGCGATGTAGTAAAAATTAAAGACACTGAAATCCACGCGCTGGATGCCTTTGACCGTACAGCATTGATCACCCTGCCTGCCGATCAGAAAGCGGCAGGCGTGCTGCCAGATGGTATGGACGAGCGTGCGGTGAACTACCTGTTCAAAACCCCTGGCGGTTCTCTGTACCACAGCGGTGACTCCCACTACTCCAACTACTATGCGAAGCACGGTAACGAGCACCAGATCGACGTGGCGCTGGGCTCCTACGGTGAGAACCCGCGCGGCATCACCGACAAAATGACCAGCGCCGATATGCTCCGCATGGCGGAAGCACTGAATACAAAAGTGGTTATTCCGTTCCACCACGATATCTGGTCAAACTTCCAGGCAGACCCGCAGGAAATCCGCGTGCTGTGGGAAATGAAAAAAGACCGCCTGAAGTATGGCTTCAAGCCGTTCATCTGGCAGGTCGGTGGCAAGTTCACCTGGCCACTGGACAAAGACAATCTTGAATATCACTATCCACGTGGTTTCGATGATTGCTTCACCATTGAGCCTGACCTGCCGTTCAAGTCCTTCCTCTGATTGTGAAGTCAAATCGCCAGACCTTGTGTCTGGCGATGTCATATTTATTTTAGTAATTTCACGCTATTTCAAATATCATCTTTTCAAATCAATTCTTATCGGAATAGCTCATGACGGAAGCGCAACGGCATCAAATTTTACTGGAACTCCTGGCGCAAACAGGGTTTATCACCGTTGAGAAAGTAATCGAACGTTTAGGCATTTCTCCGGCAACCGCCCGACGGGACATCAACAAGCTGGATGAAAGCGGTAAGCTGAAAAAAGTCCGTAACGGCGCGGAAGCCATTAGCCAGCAGCGTCCGCGCTGGACGCCGATGAACATTCATCAGGCGCAGAACCACGATGAAAAAGTGCGGATTGCCAGAGCAGCATCACAGCTGGTCAACCCTGGCGAAAGCGTCGTGATCAACTGCGGCTCCACGGCGTTTTTACTGGGGCGGGAGATGTGTGGCAAACCGGTGCAAATCATCACTAACTATTTGCCGCTGGCCAACTATCTCATTGATCAGGAACATGAAAGCGTAGTGATCATGGGCGGCCAATACAATAAGAGCCAGTCCATTACGCTCAGCCCACAGGACAGCGAAAACAGCCTCTATGCCGGGCACTGGATGTTTACCAGCGGCAAAGGCCTGACGGCGGATGGCTTATATAAAACCGATATGCTAACCGCGATGGCGGAACAAAACATGCTCAACGTCGTGGGAAAACTCGTTGTGCTGGTCGACAGCAGCAAAGTCGGTGAACGCGCAGGCATGCTGTTCAGCCGCGCAGAACAGATCGACATGGTGATTACCGGCAAAGGGGCTAACCCGGAGATCCTCCAGAAACTGGAAGATCAAGGGGTCAAAATTCTTCGGGTTTAAAGGTACTGGCGAAAAAAGTTCACCGTAGCATCCAGCGCCGTCGGCGTAATACGGTGACGAACGCCCGCCTCCCAAAGGCAGGTTAAATTGCCGTCCAGCCCGTCATTCTTTAACGCCTGCTGTAAACGGAAAGTTCCGTCAGGCGGAACCACATCATCCGCATCGCCATGCCACAGCAGCAGCGGGCGATTGGCCAGGTTCGGTAATGCATGGGTGACGTCCCACTCCGCCAGCGCCGCTTCGATATCTTCCGGGTTCTGCGAGGGAAACAGCGTCTGCGAGAGCGAAGAGAAGTAGCCCGACCCCATCAGACAAGCAACGGACTTCACTTCTGAATGATGCGTCATGATCCCCAGCGCCGTCATGCCCCCCATTGAAGCCCCAGCGACCGCCAGGCGATCGTTCTCCACCAGCCCGGCCTCAAAAAGCGCATCGCGCAGCCCTGCGAATTCCGTCAGGCTACCGTGCAAGATTTGCCAGAACTGGCCGAGCCGCGCCTGCTCGTTGCCCGAAAATCGCGAGCCATGATCCGGAGCATCCGGCATAACAACGCGGAATCCAGCCTGCGCCAGCGCCACGGCAAAATAGCTATAAACCAGTTTTGATGAGGTAAACCCATGATAAAAAACCACAACTGGCAGCGGCTGCTCACTTTTTCCGGTGGGGAAAGCATGTAATATTTCGCGGTCACCGAGGCGTCGCGTTTCGAGTTCAATCATTGTCGGTCCTGTAGTGATGAATGATTCATAATGTTTGAGAGCTGGATTACGGTTTCTGGATATTTTCATTCGAAATCTTCGCCTCAGATAACACTTCGGGAACATTCCCCCAAAACTAAATTTACAGGCAACTACACTATGGCTATCAGGAAACGAGATATGGTTATGCGCAGGTTTGCTGCTTTATTGTTTGTGTTTCTGCTCAGTGGCTGTAGCGCGCTGCAGGGAACACCGCAACCCGCTCCGCCGGTCGCCGATCACCCACAGGAAATTCGTCGTAATCAGACAGAAGGATTACAGCGAATGGGCACTGTCTCCGCGTTGGTTCGCGGTTCCCCGGATGACGCGGAAGCATCTATTGAAGCACAAGCCGCCGCCGCCAAAGCAGATTATTACGTCATCATTATGATCGACGAAACCATCATTACGGGACAATGGTACTCGCAGGCGATTTTGTACCGTAAGTAGTGGCGATCATTTGAACGACATTTACACTGCTTTGCGTCCATAGACATTTTCCTGTCCACAATAAACTCCATGCCTGCACCAATGGAAGTGAGTTTATTTGCGAAGGATTGCCCGGCGGATACCGGAGACATGTGAAATGGAGCTGACGATGAAACGAACTCTTGCCTTGACCACACTGTTGCTCTCAGCAGGCCTTGTGAGCACAACCGCACAATCAGCTGAATTCGCCAGTGCTGATTGCGTGACTGGCCTGAATGAAATAGGCCAAATCTCCGTGAATAACATTTCGGGGAGCCCGCAAGACGTTGAACGTGTAGTTGCATTAAAAGCCGATGAACAAGGCGCTTCCTGGTATCGCATAATCCAGATGCAGGAAGATAACCATGTCGATCATTGGCGAGTACAAGCCATCCTCTATGTTTAGCCCCTCCCGATAAAAGCCACTTAATTTTAGTGGTTTTTCGTTTTTGCAAATTTTTTATCTTTTTCAAAACCATTCAAAAACAAACAAATAACATTTGGTTACATTAATAGTATAAATGTTATCGCTGCTCTGCCGTTGAACAGGCATACCTTTTCAATGATGAGCAATTTATGATCAATTCTTTCCGCCGTGCGGGTCTGGGCACTAAGCTATCGCTGCTGACCGGTATGAGTGTCGCCATTCTGTTTCTGCTTTTCACTTTTCTGCTCAGCCATAAAGCCAGCCAGCAGCTTGAAGAACTTGCCGTCGAAGATTTGCATAACCAGTCCACCGGCATGGTCGATATGGTGCAGATGTTTAATACCAGTCTGAGCGAAGAGGTCGAAAGCTATACCCGACTGTTCACCACTTTCCTGCCTCAGCCATTTACGGTCGATAACAGTCAGACCCGTACCATTAGCGGGATCAATGTGCCTTTGCTGAAAGGCGGTGAATCTGAACTGCATGAAAACAATGCTTTTTCTGACGACTTTCTGAATCGTACGGGCGCAATCTCCACGCTGTTCGTTCGCAGCGGTAACGACTTTATTCGCGTTGCCACCTCCCTGCGCAAGGAGAATGGCGACCGGGCGATGGGAACCGTTCTGGACACCACCAGCCCGGCGTTTGCTGCCGTCACCAGGGGCGAGGTTTACCGTGGCCTGGCGCTGCTGTTTGGTAAACGCTACATCACCCAGTATCAGCCGGTTAAGAACGGTGAAGGCCAGGTCATTGGGATCATCTTTGTTGGGGTAGATATCACCCACTCCTGGAACGTTATGCGTGAGAAAATCCTCAACCGTCGACTGGGCGAGAGCGGGCACTTCTATGTGCTGGATCGCAGCAACGGCAAAACGCGCGGTCAGTTCCTGTTCCACAGCAGTGAAGAGGGGCAACGACCAAAATGGGACAGTGCCACCCAACAGCACCTGCTGAGCGATGCCTCCGGCACGCTGGAACGCGTAAGCGTCGACGGCCGCACGCTGAAAATGGCCTATACGCCGCTGCCGGGCTGGAACTGGACCATCGTGGGTGAAGTGGATAAATCGGTCCTTCTCGCAAGCGTCAACACCATGCGTGACCGGTTCCTGCTGGCGGGCGTGGTGCTTTCCGTGCTCTTCGCGGGCATGTTTGTGGTGCTCATTCGCCGGATGCTCACCCGCCCGCTGCGTAACGTGATCGATCTGGCCCGCCAGTATGCCGCAGGCGATCTGCGCGCTAGCCTGCCCGTAACGCGTCATGATGAGGTCGGCCAGCTGGTTGATGCCATCAACGGTATTGGCGATGGGCTGCAAAAAATTGTCATACAGGTGCGTGAGGCCGCGGGTGAGATCCATTTGGGCACCAATGCGCTGGCTTCCGACACCGGAGAAATCTCCGAGCAGATCAACAAGCAGGCCAGCAGCGTGGAAGAGACTTCCGCCAGCATGGAGCAGCTGGCCGCCACCGTACAGCAAAATGCCGCCAACATGGAGCAAACACAGCAGTTGGTAGGGGAAACCTCGCTCGCGGTTCATCAGGGCGGTGAGACGGTCACCCACGCGGTGTCGACCATGGATGATATCCGTGATGCCTCTAAACGCATTGAGGACATCACCCGCGTGATTGAGTCCATCGCGTTCCAGACTAACATTCTGGCGCTGAATGCGGCGGTCGAAGCGGCACGCGCTGGCGAACATGGCAAAGGCTTCGCCGTGGTGGCGCAGGAGGTTCGCGCCCTGGCGGCACGCAGCGCCAACGCGGTGAAGGAGATTGAACACCTGATTGGCGATACGCTGAACAAGGTAAGCGAAGGCCACGCGCTGTCAGAAAAGACGCGTCTGGCGATGGACGCCATCATTGTTCATATCGATAACATCAGCCAGCTGGTTACCGAGATCAACCACGCTTCCCGCGAACAATCCGCAGGGATCGGGCAGGTGAATCTTGCCATGACGCACATCGGCGAAGCGTCGCACATCAACGCTGACCGCGTCTCGCGCAGCGAGCAGACCGCGCATACGCTGCGCGAGAAAGGCTCACACCTCACCCAACTGGTCAGCCTGTTCCAGCTAAAAGGCTAACCGACTCTGCCCGTGGCGCGCAGCAGCAGGTCATTTTGCACCTGCTCGCTCATTAGCGTTCCGCCACGGGTATCCAGCATCATGCGGCACCACGCCTGCGCCACGGGCGGTGAAGCGTGCCGCAGCATCTGGCTTCCGGCACCCAGTAAAAAGAGCTGTTGAGCAATCTCCCTGCCCTGTGCTTCCTGCGGCTTACGCAGTTTTTGCTGCAGCTGTCGCCAGCTGCGGTCGAAGTGTCTGTCCTGCCCTTTTACCTGCGCAAACTCTTCGGCAAGCAGGTCGTGGATCCCCGGCTGCTTCGCCAGCACGCGCAGCACGTCCAGGCACATGATATTGCCTGATCCTTCCCAGATACTGTTGACCGGCATTTCACGGTACAGACGGGGAAGTTCGCTCTCTTCGCAATATCCGATCCCACCCAGCACCTCCATCGCCTCCGCAACAAACGGGATGCCCGCTTTACACACGCTAAATTTCGCCGCCGGAGTGAATAGCCGCGCCCAGGCAGCTTCTTGCGGATCGGCACGCTTGTCCCACGCGCGGGCCAGGCGGAACAGCAGCGCCGTGTGCCCCTCAAGCACCAGCGCCATCCGGCTTAACACCTCACGCATTAGCGGCTGGTCGATGAGATTTTTGCCGAAGGTTTGCCGCTGATGGGCATGGTACAGCGCCACCGAGAGCGCCCGACGCATCAGCCCGTGGCTGCCCAGCGCGCAGTCAAAGCGCGTCAGACCGCCCATTTTGAGGATCTGCCGTACCCCTTCGCCTTCTTCCCCCAGCAGCCAGCCGGAAGCATCAAGAAACTCCGCCTCGCTGCTGGCATTAGAGCGGTTCCCGAGCTTGTCCTTGAGGCGTTCCAGGCGGACGGCGTTGCGTTGTCCGTCGGGTAAAAAGCGCGGGACAAAAAAGCAGGACAACCCGCCCTTAGCCTGCGCCAGCACCAGATGTGCATCGCTTTGCGGCACGGAGAAAAACCATTTGTGCCCCACCAGCCTGTAACTGCCGTCGCTGCATTTTTCCGCTTTGGTGGTATTGCTGAGCACGTCTGAACCGCCCTGCTTTTCCGTCATCCCCATGCCGATCAGCAGACCGCGCTTTTGTGCGCCGGGGGCAAGATGCGGATCGTAGCGATCGCTGAGCAGTGGCGTGAGCCAGTCGTGAAATATTTTAGGGAGCGCCTTCTGCAGTAGCGGCGTGGCGGCGAACGTCATGGTAACGGGGCACAGCGTGCCCGCCTCCACTTGAGCATGAAGCACAAAGCGCGCAGCCCGAGCGACAAACGTCCCTTTACGCGCCTCCTCTTCCCACGCCAGGTTATGCACGCGGTTGGCGCAAAGCCCCTGCATCAGCAGATGCCATGCCGGATGAAAACGCACGTCGTCCAGCCGCTCGCCCGTGGCGTCATAGCGTAACAGCTCGGGCGGGTTGACGTTTGCCAGCCTGCCCAGCTCCAGTGACTCCGCCGTACCCAGCTGCTGGCCAATGCTGGCGAGTAGCTCGATGTCCCACTCGGCGCCTTCACGCGTAACCGCATCGCGCAGGGCGCAGTCCGAGAGGAAAAGGTTGCTGTTGGAAAGTGGTGCCGGTTGATTGAAAACAGTGTGGGTCTGCCAGTGCATGCTGTCTCCCTCCTTCAGTGGCAATGACGATAAGTATGGACAGACCGCGCACACGCTGCATGGGAGGGGAGTCACACGCTGACGATCCCGCTGATATCATTCGTGAAATAGCTCACATAACATAAGAATAAACTATTTCATCACTTCGCTTTTGTTGAATAATTTATTCTTACCCCTTTCTGTGAGGATCGTTATGCAACGGGACGCGCACAAGCGTGCATTAATTGCAGGCTCCATTGGTAACTTTATCGAGTGGTATGAGTTTGCGGTCTATGGTTTTCTGGCGACCGTCATTGCGAAAAACTTCTTCCAGCTTGAAGGAGAAGCGGGGCTTACCAGCCTGATCCTCACCTACGCTTCGTTTGCCATCGCCTTCTTCTTCCGCCCGCTGGGCGCGGTGGTGTTTGGCCGCATCGGCGACCGGATTGGCCGTAAGCCGACGCTAATCATTGTGCTGGTGCTGATGACGCTCGCTACCGCCGCTATCGGCATTGTGCCGGTCTACGCCAGCATCGGGATTGCCGCGCCGCTCATTATTACGCTGCTTCGCATCCTGCAGGGGCTGTTCGCGGGCGGTGAATACGGCGGTGCGGTCTCGCTGATGACTGAGTTCGCCCCGCGCGGCAAGCGTGGACTCTATGGCGCGTGGCAGTCCTTCACCGTAGCGCTGGGGTTGCTGGCAGGCGCAGGCATCGTGGCGCTGCTCTCCGCCCTCCTCACGCCGGAAGCCCTCCACGACTGGGGCTGGCGCATTCCGTTCTTCCTGGCGCTGCCTATGGGCGTCGTTGCGCTGTGGCTTCGTGTCAGCATGGAGGAGACACCCAGCTTTGTGCAGCAGCAGGATAAACCGGCTGTCGCTCAGGCGGATACTGCCGCCACGCTCCGGGCCATCGTGATGGGGATAGGGCGTGTAATGGTCTGGTCTGCAGCGGGGTACACCTACCTGGTGATTATGCCGACCTATCTGCAGTCGGCGCTGCACACCGGGTTTAACCAGGCGCTGTTGATTGCGGTGATTTCGAACGTTGGGTTTGCGATGACGATTATTCCGTCGGGGATGCTGAGCGACCGGATCGGGCGCCGCACGGTAATGATTATCGCCACCGCGCTTTTGCTGATCCTCGCCCTGCCGCTGCTGAAAATCCTGCAGGCGGAGTCGAGTACGCTGGCGGTGAAGGCCGTTGTGGTGTTAATTGCGGGTGGTCTGGTCGGGATGCTGGCAGGACCGGGTCCGGCAATGCTCTCGGAGATGTTCCCGACGCGCGTACGCTATACCGGGCTTGGGCTGGCTTATTCCCTGTCGAACGCGATTTTCTCGGGATGTGCGGGATTAATCATTACCGGGCTGATTAAGCAGACGGGAAACCTGGATATTCCGGCGTATTACGTGATGGCGACGGCGGTGGTGAGTATCTTTGCGCTGATGACGTTGAGTAAGGATGACCATTTGCGGTCGCTGGAGGAGTGAGTTTATCACCGTCTGGTGCCCTCACCCCGCCCCTCTCCCACAGGGAGAGGGAGAAAACACAAAAGGCCGTCCTGTGGACGGCCTTGCTGTTTATTCTCCCCGCTGACGCACCGCTTCAAACAGGCAGATGCCCGTCGCAACAGACACGTTCAGGGAGGACACGCTGCCCGCCATCGGGATGCTGATCAGCTCGTCGCAGTGCTCGCGGGTCAGACGACGCATGCCTTCGCCTTCCGCTCCCATCACCAGCGCCAGACGGCCGGTCATTTTGCTCTGATACAGGGTATGATCCGCTTCACCGGCGGTACCGACGATCCAGATGTTCTCTTCCTGCAGCAGACGCATGGTGCGCGCCAGGTTGGTCACGCGGATCAGCGGAACGTTTTCCGCCGCGCCGCAGGCCACTTTCTTCGCCGTCGCGGTCAGCTGCGCGGAGCGATCTTTCGGCACGATCACCGCATGCACGCCCGCCGCATCGGCGCTACGCAGGCAGGCACCGAGGTTGTGCGGATCGGTAACGCCATCGAGGATCAGGAAGAACGGGTTATCCAGCTCGGCAATCAGATCCGGCAGATCGTTCTCCTGATACTGACGGCCCGGCTTCACGCGCGCAATAATGCCCTGGTGCACCGCACCTTCACTTTTCTCATCCAGGAACTGGCGGTTCGCCAGCTGGATCACCACGCCCTGAGCTTCCAGCGCGTGGATTAGCGGCATCAGACGCTTATCTTCACGCCCTTTCAGAATAAAGACTTCCTGAAAACGCTCCGGTGCGCGCTCGAGAAGGGCCTGCACCGCGTGGATGCCGTAAATCATTTCACTCATTGAACTTACTCGTTTTAGGCGGTGTGCGCCGGGTTAAATTGGGTCGTGATAGAGATCGCTTGCGCCTATTATAACCGACCCGGCGTTCAAATCGACCCTGACAGTTTTACCCGTTGGCCACCACGCGCATTTCCTCCTCCTTTACGGGATGGGCGGGCAAAATGGCATCCAGCAGATAGCGCGTATACTCATGCTGAGGCGCACTAAAAAGCTGCGCAGCCTCACCCTGTTCAACCAGCGATCCCCGGTACATCACCCCGACCCTGTCAGCTATGTGCCTGACAACGTTGAGATCGTGGGAGATAAAGAGATATGCCAGCCCATGCTCCTTCTGTAACCGCATAAGCAGATTCAGGATTTGTGACTGAATGGAGACATCAAGCGCTGAAACCGGCTCATCGCAAACAATCAGTTTCGGCTTGAGTATCAGCGCCCGGGCAATACCGATCCGTTGACGCTGGCCGCCAGAAAACTCATGCGGATAACGGGCGGCATCCTGGGAGCGCAGACCAACCTGCTCGAGTATATGAGCAACCTGCGCTTTTCGATTGCCTATGCCGTGAATCGTCAGCGGCTCTTCAAGGCTATAACCCACGGTGCGTTTAGGGTCGAGCGACGAGAGGGGATCCTGAAAAATCATCTGCATGTCGCGGCGCACGCTGCGCCATCCTGCGGTATTCAGTCCTGTCAGTGAACGGCCTTCAAATGCGATCTCACCTGCATTGGCTGAGGTTAGCCCCAGCACAAGACGGCCGAGGGTACTCTTACCACTACCAGACTCACCGACCAGCGCCCAGGTTTCACCCGCGTTCAGGGTAAAGCTGACGTTATCCACCGCATGCACCTGTTGCCCACGGCGATGGAATATTTTCGACAAATTGTTCACGCTTAATAAGGGTATCGTCATCCAGCCGCTCCTGTCTCCTCGGCCCGCCAGCAGCGAACCAGCTGTGCCTTGTATCCCACCGTCTGCAGCTCGGGGGCCTGCGCGCGGCAGCGGGGTTGCGCCAGCGGACAGCGATCGGCGTAGCTACATCCTGAAGGAAATGCATGCAATGACGGTACCTGGCCAGTGATTTCGGCCAGCGGTGTTTTAGGAGGATGATCCGCCGAAGGACGAGCAGCCAGCAGCGCACGGGTATAAGGATGGCGCGGTTGTGCAAAGAGCGTATGAACATCTGTCTCTTCCACAACTTGTCCGGCATACAGTACGACCACGCGCTGGCAAAGCCGCGCCACGACGCTTAAATCGTGGGTGATAATGACAATCCCCATGCCCGTCTGCTGCTTAAGTCCGTCGAGTAAATCGAGGATCTGTGCCTGAATGGTGGCATCCAGCGCTGTAGTCGGTTCGTCAGCAATCAGCAGCGAAGGAGAGGTCGCAATGGCCATGGCGATCATCACGCGCTGACGCATTCCACCTGAAAGCTCATGCGGCCAGGCATTGGCGCAGCGAGCAGGATCGGCAATACCAACCTGGTTCAACAGGCCGATCATTTTCTGCTGACGCTGGGCGCGTTTCAGATAGGTATGCAGCCGCAGGCTTTCATCAATTTGAGCACCAATGGTCATCACCGGATTAAGGCTGGCGAGCGGATCCTGAAAAATCATCGCCATCTCTCGCCCACTCCGTTGACGTCGTACTTTTGCCGACAGCGAGTGCAACGCCCTTCCCCCCAGAATGACCTCACCCTTGACCCGGCTGGTGCGGGATGAAAGCAGTCCCATTAATGCCTGAGCAGTCACACTCTTGCCGCAGCCAGATTCCCCGATGATGCCGAGAGTTTCATGGGTGTTTACCCGAAAAGAAACGTCGCGCACTGGAGAGACAACGCCCATTCTCGTCGCGAATGTAACCTCAAGATTATTCACCTCAAGTAAGGCTTCAGCCATGGCGTCCTCCCTGTTTAAGCAGACGCAACACACGGCGAGGCAGAGGTTTAAGGCTCGGGTCAGCACTGTCTCGTAGGTCATCGCCAATAATATTTAAACCGAGGATTAGCAACACAATGGCGATCCCCGGAAAGAAGGTCATCCACCAGGCGGTGAAGATCACGGCCTTTCCTTCGAGTAATAAGTTGCCCAGGCTTGGCATCGGGGCTGGCACGCCAGAACCGAGAAAGCTCAAGGCGGCTTCGGTAAGAATGGCCACCGAAAACACCCAACTGACCTGCACGATAAACGGCGAGATCACGTTAGGCAAAAGGTGCAGCCAGATAATACGCGAGGCACCGGCGCCCTGCGCGCGCAGGGCTTCAATAAAGTTCTTCTCCTTGATCACCATGGCCGCACTTCGGATCACCCGAGCAACCGACGGCACGTATACCAACGATAGCGCCAGCACCACGTTGGCGATATTCGGTCCGAGGACGCCGACAATGGCGATCGCCAGTAGCAAAGACGGAAAGGCAAAAAGACCATCACAGACGCGCATCAGGATCCTGTCTACCGGGCGATACCAGGCGCACAGTAGCCCGACGATCATCCCCGTCGCACCTGCTATCACCGCTACCGCTGCCCCCACCGAAAGCGACACGCGCACCGCCAGCGCCACACGGACAAAGAGATCCCGCCCGAAGTTATCCGTGCCGAACCAGTGCTCCGTAGAGGGAGGGGTCAATCGGCTTAATGGATCGAGGCTGTAGGGATCGTAAGGGCTTACCAGGCTGGCAAAAAATGACAGCAGCACAATGGCGGCCAGCACGGCGGGCCAAATTAAAAGCCCCGGATTTCTGAAGGTAATCATTTTTCCCCTCCGTTGACGGACAGGCGCGGATCGGCAAGATAGTTCAGAAGATCCACTGCCAGGTTGATCAACACGTAGCAAACGGTGATCAGCAGCACCACGCCCTGGATCACCGTCACGTCACGCCGCTCGATCGAATCGACAATGAGCGATCCCACGCCGGGAATACCGAACACGCTTTCGATCACGATCGTGCCGGTTATCAGCGACGCGAAGGATTCACCGCAGATAGTCAGTATGGGGATCAGGCTGTTTTTGAGCGTGTGCCGTAAAAGCACAAGCCACTCCGGGACCCCCTTTGCCCGTGCAGTGTTGATAAAAGGCTCTTGCAATACATCCAGCATCACGGCACGGGTCATGCGGGCAATCAGTGCGGCGATGCGCAACCCCAGCGCGATAGCAGGTAAGGTCAGGTACCAGACGTTAAGCCAGAAGTCGTCGTTGGTAGAGCGATACCCCACCACCGGAAACCAGCGCAGCTGAACGGCAAAGAAGAAGATGAGGACAAGGCCAAGCAAAAAACCCGGAACCGACATGCCAAAAGTCGCCAGCATACGAATAATGCGATCCGTGATGCCGCCATGTTGCCAGGCGCTTATCACGCCCCCCGCCAGCCCCAGAATGAGCGCAATGAGTTGAGCATATAATGCCAGCGCCAGCGTCGGCGTCAGGTGCTGTAAAAATAGCGACATAACGCTGATATTTAAAAACAGGGAATGGCCCAAATCTCCGGTCAGGATCTCGCCAAACCAGCTGAAAAACTGCACCAGCAGGGGCCGATCCAGCCCCATCTGCTGGCGCAGCGCAGCAATATCCTGAGGACTGGCATCATTCCCCAGGATCACCAGCGCCGGATCGCCCGGCGCGAGATGAATCAAGCAAAACACCACTACCGACACCACCAGCAGCACCGGCAGGAGTGCCAGCAGGCGGTGAAAAAGGTATCTTCTCATCGCCTTCTCCCGTCAGGGTTTCGTCACGCTCACGTTCCATAAAATAGGGCCAATCAGGTCCTGATAGCCTTTTACATTGGCTTTTAGCGCCACCGCATCCGGCGTAGTGCGGCCCAGCACAATGACCGGCAAATATTGCCAGCTCAGGGTATTCAGTCGATCCACCAGCGGTTTCGCCTCTTTCAATGAAGGTGCCTGCTTGATTTCATCCAGCACGTTATCGATCTCCGGGTTGTTGCTCAGCCCGGGAAACTTCGCGCGAGAATCGAGGAAGGGATATTGATGCAGCACCTGACGCATGGAGAATTCCAGCGCACAAAGGTCGAAGTTTTTCGGATCCTGGCGGCGCTGCAGGACGGTCGGCCAGTCGTAGACGTCAAGGCGTGACTTCACGCCAATCTGCTTCAGCACCTGCTGAGCCACTATCGCCAGGTTATACAACTCTGCATATTCTTTCGTGGCGATGATTACCACTTCTTCACCGTTGTAGCCCGAGGCTTTCACCAGCGCGCGCGCCTCGTCGAGCCGATGTTGATTCCAGAAAGGCTTACCGGCCTCGCTGTACCAGTCCACCTGTTCAGGGAAGCCCAGTGACGGATCTTCCTTAAAGAAACGCGGATCGCTGTAGCCCGCCAGCAGCGTTTGATGGACATTAAGCGCGAGGTTGAATGCCTGGCGCAGCTTCACATTGGCAAACGGCCCCTGGTTTTTATTGAACAGGTAGGTAATGAGCGAGCCGCCGCTTTTGGGCTGGAAGAGCGACAGATCCGGCACGCTGCTGAGCGTGTCGATATTGTCCTTCGGCAGCTGGAATACCAGATCGTATTCCCCGGTCATCGCCCCGGCCAGGCGAGTGGATTCATCGGTGATGTAGCGGAACCAGATCTCCTTCACATCCGCTTTCTTCTCGCCCGATAGACCGCTTGCAGGCTCCTTGCGGGACTGATACTGGTCATAACGGGTTAAGTGCAGAAAATCACCGGGTTTGAACTCCGCCAGTTTGTAAGGACCGGTGCCAATTAGCTCGGTCACGGGCTTCTTGCTGCTGTTGGCCTCATCAATAATGCGTTTCGGCATAATAGCGGCGATGTTCTTCACGTCTGCCAGCACGTTGAGCGTAATCAGTGACGGGGAAGGAAGCGTAAAGGTGACGGTTTTATCATCCACCTTACTGAACTGCACGCCGGGCAAATTCGCTTTCCCCTGCGTGGAAACTGCCAGCCAGCGATTCATTGAAGCCACAACGTCATCCGCAGTCAGCGGTTGTCCGTCATGAAAATGGATCCCGTCACGTAATACAAAGGTGTAGGTTTTGCGATCGTCACTCAGGGTGTAGCTTTCCACCAGCTCGGGTACAGGCTCAAATTTGGCGTTGATGGTGAACAACGTTTCGAAAATATGCCTGTCCACGTCTGAGGTGGCGTTATTGGTCGTCAGATAAGGATCCAGCGTTCCAGGCCGGTTCCCGTAGGCAATATTCAGCACGGCGTCACGGTCGATACTCTCAGCCTGCGCACTTCCCAGGGGTAAAGCCACCGCCAGCATAAGTGCGGCGGCAGAAAACAGCATTTTCATTGTTATGGTGCTCCGGTTAAGGTCATGCAGCTTGCGTGGCGGCGGTTTGCCCGGCAAATTCGTCTTTCACTTCCTGCAGCAACGCTGCATCGGTTAACAGTCGCAGCCCGGTTCGGGCCAGCACCTGCGCACCTGTCACCAGCGCGTCATAGCCCTGTACTGAGTTAGCGGCCTCGCGGAATGCCACGGTGTGACCAATCAATTCATCGGGGCCAATCTTGATGTAAGGATGCGCTGTCGGTACCGCATGGCTGATATCACCAGCATCGGTTGAGCCCAATCCCTCTTTTTCCTTCAGCTCGACCGTCTCCCCTGCGGCGGTGAATTCTTCCAGCAGTACACCGTTCAGCGTGTGGTTGATGTTGAAATCACGTGGCCCAACCTGATGCTCAATCTTGACCGTGGTACCGGTTGCCAGCGCGACGCCTTCCGCAATGGCGCGAATGCGTGGCTCCAGCGCAACCACCTCTTCACGGGTATGGGCACGAATGTAATAGTGTGCCGACGCATACTCCGGGATCACATTCGGAGCCTGACCGCCGTTGGTGATAATGCCGTGAACGCGGATGCCATCCGGCAGCTGCTGGCGCAGAACGCTGATACCGTTATAGAGCAACACCAGCGCATCCAGCGCGTTCACCCCTTTATGCGGCGAGCTGCCCGCGTGGGAAGGTTTGCCATAGAAATGGAAGTAGAGATGGTTATTCGCCAGTGACGGGCCGGACAATCGCGTTTTCCCCGCGGGGTGGACCATCAATGCCACATCAACATCTTTAAGAAAGCCATGCTCCACGAAGCGGGCTTTCACGTTACCGTTTGGACCGCCTTTACCACGCAGCCCGCCCTCTTCTGCAGGCGTACCGAGTACCACGACCTTGCCCCCCGTCACGTCCAGCGTTTCGCTAAGCGCAATCGCTGCAGCAATACTGGTAACCCCAATGATGTTGTGACCACAGGCGTGCCCGATATCAATAAGCGCATCGTATTCCGCCAGGAACGCGATAGTAGGGCCGGGTCTGCCGCTCTCCTTCACCGCATAAAAAGCCGTTTCATGACCGGCGACGTTAAGCGTGACGGCAAAACCCTGTTTTTCCAGCAGCTTTGTCAGCTGGCCGCTGGCGTAATACTCGTTATTGCCGGTTTCAGGGTGGGCGTGAATATCTTTGGCTATCGCCACATACTCGTCCCGGTGCTGTTGAATACTTGTTTCAAGACGGTCTCGTAATTCGCTATTGCTCATTGCTTCCACCTTAGTCATGACGGTTGATTCATTCCCGACACCGGGAATTGTGGTTAACGTAAGTGCCGCTTCGCCTCCTGGCGTACCCGATGCAGGACGTGATGCTTGATCTCGCTATAGGAAGGGTGTTCCGCCAGCGTTTCGATATCTCGCTCCCGCCCAAAGGGCAGAACGATCTCATCAACGATTTTTCCCGGTTTTGCCGACATGATCAGAATGCGGTCAGCCAAAAAAAGCGCCTCTTCCACATCGTGCGTGACGAAGAGCAGCGTGGTGCCGGTCGAGAGCCATGCCTCGCGCAGCAACTCCTGCATCATCAGCCGGGTTTGCGCATCCAGCGCGCCGAATGGTTCATCCAGCAGCAGCACTTCCGGGCCGGGGAGCCAGGCGCGAGCGAGCGCCACGCGCTGCTTCATGCCGCCAGAAAGCTGCCAGGGCGCATGATGTTCAAAGCCTTTCAGACCCACGCGCTCAAGCCATGTCTGCGCCAGGGCATTGGTTTCGTCCTTACGATATTTGCCCAGACGTGGGCCAAACGTGACGTTTTCCAGCACCGAGAGCCACGGGAACAGGTTGGGTTGCTGGAATATCATTCCGCGATCGGGGCCAGGCCTGCCGATCTCTTTTCCGCCAGCAGCCACCCGCCCCCGGTCTGGCTTATTAAACCCGGCGACAAGGTTCAGAATGGTGGATTTACCGCAGCCAGACGGCCCAAGCAGAACCACAAACTCACCGCTGTTCAGGCTCAGATTGATATCTTCCAGCACCGTAAACGGCTGGGGTTTCGCCGCGAAAGAGAGCGATACGTTTTCAAGGGTGATAGCACTCATTATTCTTTCCCCGCCCAGGGCACCGTCAGGCGCTGTAGCCCCAGCAGTAATAAATCCAGGAGATAGCCAATGCCGCCCAGCAGCAAAATGCCGAGCATGACGATATCGGTGCGCAAATAAGAGCTGGCGTTGATGACCATCCAGCCCAAGCCGGAACTGGCTGCGACCATCTCCGCGGCAATCAACGACGTCCAGCCAATGCCAATGGAGAGCCTGACGGTGGTGAAAAGGTCCGGCAGCGCGTCCGGGAGGACGACGCGCATGAAGATTTGTCTGCGGGAAGCTCCCAGCGTCTGCGCCACGCGAATACGTGAACGACCAATGCGCTCAACCGCTGCCGATGCCCCCACTACCACGCTTAAAAACGTGGCAATGAAGATCAGGAAGAATTTGGAGGCCTCGCCAATCCCAAGCCACACGACGGCCAGGGGGATGAGTGCAATTTTTGGTAAAGGACGCAGAAACTGAACGAAAGGATTAAGTACCGCCGCCAGGCCGTCAGACAGCCCCATCAGTAACCCCAGCGGAATACCAATGATAATCGCCACGGTAAAAGCGCTCAGCGCTCGGGCGAGGCTCACCGCAATGTGTTCCCAGAGCGGTACCTGACGATAGCCATCGGCAAGCAGCTCTTCGGTCGTCAAACCAATGTCCGTTAGCGACGGTAACAGCAGCGGATCGACCCACTGCTGCGTTGCCGCCACCTGCCAGACGATAAAGAAAACCGCCACCGACACGACGCTGATGGCGATATGCTGACTCAATCTCATTGCGCCGCCACCGCCGCATCACGGATATAGCGAGAGTCAATGGCGGTATCCCAGTTTGCAGGGATATCGCGCTTGCGGATTTCGCCAATACCGGCGAGGAAGCTGGAGGTTTTGGTTAAGGCCTTGCCGATACCGCTGTCGGTGGTCTGCGTGCCATTACCCAGCCAGTCCGCAGTACCCTGCTGGGCAAGCGTTGGATACTCCAGCCCACCCAGCGTATTTGCCGCCGTGGTAACCGGTGCCCCCACTTCTTTAGCAACGATGCCTGCCGCACGCTCCGGGTCTTTCTTAAACTCATCCACCTTCTGCTGATGCACGCGAAGAAACGCAGTGACCGCTTCTGGGTACTTCTCAGCAAAGGCTTTCCGTACCACATAGTTGTTGTAGATAAGATAGCCATCTTTCTGCAGATCCTTGGTGGCAAAGACCTGGTGCCCACCCGACGCCTCCAGCTCCTGCGCAAACGGTGCCCAGACATAGCCAGCATCAATGTCACCACGCTTCCATGCTGCGACCATTTCTGCAGGGCGCAGCGGCAGTAACGTGATTTTGCTGCGGTCCAGTTTGTTCACGCTGATCGCGGCTTCGAGAGCATACTGCGCCGTTGAGTTGGGCGGGTAGGCGACACGCTTACCTTCGATATCATTAATTTTCACAATGCCATCTTTGCCGATCAGGCGTTCATAGCTGGCTATCACGCCTGATACGCCAATAATTTCGACCGGCAATTTGCGGACAATGCCTGCCGTCGCTGGACTGGATCCAAAATTGGCAATATCAATCGCGTTGCTGGCAAAATAATTAAGCGCATCGGCACCCGATGCAAATTGCACCCACTTCACTTTACTGTTTAACGCTTTATCAAGAGAGCCATCGGCTTTCGCCAGCATTAATACCTGAGAACCGCCGCTATATGCCACACGAACCTCAGCAGGTGAATCGGCAAAACTCATATTTGCCCATAGCCCGCCCGCTGCAATTAATAAGCAGAGACTTTTTTTCATTTTATTTATCCTGTGATTGTTCTGAATATAATGTCCGTTATCGTACCGGACGGTGTTCTAATTAAAGGGTCTGCTGGTTTGCCATAGCTGCGAACATCGTTCTGCCAGCGCCTGAGCCGGATCCCAGGTGAGATGACGAAACGGTGCCCTGGCAGCCTCAAGCGCAACAGGCACTTCGGTACAGGCCAGCACCAGTTTTTGCGCGCCACGGGCAAACAATGCGTTGGCCTGCAACACCAGCAGTTCGCCGCCGTCAACCAGCGCGCCACGCTTTACCGCGTAGCAGCCAGGTACAAACCATTGGGCCAGCTCCTCGGGGGTCGGCACGACGACCTCAATAGCCTGTGCGGCCAGTCGTTCCTGATACCAGCCCGCGTCCAGCGTACCTTTCGTGGCAATGACGCCAACCCGCTGAGGTTTTTCATCAGCCTGCGACAGCGCATCCAGCGTCGCATCAACGATATGCAAAATAGGGGCGTTGCTGGCGTCACTCAGCGCGTCGTACCAGTGGTGAGCCGTATTACAGGGGATTGCGATATGGCTTGCCCCCGCCTGGTTAAGTTTCTCGACAGCATGAAGAAGCTGCGGCAAGGGCGAAGGGCCCGTACCCGCCAGCGCGTTCTGGCGATCGGCAATTTGCGGTACATTCCAGACGACCGTTGGGATCTGCTGTTGATCGCTCTGCGCAGGCGTAGCCTCCAGCAGGCGACGCAGAAAATCCAGCGTCGCAAGGGGGCCCATCCCCCCCAACACGCCAAGCAGAAAAGGCTTAGCCATGCTCCAGCACCTGACGATAGCCAAATAGTCCTGCTGACCCACCCGTGTGGATAAAGACAATATTTTCATCCTGGCGGAAGTGTCCTTTGCGGATCAGATCGATAAGCCCGGCCATCCCTTTTGCGGAGTAAACCGGATCGAGCAGGATACCTTCATGGCGGGCCAACAGCCTCAGTGCTTCAAGCGTGCCCTCCGTCGGCAAACCGTATCCGTCACCAACATAATCGCTGTTAGCGACTACCGCATGCCGCGACAGTTCCCCCGGCACGCCCAACAGATCCAGCGTTCTGGATGCCAGATTCCAGACGTTCTCTTCCTGTTTATCTTTGGGTGCCCGCACGCTGATGCCGAGCACCGGGATATGGCTGTTGGTGGCGGTGAACCCCGCGACCAGCCCCGCCTGCGTGCCGGTACTGCCCGTCGCATGGACAACGTGATCGATGCGCAGACGACGCTCTGATGATTGGTAAAGCAGCTCCTCTGCACAGGCGACGTAGCCCAGCGCCCCGATGGGGTTCGAACCTCCGCCAGGAATAACGTACGGACGGTGGCCTTGTTCGCGAAGCGTTGCGGCGTACTCTTCCATCGCCTTTTGCATATCGGTGCCGCCTGGCAGATGTGCGACAATCTCACCGCCCAGAAGGGTATCCAGCAGCACGTTCCCCGAGCGCTGATAATCCTCACCAAAATCAGTCACGCGTTTTTCCAGCAGCGCTTTTGCCTGCAGGCCAAGGCGTGCGGCACCGGCGATCGTTTGACGTACGTGGTTAGACTGGGTCGCGCCCTGCGTCACGATGACATTGGCTTTTTGCTGCAGCGCATCCGCCAACAGAAATTCCAGCTTGCGGGTTTTATTCCCGCCGCTTGCAAGGCCCGTTGCATCGTCGCGTTTTATCCATATTTTGGGCCCGCCTAATAATTCGGTTAAATTATTTAACGGTTCCAGTGGCGTAGGAAAATGACCGAGCGAAATTCGGGGGAAACGGGCCAGATGCATAAACGCTCCTTGCTAAAAAGGGGGCTTTATAAAAGTGAAATTCACTATACACATCTGACTAACACGGCTAATCAAAAATAATAAATAACGATTACCAGAAAATGAATAAGCAGGGAAAATGGGTTGATAAGGCCGCTATCTATTCTGTTATGGAATGTCTTACGGCAAAAAAGAATAACCCCTTCCGTTGGAAAGGGGTTATGGGGACGAAATTACTGCGCGGTATTTTTTTTCGCTGCGCGCTTCGCTTTGGTCGCGGCCGCTATTTTCTGCGTTTTAGCGGAAGGTTTTTTCGCTGAGCGCGCTTCTTTCTTCGCCGCCTTCGGCTTCTGTTTCTTCTCGCCGCGGAACGCGCTGTCCGGCTCGAAGTTTACCTTTTTGCCCGCCTGGCGACGTTTACCGCCGCCCGGTTTACCGTTACCGCCTTTTTTCGCTTTCTCACGCTCGGTTTTGCCGACGTTACGCGGCGCGCGCTCGCTGGAGATCAGGCTGAAGTCGATTTTACGGTCATCCATATTCACGGCTTCGACCTTCACTTCCACACGGTCACCCAGACGGTAGGTCTGGCCGCCAGACTCGCCAATCAGTCGCTGACCGACCTGGTCGAAGCGGTAGTAGTCGTTATCCAGGCTGGAGACGTGCACCAGACCGTCGATAAACAGCTCGTCCAGACGAACGAAGAAACCAAAGCCGGTCACGCTGGCAATCACGCCTTTGAAGACGTTCCCTACCTGATCCAGCATAAAGTCACACTTCAGCCAGTCCGCCACGTCGCGGGTAGCTTCATCGGCACGACGTTCGGTCATGGAGCAGTGCTGACCCAGCTGCAGCATCTCTTCCATCGAATAGTGGTAGCCGCCGGTTTCGGTGGTGTTCCCTTTGTGGCCCTGCTCCTGCGCCAGCAGATACTTGATCGCACGGTGCAGGGAAAGGTCAGGATAACGACGGATCGGCGACGTGAAGTGGGCGTAAGACTGCAGCGCCAGGCCGAAGTGACCGCGGTTTTCCGGATCGTAGATAGCCTGCTTCATAGAGCGCAGCAGCATGGTCTGCAGCATTTCTGCGTCAGGACGGTCGCCAATGGATTCCAGCAGCTCGGCGTAATCGCGCGGCTCGGGCTTATTGCCGCCCGGCAGCTCCAGGCCCAGCTCAGCCAGCACGGATCGGAACGAGGTAATGGCTTCCGTGGTTGGCTTATCGTGAATACGGAACAGCGCTGGCTCTTTGGCTTTCTCAACGAAACGTGCCGCCGAGATGTTCGCCAGTATCATGCACTCTTCAATCAGCTTATGCGCATCGTTGCGCTGGGTCTGCTCGATGCGCTCGATACGACGCTCGGCGTTAAAGATAAACTTCGCCTCTTCGCTCTCAAACGAAATCCCGCCGCGCTCTTCGCGCGCCTGTTCCAGCGTTTTGTAGAGGTTATGCAGCTCTTCGATGTGTTTGACCAGCGGCGCGTACTGCTCGCGCAGATCCTGGTCGCCCTGCAACATATGCCAGACCTTGGTATAGGTCAGACGCGCGTGCGAGCTCATCACCGCTTCGTAGAATTTGAAGCCGGTTAAGCGCCCTTTGGTAGAGATGGTCATCTCGCAGACCATGCAAAGACGGTCAACCTGCGGGTTCAGGGAGCACAGACCGTTAGACAGCACTTCCGGCAGCATCGGCACTACCTGAGACGGGAAGTAGACCGACGTACCGCGGCTGCGCGCTTCGTTATCCAGCGGCGTATGCGGACGGACATAATAGCTTACGTCAGCGATAGCAACCCACAGACGCCAGCCGCCACCGCGTTTTTTCTCACAGTATACGGCGTCATCAAAGTCGCGGGCGTCTTCGCCATCAATAGTGACCAGCGGCAGGGAGCGCAGATCCACGCGGCCCACTTTGGACTCTTCCGGCACTTCTTCGCGCAGGCTTTCGATCTGATCTTCAACCGCTTTCGGCCAAACGTAGGGGATCTCATGGGTACGCAGCGCCATATCAACAGCCATCGTGGTGCCCATGTTATCGCCCAGCACTTCGACGATTTTACCGACGGCTTTGGTGCGACGGGTTGGGCGCTGGGTGAGTTCCACCACCACCACAAAGCCCATGCGTGCGCCCATCACCTCTTCAGGTGGGATCAGAATATCGAAGCTCAGGCGGCTGTCGTCCGGTACCACAAAGCCCACGCCCGCGTCGGTAAAGTAGCGGCCGACAATCTGGCTGGTTTTTGGCACCAGCACGCGCACCACGCGCGCTTCGCGGCGACCTTTACGATCCGCACCCAGCGGCTGCGCCAGGATCTGATCGCCGTGGATACACATCTTCATCTGCTCAGATGAGAGGTACAGATCGTCTTTGCGGCCTTCCACGCGCAGGAAGCCAAAGCCATCCCGGTGACCAATGACGGTCCCTTTCAGCAGATCGAGGCGTTCTGGCAGCGCGTAGCACTGGCGGCGGGTAAAGACCAGTTGCCCGTCACGCTCCATCGCGCGCAGGCGACGGCGAAGGGCTTCAATTTGCTCTTCACCTTCAATGTTTAATTCAACGGCAAGTTCTTCACGATTGGCGGGTTTTTCGCGTTTTGTTAAGTGTTCAATGATGAACTCGCGGCTAGGGATAGGATTCGCGTATTTTTCAGCTTCGCGTTCCTGGAAAGGATCATGTGACATGTCGGTTCCTCCGTTGTCAGCTCCGGTGGAAATTTTCTTCATTCCACCAGCAATAATTTATAAAGCGGTTGATTCTCTTCAACCAAATCGGCCAGCGTGTAGTTATCCAGTTCCATGAGAAAACTTTGCACGGCCTTAGAAAGCGCCTGTTTCAGGCGGCAAGCGGGGGTAATGTGGCAGAACTCGCTGCTGCAATTCACCAGAGACAGCGGCTCCAGTTCACGTACCACATCCCCAACACGAATACTCTGTGCCGGTTTACCGAGACGGATCCCACCATTCTTCCCGCGGACGGCAGCAACGTATCCGGCACGGCTAAGTTGATTGATTATTTTGACCATATGATTACGGGATACGCCGTAGACCTCTGTGACTTCAGAGATACTGGTCATCTTCCCCTCGGGTAACGACGCCATGTAAATCAGCGCACGTAAGCCGTAATCGGTGAAACTTGTTAACTGCACATCAACCTCAGGAAAAAAGGGAAAACGCGGTTAAACCGCAGAGATATTCATTAATGATGATAAACCAGCCAGATAGTTAGGGGCTAATTTATTTGAACTGAAAGGGGGAAGGAGGACGAAAAAGCCGGATGCGCGTTGCTTATCCGGCCTGCGATGGGTTTTGTAGGCCCGGCAAGCGCAGCGCCGCCGGGCGAAACCATCATTATGCGTCGAACGGGTCGCGCAGGATCATCGTTTCAGTACGATCCGGGCCGGTAGAAATAATATCAATCGGCACTTCGGTCAGTTCTTCAATGCGCTTGATGTAATCCAGCGCCGCCTGCGGTAGGCCGCTACGCTCTTTCACACCGAAGGTGGTCTCTGACCAGCCCGGCATGGTTTCGTAGATTGGCTCGATGCCTTCCCAGTCGTCAGCAGCCAGCGGAGTGGTGGTCACTTCGCGGCCATCTGGCATACGGTAGCCTACGCAGATTTTCACTTCTTTCAGGCCGTCCAGTACGTCCAGCTTGGTCAGGCAGAAGCCAGACAGGGAGTTGATCTGCACTGCACGACGCACTGCAACCGCGTCCAGCCAGCCGGTACGACGACGACGACCGGTGGTCGCGCCAAACTCGTTACCCTGCTTGCACAGGAACTCGCCGGTTTCATCAAACAGTTCGGTCGGGAATGGACCCGCACCCACGCGAGTGGAGTACGCTTTGATGATGCCCAGAACGTAATCCACATAACGTGGACCCAGGCCAGAGCCGGTTGCCACGCCACCCGCGGTGGTGTTAGAAGAGGTTACGTACGGATAGGTACCGTGGTCGATGTCCAGCAGCGTACCCTGCGCACCTTCGAACATGACGAAATCGCCACGCTTGCGCGCCTGGTCCAGCAGATCGGACACATCAACAACCATACCGGTCAGAATGTCTGCAATCGCCATGACGTCATCCAGCACTTTCTGGTAGTCAACAGCGTCCGCTTTGTAGAAATTCACCAGCTGGAAGTTGTGATATTCCATCACTTCTTTCAGTTTTTCAGCGAAGGTCGCTTTGTCGAAGAGATCGCCCACGCGCAGACCGCGACGTGCAACTTTATCTTCGTAAGCCGGGCCGATACCACGACCGGTGGTACCAATCGCTTTCGCGCCACGCGCTTTTTCACGCGCAACGTCCAGCGCCACATGATAATCCAGGATCAGCGGGCAGGCTTCAGAGAGCAGCAGACGCTCACGAACAGGGATACCACGGTCTTCCAGACCTTTCATCTCTTTCATCAGCGCAGCAGGAGACAGCACAACGCCGTTACCGATGATGCTGGTGACGTTTTCGCGAAGAATGCCTGATGGAATAAGATGGAGGACGGTTTTTTCACCGTTGATTACGAGAGTATGGCCTGCGTTGTGACCGCCCTGGTAGCGTACAACATATTTAGCCCGTTCAGTCAGAAGATCAACAATCTTCCCTTTACCTTCGTCACCCCATTGGGTGCCCAGTACGACGACGTTGTTACCCATTTTTTTTCAAAATCACCGTTTGCTTAAAAATGGATTCTACCATCGCTTTTTCAGATATACAGCACTTTTTGACCTCAAAACACGCCGATTGCGCCTACTTTTTGATCAGCCAATCGTTTTCCTCAACATGTAGTAGATCACAATGCCCGCAACCACAAGACCGCCGCCAAAACGACGCAAAATATTATCCGGGAGTTGGCTCATCGTCGCGATCATTCGACGCCAGGCGCGCGGGTAAAGCATCGGTCCGAGACCTTCAAGCACCAAAACCAGAGCCAGCGCGAGCCAGATCGTTGAATTCATTTTTAGTCCTTATAAAAGAAAACCACCGCTCCGTTGAGAGCGGTGGTTTGAATACTCAAACGGGTCTGAGTTTATCGCGTTGCGTTGGTCGGCGTCTTCATATAACGGAAGAAATCGCTGTCCGGGCTGAGCACCATCACATCCTGGTTGCTCTGGAAGCTATTCTCGTAAGCACGCAGGCTACGGATAAAGGCATAGAAGTCTGGATCCTGACTGAAGGCATCAGCAAACAGCTTCGCCGCTTCGGCATCGCCTTCACCGCGCAGAATACGACCCTGACGTTCAGACTCTGCAAGCGTCTTGGTCACTTCGTAGTCCGCAGCGGCACGCAGTTTTTCAGCCTCTTCCTGACCCTGTGAACGGTGACGACGGGCTACCGCTTCACGCTCGGCGCGCATACGGTTGTAGATCGCCTCGGACACTTCCGCTGGCAGGTTGATTTGCTTGATACGCACGTCAACCACTTCAATACCCAGCGCGGCCATACTGTTCGGGTTGATCACCGGCACTTTACCGTTGGTTTCAGCCTGAACGCGTTCGGCCGCTTTAGCAATCGCGTCATCCGCTGCTGGCGTTGCCACTTCGTCTTCGGTGCCCGCTGTACCGGAGTTCAGCGCATCGCGCACTTCCAGGGTCAGACGACCGCGGGAGTCGGTCACGATGTCTTTCACATCAAGACGACCAATTTCAGAACGCAGACGGTCAGAGAACTTACGTTTCAGCAGCACTTCTGCCTGAGAAACGTCACCGCCGCCCGTTGCCAGGAAGTAGCGGCTGAAATCGCTGATACGCCATTTGATGTAGGAATCAACGATCAGGTCTTTCTTCTCTTTAGTCACGAAACGGTCAGCCTGGTTATCCATGGTCTGGATACGCGCATCGAGCGTTTTCACAGACTGAATGAACGGCACCTTGAAGTGCAGGCCCGGCTCGTAAATCACCGGACGTTTGTCGCCATCACGCACGACGCTGCTGAACTGGAACTTGATCCCACGCTCGCCCTCTTTCACCACAAAGATCGAGGTATACAGCACGACCAGTACGATGACGATGATCGCAATAACTGACTTACGCATCCTTATTCCCCCTGACGCTGGTAGTCGTTACGCTGCGCGTTAGCACGGCGTTGGTCCATAATGTCACCATCGTTCGAAGAAGGCGTTGTGTTCGCGCTGGAGCTGCCTGATGAGGCTGGCGGCAGACGCAGCAGGTTGTTCGCTCCGCTGGTGTCTTTCGCTGCCGGTGCAGAACCGCCTTTCAGCATCTGATCCAGCGGCAGAACCATCAGGTTTCCGCCTTTGCTGTCGTTAACCAGCACTTTGCGGGTGTGGCTCAGCACTTTTTCCATAGTCTCGATATACAGACGCTCGCGGGTAATTTCCGGGGCGGCTTTGTATTCCGGCAGGATGCGCGCGAAGCGAGCCACTTCACCCTGAGCTTCCAGGATGGTCTGGGTCTTATACGCACGCGCCTCTTCCAGAATACGCTGCGCCTGACCGTTAGCGCGCGGCTGAACTTCGTTGGTGTACGCTTCTGCTTCGCGGATGTACTGCTGTTCGTTTTCACGGGCAGCAATCGCATCATCAAACGCGGCCTTCACCTCTTCCGGCGGACGCGCAGCCTGGAAGTTGACGTCCAGCAGGGTGATACCCATGTTGTACGGACGAATCGTCTCTTCCAGCTCGCGCTGGGTATCGCTACGAATAACGGTACGACCTTCGGTCAGGATGCGGTCCATGGTGTATTTGCCGATCACACCACGCAGGGCGCTGTCGGTCGCCTGACGCAGGCTGTCATCGGCGCTGGTCACGCTAAACAGATAACGCTCAGGATCCGTCACGCGGTACTGCACGTTCATCTCAACGCGCACCACGTTTTCGTCCGAGGTCAGCATCACGCCAGAAGCGGCCAGTTCACGGACGGACTCCACGTTAACTGCGGTCACGTCATCAATGAAGGTCGGCTTCCAGTTCAGGCCCGGCTCAACCAGGTGGCTGAACTTACCGAAACGGGTGACCACGCCGCGTTCTGCTTCTTTAATGGTGTAGAACCCGCTGGCTGCCCAGACGATCACCAGCCCGGCAGCAACGATGCCCACCAGGCGGCCCCCTAATTGCGGGCGCGGTCCCTGGCTGGAACTGCCACCCGAGCCAGAACCTTTTCCTCCGCCAAGGCCACCAAGCTTTTTGCTCAGCTTGCGGAAGATATCATCCAGATCCGGCGGCCCCTGCTCGCGACCACCTTTGTTGCCATTTCCCCCAGAGTTGCCGCCTTGATTATTGCTGCTTCCCCACGGGTCGCGGTCTTGTCCGTTATTACCGGGCTGATTCCACGCCATGTATATGCTCCATATTTGTTATGCAAGGGCGAATTTTTCAGGCTTCCCCTTTCTGATCAGACGATATAGTCCGCCAGCGCAGGTTCTTGTTTACAGAGGCGACGCCAGTCAACGATCGGCATACGCACCTGCATCCCCACGCTGCCGTCATCCTCCATCCACTCTTTTTCTATCGCCTGAAGCTGATAAAACCGGCTGCGCAGCCTGCCTTCCTGTGGCGGCAATCGCAGCGTATGCTGGGCGACCTCACCGGAAAGACGTTCTGTCAAAGCCTGGAAAAGCAGTGGCACACCGATACCGGTCTGGGCAGAAAGCCAGACCCGAATCGGTTTGTTCTCTTCATCTCGATCGATGCGCGGTTCGAAATCGTCCAGCATATCGATCTTGTTCATCACCAACAGCGTTGGGATTTCGTGGGCGTCAATCTCTTCGAGCACCACGTTTACCGCGTCGATGTTCTCCTGAACGCGCACGTCTGCCGCATCAATCACGTGCAGCAGCAGGGTCGCCTGTCGCGTCTCCTGCAGCGTCGCTTTAAACGCCGCCACCAGGTCATGCGGCAAATGACGGATAAACCCTACGGTATCCGCCAGCACCGTCTCACCGACGTCTGCAACGTCAATACGGCGCAGCGTCGGGTCCAGAGTCGCAAACAGCTGGTCTGCGGCATAAACCTGGGCCTCGGTGATCTGGTTAAACAGGGTGGATTTACCGGCGTTGGTATAGCCCACCAGCGACACCGTCGGGATATCGGCTTTCGTTCGCGCCCGACGTCCCTGCTCACGCTGCTTCTCAACTCTTTCCAGACGTGAGAGGATCTGGGTAATACGGCCACGCAGCAAACGACGGTCGGTTTCGAGCTGGGTTTCACCCGGGCCGCGCAAACCAATCCCGCCTTTTTGTCTTTCAAGGTGTGTCCAGCCACGCACAAGACGCGTTGCCAGATGGCGCAGCTGCGCCAGTTCAACCTGCAGCTTACCTTCGTGGGTACGCGCACGCTGAGCAAAAATATCTAAAATCAATCCCGTGCGATCGATAACACGGCATTCGCAAAGGGCTTCCAGGTTGCGCTCCTGGGCTGGAGACAGCGCATGATCAAACAACACGACTGACGCGCCGGTTGCTTTTACGGCATCCGCAATTTCGACTGCTTTACCTTCACCAACAAAATACTTTGGGTGCGGCGCTTTACGGCTACCGGTAATCACCTGCATTGCTTCGACACCGGCGGAAGAGACCAGAGATTCAAACTCCTGGAGGTCTTCCATATCTTTGTCTTGCGAAAAATAGATGTGTACCAGCACCGCCTGCTCACCGGCATCATAACGGTCAAACAAGCGTAAACCTCTCTAAAAAGATCAGCGGGGAACGCAGGATCCCTGGCTCCCCGTGTGGATAACAGTGCGAAACCTTATTCGGTCTCGTCGCTGTCCTGCGCAGGCGTTGAAGAACCCTGTGCGTTGCTGCCATGATGGTAGTTACTACCAGTGCCGCCGCCAGCGTTATTGCTGTGATGAGATACCGGACGGGACGGAACAACAGTAGAAATAGCGTGCTTGTAGACCATCTGACTGACCGTGTTTTTCAATAGAATCACGAACTGATCGAAAGACTCAATCTGACCTTGCAGCTTAATACCATTCACCAAATAAATAGAAACTGGAACACGTTCCCGACGCAATGCGTTCAGGAACGGATCTTGTAAAGATTGCCCCTTAGCCATTCTATCTTTTCCTTATATGCTTGTTTTGTACTTAGAACCTTGCGATTCTGAAAAATTGCGCACGATACGTCTCAATTGTACACATTCAGTCAGCGATATCACCAACAACCTCAATCACTTCGTTTAACGCCTGTTGCGGTTTTTCACTGTCTAACCAGTGAACGCCGTCCCAACCGCGCAACCAGGTGATCTGGCGCTTCGCTAACTGCCTCGTGGCGCAAACACCTCGATAAACCATTTCATCGTATGAAATCTCACCTTCAAGATATGACCACATCTGGCGGTATCCCACACAACGAATGGAAGGCATGTCCGTATGCAAATCTCCACGGGCAAATAGCGCCCGCACTTCTGCTTCAAAATCTGAAGCTAACATCTGATGAAAACGCTGCTCAATTCGTTGATGGAGCAGTTCACGGCTCGCCGGGGCGATGGCGAACTGATGCACCTGATACGGCAGAGCGTCTCCTGACGTTTGCGTCAGTTCCGTTAAAGTTTTACCCGAAATGAAAAAAACTTCCAGTGCCCGGGAAAGCCTTTGCGGATCATTCGGATGGATTCGCGCTGACGCAACCGGGTCAATCTCCGCCAGTTGCCGGTGCAAAACGTCCCATCCCTGCTCTGCCGCCTGCTGCTCAATTCTGGCTCGTACGTCCGGATCTGCCGATGGCAGAGGTGATAGCCCCTCCAGCAGCGCCTTGAAGTACAGCATGGTACCGCCAACCAGTAGCGGTATTCGTCCCGCAGCGGTAATGTCGGCCATCTCGGCTAAGGCATCGCGGCGAAAGTCTGCTGCGGAGTACGCCTGAGCCGGGTCGAGAATATCCAGTAAACGGTGCGGTGCCGCGCGCAGTTCGTCTGCGTCTGGCTTCGCCGTGCCAATGTCCATCCCTCGATAAATGAGGGCGGAATCCACGCTAATCAACTCTACAGGCAAAACTTTACGTAGCTCAATGGCTAACGCTGTTTTACCGGAGGCCGTAGGGCCCATTAAAAAAATCGCCTTAGGCAGGCTCGCCTTACTTACTTCAATCATGTCTCAGGGCGGTCATCGCCGTTTTTAAATCAACAGGTTGTAATAATCCACCCGGCGGCGTTTTCACCAGATGTGGGCAAAGGCGTTCAACCTCTGCCAACACGGTAATCGCCTGCGCCATACTCCACGGTGAGTGTTCGCTAGCCAGATGGCGAGCGATCCACTGCGCGGTGTTGGCGGCATCAAACGACGTTTGCTGCGCCAGGTAGCCTATCAGTTCAGGAATCAAGTTTTGTAAATTTTGTTGGCGTAAGGGTAAAGGCACTGCGCGAATTGTCACATGCTGCGCTTCCAGTACGATTTCTATGCCCATTTCGGCAAGAAGCGCCTGTGCACGCTGCAAAACCCCTGTTTCCTCAGGGGATACTTTTAACCGAACCGGGATCAGCAACGGCTGCGCGCAGGCGGCATTTTCCCCTGGCGTCAGCTGCGCCTGTTTAAGCCAACGTTCCGCCACCGGCAACGCCAGTAGCATCAGTTTCCCCTCGCGTTCGAGCAATGCCATATCCGGAGCAACAATCGTCAGTACACGACCAAAGCTCTGGCTATGCCCGTCCAGTGAAGGTTGTGATACCTCGATATGCTCTTTACGTTCCACGGCGGGCGTATCAAGCAGTTTGCGGTACAACGCCCCTTGCTGCTTCTGATAACCCGGCTGAGCGTTGGGGTAGTTCGCACCCGTAGGACGAGGCGCGCTGCCCGCCGCTGAGAAACGCGGAGCCGCCGGTTCGCGGACTGCGGCGGGTTCAGCAAAGTGGTTGCGGCCTGCCGCCACCCGGTTTTCCGGCAGCGGACGCAGTGCCGGGGCGTCGTTTTCCTGCGGCAGCGTTGGCTCCGCCTGCTGCTGCAATACCGTGACAACACCCTGGTAAATAAAGTCATGAACCAGACGTGACTGGTGGAACCGCACCTCATGCTTGGCAGGGTGGACGTTCACATCCACCTGATGGGGGTCGATCTCCAGATAAAGCACAAACGCGGGCTGTTGGTCCGCGCCGAGTTTGTCTTCACAGGCCTGACGAATGGCGTGGTTGATCAGGCGGTCGCGCATCATGCGGCCATTTACGTAGCAGTACTGTATCTCGGCAAATGCTGCGCTGCTCGCATTCGGATCGGCCACCCAGCCGCGCAGCGCCAGATCGCCATGCTGCCATTCAATCGCCAGCGCTTTTTCAAGGAACGGCGTGCCGCAGATAGCCCCTAACCGGCGCTCCTTCTGACCACCTTCCGCCACCGCACGATACTGGCGCATCACCTTGCCGTTATGGCTGAGGTTGATGGTGACATCGAATCGCGCCAGCGCGATACGGCGAATGATCTCATCGATGTGTCCGAATTCGGTCTTCTCGGTACGCATGAACTTGCGTCGGGCTGGGGTGTTATAGAACAGGTCCAGCACTTCAAGCGTAGTGCCGACAGGGTGCGCCGCAGGTTTGACCGTGACATCCATATCGCGCCCTTCAGCGTAGGCCTGCCAGGCTTCCTGCTGTTCCGCGGTGCGGGAGGTCAACGTTAAGCGGGAGACGGAACTGATACTGGCCAGCGCTTCACCGCGAAAACCCAGGCTGATAATGGCCTCCAGATCGTCCAGAGAGGCAATTTTACTGGTGGCGTGACGCGCCAGCGCCAGCGCCAGCTCGTCTTTTTTGATGCCACAGCCGTTGTCACGAATACGAATAAGCTTTGCGCCGCCGCGTTCGATATCAATATCAATGCGGGTTGCCCCCGCATCAAGGCTGTTTTCCACCAGTTCCTTCACCACCGACGCAGGGCGCTCCACCACCTCACCGGCGGCGATTTGGTTCGCGAGCTGCGGCGGTAGAACCTGAATCGGCATGAACTCTCCTTAATTTGTGGCGGTCATCTCACCCGGCAGCGCGGCACTGGCCGTCTGGCCTGCACCGCTTTGCGGCGCGGACTGAAGCGGATGGGCTTCAAAATATTTACGCAGACCGTTATAAATCGCTTCGGCAATCTGCTGCTGGTAGCTATCGCTTCCCAGCAGGCGCTCTTCACCGTTGTTGCTGATAAAACCCGTCTCAACGAGGATCGACGGAATATCCGGCGAACGCAGAACACCAAGGCTCGCATGCTCCGGACGGCGCTTGTGCAATGCCCCGATGCCCTGCAGCTGGTTCAGTACGTTAGTGGCGACATCATACCCGACGCGCTGGGAATGACCGAACTGTAAATCCAGCACCGCCTGGCTAAGATACGGGTCAGACTGGCTGTTCGCCAGCACGTCCCCTGCGCCACCCAGCAGTTCGGACTGCTTCTCATGCTCTTCAAGCCAGTTGGCCATTTCGCTGTTGGCGCGACGATTCGACAGTACCCATACCGAGGCACCGGTCGCGCTGCGATTCGGCGCGGCATCCGCATGAATGGAGACCAGGAAGTTTGCGTTCTGCTTGCGCGCCACGTCCGAGCGTCCCATTACGGAGATAAAATAGTCGCCGTCGCGAGTGAGCACGCCTTTGAACATCGGATCGTTGTTTAACAGCGTTCTGAGCTTGCGGGCTACTGCGATTGTAACGTTTTTCTCCCGGGTGCCGCCTGGGCCAATTGCGCCCGGATCCTGCCCACCATGACCGGCATCGATGGCGATGATCACTTTGTCACCACTGACTGCCGCGCGTCGTGCGCTGGCCGCCGGACGCGTCACCGTATTACTGCTGGTTGCCGCTGTGATGCGATCGTTTTGCGACTTAAACGGATTACGGGCAGGTTCAGACGGACGCGGGGTATACACGGGTTCTTCCACGCGCTTCGCCACCACTGGCGCAGGCGGTGGAGGTGGCGGCGGTGCGTCGGCATTGATGGTAAAGACCACCGTATAGTTCGCCCCGTTTTGCTGCTTCACCGCCTTCGTTTTGCCCTTTTCGGTCAGATCGACCACCAGGCGTAACGACTGACTATCCTGCGGCGTTCCCGAACGGATACTTTTCACCAGGTTGTTACCGCTGAACCGCAGCGGTAATCCCTGGATTACGCCCGTTTGTTTGATATCCAGCGCCACGCTGTGGCTGTCTGGCTGTGAAAACGCATATTCAGGGTCGCCCATAAAGCTGAACGTGATCCGAGCCTGGCTTTCGCCGTTCGACACCTGAATATCTGAGAGGTTTGCCGCCCCGGCCTGCGCGCACAGCAGCACGGTGGCAGCCAACAACCAACCTTTAACGCGATTTTTCATCCCGTCATCCCTACGCTTAACCGGCCAGTCGCGCCAGTAAGGAACTGCCTGATGAGGAAACAGCACTGATGCGTGCCTCACGCCCTTGTGCCTGGTAATCTAAGTGAATTTCGACATCCGGGTCAGGCAGCACACCCGCACCTTGTTGCGGCCACTCCACCAGGCAAATGGCGTCGTTGGCAAAATAATCACGGATCCCCATAAATTCCAACTCCTCAGGATCCGCAAGGCGGTATAAATCGAAGTGGTACACCATGAGATTTTCAAGGGTGTATGGTTCTACCAGCGTGTAGGTTGGGCTTTTCACATTCCCGTTATGCCCTAACGCCTGCAAAAAACCCCGGCTGAAGGTGGTTTTACCCGCACCTAAATCACCATAAAGATAAATGACGGTTGCCCCCTGACAGGCCTGCGCCACGCGCTTGCCGAAATCTAAAGTGGCTTGTTCATCAGGTAAAAGAATCGCTCGATTAGTCATTTTCTACGTCAATCACATCCGGGTTAACAACACGCCGTAGCGTGCAAAAAAGATCGGTGGCCAGCATACCGCGCGTACCATAGCGTGCAGCAAGCTGGTCAGCCGCTGCGCCGTGGGCCACACAGCCCGCACAGGCTGCATCATAAAGGGGAAGTTTCTGTCCAAGCAATGCGCCAATGATGCCGGAAAGCACATCGCCCATGCCCCCGCTCGCCATGCCCGCATTTCCGGCATCAATAATACCCAACGCATCCTCGCTGGCGATAACGGTTCCCGCCCCTTTCAAAACAGCAACACCTCCGTAACGTTTTACCAGACGCTGGGCAGAAAGTAAGCGATCGCTTTCAATTTCTGCCACGCTGCAGTTAAGCAGCCGCGCGGCCTCGCCGGGGTGTGGCGTCAGGATGCGATTGTGACGCTTATCCGGGTTTATTGCCAGAAGGTTAAGCGCGTCGGCATCCCACAGCATCGGTTTACGAAAATTCTCGACCTTTTGTAGGGCCTGTTTCGCCCAGGACTGCTGCCCAAGCCCGGGGCCGATCACCACGACATCGGCCCATTCGAGGCTCTCTTCCAGCGTCTGCGGCGTGAGTTCATGCACCATCAGCTCCGGTCGGGCGGTAATGATCGGGATGATATTGTCACTACGCGTTAACACCCGCACTAAACCGGCACCGCAGCGCAGAGCCGCCTCGCCGGTCATGCGGATAGCGCCCGCCGTGCCGTGGTCACCCCCGACTATCACCAGCCTGCCGTGATCGCCCTTATGGGACGTTGGACGGCGCGGCGGCAGCCATCGGGTCAGCTGTGAGGCGTCATATCGTGAAACTAGCGTATCCTGTCCTGCCAGCCAGCTTTCAAGCCCCAGCGCGTTGTGATGCAGTTTCCCCACCACATCCCGCGCTTTTCCGGTTAGCAGACCCGGTTTCAGAGCAATAAAGGTGACAGTATGTGATGCCTGAATCACCGCCCCCGGCGTCGCACCAGTTTGCGCGAGCAATCCAGAGGGGATGTCCAGCGCCACCACCGGTGCGGGATGCGCGTTAGCACGCTCAATCAGTGCAGCAACGTTGTCGCGGGGCGCGCGCATCAGACCGGTGCCCAGCAGACCATCAACGACCAGATCCACCTCTTCCGGCCAGACGATATCTGACGCATGAATCACACCGCCTGCGTTCAGCCAGGCCTCTCGCGCCGCACTGGCTTCTTCCGGCAGCGGATGTTCGCTCTCAACGGCCAGTAACGTGACGCGAAGACCTGCCGCCACGGCCAGACGGGCGACGACATAGCCATCGCCGCCGTTATTACCGTGCCCGCATAAAATGAGCCAGTGAGCAGCAGGCGGGTACGCGCTGCGGGCAACATTAAACGCCGCCTCACCCGCGCGTAGCATCAGTTCATAAAGGGTAATGCCGAGGCTGTCTGCAGCCTCTTTTTCAGCACGTCGGAGCGCATCCGCATGCCAGATGGAATGTGGTATACTTGCGGGGTTTTTCTTCACCGTATGGTCCGTCATGTCACAGCCCCTCGATCTCAATCAGTTAGCGCAAAATATAAAACAGTGGGGTGCTGAGCTTGGCTTCCAGAAGGTCGGCATCACCGACACCGACCTCTCCGCCAGCGAGCCCAAACTGCAGGCGTGGCTGGACAAACAGTACCACGGCGAAATGGAGTGGATGGCGCGTCATGGCATGATGCGCGCTCGTCCACACGAGTTGTTGCCGGGCACATTACGCGTCATCAGCGTGCGCATGAACTACCTGCCCGCCAATGCGGCCTTTGCGCGCACGCTCAAAAATCCCTCTCTGGGTTACGTCAGCCGGTATGCTCTGGGGCGTGACTACCATAAGCTTCTGCGTAACCGTTTAAAAAAACTTGGGGAAATGATTCAGCAGCACTGTGTTTCGCTGAATTTTAGACCCTTTGTGGATTCCGCGCCTATTCTTGAACGTCCGATCGCTGAAAAAGCGGGGCTTGGCTGGACAGGTAAGCACTCACTTATCCTTAGCCGAGACGCCGGTTCGTTCTTTTTCCTGGGTGAATTGCTGATAGATTTACCGCTGCCGGTAGACGGCCCGGTAGAAGAAGGCTGCGGCCGCTGTGTAGCCTGCATGACCATCTGCCCGACGGGCGCCATCGTCGAGCCTTACACCGTTGATGCGCGCCGCTGCATCTCCTACCTCACTATCGAACTGGAAGGGGCCATTCCCGAAGAGTTTCGACCGCTTATCGGTAACCGCATCTACGGCTGCGACGACTGCCAACTGATCTGCCCGTGGAACCGCTATTCGCAGCTCACGGACGAAGAGGATTTCAGCCCGCGTAAGGCGCTGCATGCGCCACAGCTTATTGAGCTGTTCGCCTGGACAGAAGCCTGGTTCCTGAAAGTGACGGAAGGTTCGGCCATTCGCCGTATCGGTCATTTGCGCTGGCTGCGAAATGTTGCCGTTGCGCTGGGCAATGCCCCGTGGGATGAAGCGAATATTCAGGCACTCGAAAGCCGTAGAGGTGAGCACCCACTTCTCGATGAACACATAGAGTGGGCGGTTGCACAGCAAATTGAGAAGCGAAGTGCCTGCGTGGTCGAAGTGCAGTTACCCAAGAAACAACGGCTGGTAAGGGTGATTGAAAAAGGGCTAACGCGGGATGCCTGAACTATTCACAGCCTGTGTATAAAATTACAAACTCAGGCGCCATCAGGGCTGGCTAAGAGGTCAAGTGATCTCACTAACATTTTGAAATGATATTTTATTTTTATAAATCAATAGATTATAAAGATACTATTCACCCTGCGAAGCGTTTTGCACTCACAGATAAACGGCAGGTTCTGTGGATAACTCTGTTCACAAAAGTGTTTCAGATGAAATAGAAAACGTCCCCAACGAAGCATTTCGCTGTGGATAATTTGAATATGAAGAAGAATTTGGAGCGGGAAACGAGACTCGAACTCGCGACCCCGACCTTGGCAAGGTCGTGCTCTACCAACTGAGCTATTCCCGCTTGGGTGTTCTGGTGCTGTGCGTATCTTGCGATACTTTCAAATTTTGGAGCGGGAAACGAGACTCGAACTCGCGACCCCGACCTTGGCAAGGTCGTGCTCTACCAACTGAGCTATTCCCGCTTGGGTGTTCTGGTGCTGGCGTATCTTTCGATACTTTCAAATTTTGGAGCGGGAAACGAGACTCGAACTCGCGACCCCGACCTTGGCAAGGTCGTGCTCTACCAACTGAGCTATTCCCGCAAATCTGCACTGCTTTTGTTGCCGTCGTAACGTGTAATTCTCTGTCGTTACGGGAGGCGCATTATACGAGAAATCCTTTTAGCTGCAACCCCCCTTAAAGGGATTTTTTTGAAATTCCGTTCAAATGCTTATTTAATCGGCAAGCTGAACAATTTAACGACAAAAACCCGGCCACGCAAGGCGCCGGGGCTCAAAATCACAGCTTTATAAAGTTTTCGCGGTAGTACGCCAGCTCCGCAACCGACTCGCGAATGTCGTCCATCGCCTGGTGTGTTCCCTGCTTTTTAAAGCCATCGAGAATTTCTGGTTTCCAGCGACGCGCCAGCTCTTTCAGGGTACTGACATCCAGATAGCGGTAGTGGAAATACGATTCCAGCTCCGGCATGTACTTAAACAGGAAGCGACGATCCTGACCAATGCTGTTACCGCAGATAGGCGATTTGCCCGCCGGAACCCACTGTTTCAGGAATTCAATGGTTGCAAGCTCTGCTTCGCGGTCACCCTGGGTGCTGGCCTTCACGCGCTCTACCAGCCCGCTACCGGTATGGGTGCGCACGTTCCATTCATCCATCAGTGCAAGTTGATCGTCAGACTGGTGTACCGCGATGGTTGGCCCTTCCGCCAGAATATTCAGGTTGGCATCGGTGACCAGCGTTGCAATTTCAATAATGCGATCGCGCTCGGGATCCAGCCCGGTCATTTCAAGATCGATCCAAATCAGGTTGTTTTCATCCGCGCTCATGTTATTTTCCACCCTTCTCGCATAACCGGCAGTAGCAGGTTAACTAGTATTAATTAGAGTGTATCATAGAGGTTTTGCCCCTTACGGGCGACCAGGAGCCAGCGCGATTGAGTAAAAATAAACTCTCCAAAGGGCAGCAGCGCCGCGTAAACGCCAACCACCAGCGCCGTCTTAAAACCACTTCGGAGAAGCCGGATTACGACGACAACCTGTTTGGTGAAGCGACAGAGGGCGTCGTGATCAGCCGTTTTGGTATGCACGCCGATGTCGAATCCGCCGACGGGGATATCCACCGTTGCAATATCCGTCGCACTATCCGTTCACTGGTAACCGGCGATCGCGTCGTCTGGCGTCCGGGTAAAGAAGCCGCTGAAGGGGTGACGGTTAAGGGCATCGTTGAAGCCGTGCATGAACGCACGTCGGTGCTGACCCGTCCTGATTTCTACGACGGTGTTAAACCCATTGCCGCCAATATTAACCAGATCGTCATCGTTTCGGCGATTTTGCCTGAGCTTTCGCTCAATATTATCGACCGTTATCTTGTCGCCTGCGAAACGCTGCAGGTTGAACCGATCATCGTGCTAAACAAGATCGATCTGCTGGATGACGACGGCATGGCCTTCGTGAATGAGCAGATGGATATCTATCGCAAGATCGGTTATCGCGTGCTGATGGTCTCCAGCCACACTAAAGATGGCCTGAAGCCGTTAGAAGAAGCGCTGACTGACCGAATCAGTATCTTTGCGGGTCAATCTGGCGTAGGTAAATCGAGCCTGCTGAACAACCTTCTCGGCCTCCAGCAAGAGATCCTGACCAACGATGTGTCCAACGTTTCGGGTCTGGGCCAGCACACCACCACCGCTTCGCGTCTTTATCACTTCCCGCACGGTGGCGACGTGATTGACTCGCCGGGCGTGCGTGAGTTTGGCCTGTGGCACCTTGAACCGGAACAAATCTTCAACGGGTTTGTCGAATTCCATGACTATTTAGGCGCTTGCAAATATCGCGACTGTAAGCACGACAACGACCCTGGCTGCGCCATCCGCGAGGCAGTAGAGAACGGTGAGATTGCGGAAACCCGTTTCGAAAACTATCACCGCATTCTTGAGAGCATGGAAGACGTAAAAACGCGTAAAAACTTTTCTGATTCTGATAACTGACAACTAAGCTAAGCATCGCTAAAATCGTCCCCTTTTTTCAGGTTCCGGCGCTTTTCCGCCGGATCAGGAACGACAAAACAATGGCCTGGAGGCTACCTTGTTAAACTCATTCAAACTTTCGCTTCAATACATTCTGCCAAAACTGTGGCTCACTCGCCTGGCGGGCTGGGGCGCAAGCAAACGAGCGGGATGGCTGACCAAACTGGTCATCGACCTGTTCGTGAAATACTACAAGGTCGACATGAAAGAGGCGCAGAAGCCGGACACCGCCAGCTATCGCACGTTTAACGAATTCTTCGTGCGCCCGCTGCGTGACGAAGTGCGCCCGTTAAATACCGATCCTAACGTGCTGGTCATGCCTGCGGACGGCGTGATCAGCCAGCTCGGTAAGATCGAAGACGACAAAATTCTGCAGGCCAAAGGCCATAACTACACCCTGGAGGCGCTGCTCGCAGGTAACTACCTGATGGCAGATCTGTTCCGCAACGGTTCCTTCGCGACCACCTACCTGTCGCCACGCGACTATCACCGCGTACACATGCCGTGTAACGGTATCCTGCGTGAGATGATCTACGTGCCGGGGGATCTGTTCTCCGTGAACCACCTGACCGCACAGAACGTGCCGAACCTGTTCGCCCGTAACGAGCGCGTCATCTGCCTGTTTGATACTGAATTTGGCCCAATGGCACAGATTCTGGTGGGTGCTACCATTGTAGGCAGCATCGAAACCGTCTGGGCGGGCACCATCACCCCACCACGCGAAGGCGTGATCAAGCGCTGGACCTGGCCTGCCGGTGAAGCCGAAGGTTCTATTGCCCTGCTGAAAGGTCAGGAAATGGGGCGCTTTAAGCTGGGCTCTACCGTGATCAACCTGTTTGCACCGGGTAAAGTGAACCTGGTTGAACAGCTCCAAAGCCTGTCGGTGACCAAACTGGGTCAACCGCTGGCGGTATCTACCGAAACCTTCATCACGCCGGACGCAGAGCCTGCGCCGCTGCCTGAAGAAGAGATCAACGCCGAGCATCACGCCAGCCCGCTGGTTGACGACAAAAAAGACGAAGGCTAACAACAGAAGGATCGCTGACGTGCGCCCGATTATCGTTCTACTGATGGCCTGGTGCCTCAGCATGGGGGCGTACGCAGCGACAGCCCCCGACGCCAAACAGATAACCCAGGAACTGGAGCAGGCAAAAGCGGCGAAACCCGCTCAGCCAGAGACCGTCGAGTCGCTCCAGTCGGCCCTGAACGCGCTTGAGGAGCGAAAAGGTTCCCTTGAGCGCGCTCAGCAATATCAGCAGGTTATCGACAACTTCCCGAAACTCTCTCAAACGCTGCGCTCACAGCTGAATAACCTGCGTGATGAACCGCGCGAGGTTCCTGTGGGCTTAACGTCGGATGCGCTAAACCAGGAGATCCTCCAGGTCAGCAGTCAGCTTCTGGAGAAGAGCCGCCAGGCACAGCAGGAACAAGAGCGCGCACGTGAAATCGCCGACTCGCTCAGCCAGCTTCCGCAACAGCAGACCGATGCCCGCCGCCAGCTAAATGAGGTGGAGCGACGCGTCGGCACGCAGACAGGAAATACCCCGCAAAGCCAGGCGCAGAATCTTGGGCTGCAGGCCGAATCCGCCAGACTCAAAGCGCTGGTTGACGAGCTGGAGCTGGCGCAGCTTTCTGCCAACAACCGCCAGGAGCTGTCGCGCATGCGCGCCGAGCTTGCGCAGAAGCAGAGCGAACAGCTTGATGCGTATCTGCAAAGCCTGCGCAACCAGTTAAATAGCCAGCGCCAGCGCGAAGCCGAACGCGCGCTGGAAAGTACAGAACTCCTCGCGGAAAACAGCGCAAATCTGCCTGTCGGCATCGTCGATCAGTTCAAGGTCAACCGCGAGCTTTCAGCCGCGCTGAATCAGCAGGCGCAGCGTATGGATTTGGTTGCGTCGCAGCAGCGACAGGCGACCAATCAAACGCTGCAGGTGCGTCAGGCGCTTAACACCCTGCGCGAGCAGTCCCAGTGGCTGGGGTCCTCCAACCTGCTGGGTGAAGCATTGCGCGCCCAGGTTGCCCGCCTGCCGGAAATGCCAAAGCCGCAGCAGCTTGATACCGAGATGGCGCAACTGCGCGTCCAGCGCCTGCATTTTGAAGATCTCCTCAATAAGCAGCCGCAAATCCGCCAGATCCGTCAGGCCGATGGACAACCGCTTACTGGTGAGCAAAACCGCATTCTCGAAGCCCAGTTGCGCACCCAGCGTGAACTGCTGAACTCTCTGCTGCAGGGCGGCGATACGCTTATCCTTGAGCTAACCAAGCTGAAAGTGTCGAACAGCCAGCTGGAAGATGCGCTGAAAGAGGTCAACGAGGCGACGCACCGTTATCTCTTCTGGACGTCCGACGTGCGGCCAATGACCTTCTCGTGGCCTATAGAGATTGTGCAGGATCTGCGCCGCCTGATTTCGCTGGACACCTTCAGCCAGTTGGGCCAGGCCAGCGTGATGATGATCACCAGTAAGGAGACCATCTTCCCGCTGCTGGGCGCGCTGATTCTGGTGGGCTTCAGTATCTACTCCCGCAGACACTTTACGCGCTTCCTCGAACGTTCCAGCGCGCGCGTCGGGAAAGTAACGCAGGATCACTTCTGGCTGACGCTGCGTACCGTATTCTGGTCGATTCTTGTTGCTTCACCGCTGCCGGTGCTGTGGATGACGCTGGGATACGGCCTGCGAGAGGCCTGGCCCTATCCGCTTGCGGTGGCGATTGGCGATGGCGTCACCGCCACCGTGCCCCTGCTGTGGGTAGTGATGATCTGTGCCACCTTCGCGCGTCCAAACGGTCTTTTTGTCGCCCACTTTGGCTGGCCGCGCAGCCGCGTCGCGCGCGGCATGCGTTACTACCTGATGAGCATCGGTCTGATTGTGCCGCTAATCATGGCGCTGATCATGTTCGATAACCTCAATGACCGGGAGTTCTCCGGTTCGCTGGGCCGTCTCTGCTTTATCCTCATCTGCGGCGCGCTGGCAATGGTGAAACTCAGCCTTAAACGCGCCGGCATTCCGCTGTATCTCGATAAGACGGGCAGCGGCGATAACATGCTCAACCGCATGCTGTGGAACCTGATGCTCTCCGCGCCTTTGGTGGCCATTCTGGCCGCAGCCGTGGGATATCTGGCGACCGCACAGGCGCTGCTGGCCCGTCTTGAAACCTCCGTCGCCATCTGGTTCCTGCTGCTGGTGGTCTACCATGTCATCCGCCGCGGAATGCTGATCCAGCGTCGTCGTCTGGCGTTTGACCGCGCCAAGCACCGCCGCGCCGAAATTCTGGCCCAGCGCGCACGCGGTGAAGAAGAGCCTAACCACGTCAACAGTACGGAAGGGACAACGGATGCCGACGATGTCGAAATCGATCTGGATACCATCAGTACCCAATCATTGCGGCTGGTACGTTCCATCCTGATGCTGGTTGCGCTGTTGTCCGTGATTTTTCTGTGGTCGGAAATTCACTCCGCGTTTGGCTTCCTGGAGAACATCTCGTTGTGGGATGTGACGTCCACGGTGCAGGGTGTTGAAAGCCTGGAGCCGATTACCTTAGGGGCGGTGCTGATTGCCATTCTGGTGCTGATCATCACCACGCAGCTGGTGCGCAACTTCCCGGCGCTGCTGGAGCTGGCGCTGCTGCAGCACCTGGATTTAACCCCCGGTACGGGCTATGCCATTACCACCATCACCAAGTATCTGATCATGCTGTTTGGTGGGCTGGTGGGTTTCTCCATGATTGGTATTGAGTGGTCAAAACTGCAGTGGCTGGTCGCCGCCTTGACCGTGGGGCTTGGCTTTGGTCTGCAGGAGATTTTTGCCAACTTCGTTTCCGGTCTGATCATTCTGTTTGAGAAGCCGATCCGTATTGGAGATACGGTGACCATCCGCGATTTGACCGGTAGCGTCACGAAGATCAATACGCGCGCCACCACGATCAGCGACTGGGATCGAAAAGAGATCATCGTCCCAAACAAGGCGTTTATCACCGAGCAGTTTATCAACTGGTCGCTGTCAGACTCCGTCACCCGAGTGGTGCTGACCGTACCAGCACCGTCTGATGCCAACAGCGAAGAGGTGACGCAGATCCTGTACACCGCAGCAGAGCGCTGCTCGCTGGTGATCGACAACCCGGCACCGGAGGTATTCCTTGTGGATTTACAGCAGGGTATTCAGATCTTCGAGCTGCGCATCTACGCCGCCGAGATGGGACACCGTATGCCGCTACGCCATGAGATCCACCAGCTGATTCTGGCGGGCTTCCGCGAGCACGGGATTGATATGCCGTTCCCACCGTTCCAGATGCGTCTGGAAAGCCTCGGCGGGAATAAAACGTCAAGAACGCTGTCATCTGCGGGGCGCAAACGCCCGGCGGGAAGTTTGTAATACTCGCCCCTCCCTGTGGGGAGGGGCGTTTCACCGCTACGCTACTTCCGCGACGTACGCCATCGAGCGACGACGATAATTTTCATAAATCCCCATCGCCAGCAGCGAGAAGAAGATCGGTCCACTAACCATCCACAGCGTACTGTTCCAGTCGTTCGCCTCAACCACGGGCTGAATAACGGTAAAGACGTTGGCAAACGCCACCACCAGCACCACCACCGTGGTTGCCAGCAGCGTTGTTGCGCGGGTTTTGAAAATCACGAACGGACGTTCCAGCCCCAGCTTCGCCTTAAAGAACGGAAACGCGAGCGTCAGGAACAGATAGGGGAGCGTCATCGAGACGTTCGCCATCAGGGTCAGCTTGTTGTAAAACGCTGACGCCGTATCTCCACCGAACGACACCAGCAGAATGAACACGCATACCAGCAGACACTGCATCCACATGGCGTTAGCGGGCATGCCTGTTGTATTCAACTGCGTCATGCGCGCTGGCCACAGCGCTTTTGGCGTACCCTGAATAATCGCTTTCAGCGGAGAGTAAATCAGCGTGAAGAACGCGCCCGTATACGCAAGGAACATCGACAGCCCTGTGATGCGCGCAAACCAAACGCCCATCGTAGCCGCTACGTCCGGCGTCAGGTTCATTGCCTGCCCCAGCGTCATACCCAGACTTTTCATCAGAACATAGGTGATGTTCCCGAGGTTCGTGGTGTTGTTACTCAGCACCTGCTGCCAGTTAGTGCTGACGCCCCAGAGGAAAATCGCCAGTGAATAGCCAATCGAGATGACGATGGCGGCAAAAATAATGCCTTTGGCAAAGTTCTTTTCCGGGTTCTCGGTCTTATCGACCAGGCCGCCTACGGCTTCAATACCGCCGTAAGCAAAGATGGCAAAGACCACGAAAGAGAGCATCGCGAGGCCAGACTGATAGCTCGGATTAGGGGATGAAACAAAATTCACCTCCTGCGCGAAATGTCCGCCGTTAAGACACAGAATGGCGATACTGACCACCAACAGCACCAGGTTCAACCCCATGACTGAAATACCGCCCACGGCGGTGATCCGGGCTATTTTGTTGATGCCTTTTGACGCCACCAGGGTGACCACTACCATCCAGCAGACCGCCAGAATACCAACCACCTGCGTGGAGCTGAGTCCAGCCAGCGACCAGACCTGGGTTTTATCGGCACCGAAAAGAAACGTTGAGAACGGCACCCAGACTTTGGCCGCTGTACTGACCATCCAGACGACGTAGGATGAGAACCACATAAACGTGCCGATAAACGCATAGCGCGGCCCGACGCTGTTATTCATCCATGAGTAGATCCCGCCCTCTTCTTTCCGGTAAGCCGAGCCCATCTCCGCCATCATCAGCGCAAACGGGATAAAGAAGAACAGAGCAGAAACGATATAAAACGGCGTCGCGCTGTAGCCCATCAGATAGAACGCTGACGGGCTGTTGGCAAAGCCAAAGACTGAGGTAAATATCATCAGGATGAGCCCGGTGAGGGTCATCTTTTTGAGTGACTGGGACATAGAACCATCCGAAGAGGAATTAAATTGCGCGGATGGTAGCAGAAGACCAGATAAATATTGTGGCTATAAGGGGCAAATTAAGAAAAAGACCCGTGCAAGGAGAATGTGCCAGTTTTTAATGTGGCAGAGCCAAATGACCCGAATAGGCCGGGTAAGCGACAGCGCCACCCGGCGACTCTTTAAGCGCGATCGACTGTAAAGGCAATCACATCGCCAAGCTGCTCTGCGCCCAGAGCCAGCATCACCAGACGGTCAACGCCCAACGCCACACCAGAACAATCCGGCAGGCCTGCTTTCAACGCCTCCAGCAGGTTGGTATCAATCGGCTGCTGCGGCAGACCGCGCGCTGCACGCTTACGGTTATCCTGCTCAAAACGCTGCTGCTGTTCGCGCGCGTCAGTCAGCTCGTGGAAACCGTTCGCCAGCTCAATACCTTTGTAATACACCTCAAAACGTTCCGCTACGCGGTGGTCTTCGGTGCTGATCTGCGCCAGTGAAGCCTGGCTTGCCGGGAAGTGATAAACAAACGTCGGACGATCCTTGCCAATCTGTGGTTCCACGCCAAAGGTGAAAAGCAATTGCAGCAGCGTATCGCGATCTTCCTCGGTATCCGCCACATTGCTCAGATCCAATTTTGCGGCCACTTCACGCAGCTGGGCTTTATCCGCTGACAGAGGATCGATTTCCAGGCAACGCTGGAAAGCCTGCTGATAGGAGAGCGTCTCCGCTTCTGAACAGTCCAGTACCTGCTGCAACAGATCGTCAACCTCGTTCATCAGGCGATACATATCATAATGCGGGCGGTACCACTCCAGCATGGTGAATTCCGGGTTGTGGTGACGACCCATCTCTTCATTACGGAAGCTGCGGCACAGCTGATAAACGGGACCACATCCCGCCGCCAGCAGGCGCTTCATGTGGTATTCCGGGCTAGTCATCAGATACAGATTCATACCCTGAGAATGGCCTGGGCCAACAAAACGGGTTTCAAACGGAACCAGATGAATATCCGTTACCGTTGCCTGACTCATGCACGGCGTTTCCACCTCCAGGACACCGCGGTCAGCAAAGAAGCGGCGAATCTCCGCCATTATTGCTGCGCGTTTTAACAGGTTTGGGATGGATGCGCTCGGCTGCCAGGTGGCCGTTTCGCTCATGAGTAACTCTCCGATTTCAGACAAGGGCACGAAGTCTACTCGTAAGCCGGGGCGGAGACAAATTTTGCGCGGTAAAAGCGCCTTTTTCATAACGAAGAAAAATAACGTAACGTAATTCATCAATAACGATGATAAATCACCGCACTGAACAGCAAAAAAATCGAACACGTCAAATTTCCCCCACATCCATACGGTTATACTGTTTTACCCATAAAGGAGCAGTGGAATCGCTTTCGCAATTGTCCGTTCGGACTGGTGAGCTACCTTTAGCTCAACGCGTTGCGGAAAAACAAAAATCTGGAGGAATGTCGTGCAAACTTTTCAAGCCGATCTTGCCGTAATAGGCGCTGGCGGAGCGGGATTACGCGCTGCAATTGCTGCAGCACAAGCTAATCCTAACGCTAAAATCGCACTGATTTCAAAAGTCTATCCCATGCGTAGCCACACGGTTGCTGCAGAAGGAGGATCCGCCGCTGTTGCGCAGGATCATGACAGCTTCGAATACCATTTCCACGACACGGTTGCAGGGGGCGACTGGCTTTGCGAGCAGGATGTCGTTGACTACTTCGTGCACCACTGTCCAACGGAAATGACCCAGCTTGAGCAGTGGGGATGTCCGTGGAGCCGCCGTCCGGACGGCAGCGTCAACGTTCGCCGCTTCGGCGGAATGAAGATTGAACGCACCTGGTTCGCCGCCGATAAGACCGGCTTCCATATGCTGCACACCCTGTTCCAGACCTCCCTTCAGTTCCCACAAATTCAACGCTTTGATGAACATTTCGTTCTCGACATTCTGGTCGATGACGGCGAGGCGCGTGGTCTGGTGGCGATGAACATGATGGAAGGCACGCTTGTCCAGATCCGCGCGAAAGCCGTGGTGATGGCAACAGGCGGTGCGGGCCGCGTTTATCGCTACAACACCAACGGCGGCATCGTCACCGGCGACGGGATGGGCATGGCGCTCAGCCACGGCGTGCCGCTGCGCGATATGGAGTTCGTGCAGTATCACCCAACCGGTCTGCCGGGCTCCGGCATTCTGATGACGGAAGGCTGCCGCGGTGAAGGCGGTATTCTGGTCAACAAAAACGGCTATCGCTATCTGCAGGATTACGGCATGGGCCCGGAAACCCCGCTCGGCGAGCCGAAGAACAAATACATGGAACTCGGCCCGCGCGACAAAGTGTCTCAGGCCTTCTGGCACGAGTGGCGCAAAGGAAACACCATCTCCACGCCGCGCGGCGATGTAGTCTATCTCGACCTGCGCCACCTCGGCGAGAAGAAACTGCTGGAGCGTCTTCCGTTCATCTGCGAACTGGCAAAAGCCTACGTGGGCGTTGACCCGGTGAAAGAACCGATTCCGGTGCGTCCAACCGCGCACTACACCATGGGCGGTATCGAAACCGATCAGCAGTGCGAAACCCGCATCAAAGGACTGTTCGCCGTAGGCGAGTGTTCCTCTGTAGGCCTGCACGGTGCGAACCGTCTGGGATCGAACTCGCTGGCAGAATTGGTCGTCTTTGGCCGCATGGCGGGCGAACGCGCGATGGAGCGGGCGGCTACTGCAGGTGAAGCCAACGGTGCCGCGCTGGACGCCCAGGTCGCAGACGTTGAAAAACGCCTGAAAGATCTGGTGAATCAGGAAGGTAACGAGAACTGGTCTAATATCCGCGATGAAATGGGCCTGTCGATGGAAGAAGGCTGCGGTATCTACCGTACGCCAGAGCTGATGCAGAAAACCGTCGACAAGCTGGCAGAGCTGCAGGAACGCTTCAAGCGCGTGCGCATCACCGATACCTCCAGCGTCTTCAATACCGACCTGCTCTACACCATCGAGCTGGGTCACGGTCTGAACGTCGCGGAATGTATGGCGCACTCCGCGCTGGCGCGTAAAGAATCGCGCGGCGCGCACCAGCGCCTTGATGAAGGCTGTACTGAACGTGATGACGTCAACTTCCTGAAACATACCCTCGCCTGGCGCGATGCGGATGGCACTACCCGTCTGGACTACAGCGACGTGAAAATCACCACGCTGCCACCGGCGAAGCGCGTTTACGGTGCAGAAGCAGAAGACGCCGAGAAGAAGGAGAAGGCGAATGGCTGAGATGCAAAAACTGAAAGTTGAAGTGGTGCGCTACAACCCGGAAGTGGACGCCGCACCGCACAGCGCTTTCTATGAAGTTCCTTATGACGAGCAAACCTCCCTGCTGGATGCGCTCGGCTATATCAAAGACAACCTGGCACCAGACCTGAGCTACCGCTGGTCCTGCCGCATGGCGATCTGCGGCTCCTGCGGCATGATGGTCAATAAGGTGCCGAAGCTGGCCTGTAAGACCTTCTTGCGCGAGTACACCAAAGGCATCAAGGTTGAAGCACTGGGCAACTTCCCGATTGAGCGCGATCTGGTGGTCGATATGACCCACTTTATCGAAAGCCTGGAGGCCATCAAGCCGTACATCATCGGCAACCCGCGCACGCCGGATCAGGGGCCAAATACCCAGACGCCAGCTCAGATGGCGAAGTACCATCAGTTCTCCGGCTGCATCAACTGTGGTCTGTGCTACGCCGCCTGTCCACAGTTTGGCCTGAACAAGGAGTTCATTGGCCCGGCCGCCATTACCCTGGCGCACCGCTATAACGAAGACAGCCGTGACCACGGTAAAAAAGAACGTATGGCGCAGCTAAACAGCCAGAACGGCGTCTGGAGCTGTACCTTTGTGGGCTACTGCTCCGAAGTCTGTCCGAAGCACGTCGACCCGGCCGCCGCTATTCAGCAGGGTAAAGTGGAAAGTTCGAAAGACTTTCTTATCGCTACCCTGAAACCACGCTAAGGAGTGCATGATGACGACTAAACGCAAAGCCTATGTGCGGCCAATGCCGTCCACCTGGTGGAAAAACCTGCCGTTTTATCGCTTCTATATGCTGCGTGAAGGCACGGCGGTTCCGGCGGTCTGGTTCAGCCTTGAGCTGATGTACGGGGTTTTCGCCCTCAAACACGGTCCGGAAACCTGGGCCAGCTTTGTCGGTTTCCTGCAAAACCCGATCATCGTTGTGCTGAACCTGATCGTGCTCGCGGCCGCGCTGCTTCATACCAAAACCTGGTTTGAACTGGCGCCAAAAGCGGCGAACATCATCGTTAAAGGCGAAAAAATGGGGCCAGAGCCGGTGATTAAAGGGCTCTGGGCAGTGACGATTCTGGTTACTGTGGTCATTCTGTTTATCGCACTGTTCTGGTAAGGAGACTACTGTGATCAATCCAAATCCAAAACGTTCTGACGAGCCGGTCTTCTGGGGACTGTTCGGCGCAGGCGGCATGTGGAGCGCCATCATCGCGCCAGTCATTATCCTGCTGGTCGGCATTATGCTGCCGCTGGGGCTGTTCCCGGGCGATGCGCTGAGCTACGAGCGCGTACTGGCCTTTGCGAGCAGCTTTATCGGTCGCGTGTTCATCTTCCTGATGATCGTTCTACCGCTGTGGTGTGGCCTGCACCGCATTCACCATGCGATGCATGACCTGAAAATCCATGTACCGAACGGTAAATGGGTGTTCTACGGTCTGGCAACCATCCTGACCGTGGTGACGCTGATTGCGGTGGTCACCATCTGACGCTTCAGGCCCGCCATCCGGCGGGCCTGTTATTTCTGCATGTTTCCCACCAGCCACTGGGCAAACTCACGCATTGCGGGGGTTTCTGCCCGTGATTGTAGTCGCGTCAGCCAATAACTGCCGAGGTCAATCTGCGTCGCAAACGGCTGCACGATGCGCTCGCTGTTCAGCAAATGGCTGAACATATCAACAGGCGCGATCGCAATTCCCACGCCCGCCTGGGCCGCCTCAAGCATGGTCACAGACGAATCAAACACCATCACCCGGTGCGTCGGTGAAGGAGGATGCTCACCCGCCGCCTGCATCCAGGCCGTCCATTCGTCTCGCCGGTAGGAGCGCAGCAGGGTAAATTTCAGGATATCTGCCGGGTTTTTTAGGCAAGAGGCAATGTCGGGTGAACAGAGCGGAGATAGCAGCGCAGGGCAAAGAAACTGCGCCTCGGTGCCATGCCACGCGCCGCCACCATAGCGGATGGTGTAATCGAGTCCTTCGGCGGCAGGATCGACACGGTTGTTATGCGTAGAAAGCTGCAGATCAATATGCGGATAGCAGCGACGAAAATCCTCCAGCTGCGGAAAGAGCAACCCCGTCGCAAAGGTACCCACCACGCCGATCTTCAACTTCTCCTGGGCACGATGGTTGGTAAAGCGATCGAGCAGACCGGCAATACGATCGAACGAATCGTTCAGCACCGGCAGTAAATTCTCGCCTTCCGTGGTCAGCGTCAGCCCGCGGGAAACGCGAACGAACAGCTGGCAGTGCAGGTGCTGCTCCAGCGCCTTCACGTGTTGGCTGATTGCAGAATGGGTCACATTGAGCTCAATGGCGGCATGCGTAAAACTAAGATGCCTGGCGGCCGCTTCGAAAGCACGAAGCGAGTTAAGAGGAAGATAGCTTCGTGTCATCTGTCGTTCCGTTAGAAAAATTAACAGCTAATGCTAAATTTAACCGTTTGTCAGCCACAGTCAAATCCCACAGACTACGCTCGTCTGATGGGCCCGGACACTCCCCTGAACCGTGATTATGGAAGATAACTGATGATCAAAAAATCCCTTTGCTGCGCCCTGCTGCTCGGCGTTTCATGCTCAAGCATTGCTGCGTCGATGTCAGAGAAACAGCTGGCTGACGTGGTGGAAAAAAGCATTATCCCCCTGATGAAAGCGCAGTCCATTCCGGGCATGGCGGTTGCCGTGATCTACCAGGGCCAGCCGCACTATTTTACTTTTGGTAAGGCCGATGTTGCGGCGAACAAACCTGTTACCCCACAAACCTTGTTTGAACTGGGTTCTATCAGTAAAACTTTCACCGGCGTGCTGGGCGGCGATGCCATTGCCCGCGGCGAGATTTCGCTTGACGGTCCGGTAACAAAATACTGGCCTGAACTGACGGGCAAACAGTGGCAGGGTATTCGCCTGCTTGATCTGGCGACCTATACCGCGGGAGGGTTGCCGCTTCAGGTGCCGGATGAGGTGACAGACAGCGCGTCGCTGCTGCGCTTTTACCAGACATGGCAGCCGCAGTGGAAACCGGGCACCACGCGACTGTACGCGAACGCCAGCATCGGCCTGTTTGGCGCACTGGCGGTTAAGCCTTCCGGCATGAGCTTTGAACAGGCCATGACGAAGCGGGTCTTGAAGCCGCTCAGGCTCGACCATACGTGGATCAACGTTCCGAAAGCGGAAGAGGCACATTACGCCTGGGGATACCGTGATGGTAAAGCGGTCCACGTGTCACCGGGGATGCTGGACGGCGAAGCCTACGGCGTGAAAACCAACGTGCAGGATATGGCGAGCTGGGTGGTGGCCAATATGGCTCCGGATAACATTCAGGATGCATCGTTGAAGCAAGGCATTACGCTGGCGCAGTCGCGCTACTGGCGCATTGGATCCATGTATCAGGGGCTGGGCTGGGAGATGCTTAACTGGCCGGTCGATGCCAAAACCGTGGTTGAAGGTAGCGACAATAAGGTCGCGCTGGCACCCCTGCCCGCGAGAGAAGTGAATCCTCCGGCGCCTCCGGTAAAAGCCTCATGGGTGCACAAAACCGGCTCAACCGGCGGGTTCGGCAGCTATGTGGCCTTTATCCCGGAGAAGCAGCTTGGCATCGTGATGCTGGCGAACAAGAGCTATCCGAACCCGGCACGCGTTGAGACGGCATACCGTATCCTCGACGCGCTGCAATAAAACATTGCCGGGTGGCGCTTACGCTTACCCGGCGAAACACACCGCTCGCCTCCCACATTTTCCTTGCTGTCATCTACACTTAACAGAAAACAGTAAGGAAACACCTATGCGCATTCTGCCTGTTATTGCCGCAGTGACAGCCGCGTTTTTAGTGGTTGCCTGCAGTTCCCCTACCCCACCACCCGGCGTCACCGTCGTCACGCCTTTCGATTCACAACGCTTCCTTGGAACCTGGTATGAAATCGCCCGGATGGATCATCGGTTCGAGCGCGGTTTAGAAAAAGTCACAGCCCATTACAGTTCAATGGATGACGGCGGTATTCAGGTCGTTAACCGTGGTTACAACCCGGACCGGGCGATGTGGCAACAGTCGGTTGGCAAGGCGTACTTCACCGGCGACGCGAGCCGTGCCGCGTTGAAAGTCTCTTTCATCGGTCCGTTCTATGGTGGATATAACGTGATTGCACTCGACAGAGAATATCGTCACGCATTAGTGTGCGGGCCGGATCGCGACTACCTGTGGATACTCTCCCGCACCCCGACCATTTCACCTGAAATGAAACAGCAGATGCTGGACGTGGCGACCCGGCAAGGGTTTGATGTATCGAAATTAGTTTGGGTCAAACAACCGCATTAATGCGTGCTGAGCTTCAGACCAATGATCCCGGCAACAATCAGGGCGAGGCTGGCAATACGCGCCAGACTCGCTGACTCTCCCAGCAACAGAATGCCGGTGATGGCCGCGCCTACCGCTCCAATGCCTGTCCAGACAGCATAAGCCGTCCCAACCGGCAGGGTACGCATTGCCCATGACAGCATGACAATACTGACAATCATTGCGGTAACGGTAATGACGCTGGGCGTCAGGCGGGTAAAACCGTGGGTATATTTCAGACCAATTGCCCAAACCACTTCGAGCAAACCGGCAATGAAAAGAATAATCCAGGACATTTCAGGCTCCTTAACTTAAGTACAAGTTGGGGCCGTCCCCGGTGAAAGAAGCGCTTACGGGTCGTCCCGAAAGGCAGAGATTACGCTCAATATTGTGGATAGAGTGCGCTTTTTTTTCAATCCCTTTGTGCTGAATATGTTAAGGCAAGAAATAGCCTCAGTATGGCGCGCAGTTCAGGCATTTATCACTCATCCGACTTCTCTATGATGATGTGCTTTCTGATGGCAGGAAGCCAAACCACTAGCCGACTGCGAATCCACTATGTTCAAAATTCTTTTGATTGACCGTTGCCACTTCACCCGTACGGGTTTTGAAGCATGGCTCAATCATTCTGGTCTTTTTCCGGGTCACTTCCTCGTGACCGGGTTGAATAACCTCTTCCTCGCCAGAGAGCATATCCTGCAGTGGAAACCGACGCTGGTTATCGCTGACTTACACGGTTTTCGACACGATTTTCATCATTTTCAGCAGCTCTCCTCCCTGATGGCTGCCAGCGAAACGCAGCCCTTTATTTTACTTCAGTCGGGCGAAGAACAAGGCATGACAAACTACCTGACACAATTCCCGGTATGGGCTTCACTATTGAAAAATGCCAATCTGGAAGAGGTGGCGATGGTGATTAATGACGCGCTGACGTCATGCGCAAGCGTTGAAGTGCCGCAGATTGCCGCCCCGCTGCTGACACGTCAGGAGGAGAAAGTGCTAACGCTGTGGATGGACGGCGCGAGCAACCAGAAGATTGCCAGCCATTTAAGTATTAATGGAAAAACGGTTTATACCTACAAACGGAATATCAGGATGAAGCTGCATATGGACACGCGCTATTCTCCGTTTTTATCTCTGCAGGAAGCAGAGAATTGACGGTACGGTAAGAGGGGTGCGCCGTACCGTCGGTACGTTATTAGTTCTGAGCTTTGGTGGCTGCACCAGAAATAGCATTGCCACCATCGGAGATATCTTCCCCTACACCACGGGTGGTATTACATGCAGTCAGTACAGAAGAGAGCACCAGAACAGAAAAGATCGCTGCAATTGTTTTCTTAACCATAATATCTTCCTTTTATAGCCAAAGTTATTTTGTGTATAGCAACTTAAGGATAGACAAGATCCCGTCTTTTGACGGCGCAGGAAGCAATTTTAAGAAAATTAGACGAAATTAGCTGGCTGCATTAGAAATGACGTGGCCAAGATCTTTGATGTCTTCACCCACGCCGCGCGCGGTGTTGCATCCAGAAAGGATTGCGCTGGTCAGCGCTAACAGAAGCAGAATTTTAACGGTACGTTTCATCATCCCTGCCTGCAAAAATCAGGCGCAGCGGGCGCTGCGCCTTCAATCATAACGTAAATTACTTCACGCGGGACACGTATTCGCCGGAGCGGGTATCCACTTTGATCACTTCGCCAGTCTGTACGAACAGTGGAACTTTAACCACTGCGCCGGTAGACAGCTTAGCTGGCTTACCGCCAGTACCTGCGGTGTCACCTTTCAGACCTGGATCGGTTTCAACGATTTCCAGTTCTACGAAGTTTGGTGGGGTCACAGCGATAGGCTGGCCGTTCCACAGGGTCACAATGCACTCAGCCTGATCCAGCAGCCATTTAGCGCTGTCGCCTACTGCTTTCTCATCAGCAGACAGCTGTTCGAAAGTAGAGTTGTTCATGAAATGATAGAACTCACCATCGTTGTACAGGTAGGTCAGGTTCATATCAACAACATCAGCGCCTTCAGCAGAGTCAGTAGACTTGAAGGTTTTCTCAACACGGGTGCCGGTCAGCAGGCGGCGCAGCTTAACGCGTGCGAATGCCTGGCCTTTACCTGGTTTAACGAATTCGCTGGCTTCAACCGCGTACGGTTCGCCGTCCATCATGATTTTAAGACCAGCACGAAAATCGTTGCTATAGTACGTTGCCATAAGGCCCTCTAAATTTGTTAACTGGTAGCTAAGCCACAAAATGGCGCATATTGTAACCCTAAACACCCCGTCCAGAGAAGATTGGTTATCGCAACTTGCCGATGTAATCACCAGTCCTGATGAATTGCTGCGTCTTTTAGACCTCGATCAACACGAAGAGTTGCTTGCAGGCCGCGAGGCAAAGCGCCTTTTTGCCCTGCGCGTTCCCCGTGCATTTGTGGCGCGGATGGAGAAAGGAAATCCCGACGATCCATTATTAAAACAAACGCTTACTTCGCAGGATGAGTTTGTGACCGCGCCGGGTTACAGCACCGATCCGCTGGAAGAACAGAACAGCGTGGTGCCAGGACTGCTGCATAAATACCTCAACCGCGCCCTGCTGCTGGTAAAAGGCGGCTGCGCGGTAAATTGTCGTTATTGCTTCCGTCGGCACTTCCCGTATGCCGACAATCAGGGCAATAAACGCAACTGGCAGGTCGCGCTGGACTATATCGCCGCCCATCCTGAGCTTGATGAGATTATTTTTTCCGGCGGCGACCCGCTGATGGCGAAAGATCACGAGCTGGACTGGCTGCTGACGCAGCTGGAAGCCATCCCGCACATCAAGCGTCTGCGCATACATAGCCGTTTGCCGATCGTTATTCCGGCGCGGATCACCGATGGGCTGGTCTCACGCATGGAGCAGTCTCGCTTGCAGGTGCTGCTGGTGAACCATATCAACCACGCGAACGAAATTGACGATGAATTTCGGGCGGGGATGGCGCGTCTGCGTAAAGCAGGCGTAACGCTGCTGAACCAGAGCGTGCTGCTGCGCGGTATAAACGATAGCGCCCGCGTGCTGGCAGATTTGAGCAATGCGTTGTTTGATGCGGGGGTGTTGCCCTATTACCTGCACGTACTGGATCGCGTTCAGGGCGCAGCGCATTTCATGGTGACGGATGATGAAGCCCGGCAGATTATGCGTGAACTGTTAACGCTGGTTTCAGGCTATATGGTGCCGAAGCTGGCGCGTGAGATTGGCGGTGAGCCGAGCAAGACGCCGCTGGATTTGCAGCTGCGGCAGCACTAAAAAGGCAGGTGGCGCTACGCTTACCTGCCCTACGGGGTCCGGGCGCAGCGCCATCAGCACGTTAACTCAGTTCGGGCACTTATAGACCTGGCCATTCATCTGGCTGGCGGTCGGGACGAAGCTGGACAGCATACCCTGCGTTGGGCTGCTCACCCCGTAAATTACGTTACCGCCCATTGCCGCAGCCTGGTTACGCAGGGCATTCGCCGCACCGCGCATAGAGCCGCCCTCTTCGCCATGCTGACCTGACATCCAGTTACTTTGCTCGCCGGTTGCCGTGCCTAACAGCTGGCATTCACTACCCGGCTTATCTTCCACAAAGCGAACGCCCTGGCCCGCTGCCGACAGCTCATTGCTGGAGCTACAACCCGCCAGCAGCAATGCTGCCCCTACAATCCCTGCACAGACTTTTACGCGCATGTTATTCCTCGTTTTCAATAAGCTGGACAGTAGTTGTCCGTGTGTAAACCTTATACCTAAAAGATGACCAAAAGAAAAACCCCCGAGCATTTCTGCCCGGGGGTTTTTCACATTCTAAGAGGTAAAGCGCACGATTACATCATGCCGCCCATACCGCCCATGCCGCCCATACCTGCAGCACCTAAGTCAGGCGCGTCGCCTTTTGGCAGGTCGGTCACCATGCACTCGGTGGTGATCATCAGACCAGCAACAGAAGCCGCGTACTGCAGAGCAGAACGAGTTACTTTTGTTGGGTCCAGGATACCGAAGTCGATCATGTTGCCGTATTCTTCAGTTGCCGCGTTGTAACCGTAGTTACCTTCGCCCGCTTTCACGTTGTTGGTCACAACAGATGGCTCTTCACCGGCGTTGGACACGATCTGACGCAGTGGCGCTTCCATCGCGCGCAGCGCAACTTTGATACCCACGTTCTGATCTTCGTTCTGAGCAGTCAGGCCAGCCAGTTTAGCGGCCACGCGCACCAGTGCGACACCACCACCAGCAACCACGCCTTCTTCTACCGCAGCACGGGTCGCGTGCAGGGCATCGTCAACGCGTGCTTTTTTCTCTTTCATTTCAACTTCGGTCGCAGCACCGACTTTGATTACCGCAACACCGCCAGCCAGTTTCGCTACGCGCTCCTGCAGTTTTTCACGGTCGTAGTCAGAAGTGGCTTCTTCGATCTGCTTACGGATCTGACCAACGCGGCCCTGAATAGCCGCTTCTTCACCCACGCCATCGATGATGGTGGTGGTGTCTTTGTTGATCACAACGCGTTTCGCCTGGCCCAGGTCTTCCAGGGTCGCTTTTTCCAGCTCCATACCGATCTCTTCAGAGATCACGGTACCGCCAGTCAGGGTAGCGATATCCTGCAGCATCGCTTTACGACGATCGCCGAAGCCAGGTGCTTTAACCGCAGCCACTTTCACGATGCCGCGCATGGTGTTAACCACCAGGGTCGCCAGCGCTTCACCTTCAACGTCTTCAGCGATGATAACCAGCGGCTTGCCTGCTTTCGCAACGGCTTCCAGCACTGGCAGCATTTCGCGGATGTTGGAGATTTTCTTGTCAGCCAGCAGGATGAACGGGCTTTCCAGTTCAACTGCGCCAGTCTCTGGCTTGTTGATGAAGTATGGGGACAGGTAACCGCGGTCGAACTGCATACCTTCAACCACGTCCAGTTCGTCTTCCAGACCGGTACCGTCTTCAACGGTGATCACGCCTTCTTTACCAACTTTGTCCATCGCTTCAGCGATCAGTTTACCTACGGTCTCGTCGGAGTTAGCGGAAATGGTACCAACCTGAGCAATGGCTTTAGAGTCAGAGCACGGTACGGACAGCGCTTTCAGTTCTTCAACAGCGGATGCGACAGCTTTGTCGATACCACGTTTCAGATCCATTGGGTTCATACCCGCAGCAACGGCTTTCAGACCTTCAGTGATGATAGCCTGCGCCAGTACGGTCGCGGTGGTGGTACCGTCGCCTGCAGCGTCGTTCGCTTTAGAGGCCACTTCTTTCACCATCTGCGCACCCATGTTTTCGAACTTGTCTTCCAGCTCGATTTCACGTGCAACAGAAACACCATCTTTGGTGATGGTTGGCGCGCCGAAGGATTTGTCCAGCACTACGTTACGACCTTTCGGACCCAGGGTCACTTTCACTGCGTCTGCCAGTACGTTTACGCCGCGGAGCATTTTTACACGAGCGTCGTTACCGAATTTTACGTCTTTAGCTGCCATGTTCTTATTTCCTCAAATTCGTACAGTTTCGCGCGTAAATTACGCTTCAACAATTGCCAGAATGTCGCTCTCGGACATGATCAACACTTCTTCATTGTCGATCTTCTCGGATTTCACGCCGTAGCCATCGTTGAAAATGACGATGTCACCAACTTTAACGTCCAGCGGCTGCACAGTTCCGTTTTCCAGGATGCGGCCCTTACCGACAGCGATGATTTCGCCACGCGTTGATTTGGCTGCTGCAGAACCAGTCAGAACGATGCCGCCAGCAGACTTGGTTTCAACTTCTTTACGTTTGACGATCACACGATCATGTAACGGACGAATACTCATTGATAGCTCTCCTTTGAGAAAGTCATTATCAGTTATGGATGACGCCGGGCCGCACGCGGTTTTCCGGCTAGTGCCCTGAGAGATGGGGATAGCTTTTTCCCCCTTCAAGGGGGAATCGAAAAAAAATTTGCGAAAGTGTTACCATCGCCTCTCTTTTGATGGCGGCAGGACGATGGAAATGAGTGGACTCAAGCAGGAGTTGGGGCTGGCACAGGGCGTTGGCTTACTCTCCACCTCCTTGTTAGGCACGGGCGTGTTTGCCGTACCCGCCCTGGCCGCGCTGGTCGCGGGGAATAACAGCCTGTGGGCGTGGCCGGTGCTGATTGTGCTGGTGTTCCCGATAGCAATTGTGTTTGCCATCCTGGGCCGACATTTCCCCAGCGCGGGCGGCGTGGCGCATTTTGTCGGGCTCGCCTTTGGCCCGCGGCTGCAGCGTGTTACCGGCTGGCTGTTTCTCTCCGTCATTCCGGTTGGCCTCCCTGCGGCACTGCATATTGCGACCGGATTTGGTCAGGCGCTGTTTGGCTGGCATAACGCGCAGCTGCTGCTGGCAGAGCTGGGTACGCTGGCTATCGTCTGGTGGGTGGGCTCTCGCGGCGCCAGCTCAAGCGCGAATCTGCAAACGCTGGTTGCGGTGCTGATTGTCGCGCTCATTGGCGCTATCTGGTGGGTGGGTGATATCACAATAAAGGAAATTCCCTTTCCGGCGGTAACAGACGTCGACCATTCACAGCTTTTTGCCGCGCTCTCCGTCATGTTCTGGTGTTTTGTGGGCCTGGAAGCCTTTGCCCATCTGGCGTCGGAATTTAAGCAGCCTGAACGCGATTTCCCCCGCGCGTTGATGATTGGCCTGCTGCTGGCGGGTACGGTCTATTGGGCGTGCACCGTGCTGGTATTACACTTCAACGCGTTCGGTGCGGATGTCGCTGCCGCTGCATCGCTGCCGGATATTGTGGTTGAACTGTTCGGTGTGAAAGCGCTGTGGGTCGCCTGCGTCATCGGCTATCTGGCCTGTTTTGCCAGCCTGAATATTTATATCCAGAGCTTTGCCCGGCTGGTGTGGTCGCAGGCGCTCGACAAACCTGAGAATCGCCTCGCGCGCCTGTCTAAACGCCAGCTTCCGCTGAATGCCCTGAATGCTGTGCTGGGCTGCTGCGTCCTGAGTTCGCTGTGCATTTATGCGCTGGATATCAATCTGGACGCGCTGATCGTTTACGCCAACGGCATTTTCATCATGATCTACCTGCTGTGCATGCTGGCGGGTTGTCGTCTGCTGAAAGGTCGCTATAAAGCGCTGGCGGTCGTCGGGGGTGTGCTTTGCCTGCTGTTGCTGGCGATGGTGGGCTGGAAGAGTATGTACGCCATCGTCATGCTGGCGGTGCTGTGGCTGTTTTTACCGAAACAGCAGAATCCGTAGGCCCGGTAAGCGGAGCGCCACCGGGCAAAAAAATCAGCGATCGTCTTTATGATCTAAACGGTCGCGCTGGTCATCCTTACGCTGGTATTCTCCTTCAAACGTATCACCCGGCCCGGTGCTGAACCCGCCACCCGGCATGCGGCTGAAACGCAGATGCGGCAGCAGCTTCATGGTTAGGTGCTTCTGCACCGGCGGTAACAGCAGCAACAGGCCGAGGAAATCGGTGAAGAAGCCCGGCAGGATGAGCAGCAGGCCCGCAATAATCAGCGACACGCTTTTGATCATCTCGGCTGCCGGGCTCTCGCCCGCGGCCATCTTCTGCTGCATTAACAGGAAATTTTTGAAACCCTGATTACGCACCAGCGACATGCCGATGACGGAGGTGAAGATCACCAGAATCAGCGTCAGCAGGACGCCCAGCACGTGGGCAACTTGGATGAAAATCGAAATCTCAATGTAAACATAGAGAAAGAAAGCAATAAACGGTATCCAGCGCACTGGCATCTCCTGTGTGGCAGGTGCCGTCGGGCCCCTGTCTGAATGTGTTGGCGTCACGCGTCTGTAAGAGATGGTGACGGTTAGCCAAAATTCAATCGGTTTGCACGGATATTTTTTTTGGAAATATTAAAGCGGTGACTCATTTCACAGATTAATAATTATCATGGAATCGGGTCGATAATAAGTGATCCAGATTACGGCAATTCGCTATCATCAGCATATGATCTCGAGCATCTGGCCGAATGAGGGAATAATCGTCGGTCATAAAATATTCAAAACCACATATATACTGTGTGTTTAGTACAATCCATCGGCAGCTTGAAAAGAAGGTTCACATGTTAAACAACATTCGTATCGAAGAAGATTTGTTGGGTACCAGGGAAGTTCCAGCGGATGCCTACTACGGTGTTCACACTCTGAGAGCGATTGAAAACTTCTACATCAGCAACAGCAAAATCAGCGACATCCCTGAGTTTGTCCGTGGCATGGTGATGGTGAAGAAAGCCGCAGCACTGGCCAACAAAGAGCTGCAAACCATTCCTAAGAGCGCTGCAAATGCGATTATCGCCGCGTGCGATGAAGTGCTGAACAACGGCAAATGCATGGACCAGTTCCCGGTTGACGTCTACCAGGGCGGCGCGGGCACCTCCGTCAACATGAATACCAACGAAGTGCTGGCAAACATCGGTCTGGAGCTGATGGGTCACCAAAAAGGTGAATACCAGTACCTCAACCCTAACGATCACGTTAACAAATGTCAGTCTACCAACGATGCTTACCCAACCGGCTTCCGCATCGCGGTCTATGCTTCGGTGGTGAAACTGGTGGACGCGATCAACCAGTTGGGCGATGGCTTCCAGCGTAAAGCGGTTGAGTTCCAGGATATCCTGAAAATGGGTCGTACCCAGTTGCAGGACGCAGTCCCCATGACCCTCGGACAGGAATTCCACGCGTTTAACGTGCTGCTGAATGAAGAGACCAAAAACCTGCTGCGCACCTCTGAGCTGCTGCTGGAAGTGAACCTGGGCGCAACCGCCATCGGTACACGCCTGAACACGCCAGACGGCTATCAGCAGCTGGCGGTTCAGAAGCTGGCGGAAGTGTCTAACCTGGCCGTTGTCCCTGCGGAAGACCTGATTGAAGCGACGTCCGACTGCGGCGCATACGTCATGGTTCATAGCGCCCTGAAACGTCTGGCGGTGAAACTGTCCAAAATCTGTAATGACCTGCGCCTGCTCTCCTCGGGCCCGCGCGCTGGTCTGAACGAGATCAACCTGCCAGAACTGCAGGCGGGTTCGTCCATCATGCCAGCCAAGGTGAACCCGGTTGTGCCAGAAGTGGTGAACCAGGTTTGCTTCAAAGTCATCGGTAACGATACGACCGTGACCATGGCCTCTGAAGCGGGTCAGCTGCAGCTGAACGTGATGGAACCAGTGATTGGCCAGGCGATGTTTGAATCCATCCACATCCTGACCAACGCCTGCTACAACCTGCTGGAAAAATGCATCAACGGCATCACCGCGAATAAAGAAGTGTGTGAAGGTTACGTCTATAACTCCATCGGGATCGTCACCTACCTCAACCCGTTCATCGGCCACCACAACGGCGATATCGTCGGTAAGATTTGTGCCGAAACCGGTAAGAGCGTGCGTGAAGTCGTGCTTGAGCGCGGACTGTTGACCGAAGCTGAGCTGGACGATATCTTCTCGGCCCAGAACTTGATGCACCCGGCGTATAAAGCGAAACGATATACCGATGAAAGCGAACAGTAACAGTACAGGCTAAGCTTCCGAAAGGCACGTCACTTGTGACGTGCCTTTTTTCTTTTTAAGCATTACCAATTACACAACATTTCAATATCAACTTGTTAATAAACAAGGAAGGCACTTATGTTTGGAGCAGAACTCGTCATCGTCTTGTTGGCGATTTATTTGGGCGCACGACTCGGGGGGATCGGCATCGGTTTTGCCGGCGGTCTCGGGGTGCTCGTTCTTACCCTTCTCTTTCAGATCAAACCCGGCGCAATCCCTTTTGACGTTATCGAAATCATCATGGCAGTTATTGCAGCTATCGCGGCCATGCAGGTCGCAGGCGGTATGGACTACCTGGTGAGCCTGGCGGAGCGTATGCTGCGCCGCCATCCCAAATATATTACCTTCCTTGCCCCGCTGGTGACCTGGTTTATGACCATTCTCGCCGGTACTGGCCACACTGCTTTTTCAACGCTGCCGGTGATTACTGAAGTGGCGAAGGAACAAGGTATTCGCCCGTCGCGTCCGCTCTCTATTGCAGTAGTCGCGTCCCAGATTGCGATTACCGCATCACCGATTTCCGCTGCGGTGGTCTTCTTCGCCGGGATCCTTGAGCCGATGGGCGTAAGCTACCTGACGCTGCTGGCGATCTGTATTCCGGTAACGCTGATTGCAGTCATGATTACCGCTGTGCTCTGTAACTTTCTCGGTGCCGAGCTGAAAGACGACCCTGTTTACCAGGAACGCCTGGCGAAAGGTGAAGTGAAGCTGCGCGGTAGCCAGGTCTTCGAACTGAAGCCACACGCAAAACGCTCCGTGCTGCTGTTCCTGATTGGCATTGTCGCCGTGATGTTCTACGCGACCGCCATCAGTGACACCGTGGGGCTGATCCAGAACCCGGTCCTGCCGCGTAACGAAGCGATTGTGGTGTTCATGCTGACCATCGCCACGCTGATTAGCATCACCTGTAAAATTGACACCAGCGAAGTGCTGAACGCCAGCACCTTTAAATCCGGTATGAGCGCCTGCGTGTGCGTACTGGGCGTAGCCTGGCTCGGTGATACCTTCGTGAAAGCGCACATCAGCGACATCCAGACCGTAGCAGGCGACCTGCTGCACAACTATCCGTGGCTGCTGGCGGTCGTGCTGTTCTTTGCTGCGACCCTGCTCTACTCTCAGGCCGCCACCACCAAAGCGCTGATGCCTGCGGCACTGATGCTGGGTGTGACGCCGCTGACGGCAATTGCCTCTTTCGCGGCGGTTTCTGCGCTGTTCGTATTGCCAACCTACCCAACCCTGCTGGCGGCGGTTGAAATGGATGACACCGGCTCAACGCGTATCGGTAAGTACGTGTTTAACCACGCGTTCCTGATCCCGGGCGTCGTCGCCATTACGCTTTGTGTGATCCTCGGCTTTATCATCGGTGGCATTGTGCTGTAAACGGATTGCCGTTGTAAAAATAGTTAAAATCGGGCCGCTCTGCGGCCCGTTTCATTAATGACCAACTGCCTTGCGTGATATAGTGAAGACTTTCGTGATGAGGAGGTCGACTTGTGAACACGCCCGATGCTGTTGTCGTACTGTGTACCGCCCCTGATGAAGCCACTGCCCAGGATCTCGCCGCCAAAGTGCTGGCCGAAAAACTGGCTGCCTGCGTGACGATCCTCCCCGGTGCCACCTCTCTTTATTACTGGGAAGGCAAGCTGGAGCAGGAGTACGAAGTCCAGATGTTGCTCAAAACCAATCCGGCGAATCAGCAGGCGCTACTCGACTGCCTCAAATCTCATCATCCTTACCAAACTCCGGAACTGCTGGTGCTGCCAGTGGTCCACGGCGATAACGACTATCTCTCATGGCTCAACGCTTCCTTACGCTGATCCTGCTGCTGTGCAGCACGTCAGCTTTTGCCGGGTTATTTGACGCGCCCGGCCGTTCGAACTTTATTCCCGCCGACCAGGCGTTCATTTTCGACTTTCAGCAAAACCAGCACGATCTCAATCTTACCTGGCAGGTGAAAGAGGGCTATTACCTCTACCGCAAACAGGTCAGCATCACGCCCGCAAAGGCTAACGTCGGCGCACTGCAAATGCCCGCGGGTGAGTGGCATGAGGACGAGTTCTACGGTAAGAGTGAAATCTACCGCCAGCGCTTAAGCGTGCCCGTTACGGTGAATCAGGCCGATAAAGGCGCAACGCTGACCGTCACCTATCAAGGATGTGCGGATGCCGGATTCTGCTATCCCCCTGAAACGAAGGTCGTTCCGCTCAGCGAAGTGAAAGCCGCGGCCTCCCCTCTCCCCTCAGGGGAGAGGGCCAGGGTGAGGGGTGAAGGTGAAGGCGAAGCCGCGTCAGACCTTCCGTTCTCGGCGCTGTGGGCCTTGCTGATCGGTATAGGCATTGCCTTTACGCCGTGCGTCCTGCCAATGTACCCGCTTATTTCAGGCATCGTACTGGGCGGCAAACAGCGCCTTTCTACCGCCCGCGCGCTGCTGCTGGCCTTTATCTACGTGCAGGGTATGGCGCTGACCTACACGGCGCTCGGCCTTGTGGTCGCCGCTGCCGGATTGCAGTTCCAGGCGGCGCTTCAGCACCCTTACGTGCTTATAGGCCTGTCAGCGGTGTTTATCCTGCTGGCACTGTCGATGTTTGGCCTGTTCACGCTGCAGCTACCGTCAGCTCTGCAAACTCGCTTAACGCTGATGAGTAACCGCCAGCAGGGTGGTTCGGCAGGCGGGGTGTTTGCGATGGGGGCCATCGCTGGACTGATTTGCTCCCCTTGCACCACCGCACCGCTGAGCGCCATCCTGCTCTATATTGCCCAGAGCGGCAATCTGTGGCTTGGAGGCGGTACGCTGTACCTATACGCGCTGGGCATGGGCCTGCCGCTGATTCTGGTCACAGTTTTCGGCAACCGACTTCTGCCGAAGAGCGGCCCGTGGATGGAGACGGTGAAAACAGCGTTTGGCTTTGTGATTCTGGCGCTGCCTGTGTTCCTGCTGGAGCGCATTGTGGGTGACCTCTGGGGCATTCGCCTGTGGGCAATGCTCAGTGTGGCCTTCTTCGGCTGGGCATTTATCGTCAGCCTGGGCGCAAAAAAAGCGTGGATGCGTCTGGTGCAAATTCTTCTGCTCGCCGCTGCGCTGGTGAGCGTGCGTCCGCTACAGGATTGGGCTTTCGGCTCACCCGTTAGCGAGACGCAGGCGCACCTGAATTTCACGCAGATTAACAACGTGGATGAACTCAACGCCGCCCTGACGCAAGCAAAAGGTAAACCGGTGATGCTCGATCTCTATGCCGACTGGTGTGTCGCCTGTAAAGAGTTTGAAAAATACACCTTTAGCGATCCACAGGTACAACGTGCTCTAAAAGAAACGGTTCTGCTCCAGGTGAATGTGACAGCCAATAATGCGCAGGATAAGGCTCTGCTGAAGCAGCTTAACGTGCTCGGGCTGCCCACTATTCTGTTCTTCGATAAACAAGGCCTGGAACAACCAGAACAGCGTGTAACCGGGTTTATGGATGCAGCGGCGTTCAGCGCGCATTTGCGCAATCGCCAACCGTAAACAACACTTTAAACGGGATAAACCGTTGGGAATAACGGAGGAGAAAACCGTGCAACGTGAAGACGTACTGGGACAAGCCCTGCAATTACTTGAGATTCAAGGGATCGCCAGCACCACGCTTGAGATGGTCGCCGACCGTATCGATTACCCTCTGGACGAGCTTACCCGCTTCTGGCCCGATAAAGAGGCGCTGCTCTATGACGCCCTGCGCTATCTCAGCCAGCAGGTGGATATCTGGCGCAGGCAGTTGATGTTGAATGAAGAGCTCACGGCAGAGCAAAAGCTGCTGGCGCGTTATACCGCCCTGACGGAATGCGTCAGCAACAACCGCTATCCGGGCTGTCTGTTCATCGCCGCCTGTACGTACTTCCCCGATCCAGGCCACCCCATCCATCAGTTGGCGGATCAGCAAAAACGTGCGGCGCATGATTTTACCCACGAACTGCTGACCACGCTTGAAGTGGATGACCCGGCGATGGTGGCGAAGCAGATGGAGCTGGTGCTGGAAGGTTGCCTGAGCCGCATGCTGGTGAACCGTAGTCAGGCGGATGTGGATACGGCGCATCGACTGGCGGAAGATATTCTCCGCTTTGCTCAGTGCCGTATGGGCGGGGCGTTGACGTAAGCGAACCTGTTAAATTCGCCCTATTCGACGCGTAAACCATCAGATTGCCGCAAAGTTAAGCAATTGAACAGCTTTTCCCGAAATAATGTTGACGATAAGGCGTGATTGCGGTTTAATGCGCTCCGTTGCCCGGATAGCTCAGTCGGTAGAGCAGGGGATTGAAAATCCCCGTGTCCTTGGTTCGATTCCGAGTCCGGGCACCACTATTTAAAGAACCCAGCTTATGGCTGGGTTTTTGCTTTTCTGCGTTTATCAAAACCTTCCCTGTTTTTATATTCCTGTATCTCTTTCCAGTAAGATCGTGCGGCCTGGTCTGCCCGGTGACGCTGCGCTTACCGGGCCTACAAACCCATCCGGCATGGTTTCTGACGCACAAAGCAAAAAACCCCGCACCTTACGGTACGGGGTTCTTCTAATTGATGCCTGGCAGTTCCCTACTCTCACATGGGGAGACCCCACACTACCATCGGCGCTACGGCGTTTCACTTCTGAGTTCGGCATGGGGTCAGGTGGGACCACCGCGCTAAAGCCGCCAGGCAAATTCTGTTAATCTGTATCAGGCTGAAAATCGTGTCTCTCTCTTCGCCAAAACACCTTCGGCGTTGTAAGGTTAAGCCTCACGGTTCATTAGTATCGGTTAGCTCAACGCATCGCTGCGCTTACACACCCGACCTATCAACGTCGTAGTCTTCAACGTTCCTTCAGGAGACTTAAAGTCTCAGGGAGAACTCATCTCGGGGCAAGTTTCGTGCTTAGATGCTTTCAGCACTTATCTTTTCCGCATTTAGCTACCGGGCAGTGCCATTGGCATGACAACCCGAACACCAGTGATGCGTCCACTCCGGTCCTCTCGTACTAGGAGCAGCCCCCCTCAATTCTCCAGCGCCCACGGCAGATAGGGACCGAACTGTCTCACGACGTTCTAAACCCAGCTCGCGTACCACTTTAAATGGCGAACAGCCATACCCTTGGGACCTACTTCAGCCCCAGGATGTGATGAGCCGACATCGAGGTGCCAAACACCGCCGTCGATATGAACTCTTGGGCGGTATCAGCCTGTTATCCCCGGAGTACCTTTTATCCGTTGAGCGATGGCCCTTCCATTCAGAACCACCGGATCACTATGACCTGCTTTCGCACCTGCTCGAGCCGTCACTCTCGCAGTCAAGCTAGCTTATGCCATTGCACTAACCTCCTGATGTCCGACCAGGATTAGCTAACCTTCGTGCTCCTCCGTTACTCTTTGGGAGGAGACCGCCCCAGTCAAACTACCCACCAGACACTGTCCGCAACCCGGATCACGGGTCTACGTTAGAACACCAGCCATTAAAGGGTGGTATTTCAAGGATGGCTCCACGCAGACTGGCGTCCACGCTTCAAAGCCTCCCACCTATCCTACACATCAAGGACCAGTGTTCAGTGTCAAGCTATAGTAAAGGTTCACGGGGTCTTTCCGTCTTGCCGCGGGTACACTGCATCTTCACAGCGAGTTCAATTTCACTGAGTCTCGGGTGGAGACAGCCTGGCCATCATTACGCCATTCGTGCAGGTCGGAACTTACCCGACAAGGAATTTCGCTACCTTAGGACCGTTATAGTTACGGCCGCCGTTTACCGGGGCTTCGATCAAGAGCTTCGCGTTGCCGCTAACCCCATCAATTAACCTTCCGGCACCGGGCAGGCGTCACACCGTATACGTCCACTTTCGTGTTTGCACAGTGCTGTGTTTTTAATAAACAGTTGCAGCCAGCTGGTATCTTCGACTGATTTCAGCTCCACCCGCAGGGGCTTCACCTACATATCAGCGTGCCTTCTCCCGAAGTTACGGCACCATTTTGCCTAGTTCCTTCACCCGAGTTCTCTCAAGCGCCTTGGTATTCTCTACCTGACCACCTGTGTCGGTTTGGGGTACGATTTGATGTTACCTGATGCTTAGAGGCTTTTCCTGGAAGCAGGGCATTTGTTACTTCAGCACCGTAGTGCCTCGTCATCACACCTCAGCGTTAATAAGGTACCGGATTTACCTGGAACCTCCGCCTACATGCTTAAACCGGGACAACCGTCGCCCGGCTAACATAGCCTTCTCCGTCCCCCCTTCGCAGTAACACCAAGTACAGGAATATTAACCTGTTTCCCATCGACTACGCCTTTCGGCCTCGCCTTAGGGGTCGACTCACCCTGCCCCGATTAACGTTGGACAGGAACCCTTGGTCTTCCGGCGTGCGGGCTTTTCACCCGCATTATCGTTACTTATGTCAGCATTCGCACTTCTGATACCTCCAGCAACCCTCACAGGCCACCTTCAACGGCTTACAGAACGCTCCCCTACCCAACAACGCATAAGCGTCGCTGCCGCAGCTTCGGTGCATGGTTTAGCCCCGTTACATCTTCCGCGCAGGCCGACTCGACCAGTGAGCTATTACGCTTTCTTTAAATGATGGCTGCTTCTAAGCCAACATCCTGGCTGTCTGTGCCTTCCCACATCGTTTCCCACTTAACCATGACTTTGGGACCTTAGCTGGCGGTCTGGGTTGTTTCCCTCTTCACGACGGACGTTAGCACCCGCCGTGTGTCTCCCGTGATAACATTCTTCGGTATTCGTAGTTTGCATCGGGTTGGTAAGCCGGGATGGCCCCCTAGCCGAAACAGTGCTCTACCCCCGAAGATGAGTTCACGAGGCGCTACCTAAATAGCTTTCGGGGAGAACCAGCTATCTCCCGGTTTGATTGGCCTTTCACCCCCAGCCACAAGTCATCCGCTAATTTTTCAACATTAGTCGGTTCGGTCCTCCAGTTAGTGTTACCCAACCTTCAACCTGCCCATGGCTAGATCACCGGGTTTCGGGTCTATACCCTGCAACTTAACGCCCAGTTAAGACTCGGTTTCCCTTCGGCTCCCCTATACGGTTAACCTTGCTACAGAATATAAGTCGCTGACCCATTATACAAAAGGTACGCAGTCACACCACGAAGGTGCTCCCACTGCTTGTACGTACACGGTTTCAGGTTCTTTTTCACTCCCCTCGCCGGGGTTCTTTTCGCCTTTCCCTCACGGTACTGGTTCACTATCGGTCAGTCAGGAGTATTTAGCCTTGGAGGATGGTCCCCCCATATTCAGACAGGATACCACGTGTCCCGCCCTACTCTTCGAGTTCACAGCAAGTGTGCTTTCGTGTACGGGACTATCACCCTGTACCGTCGGACTTTCCAGACCGTTCCACTAACACACAAGCTGATTCAGACTCTGGGCTGCTCCCCGTTCGCTCGCCGCTACTGGGGGAATCTCGGTTGATTTCTTTTCCTCGGGGTACTTAGATGTTTCAGTTCCCCCGGTTCGCCTCGTTAACCTATGTATTCAGTTAACGATAGTGTGTCGGAACACACTGGGTTTCCCCATTCGGACATCGCCGGGTCAAAGGTTCATATCACCTCGCCGGCGCTTTTCGCAGATTAGCACGTCCTTCATCGCCTCTGACTGCCAGGGCATCCACCGTGTACGCTTAGTCGCTTAACCTCACAACCCGAAGATGTTTCACTTCTGATTGCGAAAATTTGAGAGACTCGAACACACATAACATGTGTGTCGTTTCAATTTTCAGCTTGATCCAGATTTTTAAAGAGCAAATATCTCAAACATGACTCGCAAGTCAGTTTTGAGATATGACGGCAGGTGACTTTCACTCACGAACCAGCAAGTGGCGTCCCCTAGGGGATTCGAACCCCTGTTACCGCCGTGAAAGGGCGGTGTCCTGGGCCTCTAGACGAAGGGGACACTGAAGTCTCAATCGCAAGACGCCTTGCTATTTACTTTTCATCAGACAATCTGTGTGAGCACTACAAAGGCAGGTTCTTTAAGGTAAGGAGGTGATCCAACCGCAGGTTCCCCTACGGTTACCTTGTTACGACTTCACCCCAGTCATGAATCACAAAGTGGTAAGCGCCCTCCCGAAGGTTAAGCTACCTACTTCTTTTGCAACCCACTCCCATGGTGTGACGGGCGGTGTGTACAAGGCCCGGGAACGTATTCACCGTAGCATTCTGATCTACGATTACTAGCGATTCCGACTTCATGGAGTCGAGTTGCAGACTCCAATCCGGACTACGACGCACTTTATGAGGTCCGCTTGCTCTCGCGAGGTCGCTTCTCTTTGTATGCGCCATTGTAGCACGTGTGTAGCCCTACTCGTAAGGGCCATGATGACTTGACGTCATCCCCACCTTCCTCCAGTTTATCACTGGCAGTCTCCTTTGAGTTCCCGGCCGGACCGCTGGCAACAAAGGATAAGGGTTGCGCTCGTTGCGGGACTTAACCCAACATTTCACAACACGAGCTGACGACAGCCATGCAGCACCTGTCTCAGAGTTCCCGAAGGCACCAATCCATCTCTGGAAAGTTCTCTGGATGTCAAGAGTAGGTAAGGTTCTTCGCGTTGCATCGAATTAAACCACATGCTCCACCGCTTGTGCGGGCCCCCGTCAATTCATTTGAGTTTTAACCTTGCGGCCGTACTCCCCAGGCGGTCGACTTAACGCGTTAGCTCCGGAAGCCACGCCTCAAGGGCACAACCTCCAAGTCGACATCGTTTACGGCGTGGACTACCAGGGTATCTAATCCTGTTTGCTCCCCACGCTTTCGCACCTGAGCGTCAGTCTTTGTCCAGGGGGCCGCCTTCGCCACCGGTATTCCTCCAGATCTCTACGCATTTCACCGCTACACCTGGAATTCTACCCCCCTCTACAAGACTCTAGCCTGCCAGTTTCGAATGCAGTTCCCAGGTTGAGCCCGGGGATTTCACATCCGACTTGACAGACCGCCTGCGTGCGCTTTACGCCCAGTAATTCCGATTAACGCTTGCACCCTCCGTATTACCGCGGCTGCTGGCACGGAGTTAGCCGGTGCTTCTTCTGCGGGTAACGTCAATTGCTGAGGTTATTAACCTCAACACCTTCCTCCCCGCTGAAAGTACTTTACAACCCGAAGGCCTTCTTCATACACGCGGCATGGCTGCATCAGGCTTGCGCCCATTGTGCAATATTCCCCACTGCTGCCTCCCGTAGGAGTCTGGACCGTGTCTCAGTTCCAGTGTGGCTGGTCATCCTCTCAGACCAGCTAGGGATCGTCGCCTAGGTGAGCCGTTACCCCACCTACTAGCTAATCCCATCTGGGCACATCTGATGGCAAGAGGCCCGAAGGTCCCCCTCTTTGGTCTTGCGACGTTATGCGGTATTAGCTACCGTTTCCAGTAGTTATCCCCCTCCATCAGGCAGTTTCCCAGACATTACTCACCCGTCCGCCGCTCGCCGGCAAAGTAGCAAGCTACTTTCCGCTGCCGCTCGACTTGCATGTGTTAGGCCTGCCGCCAGCGTTCAATCTGAGCCATGATCAAACTCTTCAATTTAAGTTTGATGCTCGTGAATTAAACTTCGTAATGAATTACGTATGTTCACTCAGAGACTTGGTATTCATTTATTGTCCGAAGACATTAAGAATCCATGTCACTTTGAGTGCCCACACAGATTGTCTGATAAATTGTTAAAGAGCAGTTGCGACGCGCTTTAGCGCTCTGTCGCGAGGTGGCGTATATTACGCTTTCCTCTTTCAGAGTCAACCCGTTATTTCAGGATTTTTTCTCTTCAACCGACCGGGTTGTTTGTGAAGTGATTCACATGTTCCGTGTCGATGGAGGCGCATTATAGGGAGTTCTCGCGCCGCCGCAACCGCTAAATGACAGAAAAATGACTGACTGCTGCATTCCACAGCAAAACCCCACCTTATACCTTTTTACACACAGACTTATCCACAGTCGCCCCTCAAATCCACTATACTAGCGACAAATATTCCCCTGCAGGCTCCTTCCATGACCACACAACGTCTCACCCGTGACTGGCGCATCCCCACAGCAGGGCTGATGGTGCTGGTACTTCTCTTTGCAGGTTTTACGCTCCACACGCACTGGAATGCCTTTATTCAGTGGTGCCTCACCACACAGATAACCTTACATCGCTACCTGGTGATGTACTTGCTCCAGCTGAATAACCATCAGTACAGCGGCGGTCTGTGGCTACTCACCGGCGCCTTCCTTTATGGCGTACTTCACGCCATCGGACCGGGGCATGGCAAATTCATTGTCACCACCTATCTCAGTACAAATAAAGAAAGCGAATTGGCCGCCCGGGTTGTGCCGTTTCTCGGCAGCCTAATGCAGGGCATCAGCGCCATACTCTTTGTCTTTATACTGGCAATAGGGTTTAACCTCGCCTCGGGGGATATCAGCACCAGCCGATGGTATGTAGAGAAGGTCAGTGCCGTCCTTATTGGCGCATTCGGCGCATATGTCATTTATCAGGCATTCAAAAGCCTGCGTCCGCGTCGAATAACAATTTCCTCGATCAAACCCTTCCACCAGCATGATGAGGATTGCGGTTGTGGCCACCATGGCGTTGGCACCGATCTGACAAAAGGCGACTGGAAAACGCGTCTGGGCGTGGTGATGGCGATTGGCGCGCGGCCGTGCAGCGGTGCGATCATGATCCTGATGTTCTCGAATGCGCTCGGCATTGTCACCTGGGGGATCGCCGCGGTGATGACCATGTCACTGGGTACAGCGCTTTCTATTATGGGTCTCTCGCTGGCGGTACGTTATGCCCGTGAACGCACGGTGGCATATTTCGGCGGCGGGTCAACGCTGAGCTGGCTGGTCCCGGTAGTGAAAATTGCGGGAGGGATCGTACTCATCCTGTTCGCCACCGTCCTGTTCCTGACGGTGATCCCCATTAGCGCCAACGGCGACTACATTGCCGCAGGATGCTAATAAAAGAAAACCCGCCAGCGGCGGGTTTCATTATTACTCGTTAATCCGTGGATGTTGATCAACAAGGCGGGAGCGTTTCTTCTGCAGCTCTTCAATCTCTGCGTCAATATCCTCTATCTTCTGCTCTACGTTATCGTAGTGCTCGCGCAGGATCTCTTTCGCTTCCTGAATATCCGATGCCGCAGGCGTCGCCCCTTTCAGAGGACGGTTCGCCGTCTCCTTCATGGTAAGACCGGTTGCCAGACCAATGACTGCAATAACCATCAGATAATAAGCAGGCATCATCAGGTTCTGCGTGCTTTCCACCAGAGAGGCAGCCAGCGTCGGCGTCAGGCCAGCAATCAGAACGGAGATGTTGAACGCTGCCGCCAGCGCACTATAACGAATGTGCGTCGGGAACATCGCCGGCAATGTCGAAGCCATCACCCCAATAAAGCAGTTAAGGATCACCGCCAGCATCAGCAGTCCCGCGAAAATCAGACCCAGCACATTACTGTTAATCAGAATAAAGGCTGGGATCGACAGCGCAAAAAGCGCCACACTGCCAAGGATGATAAACGGGCGACGACCAAAGCGGTCACTCAACAGACCCATAATGGGCTGCACAAACAGCATACCCACCATGATGGCGATAATAATCAGCACACCGTGATCTTCCGAGTAATGCAGGTTATGCGACAGATAGCTCGGCATGTAGGTCAGCAGCATGTAGTAGGTCACGTTGGTGGAAATCACCAGACCGATACAGGTCAGCAGGCTGCGCCAGTGTTTGGTTGCAATCTCTTTGAACGATACTTTCGGGCCTTCCTGCAGCCCTTCGCGGTCTCCCTGCTCCAGCTTTTCAACGTGCTGCTGGAACGCTGGCGTCTCTTCCAGCGCATGACGCAGGTAAAGGCCGATGATGCCCAGCGGCAGCGCGATAAAGAACGGAATACGCCAGCCCCATTCGAGGAAGTTCTCTTCACCCACCACGGTTGAAATCAGCACCACGACGCCTGCGCCCATCACAAACCCGGCAATCGAACCGAAGTCCAGCCAGCTGCCCATAAAGCCACGCTTACGGTCAGGTGAATACTCCGCAACGAAGATCGACGCACCGGTATACTCACCCCCGACGGAGAAGCCCTGCGCCATTTTACAGAGCAGCAGCAAAATCGGTGCCCAGATGCCTATAGTGGCGTAGGACGGTATCAGGCCGATACAGAATGTACTGATCGACATAATAACAATGGTAATAGCGAGTATTTTCTGGCGACCGTATTTGTCACCGAGCATACCGAAGAACAGACCACCCAGCGGGCGAATCAGGAAGGGAACGGAGAACGTACCCAGCGCGGCAATCATCTGCAGGCTTGGGTCGGCACCGGGGAAGAACACTTTACCTAATGCATAGGCAACAAAACCGTAGACACCAAAATCGAACCATTCCATCGCATTACCGAGCGAGGCGGCGGTGATCGCTTTACGCAGTTTTGCGTCATCGATAATCGTGACATCGCGAAGCGTAATGGGTTTAACCTTTTTCCTTCTTAGCATAGCTTTCCTCGTAGACTCAGCCCTGTCCGTTCCACAGCTAACACGCATTCTGTGAACCTGGGATTCGCTCCATGCGAATCGCCTTATTCAAGCGTAGCAGGTTTACTTACATTGACGTTTTACGTCGATACAACCGAACCTGTTGACGCCTGCCTGGGCAGTTAATGACCTTTTTACCCTACCAGTGTTTATATATGTGATCAACTTCACATATCTTTTTCCTGTTCGTCAAATGACGTCAGACTTTGTCAATTCCTGAGAATGCGTACTTTCTCAAGCGTCCGAAAAAACATGCTTACGTACGTTATTATTCGGGGCGCAGCAAAAGATTAAGCCACATTCCTTCACATCATATTTACATAAATTTTAATAGTAAAAAGCCGCATCCTTTGTTTACATTCATTATGTGATCAAGATAACTAAAACACTGTTTTATTTTCATTGAATCGCAATTCCAAAGATCGCATCATAAATCCGCAAACATCATCCCCAGTGCTTTCGAACAAAAGAAACGGAAGACACTCATTTAATTTTATTGCATGGATAACGAATTAGCCCCTCTTAAAGGCTGGTAATTATTTGAATTTTCTTATCTATTTTTTTGAAGCTTTCCGCCAGATACGCGGGGCGAGATGCGAGGGTTAAAGATGAAGATTAAAGCCACAATAGAACGTATCCCCGGCGGAATGATGTTGGTTCCGCTGGTACTTGGTGCGTTCTTAAATACACTGGCACCGAATACCGGTGCTTATTTTGGTGGATTCACAAAAGGTATGATTAGCGGAACGGTACCGATTCTGGCGGTATGGTTCTTTTGTATCGGTGCATCCATTAATTTACGTGCCACGGGTACGGTATTACGCAAATCAGGTACACTGGTTATCACAAAAATTGCCGTCGCCTGGGTTGTTGCAATGATCTGCGCGATGTTCATTCCGGAGAACGGCATTCAGACAGGATTCTTTGCCGGATTATCCGTGCTCGCCATCGTATCAGCGATGGATATGACCAACGGAGGTCTGTATGCCAGCCTGATGAATCAGTACGGCACCAAGGAAGAATCTGGTGCGTTCGTGCTGATGTCTCTGGAGTCCGGCCCGCTGATGACCATGTTGATCCTGGGCTCTGCCGGCCTTGCCTCCTTTGAACCTCACCACTTTGTCGGTGCGATCCTGCCATTCCTGATCGGTTTTGCGCTGGGTAATCTGGATCACGATTTACGCGACTTCTTCAGCAAAGCTACGCCGGTACTGATCCCGTTCTTTGGCTTCGCACTGGGTAACACTATCAACCTGAACGTGATCCTGGATACCGGCCTGCTGGGTATTGTGCTGGGTGTTGCCGTCATCATCATCACCGGTATTCCGCTGATCGTTGCTGACCGCGTGATTGGAGGCGGAAACGGAACCGCGGGTGTCGCCGCGTCTTCGGCCGCCGGGGCTGCCGTTGCAAACCCGGTGATAATTGCCCAAATTAATCCAGCCTTCGAACCCGTCGCAGCGTCAGCTACAGCACTGGTTGCCGCCAGCGTGATTGTCACCGCGATTCTGGTCCCCATCATCACGGCGCTGTATGCGAAACGCTACGGGAATGTGCAAGAGGCCCAGCCTGAACCGAAACCAATAGAAATGAATCATTAACACACCGCACCAGGCCATCCCCTCTCCCCTGCGGGGAGAGGGTTAGGGGGAAGGGCAGAGATTCAGCCAAAAATCTCTTCCACCATCCCATCCACCAGCCGTTTTGCCGAACAGAGCCTCGGCATGCCCAGCGCGACAGTCTGCCAGCTCTGCGTCACCGACCAGCACACCGGATGTTTATCCGCCAGGCACCAGTCCCCCAGCCAGCCCAGCATATCCTTATAATCCATCAGACCGGGGGATGCGGATGTTGTTAGCCATTGAGGGTAAAAGTGTCGGGTGGTGGGAGAGGCATTAATACCCTGAGCAAGATAATTCGCCGCCATGCTGCGCAGGTTATCCTTGAGCATGGCCGCCACATCGTCATTCGCCAGGCGACACGCATCACCAAATGGCCCCCAGCGCAACTCTTCCAGAACAACGTAACAACGGCCAGCCAAAGACCAACTGTCATATTGACCGGCGCGCCAGCGGGTAAAAATCTGCTCACTATGCTCACCCGCCTGAACCGTGAGCCCACGCTGCGTCAGCGCTTTCTCTTTATAAGCCGCACGCTGGCTAAAGTGAGCGGTGAGCTCTTCATACTGCTGCATCAGACCCGGGGGCTGAACGGTGCGCGGGTTCGTCTGCTGCCGGAGCGCCAGCAATTTATCGGACATACGGGTCAGCGCCAGGTGGCCAGGATCGAGCATTCCGGCCAGCTTCTCCGCCAGCCCCAGGCGCAATGCCGAATTTTGGGTGAACATTCCCGACATCGCCCACGGTCGTAGCCGGGTGTGCGTCACGATCTCCTGAGTCAAACGTTCACGAAACTGCAGCTGCTGCGGCCCCAGATGGGGATGGCGCGCAGCGTCCACGCCCTGAACCAGATCGACCATAAATTTGGGATGAATACACTCCAGCGTCCGCCCGGGACCGTCCAGTAGCTGTGTTGTCATGGTTGCTCTGCCGCGAATAGGGTTTGAATATCATCGCGTAACAGTCGTGTATCTTCCTGAATCCACGTTGCAGTCGTCAGACTTTGCTTCAGCATCTGGCTGAGCGCTCGTGTCGAATGCTCATTTTGCTGACGCACTGCGAGGCTATCACGCAAGCTTTCCTGTAACCCGGTCAGGCATAATGAAAATTCCGCAAAGAATGTCGCCATACCTGCCGTAACAGAGACATCGACCTGCGCGGCCAAAGCTTTACGTATTTGTTCACAAAACTGGTCGATATGTTGTTTAAATTTGTCATGAAGCTGAGCAATATCGATGACATATCGCGTGCGCGTCGCGACCGCGTCCTCCCAGCCCCAGCCCGGATTGTTCAACCAGCGCGAGACGGTTTCACGCATGCTGCCCGTCCCCAATGTTCGCTCCGCCGGACGGCTATCCATCGCAATGGCATCGTTAAACAGCGCACGCGTGTTGAAGTTCAGCTGATTAGGTTGAAACGCAGGGAAACTGATCCGCGCCCGAAAACCCGCATGGCTCAGCTGCGCTTTAATCCGCGTCTCTATGGGGCGCATGGCCTCATTCAGCGAGCGTGCCAGCGTGGATTCCAGCTGATCGAAGCGCAACGCCAGCTCTCGACAGATCTTATCCTGCGCATCCAGCATGATCAGTTCACAAGAGGCGCTGATCTTACTCAGTACAACCTGCGCCTGCCCTTCGTCGTCCAGCACCAGATGATGTCTCTCTTCCACTTCGTCGTTTCGCGCGTTCAACCGATCGATACCGGCGACACCCATAATATTGCTGTGACTAAAGACCTGCCCAATCGCCTGTTGCAGCGCGTGATTTTGCCGCGCCATGAACTCATCTGTTGCGCTAAGCGCCTCTTCAACTTCGTGTTGCACTTCATCACTGACCACACTCTGGCGCGTTTTTATCAGCGCCATGTCGTCCTCAAGCCGGGCAATATTCAATTCCAGCTCGTCGAAGGCCACGGTCAGCCCCTGATAGCGAAAATCGAGATACTCCCGGGCATTCTGCGCATAGTTGAGCAGCTTGTGGGACGCCGAACGCAGGGCAAACAGCGAGGCGTTGGCATACGCGGCGTAAATCAGCTTTCGGATGGGTTGTTCAAACAACGAGTCTTCCCACAGCAGGTCCGCGGCATGACGGATATGGTCGATATCGTCCAGATCGGCTGTTCGCCAGCGACGTCCCAGCGCTGCCTCCGCAAAATCCTGCACCCAGCGCTGCGCCTGATGGTCAGGGAGCCGTCCGTTAGCGGCCATCTCATAGCGGGCACGATTGGCCAGGTAGGCCCACATTGAGGAAACCGGGTAAATCTGCCCAGGCGAAATATTCCCCTTCATTAATGTGCCGGAAATCAACGCCCGGACCTGTTCCTCGTCATCGCTGTTACGGTCTTTCTGATCGAACTTGTTGACCAGCGCATACAGAGGGACCGATTTACCCGCCACCGAAATCGCCTGACGGACCTCCTCATCGGAAATCGATTTGAGCTGGGTGTAGTCCATCACCGCCAGGACAGCCGAGGCGCGAGCCAACTGCTCGCTGAGCATTTTTTGCAGATGCGGCTGTCCGGCTTCATTTGGCCCAGGCGTGTCGAGTAACGTCAGTTGACCCAGATGGGCATCCAGCCCTGCGAGGTGGACAAACTCCACCTCAATAACCGGAATATGTTCAATAGCGGTGTATTCGGAAAACGGAAAATCCACTCCCAGCGCCAGTGAAAGGCGCACCAGGTCATTAAGGCTTTTCAGACAATGGAATATCGGCTCTGCGCCCAGATGATGCTTTTCAAATGGCTCACCATTTTCGATACGCTCCAGCAGGGTATTCATGTCTTTATCTATTTCCAGACGCTGAGCCAGCTTACCGCGATCGTCATCGCAGAGTTTTTTCTGCAATTGCAGAATCAACGCATCAATAGGAGAGACATGCGAGAAATGAAGTACAGGCTCCTTCTGTCCCGGCGTATGGCGGATCAGCGTCGGGAGCGCGGTCATTGGCCGGTTGCGGTTAGGCAATACCTCGGTACCCACAATCGCATTAATGGTGGTTGATTTACCCGCCTTCATGGTCCCGACAATGGCCAATACCATTTCGAGACGGGTTATTTTGCGTAATTCATTATTTAGCATCGCCTGCTGAGCATCGATGCCACGGGCGCTGAAATGTAAAGGCAAGACATTATTATTAACGCCTCTCACCGCGGCCGTCGCGCTATCCAGCATCGCACCTGGCATGGATTTCAACGTTTCAAGATTCTGTAGAGCGAGCTGTAACAGACGCTCAGCTTCCTGGCTTAATTCAAAAATAGTCTGTGTGTGCATGATAAAAGCCTTTCCTTAACGCAAATTTATTACTTTTATTAAGCCACTTTGTTTTGATTATGCTGTTTTGGCTTATATGATCACGTATGGAAAACATGTTCGCAAAATATAACCAATTGATGGCAATCAGAAATAAATAACCATCCTTGCGAGGCGTGTAAAACGGCCCCCTTGGCGGAAAGCCAAAAGATAAAAAGCGTAGCTCATTTCCAGGAAACATCAGGATATATCATTGCTATTTACCCACCTAAAAAGAGAGGTAATTCTCCACCACCATGGGATGAATGGCGTTGGTGAACGTGGATAAATAACAACTTGTTGCTTAACCTTATCCGAAATGGAAGAGCGTAGCAATTTGATGCAATAAAATATTCGATATATTTAGCATCATTTCTTTCCATCGTCTTAATGCGTCAAGCATCGCTTAACTGACTGACAGCAAGTGTCACTCGCAACACAATTTTTGCATTTTTTTTTATTATGTAATAGCACCGACAAAAGTGTGGATTTGCGTTATACTTGCCGCCTTTTTCGGCACTCTGCCGTCATTTAGCTGGCACTTTCCAGCGTGTTAACACTTTTTTGAGGATACCGACATGCAACTCCCACACTGTCCGAAATGCAATTCTGAATACACTTACGAAGATAATGGCATGTTCATCTGCCCGGAATGCGCACACGAATGGAATGACGCAGAGCCGACGCAGGACAGCGATACGCTCATCGTAAAAGATGCGAACGGCAACCTTCTGGCCGACGGCGACAGCGTCACCGTGGTGAAAGATCTGAAGGTGAAAGGCAGCTCTTCCATGCTGAAGATCGGCACCAAAGTGAAGAATATCCGTCTGGTAGAAGGCGATCACAATATCGACTGCAAAATTGACGGCTTCGGTCCAATGAAACTGAAATCTGAGTTCGTGAAAAAGAACTGATTTTTCCCCTGTAGGCCCGGTAAGCGAAGCGCTACCGGGCGCTGTTGCCGGATGAGCTACGCTTATCCGGCCTACAAAAAAAGAACTACACTTAACGGGCTTTTCTTTCGTGAGGTAAAGATTATGCCGTTAAGTCCCTACATCTCTTTCTCTGGTAACTGTGCTGAGGCCACCGCCTTCTATCAGCAGGCCGTCGGCGCAGAACTCCTCTACAAAATCACCTTCGGCGAAATGCCCAAAGACGAAAACAGCGAAGAAGGCTGTCCGTCAGGCATGAACTTCCCGGATACCGCCATCGCCCACTCTAACGTTCGCATTGCCGGCAGCGATATCATGATGAGTGATGGTCTGCCACCCGGCAGCAGCACGCAGTACGCCGGATTTACGCTGGTGCTCGACACGCAGGACGTGGATGAAGGCAAACGCTGGTTCGACAGCCTCTCTGATGGCGGCAATGTCGAAATGGCCTGGCAGGAAACCTTCTGGGCGCACGGCTTCGGTAAAGTCACCGACAAATACGGCGTGCCATGGATGATTAACGTCGTTAAATCGTAGGCCGGATAAGCGCAGCGCATCCGGCAACAGCGCCCGGCGGCGCTGCGCTGACCGGGCCTACGGTAATTGTCATCAAATCCCCCTCAACTCTTCAAATTCCCGCAACCCAGACTTAACCCAAATGTCATATTGATGCGCCAGCATGAGGCCACATTTATTGTGAGGCCCAGCACATGCAAACTGTCATCCGCGTCGAGAAACTGAGCAAGACCTTCCATCACAACAAGGCGCTGCATGCCGTTGATCTGACCGTCCAGCAGGGCGACATGGTGGCGCTTCTCGGGCCTTCTGGCTCAGGCAAATCCACCCTTCTGCGCCATTTAAGCGGCCTCATTACCTGCGATAAAACCCCGGAAAGTCACGTCGAGTTGCTGGGCAACACCGTGCAGCGCGCAGGCCGTCTGGCAAGCGATATTCGCAAAAGCCGCGCCCAGACGGGCTACATCTTCCAGCAGTTCAATCTGGTTAACCGCCTGACGGTGCTGGAAAACGTGCTGATTGGCGCACTCGGCAGCACCCCGTTCTGGCGTACCTGCCTGCGCTGGTTCTCCTCTTCTCAGAAACAAGAAGCGCTGCAGGCGCTAACGCGCGTCGGTATGGCGCATTTTGCCCACCAGCGCGTTTCCACCCTGTCCGGTGGACAACAACAGCGCGTCGCCATCGCCCGCGCGCTGATGCAGAAAGCAAAAATCATTCTTGCCGATGAACCCATCGCCTCGCTGGATCCAGAATCGGCACGCATCGTAATGGAAACCCTGCGCGACATTAACCAGCACGACGGCATCACCGTGGTGGTGACGCTGCATCAGGTGGATTACGCCCTGCGCTACTGCGAGCGCATCGTTGCCCTGCGTCAGGGCCACGTGTTCTTTGATGGCGCAAGCCACCAGTTTGATAACGAACGTTTTGACCATCTCTACCGCAGCATTAATCGCGTCGAAGAGAACGCGCAGGCTGCTTAACGTCCCCATAACGAGGAATGGAAATGAGCTATAAAACGGTTGCCGCGCTGGCCTTCACCAGCATGTTCAGCATCAGCACCCTGTTAAGCCCGGCCTACGCCGAGGAGCAGGAAAAAGCGCTGAACTTTGGCATCATTTCGACAGAATCACAGCAGAACCTGAAGCCCCAGTGGGAACCGTTCCTGAAAGATATGGAAACCAAACTGGGGATCAAAGTGAACGCCTTCTTTGCCCCGGACTACGCGGGCATCATCCAGGGGATGCGCTTCAATAAAGTGGACATCGCCTGGTACGGCAACCTCTCCGCCATGGAAGCGGTGGACCGTGCGAACGGCCAGGTCTTTGCCCAGACCGTTGCGGCAGACGGTTCTCCGGGCTACTGGAGCGTGCTGATCGTGAACAAAGACAGCCCGATCAACAACCTCAACGACCTGCTCGCCAAACGCAAAGAGCTGACCTTCGGCAACGGCGACCCGAACTCCACCTCCGGCTTCCTCGTCCCGGGCTACTACGTCTTCGCCAAAAACAACGCCTCCGCCAGCGACTTCAAGCGCACCGTCAACGCCAGCCACGAAACCAACGCCCTGGCGGTGGCCAACAAGCAGGTGGACGTTGCCACTAACAACACCGAAAACCTCGACAAGCTGAAGACCTCCGCGCCGGACAAACTGAAAGAGCTGAAGGTTATCTGGAAATCGCCGCTGATCCCGGGCGACCCGATCGTCTGGCGTAAAAACCTCTCCGAAAGCACCAAGGACAAGGTCTATGACTTCTTTATGACCTACGGCAAAACGCCGGAAGAAAAAGCCGTTCTGGAGAAGCTGGGCTGGGCACCGTTCCGCGCGTCAAGCGACCTGCAGCTGGTTCCGATTCGCCAGCTGGCGCTGTTCAAGCAGATGCAGGGCGTGAAAGACAACAAAAGCCTTAAGGAAGACGAGAAGACCAGCAAAGTCTCTGAAATTCAGGCCCAGCTGGACGATCTCGACCGCCTGACCGCCGCGCTCGGCGCAATGACCAGCGTGAATAAAGCGGTGCAGTAGATCTTTTCTCCCTCTCCCTGTGGGAGAGGGCCGGGGTGAGGGCATCAGCGCGCACATTTCCCCCTCACCCTAACCCTCTCCCTCAAGGGAGAGGGGACTAAACCCAAAGGAGTCATCATGCAAACCATTACCCTCCCACCGCCAAAGCGCAGCTGGTTCTCGCTCATAAGCTGGGCCATCCTGCTGGCGGTGCTCGTTATCTCCTGGAAGGGCGCGGAAATGGATCCGCTGCTGCTCTTCAAAGATTCCGGCAACATGGCCACCTTCGCCGCCGATTTCTTCCCGCCGGACTTCAGCCAGTGGCAGGACTACCTTGGCGAAATGGCGATCACCCTGCAAATCGCCGTCTGGGGCACCGCCCTTGCCGTCGTTCTTTCCATTCCGTTTGGCCTGATGAGCGCCGAAAACATCGTGCCGTGGTGGATATACCAGCCGATGCGTCGCCTGATGGACGCCTGCCGCGCCATTAACGAAATGGTCTTTGCGATGCTGTTCGTGGTCGCCGTCGGCCTGGGTCCGTTCGCGGGCGTCATGGCGCTGTTCATTCACACTACCGGCGTGCTTTCGAAGCTGCTCTCCGAGGCGGTTGAAGCCATCGAACCCGGCCCGGTGGAAGGCATTCGCGCGACCGGTGCCAACAAAATCGAAGAGATCCTCTACGGCGTTCTGCCTCAGGTGATGCCGCTGCTGATCTCTTACTCTCTGTACCGCTTTGAGTCCAACGTCCGCTCCGCCACCGTGGTCGGCATGGTGGGCGCAGGCGGGATTGGCGTCACCCTGTGGGAAGCCATTCGCGGTTTCCAGTTCCAGCAAACCTGCGCATTGATGGTGCTCATTATCGTCACCGTCAGCCTGCTGGATTTCCTCTCTCAACGTTTGCGTAAGCACTTCATCTGAGAAGCGAGGCTTTGTTTCTATGCACTTATCCAGACATCCGACCAGTTACCCCACCCGCTGGCAAGAGATTGCGGCAAAGCTCGAAGTGGAGCTGCGCACGCACTACCGCTGCGGGGACTACCTGCCCGCCGAGCAGCAGCTTGCCGACCGCTATGAAGTGAACCGACACACCCTGCGCCGCGCCATTGACCAGTTGGTCGAGCGCGGCTGGGTCCAGCGCCGTCAGGGCGTGGGCGTACTGGTGCTGATGCGTCCGTTCGACTACCCGCTGAACGCTCAGGCGCGCTTTAGCCAGAACCTGCTGGATCAGGGCAGCCACCCGACCAGTGAAAAACTGCTCTCGGTATTGCGCCCGGCCTCCAGCCACGTGGCGGACGCGCTGGGGATCCAGGAGGGCGACAACGTTGTTCATCTCCGCACGTTGCGACGGGTCAACGGCGTGGCGGTATGCCAGATAGACCACTACTTCGCAGACCTCACCCTCTGGCCTGTGCTGCAGAATTTCTCCAGCGGCTCGCTACATGACTTTCTTCAGGATGCGACAGGCATTGCGCTTAAGCGCACTCAGACGCGCATCAGCGCCCGCCGCGCGCAGGCGAAAGAGAGCAAGGTGCTCGAAATTCCCAATATGGCCCCGCTGCTCTGCGTGCGCACCCTCAACCACCGTGACGGCGAGATCGACGCGACGGAATACTCCGTCAGTCTGACACGCGCCGACATGATCGAATTCACCATGGAGCACTGAATGCATTTCGACACCTCCGTCCGTCAACGCTGGATGCGCGTGCTGGCCCACTCTCAGCCTGCCGCGCTGCACAGCCGCATGAACGCGCTCAACCTCGCGCCGGACTACGACACTATCCGCGCCCCGGAGATTGGCCTGGTACAAATCCAGGCGCGCATGGGGGGCACCGGCGAGCGCTTCTTCGCCGGAGACGCCACCCTCACCCGGGCAGCGATCCGTCTGAACAGCGGCACGCTGGGCTACAGCTATGTGCTGGGGCGCGATAAAGCGCATGCCGAGCGCTGCGCGGTGATCGATGCGCTTTTACAGGAACAACCCTATTTCCAGACGTTAATGGAAACCCTTATTGCCCCGCTGGAAGCCGACCGCGCCGCGCGCATTGCCGCACGTCAGGCCGAAGTGAACACCAGCCGGGTCGACTTCTTTACGCTCGTTCGCGGAGACAACGCATGACGCTTCAACCTGCTTTTACCCTGGCCGTCCAGGATGCCCAACACAGTTTTCGTCGCCTGCTGAAGGCCATGAGCGAGCCGGGCGTGATCGTCTCACTGCACCAGCTTTCACAGGGCTGGCTGCCGCTGAATCTGGCGACCACCAGCGTGCTGCTGACCCTTGCCGACAACGATACCCCGGTATGGCTTTCGGGCGCGCTGTCGAACGATATCGCCAGCCAGAACCTGCGTTTTCACACCAGCGCCCCGCTGGTCGATCAGCCCCAGCAGGCAGTTTTTGCCGTGGCCGATGAGCAAATCAGCCATGAACAGCTCAACGCCCTGAGCGAAGGCAGCGCCGTCGCCCCGGAGACCAGCGCCACGCTGATTTTGCAGGTCTCCAGCCTGAGCGGCGGCCGCATGCTGCGCCTGACGGGCGCAGGCATCGCCGACGAGCGCATGGTCGCGCCGCAGTTGCCGGAGTGCATCATTCACGAACTGACCGAGCGCCCGCACCCGTTCCCGCTGGGCATTGACCTCATCCTGACCTGCGGCGAGCGCCTGCTGGCAATCCCGCGGACCACCCACGTGGAGGTGTGCTGATGTACGTTGCCGTCAAAGGGGGCGAGAAGGCCATCGCCGCCGCCCATGCGCTACAGGCGCACAGACGACGGGGCGATGAACGGCTCCCCGAGCTGAGCGTCGCCCAGATTGAGCAGCAGCTTAATCTCGCCGTTGACCGCGTGATGACCGAAGGCGGTATCGCCGACCGCGAGCTGGCGGCGCTGGCGCTGAAGCAGGCCAGCGGCGATAACGTGGAAGCCATCTTTCTGCTGCGCGCCTACCGCACCACGCTTGCCAAACTGGCAGTCAGCGAGCCGTTGAAAACGGCACAGATGCGCCTGGAGCGCCGCATTTCTGCCGTTTATAAGGACATCCCCGGCGGCCAACTGCTGGGCCCCACCTATGACTACACTCATCGCCTGCTGGATTTTACCCTGCTGGCGAACGGCGAAGCGCCGCCGCTCAGCCCTTCCGACGCTGAACAGGAACCGTCTCCGCACGTCTTCAGCCTGCTGGCGAAACAGGGTCTGGCGAAGGCGGAGGAAGATTCTGGCGCGCAGCCGGATGACATCACCCGCACGCCACCGGTTTACCCGTGCTCTAGATCGTCCCGCCTGCAGCAGCTGATGCGCGGCGACGAAGGCTATCTGCTGGCGCTGGCCTACTCCACCCAGCGCGGCTACGGGCGCAACCACCCGTTTGCAGCCGAAATTCGCAGCGGCTACATCGACGTCGAAATCGTGCCGGAAGAGCTGGGTTTTGCCGTAAACGTCGGTGAACTGCTGATGACCGAATGCGAAATGGTCAACGGATTTGTCGCGCCCGAAAATGAAGACCCGCACTTTACCCGCGGCTACGGGCTGGTGTTCGGCCTCGGCGAGCGCAAGGCCATGGCGATGGCGCTGGTCGACCGTGCCCTGCAGGCACCGGACTACGGCGAGCACATTGCAGGCCCGGCGCAGGACGAAGAGTTCGTGCTGGCCCACGCGGATAACGTTGAGGCCGCCGGTTTTGTCTCGCACCTCAAGCTGCCGCACTACGTCGATTTCCAGGCCGAACTGGAACTGCTGAAACGCCTGCAACGGGAGCGCGACAATGGCTAACTTAAGCGGCTACAACTTTGCCTATCTGGATGAGCAAACCAAACGTATGATCCGCCGCGCGATACTTAAAGCGGTGGCCATTCCGGGCTATCAGGTGCCGTTCGGCGGCCGCGAAATGCCGATGCCCTACGGCTGGGGCACGGGCGGTATTCAGATCACCGCCAGCGTGATCGGCGAAGCGGACGTGCTGAAGGTCATCGACCAGGGCGCCGACGACACCACCAACGCCGTGTCGATCCGCAGCTTCTTCCAGCGCGTAACCGGCGTTAATACCACTGAAAAAACCGAAGACGCGACGCTGATCCAGACCCGTCACCGCATTCCGGAAACCCCGCTGGCTGAAGATCAGATTTTGATTTTCCAGGTGCCGATCCCGGAGCCGCTGCGCTTTATCGAGCCGCGCGAAACCGAAACCCGCATCCTGCACGCGCTGGAAGAGTACGGGATCATGCAGGTCAAACTGTATGAGGATATCGCCCGCTTCGGCCATATCGCCACCACCTACGCCTATCCGGTGAAGGTGAACGGGCGCTACGTGATGGACCCGTCGCCGATCCCGAAATTCGATAACCCGAAGATGGACATGATGCCCGCCCTGCAGCTGTTCGGTGCCGGACGTGAAAAACGCATCTACGCCGTCCCGCCCTACACGCGTGTCGAAAGCCTGGATTTCGACGATCACCCGTTTACGGTGCAGGAGTGGGACGAGCCGTGCGCCATCTGCGGATCCAAACACAGCTATCTGGACGAAGTGGTGCTGGACGACACGGGCAAACGGATGTTTGTCTGCTCCGACACCGATTACTGCCGCCAACAGAGCGAGGCGAACGGCCAATGAAACCGCTGCTTTCGGTTAATCACCTGACTCACCTTTATGCGCCGGGCAAAGGCTTTAGCGACGTGTCGTTCGAGCTATGGCCGGGCGAAGTGCTGGGGATCGTCGGCGAGTCCGGCTCCGGCAAAACCACCCTGCTGAAGTCCATCTCCGCGCGCCTGACGCCGCAACACGGCGAGATCCTGTATCAGGGGCGCTCCCTCTACGGCATAAGCGAGGCCGAGCGCCGCCGCCTGCTGCGCACCGAGTGGGGCGTGGTGCATCAACACCCTATGGAAGGCCTGCGCCGTCAGGTCTCGGCGGGAGGCAACATCGGCGAACGCCTGATGGCCACCGGCGCGCGCCACTACGGCAACATCCGCGCCACCGCCCAGCACTGGCTGGAGGAAGTTGAAATCCCCGCCTCGCGCATCGACGACCTGCCGACGACCTTCTCCGGTGGGATGCAGCAGCGCCTGCAGATTGCGCGCAACCTGGTCACCCACCCGAAGCTGGTGTTTATGGATGAACCCACCGGCGGGCTGGACGTCTCCGTGCAGGCGCGCCTGCTCGATCTGCTGCGCGGTCTGGTGGTGGAGCTGAACCTGGCGGTGGTGATTGTCACCCACGATCTGGGCGTTGCGCGCCTGCTGGCGGACCGCCTGCTGGTGATGAAGCAGGGTCAGGTGGTGGAAAGTGGATTAACCGACCGCGTGCTCGACGATCCGCACCATCCGTACACCCAGCTTCTGGTGTCGTCCGTGTTGCAGAACTGAGGGTGCTATTGCCGGGTGGCGCTGCGCTTACCCGGCCTACGAATAGCGCACCTGTAGGTCGGGTAAGGCGTAGCCGCCACCCGGCAAGAAATCCCCACGAGGCCAACATGATCCACGTACAAAACGTAAGTAAGACCTTTGTGCTCCACCAGCAAAACGGCGTGCGCCTGCCGGTGCTGCAAAATGCCTCTCTGGAGGTTAATCGCGGCGAATGCGTGGTGCTGCACGGCCACTCCGGCAGCGGAAAATCCACCCTGCTGCGCTCCCTGTACGCTAACTACCTCCCGGACGAAGGCCATATTCACATTCGCCACAACGATGAGTGGGTCGATCTGGTTCAGGCCCCCGCGCGTAAAGTGCTGGAAGTGCGCCGTACGACGATCGGCTGGGTGAGCCAGTTTCTGCGGGTGATCCCGCGGATCTCCGCCCTGGACGTGGTGATGCAGCCGCTGCTGGATCTCGGCGTGCCGCGCGAGACCTGCGCCGCCAAAGCCGCCGACCTGCTGACACGCCTGAACGTGCCGGAGCGCCTGTGGCACCTCGCCCCGTCGACCTTTTCCGGCGGCGAGCAGCAGCGCGTCAATATCGCCCGCGGCTTTATCGTCGACTACCCGATTTTACTTCTGGATGAACCTACCGCCTCGCTTGACGATAAAAACAGCGCGGCCGTGGTGGAACTGATCGAACAGGCCAAAGCGCGCGGGGCGGCGATCGTCGGGATCTTCCACGACGAGACCGTTCGCACCCGCGTCGCGGACAGGCTGCACCCAATGGGGACAAACGCATGATTATCAATAACGTCAGACTGGTGCTGGAAAATGAAGTCGTTGATGGCTCGGTTGAAGTCAATGAAGGCGTTATTCGCGCCTTTGCCGAAACCCAGAGCCGCTCACCGGCGGCGATGGACGGCGAAAGCGGCTGGCTGCTGCCGGGGCTGATCGAACTGCATACCGATAATCTGGACAAATTCTTCACCCCGCGCCCGAAGGTGGACTGGCCCGCCCATTCGGCGATGAGCAGCCACGACGCGCTGATGGTCGCCAGCGGCATCACTACGGTGCTGGACGCAGTGGCGATTGGCGACGTGCGCGACGGCGGCGATCGTCTGGAGAACCTGGAGAAGATGATCAACGCCGTGGAGGAGACCCAAAAGCGCGGCCTCAACCGCGCCGAGCACCGTCTGCATCTGCGCTGCGAGCTACCGCACCACACGACCCTGCCATTGTTTAAAAAACTGGTCGGGCGCGAGCCAGTCTCTCTGGTCTCCCTGATGGACCACTCGCCGGGGCAGCGTCAGTTCGCCAACATTGAAAAGTATCGCGAATACTATCAGGGCAAATACTCGCTCAGTGATGCGGAGATGGCGCGCTATGAAGAAGAGCAGCTGGCGTTGGCAGCTCAGTGGTCGCAGCCTAACCGCCTCAAGATTGCCGCGATGTGCCGGGACCGCAACATCGCGCTGGCCAGCCATGACGACGCCACGCACGATCACGTGCGTGAATCCCACCAGCTTGGCAGCGTGATCGCCGAATTTCCCACCACGCTCGAGGCGGCGGAAGCCTCCCGCAGGCACGGCATGAACGTGCTGATGGGCGCACCGAACATCGTGCGCGGCGGCTCGCACTCCGGCAACGTCGCGGCAAGTAAGCTTGCCTCGCTCGGCCTGCTGGATATTCTCTCGTCCGACTACTACCCCGCCAGCCTGCTGGACGCGGCGTTTCGGGTGGCCGACGACGAAGGCAACAGCTTCACGCTGCCGCAGGCGATTCGCCTGGTGACGAAAAACCCGGCCACCGCGCTCAATCTTCAGGATCGCGGGGAAATCGCCGAGGGTAAACGCGCGGACCTGGTGCTGGCCCACCGCAAGGGCGAACACGTTCATATCGACCACGTCTGGCGTCAGGGAAAAAGGGTGTTCTGATGGGAAGACTCATCTGGTTAATGGGGCCGTCCGGCTCCGGAAAAGACAGCCTGCTGTCGGCGCTGCGGCAGCAGGAACACGCGCGACTGTTGGTCGCGCACAGGTACATCACCCGCGCGGCCAACGCCGGAAGTGAAAATCATATCGCCCTGAGCGAGCAGGAGTTTTTTACCCGCGCCGGGCAAAATCTGCTGGCGCTGAGCTGGCACGCCAACGGCTTTTACTATGGCGTGGGCATCGAAATCGACCTCTGGCTGCACGCGGGTTTTGACGTGCTGGTTAACGGCTCGCGCGCGCATCTGCCGCAGGCGCGTTCCCGATATGAAGCGGCCCTGCTGCCGGTCTGTTTAGAGGTTTCGCCGGAGATCCTGCGTAACCGCCTGCAAAATCGTGGCCGCGAAAGCGCAAAAGAGATAGACCAGCGCCTGGAACGTGCGGCGCGCTACACTCCGTCGGGCTGCCACGTCCTCAATAACGACGGAAGTTTGCTACAGTCAGTCGAGATCTTTTTAACGCTGATCCGCCAGAAGGAGAAACAGCATGCCTGACTGCCAGCTTCGCCCCGCTACCGCCGACGATGCGCAGAGTGTTTACGCCCTCATCTGCGAACTTAAGCAGGCAGAATTCGATCATCAGGCGTTTCACGCGGGCTACCTTGCCAACCTGCAGGATCACAACATGCGCTACCAGCTTGCCGAACTGGACGGGCAGGTCATCGGTATGATCGGTCTGCACATGCAGTTTCATCTCCATCACGCACGCTGGATCGGCGAGATCCAGGAACTGGTGGTGATGCCGCAGGCGCGCGGGCTAAAGGTGGGCAGCCAGCTTCTGGCATGGGCGGAAGCGATCGCTCGCCAGGCGGGTGCCGAGCTAACGGAGCTCTCCACCAGCGTAAAGCGCACTGATGCCCACCGTTTTTACGTCCGTGAAGGGTATACGCAGAGCCATTTTCGATTCACCAAACCGCTGTAGAGGTGCGTTATGAGTCTGACCATCACGCTGACCGGAACCGGCGGTGCCCAGCTGGTCCCGGTCTTTGGCTGCGACTGCGCGGCATGTCGCCGGGCGCGTCTGCAGGACAACTATCGCCGTCGCCCGTGCAGCGCGGTGGTCAAATTCAACGATGCGGTGACGCTACTGGACGCGGGTATTCCGCACCTGATGGACGACTGGCCCGCGGGCAGCTTTCAGCAGTTTTTGCTGACGCATTATCATATGGATCACGTTCAGGGGCTGTTCCCCCTGCGCTGGGGCGTGGGCGCGACGATCCCGGTCTACGGTCCGCCGGACGAAGCGGGCTGTGACGACCTGTTTAAGCACTCGGGGATTCTGGATTTCAGCCATACGGTTGAGCCGTTTGTGATGTTTGAGCTCCAGGGTCTGCGGGTCACGCCGCTGCCGCTCAACCATTCGAAACTGACCTTCGGGTATTTGCTGGAATCGGCCCATAGCCGCGTGGCCTGGCTGTCCGACACCGCCGGACTGCCGGAGAAAACGGTGAAGTTCCTGCTCAACAACCAGCCACAGGCGATGATTATCGACTGCAGCCATGAGCCACGCGAGGAAACACCGCGCAACCATTGCGACTTGAATACCGTGATTGCGTTAAACGAGGCGATTGGCTGCCCGCAGGTGATCCTGACCCACATCAGCCATCAGTTTGACGTGTGGATGATGGATAACCCGTTGCCCGACGGCATTGAAGCGGGGTACGACGGAATGGTGTTGGTGTTGGACTAGGTTTTCTCCCTCTCCCGTGGGAGAGGGTTGGGGTGAGGGCAACAGGCCGCACTTAACCTCGATCGTAATCGTCTTCTAACCTGCGCTCATCCTCTTCTAACCTGCGGCGATCGTCATCCAACTGGCGCTGACGCTCGTCTAGACGCTGGCGTCTGTCTTCAAGCTGCCGACGGCGGTCGTCGTACTGTCGACTGTCCATTTGACGGCTTCGATCGTAACGATCGTCGTCATCGTCATTACGACTGCTGCTGGGGTTATACGCATCGTTGATCGCCTGTTGAATGTTGCCAATAGCATCATCAACAATATCGGCGTGAGCCAGTTGGCTGGTGAGTGACAGCAGACCAAATAACAGAGCAGTTGAGTAACGTTTCATAAGGCCAGACTCGCAGGTTAACTGGCTTTACGGTAATGAAAGGCAGAAAACGGGGGTAGCGGAGGAATCTCAAATTAGCATCACCTTCCGCAACGCCTGCGCCAACTGCACACGTGTAAACGGCTTACGCAACAACTGAACGTCCGGCAGCTGTGGATTATGCGCTGGCCGTAAATCCTGGCCGCTGATCAGCAGCACCGGGAGCTGCGGATAATGACTGCGCACCTGGCTAATCACCTCGGCCCCGCTCAGGCTTCCCGGCAACATCAGGTCGCTGATAAACAGGCCAATATCCGGCGATGCCGCCAGCATGTTCAGCGCCTGCTCGCCGTTATCCGCTTCCAGCGTCAGATAGCCGAGCTGATGCAGCTGCTCGCACAGGGTCTGACGGACATCGGCTTCGTCCTCCAGCACCAGTACCAGCCGCTCGTTCTCAACGGTAGCGGTGGCAGACAGCGCTTCATCCTCGGAAGCGGCGGGAAGCGTCGAGCGCGGGAGGTGAAGCCGGACGGTTGTTCCCTGCCCCGGTGCGCTCTCGATCTCCACGCGACCGCCGGACTGACGCACAAAACCGTAGACCATCGACAGGCCTAACCCGCTCCCGCTCCCGGTCTGTTTGGTGGTGAAGAACGGCTCAAAGACGCGGGATTTCACCTCCTGAGACATCCCGCTGCCGCGGTCAATGACCTCCAGCGCCACCATATCCTGCCTTCGCCCGTCGCTGCGGGTCACGCGCTGGTTCCAGGTGCGAATTTTGATCACCCCGCTTTGCCCCTCCATCGCATCACGCGCGTTCATTACCAGGTTGATAATGGCGTTTTCCAGCTGGCTGACGTCTATCCACGCGGGCCACGCCGGGGATTGCGCTTCAATCTCCAGGGTCAGGGTGGCAGGCAGAGAGTGGCGCATCAGTTCCCGGAGGTTCTCCAGCAGCGGCAGCATCTCTACCGCATGCGGCGTCAGGGATTGCTTGCGGGAAAACGCCAGCAGGCGCTGGGTCAGCAGCGCGCCGCGTTCTGCTGCCTTTAGCGCCCGGGTAATACGCGGCGCGTCTTTTGATTCGGTGTCGGTGAGCTCAAGGCTGCCGATGATCACCGCCAGCAGGTTATTAAAATCATGCGCCAGCCCGCCCGTCAGCTGTCCGACGGCCTTCATCTTCTGGCTATGCAGCAGCGCCTCTTCCAGCCCCTGACGCTCGACGCGGTCGATCTCCATCTGCGTGGTTTTCTCTTTCAGCAGACGCGTGGTGTGCTCAAGCGAGGCGGTGTTGCGGGCAAAAACGTTAAACGCGCGCGCCAGCTCGCCCAGCTCATCGCGCCGCTGCAGCGCGGGCACCGAAACATCCTGCTCGCCGTGCGCAAGGCGCGACATCGCTCTGGAGATAGCCGTCAGATTAGAGCCCAGATTGCGGTAGATATACCAGCAGGCGCACCCGGTGATGATCAGCGCCAGTACGGCGAAAATGCTGATAAACACGCTGATCGAGCGCAGCTCCTGATGGCTCTGGGCGGTACGCAGCCGGGAGGCGTTCGCCACCTGTTCTACATACTGATTGATGTCGCTGTTGAGGATCGCCACCAGCGCCTTGATGTGGAACATATACCAACTGATCGCCAGATCGCTCTCTTCCAGCTGCTTCGACAGAGGGGAAAGTTTATGCAGCTCGACGTTAAAATCGGGCAGGACAGCGTTCACAACAGGCTGCGCTGTTTGCCAGGGCAATGTTGCCGTCACGGCGTCAAGCTGCTGAACGGTCGCGCGCGGCGAAGGGGTGTCGATGGCAGCAGCGATCAACCTGTCCATTTCCATCAGCTGCTGCGCATCCGGCACGTTGCTGTCGTAACGACGATTGATATCCTGCAGATGGCGCAGGTAACTCTGGCTCTGGTAGAGCGAGCTGAGCAGCGCGTTACGCTCCAGGTGGCGTCGCTGCCCGCGCTCAAGCATCTCCGTCACGCTCTGCTGTAATTCATTGCTTCTTTGAATAATACGCGCCACCAGCGCCGGTTCCTGCTGCGCCAGAGGCGCATCCGCAAGCTGTTCCAGCGAGTGGCGCAGCGCCATCTGCGTCTGTTTCAGCCGTTCAGCTTCGCCTTTGTACTCCAGCGCACCGACCACCTGCGACAGCCGCACCGCCGCCGTAGCCACGTTGGCCGTGTCGCGCGCAAGGTTCATGCTGCCGGTCATGTCATCCAGCGTTTGCTGCTGCACCTGTTCCTGGATCTGGCTCGCGTGACGAAAGCCGAGCACCGCCACGCCGCTGACCATCAGCGTTACCGCCACCACCAGCAGGTTAAATATCAGCAGGCGACCGCGGGCGCTGGTGAAGAACGGGGGGCGTGAAGACATGTTGACTCCCTAACTGTGATCCACATTCGCTATTCATAACTATGACAAATATGAACAGCTTCTGACATTTTGCATTTACGCACCTGTGATGAAGTGCAGATATCGGCATTCGCAGGAGATCCGCCATGAGCAGAACCCCGGTATTAGAGATGCGCAGCATTGCCAAAACGTTTGGCAGTTTCCACGCGCTCAAGGGTGTAGATTTGACGGTCTTTCCAGGAGAGATCCACGCGCTGATGGGGGAAAACGGCGCGGGAAAAAGCACGCTGATGAAGATCCTCGCCGGAGCCTATACCGCCACCAGCGGCGAGATCCTGATCGACGGCCAGCCGTTTCATATTAAAGGCCCGAAAGATGCGCTGGCGGCAGGTATTACCCTGATTTACCAGGAGATGCAGCTCGCGCCCAATCTCACCGTTGCCGAAAATATTTTCCTCGGCAGCGAACTGTCGCGCGGCGGGCTGGTGCAGCGCAAAGAGATGGCCGCCCAGGCGCAGGCGGTGATTGACCGTCTCGGGGCGCAGTTCAGCGCCACCGACCTGGTGATGAAGCTGACCATCGCCGAGCAGCAGCAGGTAGAAATTGCCCGCGCGCTGCACCGCAACAGCCGCATTCTGGTGATGGACGAACCTACCGCCGCCCTCTCCTCGCGGGAAACGCACCGCCTGTTTGAACTGATTTTGCGCCTGCGCGATGAAGGGATGGCGATCATCTATATCAGCCACCGCATGGCGGAAGTGTATGAACTCTCAGATCGCGTCAGCGTTCTGCGCGACGGGCAGTACGTCGGCAGCCTGACGCGCGACAAGCTGAATGCTTCTGAACTGGTGCGCATGATGGTGGGCCGCCCGTTAAGCGACCTGTTTAACAAAGAACGCGACATCCCGTTAGGCAGCCCGCGCCTCAACGTGCATCACCTTACTGACGGCAAAAAAGTGCTTCCCTGCAGCCTGCAGGTGCGTTCCGGCGAAATCGTCGGGCTGGCGGGCCTGGTCGGGGCCGGACGTTCCGAGCTGGCACAGCTCATCTTCGGCGTGCGTAAAGCCACCGGCGGCATGATTGAGGTGGATGGCGAACCGGTGGTGATCCACTCCCCGCGCGCGGCCATTGATAACGGCATCGGTTTTCTCACTGAAAACCGCAAGGAGCAGGGGCTGTTTCTGGAGCTGGCGGCGCAGGAGAACATCACCATGGCGACGCTGGAGCGCGACGCCACCTTCGGCATGTTGAACCGTAAAAAAGCGCAATCAATTTCCGATGACGCTATCGCCCTGCTCAACATCCGCGTGCCGCATTCTCAGGTGCGCGCAGGCGGGCTGTCCGGCGGCAATCAGCAAAAGCTGCTGATCTCCCGCTGGGTGGCCATCGGCCCGCGCATTCTGATCCTTGACGAACCTACGCGCGGCGTAGACGTCGGCGCGAAAAGCGAGATCTACCGCATCATGAACCAGATGGCCCGCAAGGGGGTGGCGATTTTAATGATCTCCAGCGAGCTGCCGGAAGTGGTAGGCATGAGCGACCGGGTGTACGTAATGCGGGAAGGCAGCATCGCGGGTGAACTGCACGGGCGCGACATCTCTCAGGAAAACATTATGACGCTGGCAACCGGCGTGAACGACACTCATCATCAGGCGGTGCAATCATGACAACTCCTACCCATCCGCAGCAGGTGGCGAAATCCGCCTCCGCCAAAAAAATGCTGATGAGCGATCTGATGCAAACGGTCGGTATTCTGCCGATTCTTATCCTGATTGTGGCGGTATTTGGCTTTATCGCCCCTAACTTTTTCACCGAGAGCAACCTGCTCAATATTACCCGCCAGGCGTCGATCAATATCGTGCTGGCGGCGGGAATGACCTTCATCATTTTGACCGGCGGGATTGACCTCTCCGTGGGCTCGATTCTGGGTACCACAGCGGTGGCCGCGATGGTGGTCTCGCTTATCCCGGAATTCGCGATGCTCTCCATTCCGGCCGCGCTGATGCTCGGCATGGTGCTGGGACTGTTCAACGGCGCGCTGGTGGCCTTTGCCGGGCTCCCCCCCTTCATCGTCACGCTCGGCACCTATACGGCGCTGCGCGGCGCGGCCTACCTGCTGGCCGACGGCACGACGGTTATTAACTCCAACATCAGCTTCGAGTGGATCGGCAATAACTACCTCGGCCCGATTCCGTGGCTGGTGGTGATTGCCCTGGCGGTCATTGCTATCTGCTGGTTTATCCTGCGCCGCACTACGCTTGGCGTTCACATCTACGCGGTGGGTGGCAACATGCAGGCGGCGCGCTTAACGGGCATTAAGGTCTGGCTGGTGCTGCTGTTTGTCTATGGTATGAGCGGCCTGCTCTCTGGCCTCGGCGGGGTGATGAGCGCCTCGCGACTCTACAGCGCCAACGGTAACCTCGGCATGGGTTACGAGCTGGATGCGATTGCGGCGGTGATCCTCGGCGGCACCAGCTTCGTCGGCGGGATCGGCACGATCACCGGCACGCTGGTGGGGGCGCTTATCATCGCCACCCTCAACAACGGCATGACGCTGATGGGCGTCTCTTACTTCTGGCAGCTGGTGATCAAAGGGGCGGTGATCATCATAGCGGTGCTGATCGACAAATACCGTACCCGACACCACCAAAGTGCATAACAACAATACCCTACGAGTGAGGAAGACAAGATGCGTTTGAAACCGTTAGTAACCGCGCTCTGTGCTGGCGCGCTGCTTGCCGCAACGCCGTTTGCGCAGGCGAAAGATCTGAAGTCCATTGGCGTGACGGTGGGTGACCTGGCTAACCCGTTCTTCGTGCAGATCACCAAAGGTGCCGAGCTGGAAGCGCGCAAGCTGGCAGGCGATAACGTCAAAGTGACGCTGGTTTCCAGCGGTTACGATCTGGGCCAGCAGGTGGCGCAGATCGACAACTTCATCGCCGCGAAAGTAGACATGATCATCCTCAACGCCGCGGATTCTAAAGGGATCGGCCCGGCGGTGAAGCGCGCGAAGGATGCCGGGATCGTGGTCGTTGCGGTTGACGTGGCGGCGGAAGGGGCCGATGCCACCATCACCTCCGACAACACCCAGGCGGGGGAAATGGCCTGTAAGTACATTACCGACCATCTGAAAGGCAAAGGCAATGTGGTGATCATCAACGGACCACCGGTCTCTGCGGTACAAAACCGCGTGGAAGGTTGCCAGACGGAATTCAAAAAACATCCGGATATCAAAGTGCTCTCGGATAACCAGAACGCCAAGGGCAGTCGTGAAGGCGGTCTGGAAGTCATGACCTCCCTGCTGGCCGCTAATCCGAAGATCGACGGCGTATTCGCGATTAACGATCCGACGGCGATCGGCGCCGATCTGGCGGCGAAACAGGCGCAGCGCAACGAGTTCTTTATCGTCGGCGTGGACGGCTCACCGGACGGTGAAGAGGCGTTGAAGCGCGAAAACTCCCTGTTTGTCGCGACCCCGGCGCAGGATCCGCAGGTGATGGCGGCAAAAGCGGTGGAAATTGGCTATGACATTCTTCAGGGCAAACCTGCGCCAAAAGAGCCCGTGCTGATCCCGGTAACAATGATCGATAAAAAGAACGTCGGGACCTATAAGGGGTGGACGGTTAAGTAGACCCCTCACCCTAGCCCTCTCCCCACAGGGGAGAGGGAACTTGAACACCCTCTCCCCTATGGGGAGAGGGCAGGGTGAGGGGCAAGGTTTTGCACATAACTCCGGGAGTCCCCATGAAACGCTCCGACATCAATGAAATTCTCGGCCACACGCGACAGTTTTTTTCCATGCACGACGTGCATCTCCCGCCTTTTGCCAGCTTTCCGCCCACTAAATGGCAGCAGCTTGACCAGGCCGCATGGCAGGAAGTGTTTGACCTCAAGCTCGGTTGGGACGTGACGGCGTTCGGCGGCAACAGCTTTGCCGCCGAGGGCCTGACGCTGTTTACCCTGCGCAACGGCTCGCCCAACGGCGTGCCCTATGAAAAATGCTACGCCGAAAAAATCATGCACGTGCGCGACGGCCAGGTTACGCCGATGCATTTTCACTGGCGCAAGCGGGAAGACATCATCAACCGGGGCGGCGGGAACCTGATTATTGAGTTATGGAATGCGGGCGCGCATGAAGAGACGGAAAACACCGACGTGACGGTCACCGTCGACGGCTGCCGTCAGACCCACGCCCCCGGCAGCCAGCTGCGCCTGCTGCCCGGTGAAAGCATCTGCCTGACGCCCGGTCTTTACCACAGTTTCTGGGGTGAACGCGGCTTCGGCGACGTGCTGGTCGGCGAAGTGTCATCGGTAAACGACGACGAGCACGATAACCACTTTTTGCAGCCCGTTTCCCGCTATAACAACATCGAAGAAGACGAACCGGCGGTGCTGGTGCTGTGCAACGAGTACAACCTGTTTCGGATATAAGGGGTGAATGATGCCATTGATTTCTCTTGCCGACGGTCTTGAGCACGCCAGGGCGAATCGCTACGCGCTGGGCGCATTCAACGTTCTCGACTCCCACTTCCTGCGCGCGCTGTTTGCCGCCGCGAAGCAGGAACGCTCGCCGTTTATCATTAACATCGCCGAAGTGCATTTTAAGTACGTGTCTCTGGATTCGCTTGTCGAAGCGGTGAAGTTTGAAGCCGCCCGTCACGCTATTCCCGTGGTGCTTAACCTCGATCACGGGCTGCATTTTGAGGCCGTCGTGCGCGCCCTGCGCCTAGGCTTTAGCTCGGTGATGTTCGACGGTTCGACGCTGAGCTACGAGGAAAACATTCGCCAGACGCGGGAAGTGGTGAAGATGTGCCACGCGGTGGGTGTGTCGGTGGAGGCGGAACTGGGCGCGGTCGGTGGTGATGAAGGCGGCGCGCTTTACGGGCATGCGGACGAAGCGTGCTTTACCGACCCGCAGCTGGCGCGCGAATTTGTTGATTCAACCGGCATTGACGCGCTGGCGGTTGCTATCGGCAACGCGCACGGCAAATACAAGGGCGAGCCGAAGCTCGATTTCCCGCGCCTGGACGCCATTCGCCAGCAGACGGGCCTGCCGCTGGTTTTACATGGCGGCTCCGGCATTAGCGACGTCGACTTCCGCCGCGCCATCGAGCTGGGCATTCATAAAATCAACTTTTATACCGGCATGTCGCAGGCTGCGCTCGCCGCCGTGGAGCAGCGCATGGCAAACCGCCAGCCGCTGTATGATGAATTTGCCGAGTTGCTGCTGGGGATAGAAGAGGCGATTACGGATACGGTCGCCGAACAGATGCGCATCTTCGGCAGCGCGGGGCAGGCATGATGGAACGTAAAGGCATCATCGCCGCAGGCAACATGCTGGTGGATCACGTCCACCAGATCGTGCAGTGGCCGGAGCGCGGCTGGCTGGCGGAAATCACTCACAGCGAACGATCAACCGGCGGGGCGCCGCTCAACGTGCTGCTGACGCTGGCGAAAATGCACGTTGGCCTGCCGCTGCAGGCGGTGGGGCTGATTGGCGAAGACGGCGACGGAGACTACATTCTGGCGATGCTTGACCAGTACCACGTCAACCGCCAGCGCGTGCAGCGCACCACCTTTGCCCCAACCTCCATGTCGCAGGTCATGACCGATCCCAGCGGACAGCGCACCTTCTTCCACTCGCCGGGCGCCAACCGCCTGCTGGATCTTCCCGCCTTCGATCGCTTAGACGGATCGATGAAGATCTTCCATCTCGGCTACCTGCTGCTGCTCGACAGCCTGGATATGCCCGATGACGAGTTCGGCACCCGCAGCGCGCGGCTGCTGGCGCAGATGCGCGACCAGGGATATGAAACCTCGCTCGACCTGGTGTCCCGCAAGGGCGACCCGCGCTATCAGCCGCTGGTGCTCCCTGCCCTGCGCCATCTTGATTATATGGTCATTAACGAGCTGGAAGCCGGGGAGTTTAGCGGGCTGGAGATGCGCGACGGCAGCGATGCGCTGAACACAGCCCATATTGCTGAAGCCGCCGCGCAGCTGCTGGCGGCAGGCGTTCGTCAGCGGGTGGTGATCCACTGCCCGGAAGGGGCATGGGGGGAAGCGCCGGGTGAGCAAGGCCGCTGGATCCCGTCGTGGATGCTTGCGCAGGAAGAGATTATCGGCAGCGTCGGCGCGGGCGATGCGTTTTGCGCGGGGTTTTTATACGGTTGTCATGAATCGCTGTCGCTTACCGAGAGTATTTATCTGGCGCACGCCTGCGCGCGGGCAAGCCTGCTGGCCGCCAATGCCATTGACGGCGCGAAAACGTTGGCCGAACTGCAGCTGTTTATCAAAGAAAATACCTAGGCCGCTTTCTCGTTATGAGAAACATCAGTGGCAAAGACGTAGCCCAGGCCGCGAATGGTTTTAATCAGCGCAGGCTGATGCGGGTTGGCCTCGATTTTTCGTCGCAGGCGCATGATCAACACGTCAATCGTACGGTCGAACACCTCGGTGCTTTCGCTGTGGGTGAGTTCAAGCAACTGCTCGCGGCTGAGTACCCGGCGGGCATTTTGCGTGAGCGCCAGCAGCAAGCCGTACTCGCCCTGCGTTAAAGGGACGGTGTTACGCTGCGGATCGCTCAGCTCGCAGCGGGTGGTATCCAGCGTCCAGCCGTTGAAAGCAACGCCCACCGCACGCGGCGCGGGGGCTTCTGCTGCCAGCACGCCCGTCCGGCGCAGTACCGCTTTCACGCGGGCAACCACCACGCGCGGGTTAAACGGTTTGCCGATGTAATCGTCGGCTCCCATCTCCAGACCCACGACCACGTCTGATTCACTGCCCAGCCCCGTCAACATTACCACCGGTAGTTCTGGCCGCTGCTTTTGCAACTGGAGCAAGACCTGCAGGCCGTTGATATCCGGCAGCATCATGTCCAGCAGCACGAGTGCGATACTGGGATCCTGATGTACCCGGTTCAGCGCATCCAGCCCGTTATGGCAGACGAGCACGGTAAAGACGTGCTCGTTGAGCACGTCCTGCAGCAATTCACACACTGCCGTATCGTCATCAACCACCAGAATCGCCGGTTTCATCATATGCTTCCGTCAGGGGATTATGTTAAGTCTGAACCATTCTGCCGTTGGCTCCAGCCAAATTGTTTTTTACGTGACGGAATTTCAACCCATGTCACATCCGCTGCTCTTTCGACACGTCAATTTTGACGATTGCCTGTTTTTCGTCAGGGTTTTGCGCGCATATCAGCCGTACAGTCTGGAGATACCCACACTAAAAACATGGCATAGAAGCTGCATAGTGGGTGCGAAAGATTCGATTAACTGGAGCAGACTGATGAAAAAAGTCGTCACGGTTTGCCCTTATTGTGCCTCAGGTTGCAAGATCCACCTGGTGGTCGATAACGGCAAAATCGTCCGGGCGGAGGCCGCACAGGGGAAAACCAACCAGGGGACGCTGTGCCTGAAAGGGTATTACGGCTGGGATTTTATTAACGATACCCAGATCCTCACCCCGCGCCTGAAAACCCCTATGATCCGCCGCGAACGCGGCGGCAAGCTGGAAGCCGTCACCTGGAACGAGGCGCTCGATTACGTCGCCACGCGTTTGGGCGCAATCAAGGCCAAGTATGGCCCGGATGCGATTCAGACCACCGGCTCCTCACGCGGGACGGGTAACGAAACTAACTATGTAATGCAAAAATTCGCGCGCGCCGTTATTGGTACCAATAACGTCGACTGCTGCGCTCGCGTCTGACACGGCCCATCGGTTGCAGGTCTGCACCAGTCGGTCGGTAACGGCGCAATGAGTAATGCTATCAACGAGATAGATAATACCGATCTCGTCTTCATCTTTGGTTATAACCCGGCGGATTCTCACCCTATCGTCGCGAACCATGTTATTCGCGCTAAACAAAATGGGGCGAAAATCATCGTCTGCGATCCGCGCAAAATTGAAACCGCGCGCATTGCGGATATGCACATCGCGTTGAAAAACGGCTCGAACATTGCGCTGCTGAACGCAATGGGGCACGTCATTATTGAGGAGAATCTGTACGACCAGGCGTTTGTCGCCACCCGTACGGAAGGCTTTGAAGAGTATCGGAAAATTGTCGAAGGCTATACGCCAGAGTCGGTGGAAACGATAACCGGCGTCAGCGCGCAGGAGATCCGCCAGGCAGCACGGATGTACGCGGCAGCGAAAACCGCCGCTATCCTGTGGGGCATGGGCGTGACCCAGTTCTACCAGGGCGTGGAAACCGTGCGTTCCCTGACCAGCCTCGCCATGCTGACCGGCAATCTGGGTAAAGCGCATGTGGGCGTGAACCCGGTGCGTGGTCAGAATAACGTGCAGGGTGCGTGTGATATGGGCGCGCTGCCGGACACCTATCCGGGCTACCAGTACGTCAAATTCCCGGAAAACCGCGAGAAATTCGCGAAGGCCTGGGGCGTGGAGAGCCTGCCGGCACACACCGGATATCGCATCAGCGAGCTGCCGCACCGCGCGGCGCACGGCGAAGTGCGTGCGGCCTACATCATGGGTGAAGATCCGCTCCAGACCGACGCCGAGCTGTCTGCGGTGCGCAAAGGGTTTGAGGATCTGGAGCTGGTGATTGTCCAGGATATCTTCATGACCAAAACTGCGGCGGCGGCGGATGTGATTTTACCGTCGACCTCTTGGGGCGAACATGAAGGCGTCTACACGGCGGCGGACCGCGGCTTCCAGCGCTTCTTTAAAGCGGTCGAGCCGAAGTGGGACCTGAAAACGGACTGGCAGATCATCAGCGAAATCGCCACCCGCATGGGCTACCCGATGCACTACAACAACACGCAGGAGATATGGGACGAGCTGCGAAATCTGTGTCCGGATTTTTATGGGGCAACCTATGAAAAAATGGGCGAACTGGGCTACATCCAGTGGCCGTGTCGCGATGAGTCCGAAGCCGACCAGGGAACGTCATACCTCTTTAAAGAGAAATTCGACACCCCGAACGGACTGGCGCAGTTCTTCACTTGCGACTGGGTTGCGCCCATCGATAAGCTCACCGATGAGTATCCGATGGTGCTCTCCACCGTGCGTGAAGTGGGTCACTACTCCTGTCGTTCGATGACGGGCAACTGTGCCGCGCTGGCGGCGCTGGCGGACGAACCGGGATACGCGCAAATCAACACCGCCGACGCGCAGCGCCTCGGCATTGAGGATGAAGCGCTGGTGTGGGTGAACTCGCGTAAGGGCCGCATAATCACCCGCGCCCAGGTCAGCGACCGTCCGAATAAAGGCGCGGTCTATATGACCTACCAGTGGTGGATTGGCGCCTGTAACGAGCTGGTGACGGAGAACTTAAGTCCGATAACCAAAACGCCGGAGTATAAATACTGCGCCGTAAACGTGGAGCCGATTACGGATCAACACGCTGCGGAACAGTACGTGATCGACGAATATAACAAGCTGAAAGCCCGACTGCGTGAAAGCGCAATGGGTTGATGCCGTTAATTAAACGATAAATAAAGGGAGTGAAGTATTCACTCCCTTTTTATTTCCGATTAACCCATCAATAATATCAATTATTATTCTGGAAAGCGGCTCGCAGAAATAATGTAATTTCCGCAGAACAGAATTACATCTATGCATTTTAATTCAGAGGGATAAGATGTGCGGCGGGTGCTTAAGACTTTCTGTCTTGAGCATTGTTGAGGGACAGAAAGTAGGAAGCCCCGGGAAATTTTCATTTACCCGAGGCTACTCCCTCAACTACCAACAGGTTGAGAGTAGCCTCTTATTCTTTTTTACACAAGGAGTAAAAGGCATGACGCCATTAAAAACTGCGTTAGGCATTGTCTTTATTATCTGCCTGACGATAGTGATATTTACCTTTATTACTCGCGGTAAGTTATGCGAGTTTTCAATAAAGAGTGAGCATCAGGAGGTGGCGGCGAAATTAGCCTGCGTTGCAGGCTAACCTCTTCGGGCGGAACGACAGTTCCGCCCGGCTTGTAGGATGCTGAGGTCTTAATGCACCCATTTTTTTCTTTTGCTACCGCGATTATACTGCGCGGCATGTACCCAGATGATAAGAATCCATGAAACGTATTTTTCTGTTGTTGTTACTTTTTACATCGCTTGTCCGTGCCGATGAGATTGGCAGCCAGTACAAAGAACAAGCTGAAGCGGGTGACGCCCGTGCCCAGTATTATTTGGCCGATACGTACTTTAGCTCCGGCGACAGCGAGCAAGCGGCGCTGTGGGCCGAGAAAGCCGCAAAAGGTGGTGATGTCGACGCCATGGGACTGCTCTCGCAAATCCTCTTTACCCAAGGAAATTATGCGCAAGCGAAGGCACTGGCGCAGCAGGCAACTATCGCGGGCAGCAAACGTGGCGCCATCATGCTGGCGCGCGTTCTTGTAAACACTCAGGCGGGGAAAACGGACTATCCGCAGGCTATCAAACTGCTGCAAACGGCTACCGAGGATATCGACAACGACTCCGCGGTTGATGCGCAACTGCTGCTGGGGCTGATTTATGCCAACGGCGTTGAAGTGGCGCAGGATGACGCTCAGGCAGCCGCGTGGTTTAAGCGCAGTTCGTCTCTGTCACGAACGGGCTACGCAGAATACTGGGCTGGGATGCTGTTCCAGCAGGGCGAGAAAGGCTTTATCACGCCAAATAAACAGAAAGCACTGTACTGGTTGAACCTGAGCTGTACGGAAGGGTTTGATACGGGATGCGAAGAGTTTGATGCGTTGAGCGGAGAGTAAACCATTGCCCGGTGGCGCTGCGCTTACCGGGCCTACGGCTCGTGTAGGCCGGGTAAGGCGAAGCCGCCACCCGGCTTTTTTACATCACTGGTCAGCCGTTTTATCAAAACGACCCAGCACCTCACGTTCATACGCCAGGGCTTTTTTACGGTCGAACTTGTGTTCCCACTTGGCGATAACCAGCACCGCCAGGGCATTCCCCACCACGTTCAGCGCGGTACGCGCCATGTCGAGAATACGGTCCACACCGGCGATAAACGCCAGACCTTCCAGCGGGATCCCGACGCTGCCAAGCGTCGCCAGCAGCACCACGAAGGAGACACCCGGAACACCTGCAATACCTTTGGATGTCACCATCAGGGTCAGAACCAGTACGATCTCCTGCCACAGCGACAGGTCAATGCCGTACAGCTGCGCAATAAAGATAGCGGCGATACTTTGGTACAGCGTTGAGCCGTCCAGGTTAAAGGAGTAGCCGGTCGGCACCACGAAGCTGGTAATAGAGGCAGGCGCGCCATAGGCTTCCATCTTCTCAATGATACGCGGCAGCACGCTCTCGGAGCTTGCCGTGGAGTACGCCAGAATCAGCTCATCCTTCAGGATGCGGATCAGGATCCAGATGCTCAGCCCGCACAGGCGCGCCACAATGCCCAGCACCACCAGCGCGAAGAACAGGATGGCGAAGTGCACCAGGATCACCAGCTTCGCCAGCGGCCACAGGGAGGCAAAACCGAAGTTCGCCACGGTCACCGCAATAAGCGCGAAGACCCCAACTGGCGCGTAACGCATCACCATGTGGGTCACTTTAAACATGGTTTCGGAGATAGAACGGAACACGGTGACCAGCGGCTCACGGTGCGTCGCTGGCAGGGAAGAAAGCCCCAGACCAAACAGCACCGAGAAGAAGATGATCGGCAGCATCTCACCCTTCGCCATCGACGCCACGATGTTGGTCGGCACCAGCGAAAGAATAGTACCCATCAGGCCGTGCGCGTGGCTCTGCACGTCAGCGGTGGTACTTTGGTATTTCGAAATATCCACCGTCGCCAGCTGCGACATATCGATCCCGGAACCTGGCTGAAACACGTTCGCCAGAGTAATACCGAGGATGATGGCAACCGTAGTGATCACTTCGAAATAGAGAATGGTTTTCGCACCGATGCGGCCTAACTGCTTCGCATCGCCGACGCCCGCAATACCGACCACCAGCGTCGAAATCACAATCGGCACAACAATCATCTTAATCAGATGAATAAAGATATCCCCTGCAGGTGAAAGCAGGTTCGCAATCAGCCACTCGCGGCTGTCGCTATGATAATGGAGGTAACTGCCCAGCAAGATGCCCAGCACAAGGGCGATTAAGATCTGCCAGGCAAGGCTGACTTTAACGTTTTTCATAGAAACTGACTTCCTCAATGAAGCGCCTTATTCACAAAAACTGCATGAATATGGAGACATACTGAAAGGGTATGAATTGTGTTGCGTTGGTTTATGGGATTTTTTAACGCGGCGTATGAGTATCATTTGCACGGCCTGTTGCGCAAGCCTTAAAGAACGACGCATTTCACTGGTAAAAGCGACGATGACGGGAGTTTATCACCATTCTGATAAATAACCTTTTGTTATAAAAACGCTTTTTTAACCGTAATTGTGAATAATCGTTAGCGTAAATTATTTCCCTTCAAATTTTCATTCGCTCATTTTTCAGCCTGGTCAAACAATGCGTGATCTGCCGCCCAAATACTAAACAAAGCTTGTAAAGCCCCTACAATTAACGTTTTTGCGACATATTATTAACATCTTACACGGAGAAAAAAAGCCATGAGCCAAATCCATAAACACGACATTCCCGCAAACATTGCGGACCGTTGCCTGATAAACCCGGAGCAGTACCACGAGAAGTATCAGCAATCCATCTCCAGCCCTGACCTCTTCTGGGGTGAGCAGGGCCATATCCTTGACTGGATCAAACCGTATCAGAAGGTGAAGAACACCTCCTTTGCCCCGGGTAACGTCTCCATTAAATGGTATGAAGACGGCACGCTGAACCTGGCGGCGAACTGCCTTGACCGCCATCTCGCCGAACGCGGCAACGAAACGGCCATTATCTGGGAAGGCGATGACGCCTCGCAGAGTAAACATATCACCTATAACGAACTCCATCGCGATGTCTGCCGCTTCGCCAACGTTTTGCTGGAACAAGGTATTAAAAAAGGCGACGTTGTTGCTATTTATATGCCAATGGTACCGGAAGCGGCGGTGGCTATGCTGGCCTGTGCGCGTATTGGCGCGATTCACTCGGTGATTTTCGGAGGGTTCTCGCCAGAAGCGGTTGCCGGACGTATTGTCGACTCAAGTTCCAAACTGGTGATCACGGCTGATGAAGGCGTGCGCGCCGGTCGCGGTATCCCCCTGAAGAAAAACGTCGACGAAGCGTTGAAAAACCCCAATGTGAAAACTATCAGCAACGTCATCGTCCTTAAGCGTACCGGCGGTAAAATCGACTGGAATGAAGGGCGCGATCTCTGGTGGAGCGACCTGATTGAAAACGCGAGCGACCAGCATCAACCGGAAGAGATGAACGCCGAGGATCCACTGTTCATTCTCTACACCTCCGGCTCAACCGGTAAGCCGAAAGGCGTGCTGCACACCACCGGCGGCTATCTGGTTTATGCGGCCACAACCTTTAAATACGTCTTCGACTACCATCCCGGCGACATCTACTGGTGTACCGCCGACGTGGGTTGGGTCACCGGACACAGCTACCTGCTGTACGGTCCGCTGGCCTGCGGTGCAACGACGCTGATGTTTGAAGGCGTACCGAACTGGCCGACCCCGGCGCGTATGTGCCAGGTGGTCGACAAGCACCAGGTTAACATTCTCTACACTGCGCCAACGGCGATCCGCGCGTTAATGGCGGAAGGCGATAAAGCCATCGAGGGCACCGACCGCTCATCATTGCGCATCCTCGGTTCCGTGGGTGAGCCAATCAACCCGGAAGCCTGGGAGTGGTACTGGAAGAAAATTGGCAACGAGAAATGCCCGGTGATGGACACCTGGTGGCAGACCGAAACCGGCGGCTTTATGATCACCCCTATGCCGGGCGCCACGCAGCTGAAGGCAGGTTCTGCAACCCGTCCGTTCTTCGGCGTGCAGCCTGCGCTGGTGGATAACGAAGGCAATCCGCAGGAAGGGGCCACCGAAGGCAACCTGGTGATCGTCGACTCCTGGCCGGGTCAGGCACGCACGCTGTTTGGCGACCACGAGCGCTTCGAGCAGACCTACTTCTCGACCTTTAAAAACATGTACTTCAGCGGCGACGGCGCGCGTCGTGATGAAGACGGCTATTACTGGATCACCGGACGCGTGGATGACGTGCTGAACGTTTCCGGCCACCGTCTGGGCACCGCGGAGATAGAGTCCGCGCTGGTGTCGCATCCGAAAATTGCCGAAGCCGCCGTTGTCGGTATTCCGCACAACATCAAAGGCCAGGCGATTTACGCCTATGTCACCCTGAACCACGGCGAAGAGCCGTCGCCAGAGCTGTATACCGAGGTGCGCAACTGGGTGCGTAAAGAGATCGGCCCGCTGGCGACGCCGGATGTGCTGCACTGGACTGATTCTCTGCCGAAAACGCGCTCCGGGAAGATTATGCGCCGTATCCTGCGCAAAATCGCGGCAGGGGACACCAGCAACCTCGGTGATACCTCAACGCTCGCGGATCCTGGCGTGGTGGACAAACTGCTCGAAGAGAAGCAGGCCATCGCGATGCCTTCATAAAATTCTCCCTCTCCCCTCACCCTAACCCTCTCCCCATAGGGGAGAGGGGATAAAACAAACCAACCTTACCTTTGGAGACTCTGTGATGAATAACGATATTTGTCAGCAGATAGAGAATAGTGCGCACTACAGGGAGCTCGTCGATAAGCGGCAACGGTTTGCCTTCTTACTTTCCATCATCATGCTGGTTATCTACGTCGGCTTTATTCTGCTCATCGCCTTCGCCCCGCACTGGCTGGGTACCCCGCTGCACGCGGGTACCAGCGTGACGCGCGGTATTCCCATTGGCATCGGCGTGATTGTCATTTCGTTTGTGCTGACCGGCGTATACGTCTGGCGTGCGAACGGTGAATTTGATCGTCTTAATAAAGCGGTTCTGCATGAGGTAAAAGCATCATGAAGCGAGTCCTGACGGCGCTTGCCGCCACACTTCCCTTTGCTGCCCATGCGGCGGACGCCATTACCGGCGAGGTCCAGCGTCAGCCAACCAACTGGCAGGCGATTGTGATGTTCCTGATTTTCGTTCTGTTGACGCTGTATATCACCTACTGGGCGTCAAAACGCGTGCGTTCCCGTAACGATTACTACACCGCGGGCGGCAACATTACCGGCTTCCAGAACGGGCTGGCGATTGCGGGTGACTTTATGTCCGCCGCCTCGTTCCTCGGGATCTCCGCGCTGGTCTATACCTCCGGCTATGACGGTCTGATCTACTCCCTCGGCTTCCTCGTCGGCTGGCCGATCATTCTGTTCCTGATTGCCGAACGCTTACGTAACCTGGGACGCTACACCTTCGCTGACGTGGCATCCTATCGCCTGAAGCAGGGGCCAATTCGTACCCTCTCCGCCTGCGGCTCGCTGGTGGTGGTGGCGCTGTACCTGATCGCCCAGATGGTGGGCGCGGGCAAGCTTATTGAACTGCTGTTTGGCCTGAACTACCACGTCGCGGTAGTGCTGGTCGGCGTGCTGATGGTGATGTACGTCCTGTTCGGCGGCATGCTGGCGACCACCTGGGTGCAGATCATCAAAGCCGTCCTGCTGCTGTTCGGCGCCAGCTTTATGGCCTTTATGGTGATGAAGCACGTCGGCTTCAGCTTCAATAACCTGTTTACCGAAGCGATGGCGGTCCATCCGAAAGGGGAAGCGATCATGAGCCCTGGCGGGCTGGTGAAAGACCCGATATCCGCGCTCTCTCTCGGTCTCGGCCTGATGTTCGGCACCGCGGGTCTGCCGCATATCCTGATGCGCTTCTTTACCGTGAGCGATGCGCGTGAAGCACGTAAAAGCGTCTTCTATGCCACCGGCTTTATGGGTTACTTCTACATTCTGACCTTTATTATCGGCTTTGGCGCCATCATGCTGGTGGGGGCGAACCCGGCGTTTAAGGACGCGGCGGGCGCGCTGATTGGCGGTAACAACATGGCGGCGGTGCACCTGGCCGACGCGGTAGGCGGGAACCTGTTCCTCGGCTTTATCTCTGCCGTGGCCTTCGCCACCATTCTGGCGGTGGTTGCGGGGCTGACGCTGGCCGGAGCCTCTGCGGTGTCGCATGACCTCTACGCCAACGTCATCCGCAAAGGCGCGAGCGAGCGCGATGAGCTGAAGGTCTCGAAAATCACCGTGCTAGTGCTGGGCGTGGTGGCGATCCTGCTGGGGATCCTGTTCGAGAAGCAGAACATTGCCTTTATGGTGGGGCTGGCCTTCTCGATTGCGGCAAGCTGCAACTTCCCCATCATCCTGCTCTCCATGTACTGGTCAAAACTGACCACCCGTGGGGCGATGATTGGCGGCTGGCTGGGCCTGCTGACGGCGGTGATCCTGATGATTCTGGGCCCAACCATCTGGGTGCAGATCCTCGGTCATACAAGCGCCATCTTCCCGTACGAATACCCGGCGCTGTTCTCCATTGCCGTGGCGTTTATCGGGATCTGGTTCTTCTCCGCTACTGACAACTCGCCGGAGGGCAATCTGGAGCGTGAGAAATTCCGCGCCCAGTTTATCCGTTCACAAACCGGTCTTGGCGTTGAACAGGGCCGCGCGCACTAAACCTTTCTCCCTGGCTATTCTGGCCGGGGAGCTTAAAACATCACCCACGCCACCAGCGGTGCAACCAGCACCATCACCACGCCCGACAGCATCATCACCAGGCTCGCGACCACGCCCTCCTGCTGGCCCAGCTCATACGAACGCGCCGTGCCCGCGCCGTGCGACGCCGCGCCGAACCCTGCCCCTTTCGCCATGCCTTCGCGAATGGAAAGCCGCAGAAAGAGCACATCGCCCACCGCCATGCCAAACACGCCCGTCACCACCACAAACAGCGCCACCAGATCCGGCTGCCCGCCGAGGGGTTTGGCCGCCGCCAGCGCAAACGGCGTGGTCACCGAGCGCACGGCGAGGCTGCGCTGAATTTCATCGGACAGGGTAAACAGCCGCGCCAGCCAGACGGAGCTGCACACTGCTACCACCGTAGCGGTGATCACACCCGCGCTGAGCGACATCCAGTGACGTTTGATAATCGCCAGGTTGTCGTAGACGGGGACGGCAAAAGCGATGGTCGCCGGGCCGAGCAGCCACAGCAGCCAGTGAGATTCACCAATGTAGTTTTGCCAGGAGATATGGCCGAAGACCAGCATCAGCACCAGCAGGATCGGCGTGAAGACCAGCGGCATCAGCGGCAGGGCGTGAAAGCGGCGATACAGTCGCTTGTTGGCAAAGTAGATCACCAGTGTGGCAACCAGGCACAGCACGCTAATCTGAAAGTTAGTCATGCTTCTGCCTGCTGATTTCAAAGCGATAGACTTTATCCACCACCCAGGCCGTCGTCCCCAGCACCATCAGCGTGCTTAACGCGATCACCGCAAAGATGCGCCACCCGTCGACCATCAGCAGCTGCGCGTAGTTCACTACCGCTACCACGGCAGGGACAAAGAACAGCAGCATTTCTGCCAGCAGCCAGCGCGCCCCGGCGCGTACCCAGTTAAGGGGGATCACGCGACAGAGAATAAGCGTCAGCATCAGCAGCATACCGACAAGATTGGCAGGTAGCGGCAGATGGAGCCAGCCGACGAGATATTCAGCGAAAACAAACAGTCCCGCATAGAGCAGTACCTGAACCGGTACCTGGAGTCGTTGCACAACGGCAGGCGTAACACGGCTTAACGCCACGGCCATGGAGGGTTTCCTCAAAAATGAGACGAGGCGCCAGTATAGAGACCGCACGGTGTGGACTGAAATGAATTAAAATCATCGAAGGTATAGTTTCGAGGAATAATCATGGACATAAGAACGCTGCGCTATTTTGTCGAAGTGGTTCGCCAGCAAAGTTTTACCCGCGCAGCGGAGAAGTTGTTCGTTACCCAGCCTACTATCAGCAAGATGCTGAAAAACCTCGAAGACGAGCTGAACTGTACTCTTCTGATCCGCGACGGGCGCAAACTCCTGCTGACCGATACCGGACGCGTGGTGTTCGAACGCGGGCTGGCGATTCTGGCGGAGTTCCGTCAGCTGGAAGCGGAGCTGGGCGACATCAATCACCTGACGAAAGGGGTGCTTCGCCTCGGCATTCCGCCAATGGTGGGGATGATGATGGCCGGGCCGATTAGCCTGTTCCGCCAGCGTTATCCCGGCGTTGAGCTGAAAATTTCAGAATTTGGCGGCTTAACCGTCCAGCAGGCGGTCACCAACGGCGATCTGGACGTGGCAATGACCGCCCTTCCCGTTGAGGAGGAGAGCGGACTGGCGACGCTACCGCTCTTTAGCCACCCGCTGTGCGTGCTGGTGCCGCGCTCCGGTGACTGGTTAAAGATTGACTCGGTCAAACCTGAGCTGCTCGGCGAACACCCGTTGCTGATATACAACGAAGACTTCGCCTTAAGCCGTCAGCTAATGACCCTGTTTAGCCACCATAACGTGAAGCCGCGCATCGCGGTACGTAGCGGCCAGTGGGATTTTCTGGCGGCGATGGTGCAGGCCGGCGTGGGGATAGCCATTCTGCCGCAGCCTATCTGCGAGCGGCTGGATAAAAACACGCTGCGCTGGATCCCGCTGGAGAGCGACCTGCACTGGCAACTGGGGATGATCTGGCGTGAAGGGGTGTATCTGTCGCACAGCGCACAGGCGTGGCTGGAGTGTTGTGAGGGGTTTTGGGTGCGGTCTGAATAGTGCCGGGTGGCGGCTTCGCCTTACCCGGCCTACGGTTCAAACGCAGGCCCGGTAAGCGCAGCGCCACCGGGCAATTACAGCGCTACTGATTCTCTATCAACAGCGCTTCCAGCAGGTCCAGATCGTGCAGCAGCTTTTGCAGCGTCTCGTTGCTGATCTGGCGCGTGGCGCGCAGGTGATACAGTTCGGCACGCTCGGAGCGCAGCGCCGCCAGACGGAACCGGCGCTCAAGGTTCTCCTCCTGCAGCGAGCTTTCCACGTCGTTACGCCCGTCGGCCCGACGACGCAGGTTACCAATCACGCGGGAACTCACTTCCGTCAGCAGCTGATTATCAATGTTCTCTTCCGCATCCGCGGCCAGACGCTCTTCCATCTTCTGGATAGCCACAATTGCCACTTCGGCCGTCGCCGCCCGGGCAATACGCTCCTCCTTGTGCTGCTGAGTGGAATCACCCGCGTCGATATGCTGCAGCAATATCGGCAGCATAATCACGCCGACAAACAGTGAGAAGAGAATGACGCCAGCGGCCAGGAACACCAGTTCGTAACGCGCCGGGAAGACATCCCCCGTTGGCAGCAGCAGCGGAATGGAGAGGACACCGGCAAGGGTGATCGCCCCGCGCACGCCCGCAAAAGAGGCAATCAGCAGCTCACGCGTTGACCACGAACCGAACTCCATCGGCTTTTTGGTCAGGAAGCGCACGCTGAATTTTTTCATCGTCCACAGCCAGCCAAAACGCACCAGCATCAGCGCCATATAAATCAGCACGATATCGGTGAAGAGCAGCCAGGTTTCAACGTTCGGATCGGCCTCAGCCGCCACCAGCGAGGTCTCCAGAATGCCGGGCAACTGCAGGCCCAACAGCAGGAATACCATGCCGTTAAACACGAATTCGAGCATCGCCCAGGTACTGTTTGCACGCAGGCGCATCGCCAGCGGCGCGCGGCGCATCACGCCGGAGCGGGTGATGGTCATCCCTGCCGCCACTGCCGCCAGAATGCCCGACACGCCGATGTGTTCAGCAATCAGGTAGGAAGCAAACGGCAGCAGGAACAGCAGAACGATTTGCGTTGCAGGTTCATCACCGCCCCAGCGGCTGAGGAAGCGCAAGGAGCGACCGTACAGCCAGCTCACCACGAAGCCAGCCAAAATGCCGCCAATCGCCACCTTAAAGAATTCCAGGGTCGCACCGCCGACGGTAAAGACCATGGTGCCCATGGCTACCGCCACGGCAAATTTCAGTGCGACCAGACCGGAGGCGTCGTTCATCAGCGCCTCGCCCTGCAAAATCCCCATGATTTTCTTCGGAATACGGCCTTCGCCCACAATGCCGGAAAGCGCCACGGCATCGGTTGGCGACAGCACGGCGGCCAGCGCAAAGGCAGGTATTAACGGAATGCCCGGCACCATCCAGTAGATCAGGAAGCCAATCCCGACCACGGTAACAACCACCAGCGCCAGCGCGAGGCCGAAGATCTCGCGGCCGTGCTCCAGAAATTCGCGCGTGGGGGTTTTCCAGCCGTCGGCGAACAGCAGCGGCGGGATAAACAGCACGAGGAACAGTTCCGGGTCGAACTCGACGTGCAGGCCAAACGTCGGCCACGCCAGCAGCGCACCGATGGCAATTTGCATTAATGGCAGGGGAATTTGAAAGGGCAGTACGCGTGTAACCACCCCGGATAGCGAGACCACAAGGGTCATGATGAGTATTGTGAAGAAGATTTCCATGCGTTCCCTGTTTGCTGTGTTGCTTATAAGCCAAACCTAAGGCGTCGTGCCTTTTATTCTATCTTCTCCAGAGTAACGCAAAAGGCAACGGGATGAGTCCTGAAAATAAAAACGGGCGGCCTGAGCCACCCGTTTTCGCATCAATGGACAACTTAGATTGCCCAGCCACCCGCGTAGAACGCCACCAGTGCGATGGCGATAACGACGGTGCCGATGTTCAGCTTGCGCCATTCACCCGAGACCAGACGACCAATCACCAGCGAGGCGAAACCGATCATAATGCCGGTCACGATGTTGCAGGTCAGCACGATAAAGACTGCGGTGATCAGGCCGGACATCGCATCCACGAAGTCTGCAAAATCGATTTTCGCCACGTTGCTCAGCATCAGCAGGCCGACGTACATCAGCGCAGGCGCGGTCGCATAAGCCGGGACCAGATAAGAGAGCGGAGAGAGGAACAGGATCAGCAGGAACAGCACGCCGACGGTGATCGCCGTCAGACCGGTTTTACCGCCTGCCGCCGTACCCGCTGCGGACTCGATGTACACCGCCGCAGGTGCCGCACCTACCAGACCAGAGAAGACGCTGCTCAGGGAGTCAGTGGTCAGCGCTTTGCCACCGTCGATAATCTGGCCGTCTTTATCCAGCAGGTTTGCCTGACCGGCCACTGCGCGGATGGTACCGGTCGCGTCAAACACGGCGGTCATCACCAGTGCCAGCACGCTTGGCAGGATCACCGGATTCAGCGCGCCGACAATATCCAGGCTGCCAATCAGGGAGTTGCCTTTGTCATCGCTCAGGGACGGCATGGCGAAGATACCGGAGAAGTGCACGGTCGGGTCGAAGATCAGGCCTACAATCGAAATGCCGATAATGGTCAGCAGAATGCCGCCCGGCACTTTCAGTTTTTCCAGACCGATAATTACCGCCAGACCAATCAGGGACATGATCACCGGGAAGCTGGCGAAGTTGCCCAGCGCCACCGGCAGGCCGTCCAGCGGGTTCTTAATCACCAGGCCCACGCCGTTCGCGGCGATCAGCAGCAGGAACAGGCCGATACCAATGCCGGTACCGTGCGCCACGCCCTGCGGAAGATTGCGCAAAATCCAGCTACGAATGCCGGTGGCGGAAATCACGGTAAACAGCACGCCCATCAGGAACACGGCACCGAGCGCAACGGGCACGCTGATGTGCTGACCCAGCACCAGGCTAAACGCGGTAAAGGCAGTCAGCGAGATGGCACAGCCTATCGCCAGAGGCAGGTTCGCCCACAGGCCCATCACGATAGAGCCAACACCGGCCACCAGACAGGTCGCAACAAAGACAGCCGCAGGCGGGAAGCCCGCTTTGCCCAGCATGCCCGGAACAACGATGACGGAGTACACCATCGCCAGAAACGTCGTCAGACCAGCAACGACTTCCTGGCGCACGGTGCTACCGCGAGCTGAAATTTTAAAGATGGCGTCAAGCGAACCGCCGGTACGCGCAGATGGCGTAGACATAGAAAACATCCCCTGAGAGTTTTTATAGAACGTTCATAAGCGTGGTGGAGACGCCACTGCCAGCTATAACGTCAAATCCATGTCTTGCGTTTGCGACAAAAGGGGCGTCACAAAAAAAGCAAACGTTTAGCTCCGCGCTTACGAAACGGGTGGTCAAATTAAGGCAAACGATTATCTAGCCTAATCCCCGCCCTTTTCAACTGAACTTTCTCGTTTTTCGCTAAAATTCCCTTATGACGATGAAGAAATAAACAGACGATGCGCAAACGTTATCGTCTATGCGCAATTTAGTAACATTTCACCCTTCGCCAGGGATAGTGAGCGGCCCGCCCTGTTCGAGTGTTTTTTGCCAGCCGGGCCGGTTTTCGACCTTTTTCTTCCAGGCATGGGTATGCGGGAGGTGTTCAACGCCACCGCGCGCCAGCAGGGCAAAGATCGGAAAACTCATCTGAATATCGGCCATGCTGAGCGTGTCACCGGCAAACCAACTGTTTTCTGAAAGGTGCGATTCGATAAAACGCGCATGGGTTTCCAGCTGGCGGTTGAGGTAAGCTTTTTGCACTCCCTGCCCTAGCGCTTTCCCCAGCGTGCGCATCCCAAACGGCACGGGGGGTTTGCCCAGGCTGTTAAAAACCAGCTTCATTAACAGCAATGGCATAAGGGAACCTTCTGCGTAGTGCAGCCAGAAACGATATTGCACCTTGTGGGCAGGATCCCGCGGTTTAAGGTGTGATTCTGCGTCGTAGGTTTCCTGGAGATACTCCAGAATGGCACCGGACTCGGCAAGGATCAGCCCGTTATCTTCAATGACCGGTGATTTGCCCAGCGGATGCACTTTTTTGAGAGACTCAGGCGCCAGCATGGTTTTTTCACGCTGGTAATGAACGATCTCATAAGGCAGGGCAAGTTCTTCCAGCGCCCAGATCACGCGGTGCGAGCGTGACTGGCTAAGGTGATGTACCGTGAGCATGATTGTCTCCTGTAATTCATACTTTCTAACTATAGAAAATCGAACAACATCGCGAAAAAATTTTGGCTAAAAAGAAACCCACTGCGCTGGCGAAAATCGGGGTCTTGCATAGAATTAAAGTGTCAGCACAAACCGGAACCTCCCCAACTTGCTCGACATGAGGGGTGCTGACGTCGGGGGAAACCCTCCCGTGAACCAGCGGGATAGAGAGAAAGACAAAGACCGGGAAAAACTAAAGCGCCCTTTGTGGCGCTTTAGTTCTTTATTGTGCTTTTTGCCGGGTGGCGCTTCGCTTACCCAGCCTACGTTCTCGGTTTTGTAGGCCGAGTAGGAGCTGCCGCCACCCGGCAAACCGATTTCAATCCTCTTCCAGCAACCGCGCGCCCGTACCCTGCTCGCCCAGCCTGTCGCCGGGGTTACGCAACGGGCAGTCGCTGCGAGATAAACACCCACAGCCAATACAGCCATCCAGTTCGTCACGCAGCACGACCAGTGTGTGAATGCGTCGGTCAAGCTCTTCACGCCACTGGGACGACAGCTCTTTCCACTCTTTCGGGCTAAGCGTGTGTCCTTCCGGCAGCACGCCGAACGCATCGCCGATGGTGGCCAGGGGGATTCCGATTCGTTGCGCAATTTTGATAATCGCCACATAGCGGAGCACGTCGCGGGTGTAACGCCGCTGGTTTCCGGCATTACGGATACTCTTAATTAACCCTTTGCTTTCATAGAAGTGGAGCGCCGACACCGCAACGCCGCTGCGCTTTGCCACTTCACCGGGGGTTAGGAGCGCTTTAATTCGCGGCAATCTCTTTTCCATAAAACCTCTTTACCTCAAGTTAACTTGAGGAATTATACTCCCCCGCAGAGAAAACGACGAATCCACCAGGATAGATGTATCTACAGAGGGGCAACCTTATGTCGCATCAGCAAATTATTCAGACGCTTATTGAATGGATTGATGAACATATCGACCAACCGTTGAACATTGATGTGGTCGCTAAAAAATCGGGCTATTCGAAATGGTATTTACAGAGAATGTTCCGCACCGTCATGCATCAGACGCTGGGTGAGTACATTCGCCAGCGCAGACTGCTGCTGGCAGCGCAGGCGCTACGTTCGACGCAACGGCCTATTTTTGATATCGCGATGGATCTTGGCTATGTCTCGCAACAAACCTTTTCCCGCGTGTTTCGTCGTGAATTTGACCGCACGCCGAGCGATTACCGCCATCAGTTGAATTAATGTGTATCAGTGCAAAGGTTGCTGCTGCCAGGCCATAAATTCCTGGGGCGGCATCGCTTTCGCGAAGTGCCATCCCTGACAATACTGCACGCCACGCTTCAACAGCCAGCTGACCTGCTCTGCCGTTTCCACACCTTCCGCGATGGTTTTAAGACGCAAACTTTGCGCCATCTCGATGATGTGCTCGGCAATCAGGTGGCTGGTGCTGTTGGTCGTTAAGGTATCGATAAAGGATTTATCGATTTTCAGGATATCGACATTCAGCGAATAAAGGTTATGCAGGTTGGAATAACCGGTCCCGAAATCATCGATGGCCACTTCATAGCCCGCCTGACGGAAAGCCTGAATAACGGGTGTGGTTTTAGGAACATCAATAAACCCGCGTTCCGTCACTTCAATCTTTATCTGCTGCGCGCGCACGGCATAGTGCCTGGCCTTGTCCGAGATCATCGCGATCAGGCGCGAAGAGTGAAAATCAGTCGCCGACAGGTTAATGGAAATATAGAGATCGGGATGCGTCGCCAGGAAATGCCCCAGATCGCTGAATACCTCTTCGACGACGTAATCCGTAATACGTTCGCTCATGCCCTCTTTTTCCGCCAGCGGGATAAATTCCACCGGACTCATCACCTGTCCGTTAAAGCCAGGCCAGCGCAGTAACGCTTCTGCCCCCACGCACCGATTATTTTTAATATCAATAATTGGCTGATAATGGACGCAAAGCTGGCGCTTATTCAGCGCACGATGCAGCAACCGGCCTGGGGAGTTGAGTTCACGGTGGGTGCGTGACCACACCAGAAGAATAATAATGCTGCAGATCATCCCCAGCGGCAGCGTCAGTGTGGCCTGATGATAAAGCGTTTCATAAAAGCGTGTATTCGATGTGGAGACGATGGCTGCGATGGGGCGTTTATCGGATTTAACGATGGTATAAAAACGGTCATCTTTTTGAAATGTCGATTCCTTATCCCGGATTAGCGTATTCAATAATGTAATATTGGCCTGCTGGCTGACGGAAAAGAATGCATTAGTTACCGTGTCGTACACCCCCCACGACAGAGAATGATCGGCTGACATCACTTCACTGTAAGAAAGCGGATTGACCACCACAACATAATTACCACGCTGCATATATGTCATTTTATACCCTGTAAAAAATGGCGTATCGCGATAATAATAGATGGCAATGTCGGGTTTACGTTTGTAATTGGCGACAGAAATCAGATAGGGCTGGTCGGGGGTAAAAACGGTTGAACAAAGAAAACGTTGGCCTTGTGCATAAATTAAATCGGCGACGAAAAGACGACCACGAACCACATTCAACATATATTGCCGGTGCTCAGGTGTACACAGTTTACCCTGATATTGTTCAGCGCCATCGCGTGCTAAATCAACCTGTTGAATGACAAGTTCTGTTTTGTCTAACGCCAGTCCAGCAAATGTGCGTAGTTGGGCGCTTGTTTCCGACACGGCTCTGAGCTGGGCAAACCATAGCGCAAGCATCACCGGTAGCATAACTACCATGATGATCCCTACCCCCCTGAGCATCTTGCGCCGCGCGCTACGATTCATTTCCCGCCCTATATCCCTGCATGTTGTACGCCTGTAGTAATGAAGGCCGGATGCTTTGATAAACAGATGATTACGTTGCATGAATCATGCGAAGTTAGCAACCGACTTTTAGTATTAAAAATCTTAAAATTGGTTATGACGATAATATTTTCCCGTAAGCTAAACTAAAAGTATTCGTTCCGTTTCAATTAAGGAAAATAATTATCCAGTACAGGCGGGAGGTTTTAGCTAGCACAACAGCGGATCATTGATTAAACCAAACTTCTGGCCGCATGAAAAAAGAACAAGATGAACATGAAATTTCGTGATAATTGTTCCCCTCTGCTTCGTGGTTTGATTTATTAATAATCAAACGCAACCAGCATATTTTTATGAAGGGCGTAAAAATAACGCTTCACTTGCCAGGAAAATGGCTGACCAGACATGTCTCTTGCGCAAGCCTCGTGATCCCCTCTCTCGCCGCACTTGCCCTGGCGGACGGTGCGTTGAGGCGTCAGCCTCGCTTACAAAGATATATTCTCCATGGTGATAAATCGCCCATTTTTCCACGCCGTGATGCTGGCGAATAAAACAGCAAGTGTGATATAGTTCACATATCTTGTGTAACGAGAAACATTGTTTCATTTCAGTTCGTCTGTTTTGTCGAGGATGGGTTTATGGCGACCATTACTACCAGCATGGTTCTCCTGCGCTGGCCATTGTTAAGTGCGGTGTTGATGTTTTTAGCCAGCACGCTGAACATTCAGTTTCGTAAATCTGACTACGCTGGCCTTGCGGTGATCAGCACCCTGCTGGGGCTGGGCGCAGCCTGCTGGTTTGCAACGGGTCTGCTTGGCATTACCCTGCTGGATATCGCTGCCGTTTGGGAAAATATAAAAGTGGTGATGGTGGAAGCCATGAGCCACACGCCGCCAGACTGGCCGATGGTGATTACCTGATCCCTTCATCAATAAAAAAACCCAGACGATGTCTGGGTTTTTTGTTTTCGCGTCCGTGGATCAGAACGGAATGTCGTCGTCGAAATCCATTGGCGGTTCGTTAGACGGGGCCGGAGCAGACTGCTGCTGCGGACGAGACTGCGCGCCGCCGCTGAACTGGTTGCCGCCCTGCGGCTGCTGAGGCTGACCCCAACCGCCCTGCTGCTGGCTCTGACCGCCACCTGCCGGTGCGCCACCGCCCTGACGGCCACCCAGCATCTGCATGGTGCCACCCACGTTCACCACGACTTCCGTGGTGTACTTCTCAGCGCCGGACTGATCGGTCCATTTGCGGGTACGCAGCTGGCCTTCGATATAGACCTGAGAACCTTTACGCAGATACTCACCGGCCACTTCGGCCAGTTTGCCAAACAGCACAACGCGGTGCCATTCGGTCTGCTCTTTCATCTCACCGGTCGCTTTATCACGCCAGGATTCGGAAGTAGCCAGCGTAATGTTGGCAACTGCGCCACCACTCGGCATGTAGCGTACTTCCGGGTCCTGGCCCAGATTACCGACGAGAATCACCTTGTTTACGCCTCTGCTGGCCATGTTCGTGTCTCCTGAATACGTTTCTTAATAGTGTAAACGCGCGAGTGTACCATTTCCACGCGGCAATTTGCATAGTTGCGTAGTTGGTTCAGAAATCTCTCGCGAACTCGACATTGTTACACAGCCAATCAGAAAATGCATTCCAATACTGTATATTCAAACAGGTCAAATTGTGTCATAATTAGCCGTTTCTGACAGCCGTTTGTCCTTCAAACAAATCAGGCAATCCGTGTTCCAACCGGGAAAGGTGAATGGATAAGATCGAAGTTCGGGGCGCCCGCACCCACAATCTCAAGAATATCAACCTCATAATCCCTCGCGACAAACTCATTGTCGTGACCGGGCTTTCGGGGTCTGGCAAATCCTCACTGGCTTTCGACACTCTGTATGCCGAAGGACAGCGTCGTTACGTTGAATCACTCTCTGCGTACGCGCGTCAGTTCCTGTCGCTGATGGAAAAACCGGATGTCGACCATATTGAAGGGTTGTCCCCTGCTATCTCTATTGAGCAGAAGTCCACCTCGCATAACCCGCGTTCTACGGTCGGTACCATTACCGAAATTCACGACTACCTGCGTCTGCTGTATGCCCGCGTGGGCGAGCCGCGCTGCCCGGACCATGACGTCCCGCTGACGGCCCAGACCGTGAGCCAGATGGTGGATAACGTGCTGTCGCAGCCGGAAGGCAAACGCCTGATGCTGCTGGCGCCGATCATTAAAGAGCGTAAAGGCGAGCACACCAAAACGCTGGAAAACCTGGCAAGCCAGGGCTATATCCGTGCCCGTATTGACGGCGAAGTGTGTGACCTGTCGGATCCGCCAAAGCTGGAACTACAGAAGAAGCACACCATCGAAGTGGTGATTGATCGCTTTAAGGTGCGTGACGATCTCGCCACGCGTCTCGCGGAATCCTTTGAGACGGCGCTGGAACTGTCTGGCGGCACGGCCGTGGTCTCCGACATGGACAACCCGAAAGCGGAAGAGCTGCTCTTCTCCGCCAACTTTGCCTGCCCGATTTGCGGCTACAGCATGCGCGAGCTGGAACCGCGTCTGTTCTCCTTCAACAACCCGGCGGGTGCCTGCCCGACGTGTGACGGCCTGGGCGTCCAGCAGTATTTCGATCCGGACCGCGTGATTCAGAACCCGGAGCTGTCGCTGGCGGGCGGCGCCATTCGCGGCTGGGACAAGCGTAACTTCTACTACTTCCAGATGCTGAAATCGCTGGCAGAGCACTACAAGTTCGATGTTGAAGCCCCGTGGGCCAGCCTGAGCCCGAACGTGCACAAAGTGATCCTCTTCGGTTCCGGTAAAGAGAACATCGAGTTCAAGTACATGAACGATCGCGGCGATACCTCCGTGCGTCGCCACCCGTTCGAAGGGGTGCTGCACAATATGGAGCGCCGCTACAAAGAGACCGAATCCAGTGCGGTACGTGAAGAGCTGGCGAAGTTCATCAGCAACCGCTCCTGCGCCACCTGTGAGGGCACGCGCCTGCGTCGCGAAGCGCGCCACGTGTTCGTGGAAAACACCGCGCTGCCGACCATCTCAGACATGAGCATCGGCCACGCGATGGACTTCTTCAATAACCTGAAGCTCTCCGGCCAGCGTGCGAAAATCGCCGAAAAAGTGCTGAAAGAGATTGGCGATCGCCTCAAGTTCCTGGTGAACGTCGGCCTGAACTACCTGACGCTTTCCCGCTCTGCAGAAACGCTCTCCGGCGGTGAAGCCCAGCGTATCCGCCTGGCCAGCCAGATTGGCGCGGGCCTGGTAGGCGTGATGTACGTGCTGGATGAGCCGTCCATCGGCCTGCACCAGCGCGACAACGAGCGTCTGCTCGGCACGCTGGTTCATCTGCGCAACCTCGGCAACACGGTAATTGTGGTTGAGCACGACGAAGATGCGATCCGTGCGGCTGACCATGTCATCGACATTGGCCCTGGCGCAGGCGTACACGGCGGTCAGGTCGTTGCAGAAGGGACGCTGAAAGACATCATGGCGGTTCCCGAGTCGCTGACCGGCCAGTACATGAGCGGCAAGCGTAAGATTGAGGTGCCAAAACAGCGCGTAGCGGCAGATCCGGAAAAAGTGCTGAAGCTGACCGGCGCGCGCGGTAACAACCTGAAAGACGTCACCCTGACGCTGCCGGTTGGCCTGTTTACCTGTATCACCGGCGTGTCCGGTTCCGGTAAATCGACGCTGATTAACGATACGCTGTTCCCGATTGCGCAGACGGCGCTGAACGGTGCGACGCTGGCCGAGCCTGCACCGTACCGCGACATTCAGGGGCTGGGGCATTTCGATAAGGTTATCGACATCGACCAGAGCCCGATTGGCCGTACGCCGCGCTCCAACCCGGCGACCTATACCGGCGTCTTTACGCCCGTACGTGAACTGTTTGCCGGTGTGCCGGAAGCGCGTTCACGCGGCTATACGCCAGGACGTTTCAGCTTTAACGTGCGCGGCGGTCGCTGTGAAGCGTGCCAGGGTGACGGTGTGATCAAGGTTGAGATGCACTTCCTGCCGGATATCTACGTGCCATGCGACCAGTGCAAAGGCAAGCGCTATAACCGCGAAACGCTGGAGATTAAGTACAAAGGCAAGACCATTCACGAAGTGCTGGACATGACCATCGAAGAGGCGCGCGAGTTCTTTGACGCCGTCCCTGCGCTGGCGCGTAAGCTGCAAACGCTGATGGACGTGGGCCTGACCTACATTCGTCTGGGGCAGTCGGCGACAACGCTTTCCGGTGGTGAAGCGCAGCGCGTGAAGCTGGCGCGTGAGCTGTCAAAACGCGGCACCGGTCAGACGCTGTACATTCTTGATGAGCCGACTACCGGTCTGCACTTTGCCGACATTCAGCAGTTGCTCGAGGTGCTGCATCAGCTGCGCGATCAGGGCAACACTATCGTGGTGATTGAGCACAACCTGGACGTGATTAAAACCGCGGACTGGATTGTCGATCTCGGCCCGGAAGGCGGCAGCGGCGGTGGTGAAATTCTCGTCTCCGGCACGCCAGAGACCGTTGCAGAGTGCGAAGCCTCGCACACCGCGCGCTTCCTTAAACCGTTGCTGTAATCGTCACACGGAGAGCTGCTGTCGGGTTGTTTCCGGCAGCAGCTCAACCGCCTGCTGATAGGACGCGTCCACCAGGTAGTAAATTTGCGACCCGGGAATGGAACCGTCGAGATAGACTGTGCTCCAGTGCGCTTTATTCAGATGCTTGCTTGGTCTGACATCATCGTGCTGCTGGCGCAATAAATCGGCCAGCTCCGGGCTGGTTTTCAGAGACGCCGCCGGACGGCCTTCCACCTCTTTCACCATCGCAAACAGGACATCACCGACCTTAATCTGCGTGGCTTTCCAGTCGCTGTGGACGCTTTGCTCCGCGCCCGGCTTGCTCATGCAGTACTGAAGTATCTCCGAAATTGTCATCTTTGCTCCCCTGTGAATGGGTTAAACGCGAACTGAGTATCTGCCTCTTTAAGTGTGCAGCAAGACGACAAAAGGTAAACCCGGCAGGCCTGATTTGTTCAAAAAACCAGCATAACTCAGTATTCGGAATTAACAATCACCTCTTCGCCAAATTTCCCGGCCATCGGCAGCGGTCGATAGGTCGAGTTAGAGGCGCGTAATACTCTGATGCCTCTGGCTCCTGCGTCGTGCGCGGCGGTGATGTCGTTATCGGAATCACCATAAAACACTTTGATATTTTTCTGTTCCAGCCACTGGGTTTTGGTGTTTTGCCCTTCTTTATCGCCCGCAAAAATAACCGGGTTCATGCTGGCAGCCGGGATCAGGAAATCATCCTGCAGCGTTTTTGAAACGGTTTCCGTTTTGGTCTGACTGCGTCCGGTGACAAAGTAAATGCTGTCGCCGCGCTTAACGTGCATGGCGATCAGCGCGCGTGCCACCTCTTTCGGGATGCTGAATTCGTCCCAGCCGTTGTTCATTTTTTCCCAGAACGCCGGGTTCTTCAGATACGCTTCGCTGTCTGGCGACCAGGTTTGTTTGCCTCGCCAGAAGCCTGGACTCGAGAAGAGGACGGTATCGTCAATGTCGAAGCCAACGGCCATCGGCGGACGGCCTACCAGACTGTTTTCGATTTGTGCCACAGAGACCCAGTGAATGGGTGCCTGCTCGGCAAGAATGGCGGCGGTGGTACCGGTATAAAGCGGCGTCGGTGCAGATGCACGCGCAACGACTGCACTGTTAAGCGAGAACAATAAGCAGGCGGCGCTGAGCGCCAGTGTGATCTTGCGCATATTTTCCCCTGAATATTCAGATTGTTATCTTTTATTTTGAGTGAATGGTCAAAAATCTACCCGACCATAACCCCAGCAGGAGGTAAAGGGAAGGAGTTTTTGCTTATGAAGCTGAATAAAAAGAAGACGATCACAAAGTATCGGGCGACATTCTTGTGCGGCCTGATGCCCTCACCCCAACCCTCTCCCACGGGGAGAGAGAGAGTAAGTAGGTACTTACATTACAGCAGCAAACGCCTGCGCCACGCGCTGGACGTTGCTGGCATTCAGTCCCGCCACGCACATACGACCGCTGGCAATCAGGTAAACGCCAAATTCATCGCGCAGGCGATCGACCTGCGCCGCGCTCAGTCCGGTGTAGCTGAACATTCCGCGCTGCTTGAGCAGATAGTCGAAGTTATGACCCGGCACAGCCTCTTTCAGGACATTAACCAGTTCCTGACGCATCGAGAGAATGCGCTTACGCATTGCTTCCACTTCAGCAAGCCAGGACGCTTTCAGCTTTTCGTCACCGAGAACCGTCGCCACCACCTGCGCCCCAAAGTTTGGCGGGCTGGAGTAGATGCGGCGCACCGTTGCTTTGAGCTGACCCAGCACGCGACCCGCCGCTTCGGCGTCTTCACACACCACGGACAGACCGCCCACGCGCTCGCCGTAAAGCGAGAAGATTTTGGAGAAGGAGTTGCTGACCAGCGCTGGCAGCCCGGCGCTGGCCACGGCGCGGATGGCGTAAGCATCGTCTTCCATGCCCGCACCAAAGCCCTGATAGGCAATGTCGAGGAACGGGATCAGGTTGCGGGCTTTCAGTACCTCAATCACCGCATCCCACTGGGCATTGGTGAGATCGGCCCCGGTCGGGTTATGGCAGCACGGGTGCAGCAGCACAATACTGCGCTCAGGCAACGAGTTCAGTTTTTCCAGCAGCGCGTCAACGCGCACGCCGTTGGTTTCGCTGTCGAACCATGGATAGGTCGCCACTTTGAAGCCTGCGCCCTCGAAGATCGCAACGTGGTTTTCCCACGTCGGATCGCTGACCCATACGCCTGAATCCGGGAAGTATTTTTTCAGGAAGTCGGCCCCCACTTTCAGCGCACCCGAGCCGCCCAGCGTCTGGATGGTCGCCACGCGTTTTTGCGCGAGCACCGCGTGATCGGCACCAAACAGCAGCGGCGCGATGGTATTGCGGTAGGCATTTAGCCCTTCCATCGGCAGATAAAGGGAGGCACCGTGCGGAACAGCGTTCAGACGCGCTTCCGCTTCAGCAACGGCCTCCAACTGCGGAATGATGCCATCCTCGTTGTAATACAGGCCAATGCTGAGGTTCACTTTGTCGCTGCGAGGATCTTCTTTGAAACGCTCCATTAAGGAGAGAATAGGGTCGCCGGCATAGGCGTCAACTGTCTGAAACACGCGATGGTTCTCCGGAATTCGATGAGGCAGGAATTTCAACAATAAACTGGAAGTGGGAGAAGGTCGAGAGGATGTTAATAAAGTTGGAGTGAGGTTAAATCCCTCACTCCACTGGCGGTTCAATCAATGTACTTCATCGCTACCCTTGACGTCAGCCGCGTGATAAGTTCGTAAGCACTCACTTTCGTTAATTCAGCAATGCGTTCAACAGGCAAACCTTCTCCCCACATCACCACTGCATCGCCTGCTTTGTCCTGCGCTTCTGGCCCAAGGTCAACGCAAATCATGTCCATCGCGACGCGACCAACAATTTTCGCTTCACGACCATTTACCAAAACCGGCGTACCCGACGGTGCGGCACGCGGATAACCGTCACCATACCCCATCGCCACCACGCCCAGTCGCGTATCGCGTTCGCTGGTCCATGTGCCGCCGTAACCCACCGGCTCACCGGCTTTGTGCTCGCGCACGGCGATCAGGTTAGAGACAAGGGACATCACCGGCTGGAAACCGAAATCTGGCCCCCAGGGTTTGCCCTCCAGCGGCGACACGCCGTAAAGGATAATGCCCGGGCGAGCCCAGTCGAAGTGCGACTGCGGCCACAGCAGAATGCCGCCGGATGCCGCAATGGAACGCATTCCCGGTTTGCCTTCGCAGAAGGTGTTGAAGATATCGAGCTGCTTCTCTGTCGCACCACACTCCGGTTCATCGGCGCGAGCAAAATGGCTGACGATATTCACCGGCTGGCGCACATTTTTGCACTGACACAGGCGATGATAAAACGCCTCTGCATTTTCCGGGCGCACGCCCAGACGGTGCATGCCCGTGTCGAGCTTCATCCACACGGTCACCGGCTCGCTCAGCTCGGCGGTTTCGAGTGCCGCAAGCTGTTCTTCATTGTGTACCGCCGTGTGCAGATGCTGAGCGGCAATAGTGGGCAAATCCGACGCTTCAAAAAAGCCTTCGAGGAGCAGAATCGGTTGGGTAATACCGCCCGCGCGCAGGCGGAGAGCTTCTTCAAGACGAGCGACGCCAAAGGCGTCGGCATCGGGGAGCGTTCGCGCGGTCTCGAGAAGACCGTGTCCGTAAGCGTTCGCTTTCACGACTGCAACGAGCTTGCTGGCGGGTGCCAGTTCGCGCAGACGTTGCAGGTTGTGTCGCAGAGCGCGGCGGTTAATAACTACAGTTGCCGCTTGCATGTAAAATCCTTATTCGTCGTCGTACTGCGGTCCCGCATAGTTATCAAAGCGCGACCATTGCCCGTTAAAGGTCAGACGTACCGTTCCGATGGGGCCGTTACGTTGCTTACCAATAATAATTTCAGCAATCCCTTTCAGGTCGCTGTTCTCGTGATAAACCTCATCACGGTAGATGAACATGATTAAGTCGGCATCCTGCTCGATGGAGCCGGATTCACGCAGGTCGGAGTTGACCGGGCGCTTGTCGGCACGTTGTTCCAGTGAGCGGTTAAGCTGGGAAAGCGCCACCACCGGCACGTGCAGCTCTTTGGCTAACGCCTTGAGCGAGCGGGAAATCTCTGCAATTTCCAGCGTGCGGTTGTCGGAGAGCGACGGGACGCGCATCAGCTGAAGGTAGTCGATCATGATGAGGCCAATGCCGCCGTGTTCGCGGGCAATACGACGGGCGCGGGAACGCACTTCCGTCGGCGTCAGGCCAGAGGAATCATCAATATAGATGTTCCGTTTTTCCAGCAGAATGCCCATGGTGCCGGAAATCCGCGCCCAGTCCTCATCGTCGAGCTGTCCGGTACGAATGCGGGTCTGATCCACGCGCGACAGCGACGCCAGGGAACGCATCATAATCTGCTCGGAGGGCATCTCAAGGCTGAAAATCAGCACCGGCTTATCCTGCAACATCGCCGCGTTTTCAACGAGGTTCATTGCAAAAGTGGTTTTACCCATCGACGGACGCGCGGCGACGATAATCAAATCCGACGGCTGCAGACCGGCAGTTTTCTTATTGAGGTCGTCATAGCCGGTGTTTACGCCGGTCACACCATCATGCGGCTGCTGGAACAGCTGTTCGATACGCGCAACGGTAGCGTCGAGCACATCGGCAATGTTTTTTGGGCCTTCGTCTTTATTTGCACGGCTTTCGGCAATTTTAAAGACGCGGGATTCGGCAAGGTCGAGCAGATCTTCGCTGGAGCGACCCTGCGGGTCAAAACCGGCTTCGGCGATTTCGTTCGCCACCGAGATCATTTCGCGCACAACGGCACGTTCGCGCACGATGTCAGCGTAAGCGCTAATATTCGCCGCACTTGGCGTATTTTTTGACAGTTCTGCCAGGTAGGCGAACCCGCCACAGCTGTCAAGCTGCCCCAGTCGCTCAAGCGATTCCGCGAGCGTGATCAGGTCGATCGGGCTGCCCGACTCCTGCAGGCGCGCCATTTCGGTAAAGATATGGCGATGCGGACGGGTGTAGAAATCTTCCGCCACGACGCGCTCCGCGACGTCGTCCCAGCGTTCGTTATCCAGCATTAAACCGCCCAACACCGACTGTTCCGCTTCAATCGAGTGCGGCGGGACTTTTAACCCTGCGACCTGGAAATCACGTTCGCGGGGTTCAGTCTGTTTGTTGAAGGGTTTGTTTCCTGCCATAGTGAATGGAGTTACCGAGATAAAGAGTGGGTCGAAAGATTACCATATTTTTCTTACGGAGGGAGCATGGCAACGCGCATTGAATTCCAGAAACACGGTGGACCAGACGTGCTTAAAGCGGTGGAGTTTACCCCCGCCGCACCTGGCGAAAATGAAATCCAGGTTGAAAACAAAGCGATTGGCATTAACTACATCGACACCTACATTCGCGGCGGTCTCTACCCACCTCCGTCGATGCCGAGCGGGCTGGGAACGGAGGCGGCGGGTGTGGTCATCAAAGTGGGCAGTGCCGTTAAGCATATCAAAGAGGGCGACCGCGTGGTGTATGCGCAATCTGCCCTCGGCGCTTACAGTTCCGTTCACAATGTTCCCGCAGACAAGGCCGCCCTTCTGCCTAACGCGATCTCCTTTGAACAGGCTGCCGCCTCGTTCCTGAAAGGACTGACGGTATTTTACCTGCTGCGTAAAACCTATGAGATCAAACCTGACGAACAGTTCCTCTTTCATGCCGCTGCCGGTGGCGTGGGGCTGATCGCCTGCCAGTGGGCGAAGGCGCTGGGCGCGAAGCTTATCGGCACCGTCGGCAGCGCGCAGAAAGCGCAGCGTGCGCTGCAGGCCGGTGCATGGCAGGTCATCAACTACCGTGAAGAGAGCATTGCTGAACGGCTAAAAGAGATCACGCACGGCCAAAAAGTGCGGGTCGTGTATGACTCGGTGGGGAAAGATACCTGGGAAGCCTCGCTGGACTGCCTGCAGCGTCGTGGTCTGATGGTAAGCTTCGGGAATGCGTCAGGCGCGGTAACCGGCGTTAACCTGGGCATTCTGAACCAGAAGGGTTCTCTTTATGTGACTCGCCCTTCCCTGCAAGGATACATCACCAACCGGGAAGAACTGGAGGAAGCCAGCAACGAACTGTTCTCGCTGATCGCCAGCGGTGTGATCAAAGTAGACGTGGCGGATGCGCAGAAATACGCACTTACTGATGCGCAGCGCGCACATGAGGTGCTGGAAAGCCGGGCGACGCAGGGCTCAAGCCTGCTGATCCCCTAGGCCCTAAAAAGAAATTGGGCTTCCCGTGGGAAGCCCTTTCTTTTTTTAGTTCGGCTGTATGTAGGGTACAGCTCGATGAATTCTTTAGCGGCAGTCATAGTGACAGATTCGATAAGTAAATCCTATTCTGTTCTAAGGCATGCTGCCGGAAAAGTTACAAGTATGTGACGAACCCCTCAATACCTTAGTAACGGAAGCGGTTATTGCGCTGATAACTGGGCACTTTTGGCGATTTAATCGCCCGTATCACCCATACCACCGCGACAGCAAGCAGCAACCACGGTAACAGTTTGAGCGTCAACGCAAATAACCCGCCGATAAACATCACCACCGTCGCCACAACGATCGCCGCAAGAATGCCGAGCAGCGAAATGCCCGTCACCATCAGCATCACAAAAAAGCCAATCACAAAAAGTAGTTCCAGCATGGTGTTCTCCCGCGAGCCCCGAATGATGCAGAAAGCATTACAAGAATCATGCCAAACGTAACATATTGTTCTGAAAGCAAAATGCCCCGCAACATTGGGCGGGGCGTGGTGAATTTGACGATCTTTTAGTGAAATTTATCGCTTATCTGCCACCAGACGCAATGCGTGTTCCAGCACCTCAATATCCGCTCCGGCTTTATGCGCATTCTCGCTCAGGTAGCGACGCCACTGGCGCGCGCCCGGAATACCCTGGAACAGGCCAAGCATATGGCGGGTGATATGGCCAAGGTAGGTGCCGTTGCTCAGCTCACGCTCAATATACGGATACATGGCACGCACGACCGCCACCGGATCGGTATCTGCATCTTCAACACCAAAGATTTCACGATCGACCGTCGCCAGGATACCGGGGTTCTGATACGCCTCACGTCCGACCATCACGCCATCCATATGCGTAAGATGCGCTTTCGCTTCTTCCAGAGACTTGATGCCGCCGTTAATCGACATCGTCAGGTGCGGGAAATCGCGCTTCAGCTGGTATACGCGCGGGTAGTCCAGCGGCGGGATTTCGCGATTCTCTTTCGGGCTGAGGCCGGAAAGCCAGGCTTTACGCGCGTGGATGATGAACATCTCGCACTCGCCCTTTCCGGCAACGGTATTGATGAAATCGCACAGAAATTCGTAGCTGTCCTGGTCATCAATGCCGATACGGGTTTTGACCGTCACCGGGATAGAGACGACGTCACGCATGGCTTTGATGCAGTCCGCCACCAGCTGTGCGTTGCCCATCAGGCATGCGCCGAACATGCCGTTCTGCACGCGATCGGAAGGACAACCTACGTTCAGGTTAATCTCGTCATAGCCGCGTTCTTCTGCCAGCTTTGCACACTGCGCCAGCGCGATCGGATCGCTGCCGCCCAGCTGCAGCGCAACCGGATGCTCCTCTTCGCTATAGGCCAGATAGTCGCCCTTACCGTGAATAATTGCCCCGGTTGTCACCATTTCGGTATACAGCAGCGTATGGCGGGAGAGCTGACGCAGGAAGTAACGGCAGTGTCTGTCCGTCCAGTCGAGCATCGGCGCAATGGAGAAACGGTGTGCGGGGAAAGCAGTCTGTAGTTCTGACGACATGGCGAAGTTTTAAGCATCTGGTGGAAAAGGGGCGCTACTATAGCACAAAGAAAAGCCGGAGGCGCAGCGCCTCCGGTTCAGGTTAAAACGTCATGCTCAGCTGTGCTCCTGCGCCCCAGGTTTCGTCCTCGCCGTACAGGCCCATCAGGTCAACGTGGACGGTGTTAAACGGCGCAAAGCCAACACCGCCGGTAAAGACATTGCTGTCGTTGCCTTTCACGTCAGCACGATAACCTGCGCGTACCGCCAGCCAGCTCAGCGGGGTCACTTCAGCACCTACCCCGACATACTGCGACGTATCTTCGCTCTTGAAACCTTTGGTTTCGGTTAGATCGCCATCAGCGGTCAGCGTGACCAGATCGTTGTGCCAGGCGGCGCCCGCGGTGACAAGCGGACGGATCTGGTAGGTGTCTTTATAGCTCACCACTTCTCCCGTACGCCCGTTGCGTATGCGGATATCTTTGCTGTCAATATCGCGTGACATCAGGTTTTGCCCGCTCAGGCCGACCGTCCAGTTTTCGCCAAAATCAGCGGCAATACCAGCATCAACGTTAAAGCCCGTATCGTCTGTACGGTAGCGGCTATCGTTCCACTTATTACTGTCGTAATCGTAGATGGAGGTGGTGTAGTTATAGATCCAGGTTTTTTGCAGTTTTGGCGTTACGCCCACGGAAACCGGGATGCCACCAAGATCGAACTGACGGGCAACCGCAATACCATAGTCGGACACAATCGCCGCCCGGCCAGACGCCGTTGAGTTGAGGTTTTTGGTGATCTGATCCGTGCCATTCAGCGCTGCATCCAGGGCAACACCGGCAGCAACCACATCGCTTCTTTGAATACTGCGCAGATAATCAATATCTTGCTGGTCGATAGATGAGCTAACCCGACCATGAGCATAACCTTTGGCCATAAAGGCCACGGAAAGCACATCGTTAGGGATACTCACGGCAAGTCCTGCCCCAGCCGTTGCACGTGCAGTTTTACCCTTGAGATAGTCCAGTTCATCGGCAAGATCTTTGGCCGCGCCCTGGAACTGGTTGATCGAACCTAACGGATTGGTGATGACTTCAATGGGCGTAAGGTTATCAACCACATCCTTATAGTGATTGATTTTGTCGTTGATGGTATCAATCTCATCCTGAAGATTGTCTTCATCTGTCACCTGCACCCCAACGGACGGCAAAATGACCGTCACATCATCGTCCGGTTTTGCCTTTGCCAGCAACGCGGGGTTGATTAACGCCCCGCTGCCATAACTGCCAGCGGCTACGCCCGTGCCGCCCATGGCGTCGCTACGTGATTCTGTCCAGGTATTGGCTGCTCCCGCCTGATTTGCCATAAAAAAGGAGACAGCAATGCTAACCACCGAAAATTTAAAATATTTTTTCACAGTATGCCCGTTATAGTCTGTTATGAAATAACCCCTGTCTGTTATCACCCAAACAGGAACGAACTATTGCTGTGAATAAGAAGTAAAAGACCCGCTATTTCTTTCCCTAAGTAAAATTCCCTTACGGCCTGTTGTAATTTGTGACGGCCCTCAATATTTATAGAAGAGGAAAATTATTTCCGCTCGGGTTTTCCGTCATGCGGCCCAAAAAATTGAGGAGGATGATCTACCCAGCGGTCCTCGCGCGTCGCGGCATAGACCGGGTTCAGCGGGTAGTAGATGCGGTTTTGCTTTTTATTGGCCTCGCCGACAACCAGCAACCGTACCTCTTCGTCAGTGTTGTTTATAAAGGTATGGCAAATGCCCGTCCCGGCGGGGAACCCCACGCTATCTCCCGGCTCAAGCTTCCACAGGTAGCCGTTTATCCAGGCCTCCGGATGCCCTTCAAGCACATAAATAAACTCTTCTTCGTCACTTTCCGCATGTGGGTATGACGTACGACGGCCTGGCGGCAAACGCTCATGATGAATACCAATACGGCCTAAGCCCAGCCTGCGAGCGAGGGGCGCGCCGATGGAAAAAAGTTCGTTACTGTCGGGATAGGTAGAATCGTCAGCACCTTCCACATCTTGCCAGTGCTTAATACAGTCAGGTCTTTTCATGGTTAATTCCCCGAATTGCGATGCGTCAGGTATAGCACAGCCTGGTGGATCTCGGTGTTTTTACCAGAACATGATAAAGTGAGGGTTTTCCATCCTATTACATCCGAGGTGCTCAATGGATAAGTCCACAAAAGAGCTGTTAGCGCAGGCCGAAAAGCTGTGTGCGCAACGCAATGTGCGCCTGACTCCGCAGCGCCTCGAGGTATTGCGCCTGATGAGCCTGCAACAGGGGGCGATCAGCGCATACGACCTGCTGGACTTGCTGCGTGCAACCGAGCCACAGGCAAAACCGCCTACGGTTTATCGTGCGCTGGATTTTCTGCTCGAACAAGGGTTTGTACACAAGGTTGAATCGACCAACAGCTATGTTCTGTGCCATCTGTTCGATCAGCCAACCCATACCTCAGCCATGTTTATCTGCGACCGCTGCGGCGCAGTGAAGGAAGAGTGTGCGGAAGGCGTGGAAGATATTATGCATACCCTGGCGGCTAAAATGGGCTTCGCCCTGCGTCATAACGTGATTGAAGCGCACGGGCTGTGCTCGGCGTGCGTGGAGGTGGAATCCTGTCGTCATCAGGATGAATGCCAACACGATCACTCTATTCTCGTGAAGAAAAAGCCGCGTTAACGGCAAAAGAAAAGGCGGCTCATGGCCGCCCTCAGGGCGTACTTCCTTGTACTTTCGGGTATAGCCCGGTTACCAGCGGTAGTCGTTGCGTTTTTCCCAGTCGCCCACTTCTTTTTCCGCCTGGTCTTTTGCGTAGCCGTAACGCTCCTGGATTTTACCGACAAGCTGATCGCGTTTACCTTCAATGACGGTCATATCGTCATCCGTCAGCTTACCCCACTGTTCTTTCGCTTTACCTTTGAACTGCTTCCAGTTGCCGCCGATTTCGTCTTTATTCATCATCGTGTCCTCTTAAGTTAAGCGTCGGGTCGTAACGTCCGTTACGTTCTTTTCTGCTGGACGTGATAATTATTGTAGTTAAGGATTCGGCGGTTGATTTCATATTCGGAATCTTTAACCGTCACGATATATCGTGGCGGGAAGGCAGCCAGGTGTTATTTCGCCAGTGACGGTGCCAGATAAAGGCCAGCGACAGGCCACGTAACGCGAGAAAAACTGCCAGTGCCAGCCATAAACCGTGGTTGCCCAAATACGGTAAGGTCAGCAGCGTCAGGCCAAAACCTGCAGCCGCGACCGCCATGCTATTGCGCATCTCCGCACCTCGCGTCGCGCCAATAAACATGCCATCCAGCAGATAACACCACACGCCCACCACCGGTAAGATCACCTGCCAGACGACATAGTGACTCGCCAGTTCGCGCAGCGATGGGAGGGAGGTGAGTAAGGCAACGATTTGTTCACCCAGACAGGCGTAAATGAGTGCAAACGCCAGTGCCACCAGGCCTGACTGACGGCAAGCCGCCCGCCACACCTCGCGGAGCTGGCCGCTTTCGCGTGCGCCATACGCTTGCCCCGAATGGGCTTCAACGGCATAGGCAAAGCCATCCAGCGCATACGCGGTAAAGGTCAGCAGCGTCATCAGGACCGCATTAACCGCGACGATCTCCGGCCCAAGTCGCGCCCCAAAGACCGTCAGCGCGCCAAAGCAGAGCTGAAGCAGTAATGAGCGCAGCATAATGTCGCGGTTCAGCGCCAGCAGCTTGCGGATGTTGCCGCGCCACGCGGTTTTCAGCATGACAAGGGAGACGCCACGCATGGCCAGTACGCGCCAGACCATCCACAGGCCGATGAGAAACGTGCCGTATTCTGCGACTGCTGTTGCCAGCGCCGCGCCCTGTACGTTCATGTGCAGGCCCATCACCAGCCAGAGGTCGAGCACGATGTTCAAAAGGTTTCCCACTACCAGTAGGATGACCGGCGCACGAGCGTACTGCACGCCCAGCAGCCAGCCCAGCAGAACCAGGTTTGCCAGTGATGCGGGCGCGCTGAGCCAGCGGATTTCAAGGAAGCGACGCGCCTGCTCCAGTACCGCCTCGCTGCCACCCACAATATGCAGCGCCAGATCAATCAGCGGCGTGCGAAAGAGAACGATTAAGGCACCTGCCCCAAGTGCCAGAATGAGTGGTTGCACCAGCGCGCGCGCCAGTCGCAGCGGATCTTTCGCGCCATAGGCTTGTGCCGTAAGCCCCGTGGTACTCATGCGTAAAAAGAGCAGCAGCATAAAGAGAAAACTGGTCGCCGTTGCGCCAATCGCCACGCCGCCCAGATAAACGGGGGAATCCAGATGACCAATCACCGCAGTGTCCACCAGGCCAAGCAAGGGAACGGTGATATTGGAAAAAATCATCGGCAGTGCAAGACGCCACAATGCCTTATCAGAAGCTGTCAGCAGTGACATGAAAAATACCGGGAATGCAAAATGATCCAGGCTACGGAGACCCGTAGCCTGTCAGGAAGAGGTTACAGCCATTCACCGTTGCGGATAACACCAACGGCCAGACCTTCAATGGAGAAGTTCTGTTCGCGCAGATCCACCACAATCGGGGAGAATTCGTTATTTTCGGGCAGCAGCTGTACGGTGTTGCCCTGTTTTTTCAATCGCTTGACTGTCACTTCATCATCAATACGCGCGACCACAACCTGACCGTTACGTACATCCTGTGTTTTGTGAACGGCCAGCAGATCGCCGTCAAGAATGCCGATATCTTTCATGGACATCCCGCTGACGCGCAGCAGGAAATCCGCACTCGGCTTGAACATACCAGGATCGACCTGATAGTGACCTTCAATATGCTGCTGGGCCAACAGAGGTTCACCTGCGGCGACACGACCAATCAGCGGAATGCCTGTCTCTTCTTCCACCAGCAGACGAATGCCGCGAGACGCGCCAGACACAATTTCAATCACACCTTTGCGCGCCAGCGCTTTCAGGTGTTCCTCGGCCGCATTTGGAGAACGGAAGCCCAGACGCTGAGCGATTTCCGCACGCGTGGGTGGCATACCCGTCTGGCCGATATGATCCCGAATGAGATCAAACACCTCTTGCTGCCTGGTCGTTAACGCTTTCATTCCGCCCCCTGGGTGTATATACAGTTATGCTGTGAGTATATACAGTCAAAGGCGATTTTGGAACCAAAAACTGCACAAAAAACCAGGGACTTAATTATTCCTCGAGGCTCATCGGAAATGTGACCAAAGCAACGTGACCCAGGTGATAGCAGCCGTGATAATCGCCAGCAGCACAGCGGCAGATCCCATGTCTTTCGCGCGGCCAGAAAGTTCGTGGAAATCTGAACCGATACGGTCCACAACCGCCTCAATAGCGCTATTGAGAATTTCCACTATCATCACCAAAAGAACAGAGCCGATGAGAAGCACGCGAGTTATTGCATCAACATCAAGGAAGCAGGCGATGATAATCGCGACGATAGCGGCGACCCCCTCCTGGCGGAAAGCAGCTTCGTTAAGCCACGCGGCACGGAAACCTTTCCATGAATAGCCAGCAGCTTTGATGATTCGGGTTAACCCAGTGGTATTATTGGCCATTAAAAGAACCTTTTATTGGAAAAAGCGTCAGTAACTGTGAGCGCAGCGCGTTTTGCTGCAGCCTGAAGTATGACGGGTAACAACAGAAATTTTGCGCGCTTTCTGTTATCCTTGCGCCGCAATTGCATTATTAACCAGAGGCTTTACATCGTTTATGTCCGGCTGGCCACGAATTTACTACAAATTACTTAATTTACCATTAAGCGTCCTGGTAAAAAGTAAGTCTATCCCAGCAGAACCTGCGCTGGAATTAGGGCTCGATACGTCGCGCCCTATTATGTATGTTTTGCCTTATAACTCGAAGGCAGACCTGCTGACGCTTCGCGCCCAATGTCTGGCGCATGATTTACCTGACCCACTTGAACCGCTTGAAGTTGATGGCACTCTGCTGCCGCGCTACGTGTTTATCCACGGCGGGCCGCGCGTGTTTACCTATTACACGCCGAAAGAAGAGTCCATCAAGCTGTTCCATGACTATCTCGACCTGCACCGCAGCAATCCTGATCTGGATGTGCAGATGGTGCCGGTCTCAGTGATGTTTGGTCGCCGTCCGGGCCGCGAAAAAGGCGAAGAGAATCCGCCGCTGCGTATGCTCAACGGCATCCAGAAGTTCTTCGCGGTCTCCTGGCTGGGACGCGACAGCTTTGTGCGCTTCTCCCCTTCCGTTTCGCTGCGTCGTATGGCGGACGAGCACGGCACCGACAAGATCATCGCGCAAAAACTGGCACGCGTAGCGCGTATGCACTTCGCACGCCAGCGTCTGGCTGCCGTTGGGCCTCGTCTCCCGGCGCGTCAGGATCTTTTCAACAAGCTGCTGGCCTCCAAAGCGATTGCCCGCGCAGTTGAAGACGAAGCACGCAGCAAGAAGATTTCCCACGAGAAAGCACAGCAGAACGCCATTGCGCTGATGGAAGAGATCGCGGCGAACTTCTCCTACGAGATGATTCGCCTCTCTGACCGTATCCTGAGTTTCACCTGGAACCGTCTCTATCAGGGCATTAACGTCCACAACGCAGAGCGCGTACGCCAGCTGGCCCACGACGGTCATGAAATTGTTTATGTGCCCTGCCACCGCAGCCACATGGACTACCTGCTGCTCTCCTATGTGTTGTATCACCAGGGGCTGGTGCCACCGCACATTGCGGCGGGTATCAACCTGAACTTCTGGCCAGCAGGCCCGATCTTCCGCCGTCTGGGTGCGTTCTTTATTCGCCGTACCTTTAAGGGTAACAAGCTCTATTCCACGGTGTTCCGTGAATATCTCGGCGAGCTGTTCAGCCGCGGCTATTCCGTCGAGTACTTCGTGGAGGGCGGTCGTTCCCGTACAGGGCGTCTGCTCGATCCGAAAACCGGCACGCTATCGATGACCATCCAGGCGATGCTGCGCGGCGGCACGCGTCCGATCACGCTGGTGCCGATCTACATTGGCTATGAACACGTCATGGAAGTGGGCACTTACGCCAAAGAGCTGCGCGGTGCGACCAAAGAGAAAGAGAGCCTGCCGCAGATGCTGCGCGGCCTGAGCAAGCTGCGCAATCTTGGCCAGGGCTACGTGAACTTTGGCGAACCGATGCCGCTGATGACGTATCTGAACAACCATGTCCCGGAGTGGCGCGAGTCTATCGACCCTATCGAAGCGGTACGTCCGGCGTGGCTGACGCCTACGGTGAACGGTATTGCTGCAGAGCTGATGGTGCGCATTAACAACGCAGGTGCGGCGAACGCCATGAACCTGTGCTGTACCGCGCTTCTGGCCTCTCGCCAGCGCTCACTCACCCGTGAGCAGTTGACCGAGCAGCTTGATTGCTACCTGAACATTATGCGCAACGTGCCGTATTCGGTTGATTCGACTGTGCCTTCTGCTACCGCGAGCGAGCTTATCGACCACGCGCTGCAGATGAATAAGTTCGAAGTCGAAAAAGACACCATCGGTGACATCATCATCCTCCCGCGCGAGCAGGCGGTGCTGATGACGTACTACCGCAACAACATCACGCATATGCTGATGTTGCCGTCGCTGATGGCGGCCATTATTACCCAGCATCGCCGCATTTCGCGTCAGGAACTGTTGCGCCATCTTGAAGCTATCTACCCGATGCTGAAAGCGGAGCTGTTCCTGCGCTGGAGTAAAGATGAGCTGGCGGTAGAACTGGATAAAATGACGGAAGAGATGCGTCGTCAGGGGCTGATTACCCTGAATAATGACGAGCTGCATATCAACCCGTCCCGCTCCCGCACCCTGCAGCTGCTGGCCGCCGGTGCGCGTGAAACGCTGCAGCGCTACGCCATCACCTTCTGGCTGCTCAGCGCGAACCCGTCGATCAACCGTGGTACGCTGGAAAAAGAGAGCCGGACGCTGGCACAGCGCCTGTCTGTTCTGCACGGCATTAACGCACCGGAGTTCTTCGACAAAGCGGTATTCAGCTCACTGGTGCTGACGCTGCGTGATGAAGGGTTTATCAGCGATACGGGCGATGCCGAACCGGAAGAGACGATGAAGATTTACCAGATGCTGGCCGAGCTGATTACCTCAGATGTACGTCTAACGATTGAAAGCGCGACGCAGGACGAGTGATGTAAAAAAGCCGGGTGGCGGCATCGCCTTACCCGGCCTACGATCCAGCACATATGTAGGCCCGGTAGGCGTCAGCGCCACCGGGCTTTTTTTCAGCCAAAATAGCTCATCGCCAGGCCCAGGAACAGCACCAGACCGACGTAGTTATTATTTAAAAACGCTTTAAAGCAGGCTTCACGCTCGCGCTTCGCAATCAGCTTCTGCTGATACGCAAACAGCAGTCCCGCCACCAGCACGGACCAGTAAAATTCCCAGTTCAGGCCGTTCAGGCGACCAATCGCCACCATCAGCGCCAGCACCGCCACCTGCAATATGCCGATAATCAGTTTGTCCTGACGGCCAAACAGGATCGCCGTCGACTTGATGCCAATCTTGAGATCATCATCGCGGTCGACCATCGCGTACTGCGTATCGTACGCCACGGCCCAAAGAATATTCGCCAGGAACATCAGCCAGCAGCTGAGCGGGACAGACTCGCTAACCGCGGCAAACGCCATCGGAATCGACCAACCAAATGCCGCGCCCAGCACCACCTGCGGCAGATGGGTGTAGCGCTTCATAAACGGGTAGACCCAGGCCAGCGCCAGCGCGGCGACAGACAGCAGGATCGTCATGGTGTTAAGCGTCAGCACCAGCATGAAGGAGAGCAGCACCAGCACCACAAACAGCGTGCGCGCCTCTTTTTCCGTCACCTGGCCGCTGGGCAGCGGGCGATTAGCCGTTCGCTTTACATGTCCGTCAAATTTCCGGTCTGCATAGTCGTTTACTACACAGCCTGCAGCACGCATCAGCCAGACACCGGCAACAAACACCGCCAGGATCCACAGCGGCGGCACGCCCGGCGTCGCCACCCACAGCGCCCATAACGTTGGCCACAGCAGCAGCAACGCGCCAATCGGTTTATCCGTTCGCATTAAGCGGTGATAGGCCAGCAGCTTATTTTGCGTCAGGCTCCACTCCATTTTGTCTTCCTCTCAGTACAACGGCGATGCCGGTAAAAAAAGCTCCGTCAATATTAACGGTTTACCACTCAGACGAAGGCGGGAACGACGCCCCCACAGGTCGGCATCACGGCCAATCTCAATAAAATCTCGGGTTAGTTCAGACGAGGTGAAAAGGTAACGCCCCAGTGGCGTTTTCCCCAATCGTTGCAGGGCAAGTTCTGGCCCGGAAAGGGTAGATTCAGGCACCACCGTTCGCCCGGCAAGCCACGGCTCGCCGTCAGCACACAGTAAAATTTCACGCAGCCAGTAGCGATCTTCTTTCGGCAGCAGCGGCAGCTCGCTGGCGATGTCATCGGCAGAGACAAACCCTTCCTGAATCATCGTCACCGTGACCGTTTTGCCCTGTTGCTCAAAACGTTTCGTCATGGAATCTTCCAGCAGCAACCAGTCCAGTTGCTCCGGGTCAAGCGCAGGTATTTGGTCGAAATAGCGCAGCGCACGCAGTTGCGTAAGCGCGGGGTGTGACATGCCAGACTCTCCGATACATAACGTAATGGCATTGTATCGCAGAAACGCGGATTGAGGGCGGTCAAACGTTATTTAGCGATCACTATCGCAACAATGGCGCAACAGCGCGATGAGAACCAAAAAAAGTGCGCCCACTCAGGCGCACTAAACTACTAACAAATCAGCACTGTGGGGAAACGGTTACCCCTTGCCTTTTACACTGCTGATAAAGGTGGAACGGGCAGTGGTTGAACCTAAACGTTCGGCCTCATCAAGCAGCTTCAGTGCTTTGTCGACATCGCCGCGCTTCACTGCCTGCTTAATGGCATTGTTGAAGTACGCTTCGGTGTCGTTCAGTACCGGCTCAGATGGCTTCGCTGGTGCTGGAGCAGGGGCCGATGCAGCAGCAGGTGCGGCATAGACTGGTGCTGCGGTGTTTCCTACCGTCACAGGACCCGGGCCGGATGAGCCGAACAGTGGGCCGACGAGTACGCTTGACGCACTGTTGGTAGAGACTTTCAGTTTGACCAGACCATCTGTGGTATGACGAGCAAGTGGGTCCGGAATATCCGGGACAGAGTTTCCGGTGCCTTTCGCATAGGCTTTCGCCGGGTCAACCAGCTTTGTCGTCTTCTGCAAATCTTTTTCTGTCGTGAATACCAGGACGTAAATCTTCTGCTGTCCCAGCGCTGGCGTCAGGCGCATCACGCCTTCCAGTCGGTCAGCGCTCATTACACCCGGTTCCTGATAGCTAAAATAGTCGCTCGGGAAGTAGGCTGATGGCGTCATGTTTTGATCGAGGATCAGCACGTTAGGCGCGAATACGCTGGTTTGCTTGTTCACTTCGCTGGTCAGCGTCAGGGTCAGTTCGCCAATATTGGCGGGCACGCTAAAAGCCGCAACCGGACCGCTGATACCAGGCACGTTCAGGGATTGACCACCGGCAGAAAGCTGAGTGGTTTGTACTTTTGATTGATCAACTGGCGTCCACACCAGTTGCTGGAGTGCCGCCGCCGGAATCGCTGGCGCAGCACTGGTATTTTGCGGAACAAAATTGACGTCTGCAAAGGTGACAGCCGGAGCACAGGCCAGCAGCCCCGCAGAGAGGCACAGCGCGACGAGACTTTTCTTCATTTTCATTGTTATTACCTCTGATAGCGTGAGCACTGCGGTGGCCAGGCAATAGCGCGCAGCACCCTAAGGAGAGAGGGGCTTGCGCCCCTCTTTTTAGGTCATTACGTCAGGTCTTGCGAATTACCACCAGATTTCCATCTGGGCACCGAAGGTCCACTCGTCAGAGTCACCGCGGCTGAAGGTTTTTGCAGAAGTGTCACTGTAAGCCACGCCAGAGGTGTAGCCAGTGTCGCCGTTATTTGCGTAGCCCCATTTTTCATCCCACTTCGCGTAGGTTGCGAAGACACGGATAGCCGGACGAGACCAGATGCTGTCGCCAGCCTGCCACTGTTGCGCCAGGGTGATTTTGTATTGGCTGTTTTTCTCGTCAGTTTTCTGAGATTTGACGTTGTCGTAGCCGACTTCCAGTAAGGTACTCATGATCGGCGTCCATTTGAACATTGGACGAACGCCCACGGTCCACCACTCGGTACCGTTGTTGTTGTCACGATCGATGTTCTGGTACATACCGACATACATCAGGTCCCAACGGTCTGCCAGGGTGATTGCACCGTGGTCCAGCACGCGCCACATAGAACCGTCGTTATCAATGCTACCGCCCTGCGGAATACCTTTGCCGTTAGAGGTCATGGAGTCCGTACCGTACTGCAGTACAAACTTGTTGAAGCCTTTCAACATGCTCTGGGTATGTTCAGCAGTGAACAGCCAGCCATCTTTAGAGGCGCCAGGCTGCAGGTAGTAGTCATCAGGAATGTTGGTGTGACCGTAATCAACACCCAGCTCCAGCGTACCGCCTGGGTTGGTTTCCAGACCCGCTAAACGGACATCGAAGACATCGTTTGGCACGACGTTGTCGTAAATACGGTCGCCGTTCGCATCACGATCGGCGAAGGTTGCAGAACCGCCGGATTCAGAAGAACGGGTTGCAGCCAGAGACAGTTTGCCGAAGCCCAGATCGATGTTTTCGATACCCGCACCAGGACCAGAGATATCCCAGTAGTAGAAGTCGATCATGTGGACGTCATGACGTTGATAGAAGCGCTTACCGGCCCAGATGGTGGAGCCTGGCAGCCATTCAATCAGGTTTTTACCCTGCACGTTAGCTTCACGGAAGGCCGGGCTGGTGGATTCCCAGTCGTTCTGCTGAGAAACGGAATACGCTACGTTAGTGTCGAAATAGAAGCTCTTATCGCCTTCTTTCCACACTTCCTGGCCAAGTTTCAGCTCGGCGTAGGTTTCACATTCGTTACCGAGACGGTATTTAGTACCGCCAGTACCCGTCGTCGCAAAACATTGTTGTTCACCGCCACTACCGGTCCAGCCAATGCCGGAACGAGCATAACCTTTAAAGTCCACGGCGCCTGCCTGGGCAGACAGGATGCCTGCCGCAACGGCGATTGCCAGAGGGACTTGTTTGCGCAGAGTAATCATCATTCTATCTCCTGAGATCATTGCTTTTCTTTGTAATTGGAATGCTTAAACGCCTGGCTCTTTGTGCAGCCGACGACATGCAGTGCCATCCTCACGGAACAGATGGCAACGCTCTGGCGGCAAACCGATAGCGAATGTGGCACCCTCTTCTACCAACACCACGTCATTCTGGCGGTAGACCAGGTTCTGACGGATGGCGGGGATCTGGATATGAATCTGTGTTTCGTGACCAAGCTGTTCGACGACCTGAACCACACCTTCAAGCGTCACATCGGCGATGTGGCTCGGCAGTAAATGCTCAGGGCGGATACCCAGGGACATGTTTGCCCCAACCTGTACGTTGGCGCTGTCGACCGGCAACCAGACCTGCTGACGGTTTGGCAGCTCCACCTGTACCTGTTCAATGGCTGTCGCGGTCACTTTCACGGGCAGGAAGTTCATCTTTGGCGAGCCAATAAAGCCCGCAACAAAGCGGTCTGCCGGGTAGTGATAGAGCTCCAGCGGTTTGCCCACCTGCGCCACGCGGCCGGCATCCAGCACCACGATTTTGTCCGCCAGGGTCATCGCTTCGACCTGATCGTGGGTGACGTAAATCATCGTGCGGCCAAGACGCTTGTGCAGACGGGAGATTTCGATACGCATCTGGACGCGCAGGGCGGCATCCAGGTTTGAGAGAGGTTCATCAAGCAGGAACACGCGCGGCTCTGCCACCAGCGTACGGCCGATTGCCACACGCTGACGCTGACCGCCGGAAAGTGCTTTCGGCTTACGCTCCAGCAGGTGAGCCAGCTGCAGCACTTCCGCTACCTGCGTCACGCGCTGGTTGATGACGTCTTTCTTCGCGCCAGCCAGCTTCAGGCCAAAGGACATGTTTTCCGCAACGGAAAGGTGGGGATAAAGCGCATAAGACTGGAACACCATACCGACGCCGCGTTCGGCAGGCGGGATATCGTTCATGCGGGTATCACCGATCAGCAGATCCCCGCTGGTGATGGTTTCAAGACCGGCAATCATACGCAGCAGAGTAGATTTACCACAGCCTGATGGGCCAACAAACACCACGAACTCGCCTTCAGTGATGTCCAGATTGATGTCTTTAGACACCACTACGTCGCCCCAGGCTTTCGTTACATTACGCAGCTGTACGCTCGCCATGCCCTTCTCCCTTCGTTACAACCTGTCACCGACAGAAACATTCAAGATAAGTTCACTATGGGGTATTCATTACTTTCGTGAATCCTCCACCCCCCGGCTTTTTTATGGGGGAGGAGGCGGGAGGATGAGAGAGCAGGCTCTGCGACCGCGGCTGGTAGGCGGAGGCTAAATTCGTGAAGCCGCCTGCAAAATTCAGTGGGTTTTTATGTGCGCCAGCACTCATAACTTAAATTTATGCAACCGGGATCACACAAACGGGGGGTGGGGCGTAGGGGCTGGGAGGATGGAAAGAGGATGTCAAATAAGGAGACTGAGTCACGTTGAACCACCTCAGTGTATCCACGAGCACATCACCAAAAAAGGATGGCAGATATGAAGATCAAGACTGGCGCACGCGTTTTCGCATTGTCCGCCCTGGCAGCAATGATGATTTCCGCACCGGCTCTCGCCAAAATTGAAGAAGGTAAGCTGGTTATCTGGATTAACGGCGATAAAGGCTATAACGGCCTGGCCGAAGTGGGTAAGAAATTCGAGAAAGACACCGGTATCAAAGTTACCGTAGAACACCCGGACAAACTGGAAGAAAAATTCCCGCAGGTTGCGGCGACCGGCGATGGCCCGGACATCATCTTCTGGGCACATGACCGTTTCGGTGGTTACGCACAGTCTGGCCTGCTGGCTGAAGTTACTCCGGATAAAGCCTTCCAGGACAAACTGTTCCCGTTCACCTGGGACGCCGTACGCTATAACGGCAAGCTGATCGCTTATCCAATCGCGGTTGAAGCGCTGTCTCTGATTTACAACAAAGATCTGGTACCAAACCCGCCGAAAACCTGGGAAGAGATCCCTGCCCTGGATAAAGAACTGAGGGCGAAAGGTAAATCTGCCCTGATGTTCAACCTGCAAGAGCCGTACTTCACCTGGCCGCTGATTGCTGCCGACGGTGGTTACGCGTTCAAGTTTGAAAACGGCAAATATGACGTGAAGAACGTGGGCGTAGATAGCCCAGGCGCAAGAGCGGGTCTGACCTTCCTGGTTGACCTTATCAAGAACAAACACATGAACGCGGATACCGACTACTCCATCGCGGAAGCGGCGTTCAACAAAGGCGAAACCGCGATGACCATAAACGGTCCGTGGGCCTGGACCAACATCGACAAGAGCAAAATCAACTACGGCGTCACGCTGCTGCCAACCTTCAACGGCAAGCCGTCTAAACCGTTCGTTGGCGTGCTGAGCGCGGGCATCAACGCCGCCAGCCCGAACAAAGAGCTGGCGAAAGAGTTCCTGGAAAACTACCTGCTGACCGATCAGGGTCTGGATGAAGTGAACAAGGACAAACCGCTGGGTGCCGTTGCGCTGAAGTCCTTCCAGGATCAGCTGGCGAAAGATCCACGCATTGCGGCCACCATGGATAACGCCCAGAAAGGCGAAATCATGCCGAACATCCCACAGATGGCTGCGTTCTGGTACGCCACCCGTACTGCGGTTATCAACGCTGCAAGCGGTCGCCAGACTGTTGATGCCGCGCTGAAAGATGCTCAGGGTCGTATTACTAAGTAAGTCTGAAAAACGGCGGGTGGCGCGTGCGCTTACCCGCCCTACGACTACGGCACGATCCGTAGGTCAGGTAAGCGCAGCGCCACCTGACGATAAGTTTCCACCGTTGTAGAGGAAGAACCCCATGGATGTCATTAAAAAGAAGCACTGGTGGCAAAGCGACGCACTGAAGTGGTCAGTGATAGGTCTGCTGTGTCTGCTGGTGGGTTACCTTGTTGTTTTAATGTACGTACAAGGGGAATATCTGTTTGCCATCATGACGCTGATTTTAAGCTCTGCTGGCCTGTATATTTTCGCCAACCGTAAAGCCTACGCCTGGCGCTATGTCTACCCTGGCGTGGCCGGGATGGGGCTGTTTGTTCTCTTCCCGCTGATCTGCACCATCGCCATTGCGTTCACCAACTACAGCAGCACTAACCAGCTCGCGCAGGAACGCGCAACGCAGGTGCTTCTGGATCGTTCTTATCAGGCAGGTAAGACCTTTAACTTCGGCCTGTATCCTGCGGGTGACGAGTGGAAGTTAGCACTCACTGACGGAGAGAGCGGCAAAAACTATATCTCCGACGCGTTCAAATTTGGTGGCGAGCAAAAGCTGACCTTAAAAGAGGCTGCGGCCCTGCCGGAAGGTGAACGTGCCAACCTGCGCGTGATTACGCAAAACCGTCAGGCGCTGACCCAGATCACAGCCGTGCTGCCTGACGAAAGCAAAGTGACCATGAGCTCGCTGCGCCAGTTCTCCGGCACGCAGCCGCTGTACACACTTGCCGATGACGGCACCCTGACCAACAATCAGAGCGGCGTGAAGTATCGCCCGAATAATGACATTGGTTTCTATCAGTCCATTACTGCCGATGGAAAATGGGGTGATGACAAGCTCAGCCCGGGCTATACCGTCACCATCGGCTGGGACAACTTTACCCGCGTGTTTACCGACGAAGGCATTCAGAAACCGTTCTTCGCCATCTTCGTCTGGACGGTCGTTTTCTCGGTCCTGACCGTGGTCCTCACCGTAGCCGTCGGCATGATACTGGCCTGCCTCGTCCAGTGGGAATCCCTGAAGGGCAAAGCGATTTACCGCGTGCTGTTGATTCTGCCGTACGCCGTACCGTCGTTTATCTCAATTCTGATTTTCAAAGGGCTGTTTAACCAGAGCTTCGGTGAAATCAACATGATGCTGAGCGCGCTGTTCGGTATCAAACCGGCCTGGTTCAGCGACCCAACCACCGCCCGCTCGATGATTATCATCGTGAACACCTGGCTCGGTTATCCGTACATGATGATCCTGTGCATGGGCCTGCTGAAGGCTATTCCGGACGATCTGTACGAAGCCTCGGCAATGGACGGCGCGGGCCCGTTCCAGAACTTCTTCAAGATTACGCTGCCGCTGCTCATTAAGCCGCTGACGCCGCTGATGATTGCCAGCTTCGCCTTTAACTTTAACAACTTCGTGCTGATTCAGCTGTTGACCAACGGTGGCCCGGACCGACTCGGTACGACTACGCCAGCAGGCTATACCGACCTGCTCGTGAGCTACACCTACCGCATCGCCTTCGAAGGTGGCGGCGGTCAGGACTTCGGCCTGGCGGCGGCAATTGCCACCCTGATCTTCCTGCTGGTAGGCGCACTGGCGATTGTGAACCTGAAAGCCACACGTATGAAATTCGACTAAGGAGGGCACTGATTATGTCTATGGTCCAACCCAAATCTCAGAAACTGCGCCTCCTCGCGACGCACTTAGGCCTGCTGATTTTCATCGCGGCGATCATGTTCCCGCTGTTGATGGTTATCGCCATCTCCCTGCGTTCGGGTAACTTCGCGACAGGGAGCCTGATCCCGGATGAAATCTCCTGGGAGCACTGGAAGCTCGCGCTGGGCTTCAGCGTTGAACACGCGGATGGCCGCGTCACGCCGCCGCCGTTCCCGGTGCTGCTGTGGCTGTGGAACTCGGTGAAGGTTGCGACCATCACCGCGATCGGCATCGTGACGCTCTCCACCACCTGTGCTTACGCCTTCGCCCGCATGCGTTTCCCGGGCAAAGCGACGCTGCTGAAAGGGATGCTGATTTTCCAGATGTTCCCGGCCGTGCTGTCGCTGGTGGCGTTGTATGCCCTGTTTGACCGTCTGGGCCAGTACGTGCCGTTTATCGGTCTGAATACCCACGGCGGCGTGATCTTTGCCTATCTCGGCGGTATTGCCCTGCACGTGTGGACCATTAAAGGCTATTTCGAAACCATCGACGGCTCGCTGGAAGAGGCGGCGTCGCTGGATGGCGCTACCCCGTGGCAGGCGTTCCGTCTGGTGCTGCTGCCGCTGTCCGTGCCGATTCTGGCGGTGGTGTTTATCCTGTCGTTTATCGCGGCGATCACCGAAGTACCGGTCGCCTCACTGTTACTGCGCGATGTGAACAGCTACACCCTGGCCGTAGGTATGCAGCAATACCTCAACCCGCAAAACTACCTGTGGGGCGATTTTGCCGCGGCGGCCGTACTGTCCGCCATCCCGATTACCGTGGTGTTCCTGCTGGCCCAGCGCTGGCTGGTGAATGGCCTGACGGCGGGCGGCGTGAAAGGTTAAGTTTCATCTGTTATGCCACTGCAACCCTCAACTTTAGACGTATTGTATTGACCCAACTTGTGACTGTTGTTAGGCGGCCTCCGGGCCGCCATTTTTTTATTCCCGTTTCAGCCGCTTCGAGTTACACAGCCAGAGGGTGATCACCAGCAGCAGGATCGCCGCCGAGTAGATCAGCACGTCGAGGGGGGATTTATGATCGACGATGATCAGCCGCACAATGGCGGTGATGCCAATGTAGACAAAATAGCGCAGCGGGAAGTGAAAGCCGGACTGGAAGTACTTCACAATCAGGGCGATAAATTCAAAGTAGAGAAAGTAGACCACCAGGCCTTCCACCAGCGCATATTTGCTGGTTTGCTCAGGGGCAAATAGCACATCCGCCAGATGCACCGTCTCTTTGCCGAGAAAGACGACCAGGATCAGGCCAAGGCTCAGCAGACCGAGGTTCAGCACGGTCTGGAGTATCGTTGAGATGAACTCAACGCGCGGGCGAGTCAGGGATGTCATACAGCACCTCATTCTCCAGGGCGAGGTTCCTGTATAACGCAAAAATGTGACTGGGATCTATATTTTTTGTTTATGTTTTATACGTTCCGGAGTGCAATACCCTCACCCCGGCCCTCTCCCTGAAAGGGAGAGGGAGCAAACCATCCCCTCTCCCCTTTGGGGAGAGGGTTAGGGTGAGGGGCATCAGCGGAAGTTAATATTCTTATCGCTGGTCATATCATACAGCTGGAACTTACGTCCAAGCTGCTGGCCGCCGTCACGCGTCAGCGGCGTCCAGCCCACTGCCGCACGGCTGCGGGTTGGCCCTGACGAGAACAGATCCAGCGGAATCGACACATAGACCCCTTTGGTGAAGTCCCCTTCCCCGTATTCGTCCGGCGAAACGTTGGTGATGGTGGCATAGCCGCCCACCACGACGCCGCTGTCGAAGTGTTTGGAGATATCCAGCGTACCGCCCTTATCACCCGCCAGATACTGGCCGACGCTGGCTTTCACCAGCACGTCCTGCGCGAACGAAGGCGTCCAGTAGGCGGTCAGGTGGCCGGTTTTGACGCTGTAGTCGGTGAACTTCATCATGTCCTGCGCGCTGCGCCAGTCACGCTGTTTGACGTAGTTAGCGTCAATCCCAAACGCCCAGTTGCTGTCAACAGGACGGTACAGCACCTCTGCCCCCGCACCGCCGAACATGGTTTCCAGATACCCGCCGTACACCTGGCCGTAGAAGCCGTTGCCGAAGTACTGGAAGTAGTTGGCCTGCAGGTTGTTCACGTAAGCGTTGTTCTGAACATACTCACGCACGCGGGTACGCACGCGCGGCAGCTTTGAGTCGTTCGGCGGGTTCGTGTAGTTAAACTTGTCGTAGTTGTTCGCAATGTTGCCGAACAGGCTGCCGGTGGTCAGCAGGTGGTCGGTGACCCACAGATCCGCCGTCGCCATCGCACCCAGCTGATACATGTAGAAGTTTTCCGGCCCGCCGACGGACTGGTTCAGTACCGGATCGATATGGAAATCAAAGCGCGATTTATCGATATACCAGCCCTGCTCCGTGGTGTCTGGCACCACGGGCTCAACGCGTTTTTGCACCAGCTCGGTTTCATGCCCGAGCGGTTCACCTTCCAGATGGCGCTTGAGGCTGGCGACGTCCGTTTCGGTCGTCACCTGCGGCAGGTTGAGGCGGTTTTCCGTCACGCGGATCGTGCGGATCCCCTCCGGCAGATCGTTCATAACGATCCGGTTGGCGCGCTCGATCCCTTCGCGCGAGTCGCGGTATTTCACCTGCTCGCCGGTGACGTACAGCGTGTCGCCCTTGGTCTGGATTTTCGGATCGGCCAGACCGGCATTGTATTTCAGTAACGTCAGCTGATTGGCGACCACGGAGTGCTGGAGGATCGCATCCTGCGGCTCCGGCTGATACGCAGGCCGCGCATTGTCGTTATAGTGCGGACGCATATCGTTAAAGTTGGTGCGCAGCGTGAAGCCAAACATCACGGTATTGCCACGCTCGTAGCTGAGGTTAACGTCGGCCCAATCGGTGACGCGGTAAATGGCGCCGACGTTAAACTTGCTCTTCTGCTCAATTTTCCCGGCGAAGTCCTGCGAGTAGTCATTCCCTTCATACTCCAGCTTCAGGCGTAATGGCTGCCAGGGCGTTTGATACTCTACACCGCCAAACAGCGACGCCGGACCATGGAACATCTGGTCCCCGTTGATGGAGCCCGCTTTCTGGTAGCTGTTATCGCGGTAGCAGTATTTATCGCTGTAGGTACAAAACGGGTTTTTCACGTTACCGCTGGTGCCGAGATACCCCCAGCCAAGACCGAGCGAGAAATCAAACGGTCCCCAGGCTTTGCTGGCCACGATATATTCCGCATCAAACAGGCCGGTCCCGCCGATATCTTTTGCACCCACGGAGACCTGCGGCATCCAGTAGCTCTCTTCCCACAGGCGCAGCTTGACGTCGAAGGCTTTGTCCTTATAGGTCTGATCGCCGGAGAACGCGTCGACGCTGCTGTACTGTTTCGTTCGCACGTCCGTATAGCGCAGCGTGGTTTCAAGCCACGGGAACAGCTGTACCGAGGCGGAGTAGTAGCGATACTGGTCGTTATCGCGATAGTTGAGGCTGATCTCCCCCTCGCGTGCCATACGCGCGGTAGGGGTTTGCAGTAAACCGACGCCGCCGAAGTCTGATTGCGACGGTCCAATGGGCGCCGGATACGTTTCCGCATGGCAGGCAGCGCTTACGCACAGCGCCAGCATGCTGTAGAGATAGGTTCTTTTCATTAATCCGGTATCCGCTGCGTCAGGGAATGAAGGATATCGGCATTAAGCCCGTCATACGCCTTCGTCCAGAAATGGTCGGCAAAGCCGACAAAAATCACGCTGCCGGGCATGGGTTCGATATGTCGCTTATTCCAGTATGCTACGGGTGCTTTTTGCGTATGCCCGTCGGGGTAAACAATCCAGGCGTAGCTGTTATCCGCGCCGCTCAGCAGGCTTTGTTCGTCGAGATAGCTCGCCACATCGCGACCGGGGGTAAAGGGCTTTTTGCCCGGACTGCTGATTAGCCCCATCACGGTCACCGTCGTCGGCTTCACCGGCAGCCAGAGCGTGTACTCCCCCTCAAGCGTGGGGTTACCCTTTTCCGCGACGCGCACTTCATCTGGATCAAGGTTCACCTTCTGGCGGCCTGTTACCTTCAGCGCCTGGAGCTGCTGGCGAACGTTGTTGATAGCGGCGGCATCGTCGCCATCTTCCTGCTCCGCCAATCCCGTCAGGCGAGCCAGCAGGGCAAGGTGTTGTTGTTCCGCCACGACCGTTGCCTGACGCTCGCTGATAACCGCACCCGGCCACCAGCTGTTAGCCAGCCTTGGTTGTCCAACGAGATCGAGCAGATGCTCTGCGTTAGTTAAGGTTTTGGGTTGCGCGTTGTCCGGCGTGTAGACCTTCACTGTCCCCGCAGACCATGCCAGCGGCGTGGCAAGACTGGCGAGAAGCGCAACGTGAATGAGCGTTTTCATGATTTCGCCGCCTTGATCAGGGTTGTTTTCACCGGGAAGAAACCGGCACCGAGATACTGCAGGGACTGGCGAATGTGCCCTTCTTCATCTATCCAGTAGCGGTTATGCCAGGTCGCCTGGTCGGTCGTGACCTCTTCATCCAGCACGCGAGTCTCTGTTTCGTCGCTACCGACGTTGACACTGTCGGTGCCGTCCCAGCGGAAGGTAGAACGCGCCGTGGCGTAGCGCACCTGCTGGTGTTCAGTCCAACCCATTGTGCGCGTCCAGCTTGCGCCGTCGGTGATCTGATTAGGTTTGATCAGCGGATCGTCGGCGAGGTTGTTTACCTCAAGCAGATTGTCACCCCCCAGCAGCGTTTTCACGATACGACCATGCTGCGTCACGATGGTGGCCTGATCCTGCGTCACCCATTTCTGCTGCCCGTTTTCATCGAAAGCGAGCACCACAAACAGTTGCGGGCCATCGTTAAGCTGCATGTACTGGCTGGCATACGGCATGTTCTGCAGTTCGTCATCGGTCAGATGCACGCCTGGCGTACCGAACAGGCTGTCCCACAGGGAGTTTCCCAGCCCTTTGGTAGTGGCTGAGCACGCCTGCAACAGCAGGCAAATCATAATGATTGCAGGTCGCTTCACGACTCTTCTCCGAAGGGGCGAAATAACCACACCGAAGTGTGGTTATGATTAAAACACCCGCTATTACTGGGTGCTGGTCGTCGTGGTGGTCGTGGTTCCGGTATTGGAGCCATCACCGCCACCGGTTGCCGCCAGCGCGACACCCACGGCTGAACTTACGGTGCTGGTGCTGGCTGCGGTAGAACTTCCCGCAGACGCAGACGTCGCAGCCGACCCTGCCGCTTCCCCGACCTGAACCGGAGCAGCATAAACAGATGTCGCCGCAAGCGCAGATATGGCAAAAATGCCATACAGTACTTTTTTCATAACAATTTCCCTTCAATGAATGAATGGAGATTTGCCCGAAAAGAAATTCAGGCGGATTCGAGTATACACAACTAAAGCAGCGGGACTGCCGTACGGATAAATAGGGAGGGAGTTTTCAGATTAATGGATAAAAACGAAATACAAGATGAATTGATAAAATATGTTATGATTAAAAATCAATAAGATATAATTAATCACTAATAAATTAATTATCCGGATCTTCCTAAAATAAACCGCAGTGATTAACGGGTTAACGGCCTTTTTCAGATAAAACTCAGAAGCAGAATTTGAGTTAACTAACAGACATCAGGAATTATCCGATAAAAAAATGCCGGCATATCGCCGGCATTTTTCATGACATATTGATTACGCACGCCATGCTTTATAGCGGTTAATCAGGCCGTTTGTAGAGCTGTCGTGGCTGTCGATCGCTTTATCGTCACCCAGCTCTGGCAGAATGCGGTTTGCCAGCTGTTTGCCCAGCTCAACGCCCCACTGGTCAAAAGTGAAGATGTTCAGGATAGCGCCCTGAGTGAAGATCTTGTGCTCGTACAGGGCAATCAGCGCACCCAGGCTGAACGGGGTGATTTCGCGCAGCAGGATGGAGTTGGTTGGACGGTTGCCTTCGAACACTTTGAACGGCACAACGTGGTCCAGGGTTGCCGGATCTTTACCCTGATCACGGTATTCCTGCTCAACCACCTCGCGAGATTTACCGAACGCCAGCGCTTCAGTCTGCGCGAAGAAGTTGGACAGCAGCTTCGGATGGTGGTCAGACAATGCGTTGTGCGTGATAGCCGGCGCGATGAAATCGCACGGTACCATTTTGGTGCCCTGGTGGATCAGCTGGTAGAAGGCATGCTGACCGTTGGTGCCTGGCTCGCCCCAGATGATTGGGCCCGTCTGGTAATCCACCGCGTTGCCGTTACGGTCAACGTACTTGCCGTTGGACTCCATGTTGCCCTGCTGGAAGTAGGCCGCAAAGCGGTGCATGTACTGGTCGTATGGCAGGATCGCTTCGGTTTCAGCGCCGAAGAAGTTGTTGTACCAGATCCCAATCAGCGCCAGCAGCACCGGCAGGTTTTTTTCAGGCGCGGTGGTGGAGAAGTGTTTATCCATCGCATGCGCGCCGGAGAGCAGCTCAACGAAGTTGTCGAAGCCCACGGACAGGATGATGGACAGACCAATCGCGGACCAGAGTGAGTAGCGGCCGCCAACCCAGTCCCAGAACTCGAACATGTTCGCGGTATCAATACCGAACTCGCCCACCGCTTTACCGTTGGTAGACAGCGCCGCGAAGTGTTTCGCCACGTGTTTGTTGTCGCCAGCCGTTTTCAGGAACCAGTCGCGCGCGCTGTGGGCGTTGGTCATGGTTTCCTGGGTGGTGAAGGTTTTGGACGCGACCAGGAACAGGGTGGTTTCCGGGTTCACCTTCTTCAGCACTTCGGCAATGTGGGTACCATCAACGTTAGACACGAAATGCATGTTGAGGTGGTTTTTGTACGGACGCAGCGCTTCGGTCACCATGAATGGGCCGAGGTCAGAACCGCCGATACCGATGTTCACCACGTCGGTGATAGCCTTACCGGTGTAGCCTTTCCAGCTGCCGGAGATGATTGCTTCAGAGAAGGCTTTCATCTTTTCCAGCACCGCGTTCACTTCAGGCATGACATCTTTGCCGTCAACGATGATTGGGGTATTGCTACGGTTACGCAGCGCCACGTGCAGCACGGCGCGGTCTTCGGTACGGTTGATTTTCTCACCGGAGAACATGGATTTGATGGCGTCGGCAAGCTCAGTCTCTTTCGCCAGATCCTGCAGTTTTGCCAGCGTCTCTTCGGTAATGCGGTTTTTGGAGAAATCCACCAGCATCAGGTCGTCGAAGGTCGCGGAGAACTTATTGAAACGATCGGCATCTTTCGCGAACAGATCCGCGATGGTGACGTCTTTCATTTCATCAAAATGTTTCTGTAGTGCCTGCCAGGCAGCGGTCTGCGTTGGGTTGATGTTTTTCATTAGCAATACTCTTCTGATTTGAGAATTGTGACTGCGGTCGATTGTAGCGCCTGCAAATAAAAATTGTGATGGTTTTTATGCCATTGCCCTGGCCTGCATCAAACGCAGGTGAAAAGACCCGAAAAGTATAGCTGCTGGCGGAGCCTCCCGGGGCGGCGAAATGTCGCCCAAAACAGGCTAAAAGGGAGCATAAAATATGGCCCTGTTATAAGTCCTGTTACTGAGGGGTACCCCCCCATAAAAAATCCGCATAATCCCAGCATTGACAGGACCTCCCCCACATTTTATTTATAGGGCCGTATTTTGCGCCTGCACCTGTTTTCGTTTCTTTCTTGTGCCATGGTCGCTCTATTCATTCCCTGACACGAGGTTGTTATGACGAGTTTTGTGGTCGCCAAGTTTGGCGGCACCAGTGTGGCCGATTACGATGCCATGAACCGCAGCGCCGATGTGGTGCTGGCCGATCCGAATACCCGCCTGGTGGTGCTTTCTGCATCCGCTGGCGTGACGAACCTGCTGGTTTCTCTGTCTGAAGGACTTGAAGCGACAGAACGTTTCGTGAAGCTGGATGCACTGCGCAAAATTCAGTTCGACATCCTGGAACGTCTGCAAAATCCGAACGTGATCCGCGAGGAAGTGGAACGTCTGCTGGAAAATATTACCACCCTGGCAGAAGCGGCTTCTCTGGCGACCTCCACCGCCCTGACCGACGAACTGGTCAGTCACGGTGAACTGATGTCCACCCTGCTGTTTGTTGAAATCATGCGCGAACGTAACGTTCAGGCGCAGTGGTTTGACGTGCGTAAAATCATGCGTACCAGCGACCGCTTTGGCCGCGCCGAACCGGATGTTGAAGCGCTGGCTGAACTGACCAACCAGCAACTGGCCCCGCGCCTGGCGGAAGGCATAGTGATCACCCAGGGCTTTATTGGTAGCGAAGCGAAAGGACGCACGACGACGCTGGGTCGCGGCGGCAGTGACTACACCGCCGCGCTGCTGGGTGAAGCCCTGCATGCAACACGCGTGGATATCTGGACTGACGTTCCGGGCATTTATACTACCGACCCGCGCGTCGTCTCTGCGGCAAAACGTATTGATGTGATCGCCTTTGAAGAAGCGGCTGAAATGGCGACTTTCGGCGCTAAAGTGCTGCACCCGGCAACGCTGCTGCCTGCGGTGCGCAGCGATATTCCTGTCTTCGTGGGCTCCAGTAAAGATCCAAAAGCGGGCGGCACGCTGGTCTGCAAGAAAACCGAGAACCCGCCACTCTTCCGCGCGCTGGCCCTGCGCCGTAAGCAGACGCTGGTGACGTTACACAGCCATAATATGCTGCACTCTCGCGGCTTCCTGGCGGAAGTGTTTGGCATTCTGGCGCGCCATAATATCTCCGTGGACCTGATCACCACCTCTGAAGTGAGCATCGCGCTGACGCTGGACACCACCGGCTCAACCTCTACTGGCGACACCCTGTTGACGCAATCACTGCTGATTGAACTGTCTGAACTGTGTCGCGTGGAAGTGGAAGAAAACCTGGCGCTGGTGGCTATCATTGGCAACAAACTGTCGCGCGCCTGCGGCGTGGGCAAAGAGGTGTTTGGCGTCCTCGACCCGTTCAACATTCGCATGATCTGCTACGGCGCGTCCAGCTACAACCTCTGCTTCCTGGTGCCTGCCGATCAGGCTGAGCCGGTCGTGCAGAAACTTCATCAGAATTTGTTTGAATAAAATTCGTTAGCACGTTAAACAATATCGATAAGCCGGGCACAGACCCGGCTTTTTCATAACTAAACAACACGACAATACTGCAAGGAATTCACTATGTTATCCTCTATCACCCGGCTGTTCCCGTTATGGGCGCTGCTGCTCTCTGTACTCGCGTATTACACCCCCACCACCTTCACCGGCATCGGCCCGTGGGTCACCACGCTGCTGATGCTGATCATGCTCGGCATGGGCGTGCATCTGAAAATCGACGACTTCAAACGCGTGCTGTCTCGTCCGGCGCCGGTCGCCGCCGGGATTTTCCTGCACTACCTGGTGATGCCGCTCGCGGCGTGGCTGCTGGCGATGGCCTTTAATATGCCGCCCGATCTCTCCGCCGGGATGGTGCTGGTGGGCAGCGTCGCCAGCGGTACGGCATCTAACGTGATGATCTATCTCGCGAAAGGCGACGTGGCGCTCTCCGTCACGATCTCGTCCGTTTCGACGCTGGTTGGCGTCGTTGCTACACCGCTATTAACCCGTCTGTACGTTGATGCGCATATTCAGGTGGACGTGATGGGCATGCTGCTCAGCATTCTGCAAATCGTGGTGATCCCGATTGCGCTGGGGCTGGTCATTCACCATCTTTTCCCGCGCGTGGTGAAAGCGGTTGAGCCGTACCTGCCTGCATTTTCAATGGTTTGCATACTGGCGATCATCAGCGCCGTAGTCGCCGGTTCCGCGTCGCACATTGCCTCTGTCGGTTTTGTGGTGATCGTTGCGGTAGTGCTGCATAACACCATTGGTCTGCTGGGGGGCTACTGGGGCGGGAAGCTGTTTGGCTTTGACGAATCGACCTGCCGCACGCTGGCGATCGAGGTAGGGATGCAGAACTCCGGCCTGGCGGCGGCGCTCGGTAAGATTTACTTCTCACCGCTGGCGGCCCTGCCGGGCGCGCTGTTCTCCGTCTGGCATAACCTCTCCGGCTCGCTGCTGGCGGGCTACTGGTCAGGCAAGCCGATTGATGAATCCGCGAAAAAAGATGTGGTGGAACAACGTTAATTGACGTCACATGCTTTACACTGGAGCCTCCCCATCAGGAGGTTCCAGCAATGGCGACACCACGACTGACCCAGAAAGACATGACGGAAGCCGAGCAGCGTGAACTGAAAACGCTTCTCGACCGCGCCCGCATCGCACATGGCCGCACGCTGACGAACGCCGAAACCAATCAGGTTAAGAAAGAGTACATCGATAAACTGATGGCGCAGCGTGACGCCGAGGCGAAAAAAGCCCGCAAACTGAAAAAGCAGCAGGCTTATAAGCCGGATACCGAAACGACCTTTTCCTGGTCGGCCAATACCTCTACCCGTGGACGGCGCTAATTAGCGCCCTTTCTTTTTGCGGCCAGGCTGGGCAAAGCGTTTTCCGTTGGCCGGTTTGCCTCGACCTTTCTCTTCCGCCTGTGGTGCCTTCACCACCGGACGCTTAATGGCCTGCGTTTTCGGTTTCGCTTTAGCTTTCGGCTTCGCTTCGGAGGAGGAGTTCTCGATAAGCTTGAACAGCTCGATCAGCTCGTCTCCGGTTAAATCACGCCACTCACCGAGCGGAATGCCCGACAGGCTGACGTTCATGATGCGCGTGCGTTCCAGCTTCGTCACCTCGTAGCCGAAGTGCTCGCACATGCGGCGGATCTGACGGTTTAAGCCCTGCACCAGCGTAATGCGGAACGCGAACGGCGCTTCTTTCTTGACCTTACACTTTTTCGTGACGGTACCGAGGATCGGCACGCCAGCGCCCATGCCCCGAATAAAGTCGTCCGTCACCGGCTTGTTCACCGTGACAATGTACTCTTTCTCGTGGTCGTTACCGGCACGCAGAATTTTGTTGACCAGGTCGCCGTGGTTGGTAAGGAAAATCAGCCCCTGAGAGTCTTTATCCAGACGGCCAATCGGGAATATACGGCTGCTGTGGTTCACGAAATCAACGATGTTGTCCCGTTCACCGTCTTCCGTGGTGCTGACAATCCCAACCGGTTTGTTCAACGCGATAAACACCAGGTCTTCAGCATCACGCGGTTCGATGACCTGACCATTCACTTTAACCACATCGCCAGGCACCACCTGGTCGCCGATGGTGGCGCGCTTGCCGTTAAGAAACACGTTACCTTGTTCAATGTAACGGTCAGCCTCGCGACGTGAGCAGATCCCGCTCTCGCTAATGTACTTGTTTAATCGGGTTGATTGAGTTGGCAGCATAGTTTCTCCTGTGAAGGGCGAAATATACCTTAGGTTTGGGCCGAAAAAAAAGATTAGCCGACGGTAACTGAGACGGGTTTTTTAGTTTGCGAGATGCTTTCAGGATTTAGCATCCTTTCATTTACCCATGTGTTCAAGCCTTTTAGTTTTACTCTCCATGTAGAAGTGTTTGTAGTTTATAAATCACAGGGAGTAATATGAAGGAGATTGTTCAGACAGAATCCTTCCGACGCTGGGAGCAAAACTTAAAAGATCGACGAGCGAAGACCATTATCGCGTCCCGCCTCTTTCGGTTGGCAAATGGCTTAGCGGGCGACGTTAAACCCGTGGGAGAAGGTATAAGTGAGCTAAGGATCCACTTTGGTCCGGGCTACAGAATCTATTTTAAAGACCAAAGCAATTGCATCATTGTGCTGTTATGTGGCGGTGACAAAAGCAGCCAGGACAGAGACATACTGATGGCAAAAATGCTGGGCAATGTATCCCAATGGCAGGAGTGAATGAGCATGCATAAATTAACACCTTACGATCCCGCCAACGCGTTGGTGGATGACGAGGAAATCGCCGTGTTTATCGCTGATGCACTAGAAACAGGCGACTCGACGTATATCGCTAAAGCCCTTGGTGTTGTTGCGCGAGCCAAAGGAATGTCGACCATTTCACAGCAAACCGGCTTATCACGTGAGCAGCTTTATCGTTCATTTAGTGATAAAGGAAACCCAACGCTCAAAACCACGCTCGCGGTCATGAAAGCATTGGGTTTTGGGTTAACACTCAAACACGCCGGGGATTAATACTCATCCCGCTCATCATCTTCGTCCGGCTGCTCCATTACGCTGTAGGCCACCGCGCAGAACAACGAGTTTAGGCGTTTCATATCCCCCAGCAGCCCCAGGTGCAGGGAGCTGGTTTCGATACTCTGCACGTTTTGCTGGTGCAGGCGCTCAACGTGAGCGTGCGAGTAGCGGCGGTTGAGAATGCGGAAACGGTGCTTGTTGCGGCGCAGGCGGCGCGCGCTCGGTACGTCGCTGGAGAAGAAGACCGACATCGCCAGCTTGAGGTTGCTGACCAGCTGTTCGTGCAGCGCTTCCAGCTCTTTCAGCCCTTCTCCCGAGAACGCACGACGCGCGGCCAGGGATTTGTCGGCGATCTCGCTGCCCATACGTTCAACGATATCCGACGCCTGCTCAAGGTTGAGCGACATCTCGATGATTTCCGCCCAGCGGCGCGACTCCTCTTCCGCCAGCTCGTCCTGCGGGAGGCGCGCCAGATAGAGCTTAATGGCGGTGTACAGCACGTTGATGTCGTCTGCCAGCCTGCGCAGCTCTTTCTCTTCGCGCGGCTCGCCGTGCATCACCTTCTGCAGCCCTTCGAGCATGGTTTCCATCGCATCGCCCATGCGCAGCGTTTCACGGGCGGCATTGGCGATAGCCAACGCGGGCGTATCCAACACCGAGGTGTCCAGATGCTTCGGCTTGAGGCGCGCATCCAGCTCCGGTTCATCGCGGATGAGGCGCTCGCAGAAGCGGGCCATCGGCGCAGCGAACGGCACCATCGCCAGACAGCGCACCAGGTTGTAGAACACGTGGAAATAGATCACCAGCTCCGCCTTCGGTAGCGGAAGGTTGTCCATCAGGTTCGCCAGCGGATGAACGAACGGCAGAATAATCAGGCTGCCCACCAGCTTAAACAGCAGGCTGCCCAGCGCCACGCGGCGGGCGGCGGCATTGGCGGCGCTGTTATTGAGCATCGCCAGCAGGCCGGAGCCGAGGTTGGCACCGATCACCAGACACAGCGCCACCGGGAAGGAGATCGCGCCCGCAGCGGTGAGCGTTGCCGTCAGCAGGACCGCTGCCAGGCTGGAGTAGCTGACGATAGCAAACACCGCACCGATCAGCGCATCCAGCATGATATCCCCGGTCAGCGAGGCGAAGATGACCTGCACGCCGTTGGCTTCGGTGATAGGGGTAACCGCCTGAACAATCAGCTCCAGCGCCAGCAGGATGAGGCCAAGGCCAATGCCTACGCGGCCAAGCTGTCCGGCACGCGTCTGCTTACGGCTGAGAAAGAAGATCACGCCGATGAAAATCAGCAGCGGCGACAGCCAGGAGAGGTCGAAGGTCAGAACACGCGCCATCAGCGCGGTACCGACGTCGGCTCCCAGGACGATAACCAGAGCCGGGGCGAGCGCGACCAGATCCTGCGCCACAAACGAGGTGACGAGCATGGTGGTGGCGTTGCTGCTTTGCACCAGCGCCGTGACGCCAATACCCGCGCAGAAGGCGAGCGGCTTCTTCTCAACGCTGCTGCTGAGAACGGTACGTAAACGTGCGCCAAACACGCGCATTACGCCGGTACGGACAATATGGGTGCCCCATACCAGCAGTGCCACTGCGGAGAGCAGGTGTAACAACGTCAGCACGGAAGGTTTTCCTCCTTATCGTTATGTGTTTTCCTGAGGTTTACTGCGCGGTGTCTTGCCGGATGGCGGCTACGCCTTATCCGGCCTGCGCGTAGGCCCGGTTAGCGCAGCGCCACCGGGCAATATGGCCAGAACCTTATTTCAGTATAAGGGTTTAAGCGTAAGAAAGAGACAAGGCACCCTTGAGGTGCCCTGTTTGTTGTAAGGAAAAGTGATTTTAGTCGGCGTCGTAGCCGAGATTAGGGGCCAGCCAGCGCTCCACTTCAGACACGCTCATCCCTTTACGCAGGGCGTAATCTTCGATTTGATCCCGCTGCAGCTGCGCCACGGCGAAGTACTTGCTGTCCGGATGGCTGAAGTACCAGCCAGAAACGGACGCGCCAGGCCACATGGCGAACGACTCGGTGAGTTTCATCCCCGTATGGGCTTCAACATCGAGAAGTTTCCAGATGGTGCCTTTTTCGGTGTGCTCCGGGCACGCCGGATAGCCCGGCGCCGGGCGAATGCCCTGGTAGTTTTCGCGGATCAGATCCTCATTGCTGAGGTTTTCGTTCGCAGCGTAGCCCCAGTGTACCTTGCGCACGCGCTCGTGCAGGTACTCAGCGAAAGCTTCAGCCAGACGGTCGGCAATCGCCTTCACCATGATTTTGTTGTAATCATCGTGCTGCGCGTCGAACGCGTCCGCCAGCACATCTTCTTCCAGACCGCCGGTTACCGCAAAAGCGCCGATATAGTCGGCTTTACCACTTAGCTTAGGCGCGACGAAATCGGCCAGGCAGTAGTTAGCAAAGCCCACTTTCTCCGTTTGCTGGCGCAGATGGCGGCTGACCGCCAGCACGTGAGTGCGGGTTTCATCGCGGTAGATTTCGATGTCGTCACCCACGCGGTTTGCCGGGAACAGGCCCACCACGCCGCGTGGATTAAGGGTTTTCTCTGCGCTCAGCGTGTCGAGCATGTCGTTGGCATCGTTAAACAGACGCTTCGCCTCCTCGCCTACTACCTCATCCTCCAGGATGCGCGGATATTTGCCCGCCAGCGACCAGGTCATAAAGAACGGCGTCCAGTCGATGTAGTTACGCAGCGTCTCGATGCTGGCGGTTACGTCCTGCACGCCCAGACGGTGTGCGACCGGCGGCGTATAGCTGGACCAGTCAAACGCCAGATCGTTGTCACGCGCCGCCTGAAGTGAAACAGGCGGGGTTCGCGGCTTCTTACGGCCGTGCTGGATGCGGACGGTTTCGTACTCTTTGCGGGTGCGCGCCACAAAATCGTCGCGCTGGGTGTCGGAGAGCAGCGCGGAGACCACGCCCACGGTGCGCGAGGCGTTCTGCACGTAGACCGTCGGGCCGCTGTAGTTCTGCTCGATTTTCACCGCCGTGTGCGCTTTCGAGGTGGTCGCCCCGCCAATCAATAACGGAATGGTGAAGCCCTGTCGCTCCATCTCTTTTGCCACGTTGACCATTTCGTCCAGCGACGGGGTGATCAGCCCGGAGAGGCCAATCAGATCGGCGTTCACTTCGCGCGCGGTCTTGAGGATTTTGTCAGCCGGGACCATCACGCCGAGGTCGATAATTTCGTAGTTATTACACTGCAGCACTACGCCGACGATATTCTTGCCAATGTCGTGCACGTCGCCCTTAACGGTGGCAATGACCATCTTGCCGTTGCTGGAGCCTTTCTCTTTGCTGGCTTCGATGTAGGGCTCGAGATACGCCACCGCCTGCTTCATCACGCGGGCGGATTTCACCACCTGCGGCAGGAACATTTTGCCCTCGCCGAACAGATCGCCGACCACGTTCATGCCGTCCATCAGCGGGCCTTCGATCACTTCGATTGGACGGGCGGCCTGCTGACGTGCTTCTTCAGTGTCGAGTTCAATAAATTCGGTAATGCCTTTGACCAGTGAATATTCCAGACGCTTTTTCACGTCCCAGGAACGCCACTCGGCCTGCTGAACGTTTGCCGCCTCATCCGATTTGCTGCCGCGGTATTTCTCCGCCAGGTCCAGCATGCGCTCTGTGGCGTCGTCGCGGCGGTTGAGGATCACGTCCTCGACGGCATCACGCAGCTCGGCAGGAAGGTCGTCGTAAATCGCCAGCTGTCCGGCGTTGACGATCCCCATATCCATTCCGTTGCGGATGGCGTAGTAGAGGAACACGGCGTGGATCGCTTCACGCACCGGGTCGTTGCCGCGAAATGAGAACGACACGTTCGACACGCCGCCGGAAATTAGCGCATGCGGCAGCTCGCGCTTGATGTCTTCACATGCGCCGATAAAGTCCTGGGCATAGTTGTTGTGCTCTTCAATCCCGGTCGCGACGGCGAAAATGTTCGGGTCAAAGATAATGTCTTCCGGCGGGAAGCCCACCTCTTCGGTCAAAATCTTATACGCGCGGCGGCAGATCTCAATTTTGCGCTCGCGGGTATCGGCCTGACCCACTTCGTCGAAGGCCATCACCACCACGGCGGCGCCGTAGCGACGCACCAGCTTCGCGTGATGGATAAAGATATCGACACCCTCTTTCATCGAGATAGAGTTGACGATGCCTTTACCCTGGATGCACTTCAGCCCTTTTTCGATGACGTCCCATTTGGAGGAGTCGATCATGATCGGCACGCGTGCGATGTCCGGCTCGCCGGCAATCAGGTTGAGGAATCGCACCATCGCCGCTTCGGCATCGAGCATCCCCTCATCCATGTTGATATCGATAATCTGCGCGCCGCTTTCCACCTGCTGACGCGCCACGTCCAGCGCTTCGCTGTACTTCTCTTCTTTGATCAGGCGCTTGAACTTCGCGGAACCGGTGACGTTTGTACGCTCACCCACGTTCACAAACAGGCTATCGTCGCCGATGGTCAACGGCTCAAGGCCGGAAAGGCGACAGGCAACCGGAAGCTCGGGCAGCTTGCGCGGCGGCAGCCCGGCGACGGCGTTGCTCATGGCCGCGATGTGCTCCGGCGTGGTGCCGCAGCAGCCGCCGACGATGTTCAGGAAGCCAGACTCGGCCCACTCGCGGATTTGCGCCGCCATGGTATTGGCATCGAGATCGTATTCACCGAACGCATTCGGCAGACCGGCGTTCGGGTGGGCGGTGACGTAGCATTCCGCGATGCGCGACAGCTCCTGCACGTACTGGCGCAGTTCATCCGGCCCCAGCGCGCAGTTCAGGCCAAAGGAGAGCGCTTCGGCGTGGCGCAGGGAGTTGTAAAACGCTTCGGTTGTCTGGCCGGAAAGAGTGCGCCCCGAGGCGTCGGTGATGGTGCCGGAAATCATGATCGGCAGGTCAACGCCCAGCGCCTCGAATTCCTCTTTCACCGCGTAAATCGCGGCTTTGGCGTTGAGGGTGTCGAACACGGTTTCAATCAGGATCAGGTCGGAACCGCCTTCCACCAGCGCTTTGGTCGATTCACGGTAGGCGGCAACCAGCTGGTCAAAGGTGATATTACGAAACGCCGGGTCGTTGACGTCCGGTGAAATCGACGCGGTGCGGTTCGTCGGGCCAAGCACCCCGGCAACGTAGCGCGGCTTGTCCGGCGTGCGGGCCGTCCATTCGTCGGCGCAGGCGCGCGCAAGCTTCGCGGCTTCAAAGTTGATTTCTGCCGACAGGGATTCCATCTGGTAATCCGCCATGGCGATGGTTGTCGAGTTAAAGGTGTTGGTTTCAACGATATCCGCACCCGCTTCGAAGTAGGCGTTGTGGATATCCTTAATAACGGACGGCTTGCTGAGCACCAGCAGGTCGTTGTTGCCTTTCAGGTCGCAGGGCCAGTCGGCAAAGCGCTCGCCGCGGAAATCGTCTTCACTGAGACGATAGCCCTGGATCATGGTGCCCATGCCGCCGTCCAGCACCAGAATTCGTTCATTTAACTGCGCACGCAGTTGCTCTACTTTGCTGCTCACACTTGCTCCCGACAACGCTCAACAAGGCCAAAAGGCTGGGTTCCATACTGGCACAATCTCGCAGGGTGGAAAAGTCACACAGCGGTAACATGAGACATGTTCACCATCACTCCTCCGATCAGTCATGAAAGCGGTTGCAAAATCACCAAATAAAACGAAAATGATTTCCACGATACAGAAAAAGGAGATCGTCATGGTCGCGACCGTTCCCGCCAAACGCGGCAGAAAGCCTGCTGCCACCACCGCCGCACAACCCGGCGGACAGGTTCAATCGCTCACGCGCGGTCTGAAGCTGCTGGAGTGGATAGCCGAGTCGCACGGCAGCGTGGCCCTGACGGAGCTGGCCCAGCAGGCTGGCCTGCCGAACTCCACCACGCACCGCCTGCTGACCACCATGCAGCAGCTGGGCTTCGTACGCCAGGTAGGTGAACTGGGGCACTGGGCAGTGGGGGCGCATGCGTTTATTGTCGGCAGCAGCTTCCTGCAGAGCCGTAACCTGCTGGCGATTGTGCACCCGATTCTGCGCAAGCTGATGGAGGAGTCCGGCGAGACGGTCAACCTGGCGGTGCTGGACCAGAGCGACCACCAGGCGATTATTATCGACCAGGTGCAGTGCACGCAGCTGATGCGCATGTCCGCGCCGATTGGCGGCAAGCTGCCGATGCACGCGTCCGGAGCGGGAAAGGCATTTCTCTCGCAGCTGAGCGAGGAGCAGGTGACGGGGCTACTGCACCGTAAAGGGCTGCACGCCTATACTCACGCCACGCTGGTGTCGCCCGTGCATCTGAAAGAAGATCTGGCCCTGACCCGCAAGCGCGGCTATTCGTTTGATGATGAAGAGCATGCCCTGGGCCTGCGCTGCCTCGCGGCCTGTATATTTGACGAGCACCGCGAGCCGTTTGCCGCCATCTCCATCTCCGGCCCCATTTCACGTATGACCGACGACCGCGTGACAGAACTGGGTGCGCTGGTGATTAAGGCGGCGAAAGAGGTGACGCTGGCGTATGGTGGGATTCGTTAACCGTAGGCCCGGTAAGCGCAGCGCCACCGGGCGATTGGGCTGCTCTGCGGCCTGATGCCCTCACCCCGGCTCTCTCCCACAGGGAGAGGGAGAAAATCTGATGCAAAACCGCTGCTTACGGCGGTATGCATACACATCTTCCACGTGCCCGTTTTTGATCCGCGTTTGCAGCCCGCGCCAGTAGCTGGCGCGAAACAGATCGGCATGCATCTCTTCGAATAGCGGCCCGATGCGCGGGTCGGCACACAGCCAGTGTCGAAACTCTTCGGGAAACACATCGCCCGGCGAGACGCTGTACCACGGCTCGCTGGAAAGCTCATCTTCCGGGTAGCGGGGCTGTGGGATATCGCGGAAATTCACTTCGGTCATGTAGCAAATTTCGTCGTAATCGTAGAACACCACCCGCCCGTGACGAGTAACGCCGAAGTTTTTAAACAGCATGTCGCCGGGAAAAATATTGGCGGCGGCAAGCTGGCGAATCGCGTTGCCGTACTCTTCAATCGCATCCCGCAGCGTCTGACCGTCGGACTGCTCCAGCCAGATATTCAGCGGCACCATGCGGCGCTCAATGTAGAGATGGCTAATCACGATTTTGTCACCAAGATCGGTGATTTTCGCCGGCGCTTCCTGCATTAACAGCGCCATGAGCGCCGGGTCGATCTGCTGTTTATCCAGCACAAAGTTTTCGAACTCCTGGGTATCCGCCATGCGCCCGACGCGGTCGTGCTCTTTGACCAGCTGATAGCAGGCGCGAACGTGCGCGGCGGTCATCTCTTTCTGCGGCGCGAATCTGTCTTTAATCACCTTAAAGACCCGGTCGAAACCCGGCAGCGTAAAGACCAGCATCACCATACCGCGAATGCCTGGCGCTTCGATAAACTGCTCATCGGCCGCGGTGACATAACGCAGGTACTCCCGGTAGCTTTCCGTTTTGGCGTGCTTCTGGCAGCCAATCGCCATATACAGCTCGGCGGTGGTTTTGCCCGGTAGGATCTCTCGCAGCCACTCCACCAGCGCGGCAGGCAGCGGGGCGTATACCATGAAATAAGAGCGGGCGAAGCCAAATACGATACTGGCCTCTGCGCTGGTGGTCAGGCAGGTATCGACAAACAGTTCCCCGTCGTCGGTACGGTGAATGGGCAGCAGAAACGGCACAATCGCGGTCGGGGTAACCAATTTGCCCACCAGCCAGGCGGCTTTATTGCGGTAGAAAAGCTCGTTAGCCACCTGCAAATGGCTATGGCTGAGCACCTCCGCGCCGAAGGTTTCGTTGAGATGCGCGTGGATGTAACCGATATCCCGGGTTTTATTCTCCCAGGGCAGGCGCAGCGGCAAATCCGTTAGCACGCGATGCAGCAGCTTTTCCCACCCGCGATCGGGAAAGAAATCCTTAGCCAGCGGACGCGGAATGGTACGAAAGCGGCGGTCCGGCTGGGAGCTGAAGATAAATAACCGCTCGGGAGATAACGAGCGGTGGTCAAATAACCGGCAATAGACGGAGTTGAAAAAACTCTCCGCAATCTCGAAGCGCGGGTAGTCGGGTAAAAGATAGGTGTAGTGCTCCTTTACGCGCAGTAAAAATGCCGCGTCCAGGCTTTTACCCTCGGTAATACAGCGCAGCTGCTCCACCACCAGACCCACGTGGTGATCGTAGAGATGGATACGCTGCTTCATGGCCTGCTGAACCGCATGCCAGTCTGCATGTTCGAAGCGCTGCTGGGCGCCAGAGGTCACTTCAAGAAAACGACCATACTGGGCATCGAAGCCCTGCAAAATAGTTTGGGCAATCAGTAATTCCAGGCCACGCGACATATATTCCCCTTACCCCTCACCCTAGCCCTCTCCCCAAAGGGGAGAGGGAACGGTCTGGTGCGGATCTGTTTTCCCCCTCGCCCCTTCGGGGAGAGGGCCGGGGTGAGGGGGAAAAAAATCAGAACTGTGCTTCTTCGGTTGAGCCCGTTAATGCCGTGACGGAGGAGGTCCCGCCCTGAATAATGGTGGTCACGTTATCGAAGTAGCCTGTTCCCACCTCCTGCTGGTGGGACACGAAGGTGTAACCGTCTTTCCCCGCCGCAAATTCAGGCTGCTGGACCTTCTCTACATAGTGCTTCATGCCCTCGCCCTGCGCGTAGGCGTGCGCCAGGTCGAACATGTTGAACCACATGCTGTGGATCCCTGCCAGGGTAATGAACTGATATTTGTAACCCATGTCGGACAGCTGCTGCTGGAAGCTGGCGATGGTTTTGTCATCCAGCTTTTTCTGCCAGTTGAAGGACGGCGAGCAGTTGTAGGCCAGCAGCTTGCCTGGGTATTTCGCGTGAATGGCGTCGGCAAAGCGTTTTGCCAGAGCCAGATCCGGCGTGGAGGTTTCACACCAGACCAGGTCCGCGTAGGGAGCGTACGCCAGGCCGCGGCTGATCGCCTGCTCAATGCCAGCATGGGTACGGTAGAAGCCTTCGCTGGTACGCTCGCCGGTAATGAACTCGCTGTCATACGGGTCGCAGTCAGAGGTGATCAGGTCCGCCGCATCGGCATCGGTACGGGCAATCACCAGCGTAGGGACGCCGAGCACGTCAGCAGCCAGACGCGCGGCAACCAGCTTCTGCACGGCTTCCTGTGTAGGAACCAGCACCTTACCGCCCATGTGTCCGCATTTCTTCACCGACGCCAGCTGGTCTTCGAAGTGAACGGCCGCTGCACCGGCCTCAATCATCGATTTCATCAGCTCGAAGGCGTTCAGCACGCCGCCAAAGCCCGCTTCTGCATCCGCGACGATCGGCAGGAAGTAATCCGTAAAGCGCGGATCGCCAGGTTCAATACCGGCGGCCCACTGGATCTGATCCGCACGGCGGAAGGTGTTGTTGATCCGATCCACCACCGACGGCACGGAGTTAGCCGGATAGAGCGACTGATCCGGGTACATGCTGGAGGCCAGGTTAGCGTCCGCCGCGACCTGCCAGCCGGAGAGGTAAATAGCCTCAATACCGGCCTTCGCCTGCTGCAGTGCCTGACCGCCGGTCAGCGCGCCGAGGCTGTTGATATAGCCCTTTTTAGAGCCACCGTGCAGCAGCTTCCACATTTTCGCCGCACCGTTCTGTGCCAGCGTGCATTCCGGATTGACCGAGCCGCGTAATTTCACCACTTCCTCTGCGCTGTACGGACGGCGGATGCCTTCCCAGCGCGGTTGAGTCCACTCTTTTTTCAACTCTTCGATTTGTTGGGTACGGGTTTTCATGTGCAGATGCTCCATATTGTTATGTGGTGAGTTACGCCAGGAAGCGGTAGCCCGGCAGGGTCAGGAAGTCGATTAAGTCATCTGATGTGGTGATTTGCTCCATCAGGCGCGCAGCGTCGTCAAAACGTCCGCTGCTGAAGCGGTGTTCGCCCAGCTCGTCCTGGATCACCCGCATCTCTTCGGCCAGCATCTGGCGGAACAGAGATTTGGTCACCGGCTTGCCGTTGCTGAGCGTTTTCTGGTGATGGATCCACTGCCAGATGGAGGTGCGAGAGATCTCCGCCGTCGCGGCATCTTCCATCAGGCCGTAGATAGGTACGCAGCCGTTACCGGAGATCCACGCTTCGATGTACTGGACCGCGACGCGGATATTGGCACGCATACCCTCCTCTGTACGCTCACCCGTACACGGTGCCAGCAGCTGTTCTTCTGCGATTGGTGCATCGTCTTCACGCGTGACAAACAGCTGGTTTTTATTGTCACCAAGCACGCGGTTAAAGACCTCCATCGCCGTGTCGGCCAGGCCGGGATGGGCAATCCACGTGCCGTCGTGGCCGTTGCGGGCTTCAAGCTCTTTGTCGGCTTTCACCTTGTTGAGCACCTGATTGTTGCGCTCAGCGTCTTTACTCGGGATAAAGGCCGCCATGCCGCCCATCGCGAAGGCACCGCGCTTGTGGCAGGTTTTAATCAGCAGACGCGAGTAGGCGCTAAGGAAGGGTTTATCCATGGTCACGACCTGGCGATCTGGTAGCACGCGATCGCCGTGATTTTTCAGGGTTTTGATGTAGCTGAAGATGTAGTCCCAGCGTCCGCAGTTCAGGCCGACAATATGGTCGCGCAACGCGTGCAGGATTTCATGCATCTGGAATACCGCAGGCAGCGTTTCAATCAGCAGCGTGGCCTTGATGGTGCCGCGCGGCAGGTCAAAACGGTCTTCCGCATAGCTGAACACTTCGCTCCACCAGGCCGCTTCCTGCCAGGACTGTGTTTTTGGCAGGTAGAAATAGGGACCGCTGCCTTTTGCCAGCAGGTTCTTGTAGTTGTGGAAGAAATAGAGTGCGAAATCAAACAGGCTGCCCGGAATGGCTTCCCCACGCCAGGTGACATGTTTTTCGGGCAGGTGCAGGCCGCGTACGCGACAGATCAGCACCGCCGGGTTCGGTTTGAGCTGGTAAATTTTACCGGCTTCGTTGGTGTAGCTGATGGTGCCGTTCACGGCGTCGCGCAGGTTGATCTGCCCGTCGATTACTTTGTTCCAGTCTGGCGCCAGTGAATCTTCAAAATCGGCCATAAAGACTTTAACGTTCGCGTTCATGGCGTTGATCACCATTTTACGCTCTACCGGACCGGTGATCTCAACGCGACGATCCTGTAAATCTTCAGGGATACCGCGGATTTTCCACTCGCCACGACGAATGGAAGCGGTTTCCGAAATGAATCCAGGCAACTTGCCATCGTCAATTTCCTGCTGCTGATGAATACGTGCCGCCAGCAGCTTATTGCGCTGTGGCGTAAAGCGGGTCACCAGTTCAGTCAGAAATTCTACCGCTTCCGCCGTCAAAACTTGCTGTTCTTGCTCGCCATACGGCTGGGTAAAAGCCAGTTCATCGACCGTCGTTGCCTGTTGAGTCATTACTCTGCTCCTCATCAAAGATCCAAAATCACGCCCCCGATGCGAACGAAAGATCGTTGGGTAGTTTTCGCTCAGCAGAATTAAGACTATCTCTATTTTTTCTAAAATCAAAAACAATTTCCATTTTAATTTTTAATTGCTATTAATTAATTGATTTCATTAAAATTAAAGTTTAATGGAATGGTGAGCGACATTTCGGAAATAAAAAAGGCACCCGAAGGTGCCTGATTTGAATAGCTGAAACGCTTTAGGATCGTTTAGTGCAGAAGATTACTCCAGCGTCGGATTCATGTGACGCAGATCGTATGGTGTTATCTGATAGACGTAATAGTTGAGCCAGTTAGTAAAAAGCAAATTCCCGTGGCTGCGCCAGGTCGCTCTCGGTTTGTTTTGCGGATCGTTTTTCGGAAAATAGTTGTACGGGACATCCGGGTTAAGACCCGCTTCGACATCACGGAAATACTCGGACGCAAGGGTGTGCGGATCGTACTCAGGATGCCCGGTCACAAAGGCGATACGCTTATCTTTACTGGCAAACAGGTAAGCATCTCCATCTTCCGTTTCGGCCAGGATCTCCAGATCGGTGTAATCACGAATCAGCTGGACCGGGAAATCGGCGTAGCGAGAATGCGGGGCCAGAAAAGTGTCATCGAAGCCACGCGTCAGCAACGCGTGTGGATGGAGAATGTGGTGTTCGTATACGCCGGAGAGCTTTTCAGTGCGGGTTTGCTTGGGGATGCCATAAAGAATATTCAGTGCGGCTTGTACCGCCCAACAGACAAACAATGTGGACGTGACGTGATCTTTTGCCCACTCCAGGACCTGTTTTATCTGCGGCCAGTAGGCGACATCGTTAAATTCAACCAGACCGAGCGGCGCGCCGGTCACAATCAGTCCGTCGAAGTTTTCACCCTGAATGTCATCGAAGTTACAGTAGAAGTTGTTCAGATGCTCAGAAGGCGTGTTACGCGACTCACGGGCATCGATTCGCAGCAGCTGAATATCGACCTGCAGCGGGGAGTTCGACAGAAGACGCAGGAACTGATTTTCTGTTTCGATTTTTTTTGGCATCAGATTGAGAATAAGCACCTTCAGCGGGCGAATTTCCTGACCTGTCGCACGCGAAGCCGTCATGACGAAGACGTTTTCTTCACGCAAGAAATTGACGGCTGGTAGCTCGTCCTGCACCCGAATCGGCATAACTTAATATCCTCACAACATACGTATAAACGTTTAGACATCCAGACAGCTAACAATACCCAGAAACGGGCATAATGTCGAGCCTGCAAGCGTAAGGTGAGAAAGTTTCAAGGAAGGGGAAAAACAAAAGCAAAAAACCCCGCACCTTACGGTACGGGGTTCTTCTAATTGATGCCTGGCAGTTCCCTACTCTCACATGGGGAGACCCCACACTACCATCGGCGCTACGGCGTTTCACTTCTGAGTTCGGCATGGGGTCAGGTGGGACCACCGCGCTAAAGCCGCCAGGCAAATTCTGTTAATCTGTATCAGGCTGAAAATCGTGTCTGTCTCTTCGCCAAAACATCTTCGGCGTTGTAAGGTTAAGCCTCACGGTTCATTAGTATCGGTTAGCTCAACGCATCGCTGCGCTTACACACCCGACCTATCAACGTCGTCGTCTTCAACGTTCCTTCAGGAGACTTAAAGTCTCAGGGAGAACTCATCTCGGGGCAAGTTTCGTGCTTAGATGCTTTCAGCACTTATCTTTTCCGCATTTAGCTACCGGGCAGTGCCATTGGCATGACAACCCGAACACCAGTGATGCGTCCACTCCGGTCCTCTCGTACTAGGAGCAGCCCCCCTCAATTCTCCAGCGCCCACGGCAGATAGGGACCGAACTGTCTCACGACGTTCTAAACCCAGCTCGCGTACCACTTTAAATGGCGAACAGCCATACCCTTGGGACCTACTTCAGCCCCAGGATGTGATGAGCCGACATCGAGGTGCCAAACACCGCCGTCGATATGAACTCTTGGGCGGTATCAGCCTGTTATCCCCGGAGTACCTTTTATCCGTTGAGCGATGGCCCTTCCATTCAGAACCACCGGATCACTATGACCTGCTTTCGCACCTGCTCGAGCCGTCACTCTCGCAGTCAAGCTAGCTTATGCCATTGCACTAACCTCCTGATGTCCGACCAGGATTAGCTAACCTTCGTGCTCCTCCGTTACTCTTTGGGAGGAGACCGCCCCAGTCAAACTACCCACCAGACACTGTCCGCAACCCGGATCACGGGTCTACGTTAGAACACCAGCCATTAAAGGGTGGTATTTCAAGGATGGCTCCACGCAGACTGGCGTCCACGCTTCAAAGCCTCCCACCTATCCTACACATCAAGGACCAGTGTTCAGTGTCAAGCTATAGTAAAGGTTCACGGGGTCTTTCCGTCTTGCCGCGGGTACACTGCATCTTCACAGCGAGTTCAATTTCACTGAGTCTCGGGTGGAGACAGCCTGGCCATCATTACGCCATTCGTGCAGGTCGGAACTTACCCGACAAGGAATTTCGCTACCTTAGGACCGTTATAGTTACGGCCGCCGTTTACCGGGGCTTCGATCAAGAGCTTCGCGTTGCCGCTAACCCCATCAATTAACCTTCCGGCACCGGGCAGGCGTCACACCGTATACGTCCACTTTCGTGTTTGCACAGTGCTGTGTTTTTAATAAACAGTTGCAGCCAGCTGGTATCTTCGACTGATTTCAGCTCCACCCGCAGGGGCTTCACCTACATATCAGCGTGCCTTCTCCCGAAGTTACGGCACCATTTTGCCTAGTTCCTTCACCCGAGTTCTCTCAAGCGCCTTGGTATTCTCTACCTGACCACCTGTGTCGGTTTGGGGTACGATTTGATGTTACCTGATGCTTAGAGGCTTTTCCTGGAAGCAGGGCATTTGTTACTTCAGCACCGTAGTGCCTCGTCATCACACCTCAGCGTTAATAAGGTACCGGATTTACCTGGAACCTCCGCCTACATGCTTAAACCGGGACAACCGTCGCCCGGCTAACATAGCCTTCTCCGTCCCCCCTTCGCAGTAACACCAAGTACAGGAATATTAACCTGTTTCCCATCGACTACGCCTTTCGGCCTCGCCTTAGGGGTCGACTCACCCTGCCCCGATTAACGTTGGACAGGAACCCTTGGTCTTCCGGCGTGCGGGCTTTTCACCCGCATTATCGTTACTTATGTCAGCATTCGCACTTCTGATACCTCCAGCAACCCTCACAGGCCACCTTCAACGGCTTACAGAACGCTCCCCTACCCAACAACGCATAAGCGTCGCTGCCGCAGCTTCGGTGCATGGTTTAGCCCCGTTACATCTTCCGCGCAGGCCGACTCGACCAGTGAGCTATTACGCTTTCTTTAAATGATGGCTGCTTCTAAGCCAACATCCTGGCTGTCTGTGCCTTCCCACATCGTTTCCCACTTAACCATGACTTTGGGACCTTAGCTGGCGGTCTGGGTTGTTTCCCTCTTCACGACGGACGTTAGCACCCGCCGTGTGTCTCCCGTGATAACATTCTTCGGTATTCGTAGTTTGCATCGGGTTGGTAAGCCGGGATGGCCCCCTAGCCGAAACAGTGCTCTACCCCCGAAGATGAGTTCACGAGGCGCTACCTAAATAGCTTTCGGGGAGAACCAGCTATCTCCCGGTTTGATTGGCCTTTCACCCCCAGCCACAAGTCATCCGCTAATTTTTCAACATTAGTCGGTTCGGTCCTCCAGTTAGTGTTACCCAACCTTCAACCTGCCCATGGCTAGATCACCGGGTTTCGGGTCTATACCCTGCAACTTAACGCCCAGTTAAGACTCGGTTTCCCTTCGGCTCCCCTATACGGTTAACCTTGCTACAGAATATAAGTCGCTGACCCATTATACAAAAGGTACGCAGTCACACCACGAAGGTGCTCCCACTGCTTGTACGTACACGGTTTCAGGTTCTTTTTCACTCCCCTCGCCGGGGTTCTTTTCGCCTTTCCCTCACGGTACTGGTTCACTATCGGTCAGTCAGGAGTATTTAGCCTTGGAGGATGGTCCCCCCATATTCAGACAGGATACCACGTGTCCCGCCCTACTCTTCGAGTTCACAGCAAGTGTGCTTTCGTGTACGGGACTATCACCCTGTACCGTCGGACTTTCCAGACCGTTCCACTAACACACAAGCTGATTCAGACTCTGGGCTGCTCCCCGTTCGCTCGCCGCTACTGGGGGAATCTCGGTTGATTTCTTTTCCTCGGGGTACTTAGATGTTTCAGTTCCCCCGGTTCGCCTCGTTAACCTATGTATTCAGTTAACGATAGTGTGTCGGAACACACTGGGTTTCCCCATTCGGACATCGCCGGGTCAAAGGTTCATATCACCTCGCCGGCGCTTTTCGCAGATTAGCACGTCCTTCATCGCCTCTGACTGCCAGGGCATCCACCGTGTACGCTTAGTCGCTTAACCTCACAACCCGAAGATGTTTCACTTCTGATTGCGAAAATTTGAGAGACTCGAACACACATTAACTGTGTGTCGTTTCAATTTTCAGCTTGATCCAGATTTTTAAAGAGCAAAACTTCTTAATGCACTCAAAAGTACATTCAGAAGTTCATCATTCATCAGACAATCTGTGTGAGCACTACAAAGGCAGGTTCTTTAAGGTAAGGAGGTGATCCAACCGCAGGTTCCCCTACGGTTACCTTGTTACGACTTCACCCCAGTCATGAATCACAAAGTGGTAAGCGCCCTCCCGAAGGTTAAGCTACCTACTTCTTTTGCAACCCACTCCCATGGTGTGACGGGCGGTGTGTACAAGGCCCGGGAACGTATTCACCGTAGCATTCTGATCTACGATTACTAGCGATTCCGACTTCATGGAGTCGAGTTGCAGACTCCAATCCGGACTACGACGCACTTTATGAGGTCCGCTTGCTCTCGCGAGGTCGCTTCTCTTTGTATGCGCCATTGTAGCACGTGTGTAGCCCTACTCGTAAGGGCCATGATGACTTGACGTCATCCCCACCTTCCTCCAGTTTATCACTGGCAGTCTCCTTTGAGTTCCCGGCCGGACCGCTGGCAACAAAGGATAAGGGTTGCGCTCGTTGCGGGACTTAACCCAACATTTCACAACACGAGCTGACGACAGCCATGCAGCACCTGTCTCAGAGTTCCCGAAGGCACCAATCCATCTCTGGAAAGTTCTCTGGATGTCAAGAGTAGGTAAGGTTCTTCGCGTTGCATCGAATTAAACCACATGCTCCACCGCTTGTGCGGGCCCCCGTCAATTCATTTGAGTTTTAACCTTGCGGCCGTACTCCCCAGGCGGTCGACTTAACGCGTTAGCTCCGGAAGCCACGCCTCAAGGGCACAACCTCCAAGTCGACATCGTTTACGGCGTGGACTACCAGGGTATCTAATCCTGTTTGCTCCCCACGCTTTCGCACCTGAGCGTCAGTCTTTGTCCAGGGGGCCGCCTTCGCCACCGGTATTCCTCCAGATCTCTACGCATTTCACCGCTACACCTGGAATTCTACCCCCCTCTACAAGACTCTAGCCTGCCAGTTTCGAATGCAGTTCCCAGGTTGAGCCCGGGGATTTCACATCCGACTTGACAGACCGCCTGCGTGCGCTTTACGCCCAGTAATTCCGATTAACGCTTGCACCCTCCGTATTACCGCGGCTGCTGGCACGGAGTTAGCCGGTGCTTCTTCTGCGGGTAACGTCAATTGCTGAGGTTATTAACCTCAACACCTTCCTCCCCGCTGAAAGTACTTTACAACCCGAAGGCCTTCTTCATACACGCGGCATGGCTGCATCAGGCTTGCGCCCATTGTGCAATATTCCCCACTGCTGCCTCCCGTAGGAGTCTGGACCGTGTCTCAGTTCCAGTGTGGCTGGTCATCCTCTCAGACCAGCTAGGGATCGTCGCCTAGGTGAGCCGTTACCCCACCTACTAGCTAATCCCATCTGGGCACATCTGATGGCAAGAGGCCCGAAGGTCCCCCTCTTTGGTCTTGCGACGTTATGCGGTATTAGCTACCGTTTCCAGTAGTTATCCCCCTCCATCAGGCAGTTTCCCAGACATTACTCACCCGTCCGCCGCTCGCCGGCAAAGTAGCAAGCTACTTTCCGCTGCCGCTCGACTTGCATGTGTTAGGCCTGCCGCCAGCGTTCAATCTGAGCCATGATCAAACTCTTCAATTTAAGTTTGATGCTCGTGAATTAAACTTCGTAATGAATTACGTATGTTCACTCAGAGACTTGGTATTCATTTTTCGTCTTGTGACGTTAAGAATCCATGTCACTTTGAGTGCCCACACAGATTGTCTGATAAATTGTTAAAGAGCAGCTGCGACGCGCTTTAGCGCTCTGTCGCGAGGTGGCGTATATTACGCTTTCCTCTTTCAGAGTCAACCCGTTATTTCAGGATTTTTCTCTTCAACCGACCGGGTTGTTTGTGAAGTGATTCACATGTTCCGTGTCGATGGAGGCGCATTATAGGGAGTTCTCGCGCCGCCGCAACCGCTAAATGACAGAAAAATGACTGACTGCTGCATTACACAGCAAAACCCCGCCTTATACCTTTTTACACACAGACTTATCCACAATGATACGAAAAAGTGAAAATGTGCGAGCGTTGCGCAAACGTTTTCGTTAAAATGCTCGCGCTTAACAAGGATGCCCCGTCAGGTGTGTTAGATGAGTTTTTCGCAGGAAAATTCATCTAACGCTCTCTGTAATCGTGAAATCCAGGGGATTTACCATGCAACAACGTCGTCCAGTCCGCCGCGCTCTGCTCAGTGTTTCTGATAAAGCCGGTATCGTCGAATTCGCTCAGGCACTTTCTGCACGCGGTGTGGAACTGCTTTCTACAGGCGGTACCGCTCGCCTGTTAGCAGATAAAGGTCTGCCGGTAACCGAAGTGTCCAATTACACCGGTTTCCCGGAAATGATGGATGGACGCGTCAAAACCCTGCACCCGAAAGTGCACGGCGGCATTCTTGGTCGTCGCGGTCAGGACGACGGTATTATGGAACAGCATGATATCGCGCCAATCGACATGGTTGTCGTTAACCTCTACCCGTTTGCCCAGACCGTTGCCCGCGAAGGCTGTTCTCTGGAAGATGCGGTAGAGAATATTGATATTGGCGGCCCGACCATGGTGCGCTCCGCAGCCAAGAACCATAAAGATGTGGCCATCGTGGTAAAGAGCAGCGACTACAACGCCATTATTAATGAGATGGATGCCAACGAAGGGTCACTGACGCTGGACACGCGTTTCGACCTCGCTATCAAAGCCTTCGAACACACCGCCGCGTACGACAGCATGATCGCCAACTACTTCGGTAGCCTGGTACCGGCTTACCACGGTGAAAGCAAAGATCCTTCTGGCCGCTTCCCGCGCACACTGAACCTGAACTTCATTAAGAAGCAGGATATGCGCTACGGCGAGAACAGCCACCAGCAGGCTGCCTTCTATATAGAAGAAGAGGTAAAAGAAGCCTCTGTTGCGACCGCACAGCAGGTGCAGGGCAAAGCCCTCTCCTATAACAATATTGCCGACACCGATGCCGCGCTGGAATGCGTGAAAGAGTTCAGCGAGCCGGCCTGCGTTATCGTCAAGCACGCCAACCCATGCGGCGTTGCGGTGAGCACCTCTATTCTGGATGCCTACGATCGCGCCTACAAAACCGACCCGACTTCCGCATTCGGCGGCATTATCGCCTTCAACCGCGAACTGGATGCTGAAACCGCACAGGCCATCATCTCCCGTCAGTTCGTTGAGGTGATCATCGCGCCATCGGCATCCGAAGAGGCACTGAAAATCACCGCGGCGAAACAGAACGTACGCGTACTGGTTTGCGGCCAGTGGGCAGAACGCGTGCCGGGCCTGGACTTCAAGCGCGTGAACGGCGGTCTGCTGGTTCAGGACCGCGATCTGGGTATGGTGACAGAAGCCGACCTGCGCGTGGTGACCAAACGTCAGCCGAGCGAACAGGAACTGCGTGACGCGCTCTTCTGCTGGAAGGTAGCCAAGTTCGTCAAATCCAATGCCATCGTCTACGCGAAAGAGAACATGACCATCGGGATAGGTGCAGGCCAGATGAGCCGCGTCTACTCCGCGAAAATTGCCGGGATTAAAGCAGGTGATGAAGGGCTGGAAGTGAAAGGTTCCGCCATGGCCTCTGATGCCTTCTTCCCGTTCCGTGACGGTATCGACGCAGCCGCCGCTGTAGGCATCACCTGCGTGATCCAGCCTGGCGGCTCAATCCGCGACGACGAAGTGATTGCCGCCGCCGACGAACACGGCATTGCAATGATCTTCACCGACATGCGCCACTTCCGCCATTAATTCCCGGAGCTGAAAATGAAAGTATTAGTCATTGGTAACGGCGGACGCGAGCACGCTCTGGCGTGGAAAGCGGCGCAGTCCCCGTTAGTGAAAACGGTCTTCGTGGCACCGGGTAACGCCGGTACCGCACTGGAACCCGCGCTGCAGAATGTGGCTATCGGCGTGACCGACATTCCGGCGCTGCTGAGCTTTGCCCAGAATGAGAAAATCGATCTGACGATTGTGGGCCCGGAAGCGCCGCTGGTGATCGGCGTAGTGGATGCCTTCCGCGCCGCGGGCCTGAAAATTTTCGGCCCAACGGAAGGGGCTGCACAGCTGGAAGGCTCAAAAGCCTTCACCAAAGATTTCCTCGCGCGTCATAGCATCCCGACGGCGGAATATCAGAACTTCACCGAGGTAGAGCCTGCTCTGGCTTACCTGCGTGAAAAAGGCGCGCCGATTGTGATCAAAGCCGACGGCCTGGCTGCCGGAAAAGGCGTGATCGTCGCGATGACCCTCGAAGAAGCGGAAGCCGCCGTGCAGGATATGCTGGCAGGCAACGCCTTTGGCGACGCGGGCCACCGTATCGTGATTGAAGAGTTCCTCGACGGCGAAGAAGCGAGCTTTATCGTGATGGTCGACGGCGAGCACGTTCTGCCGATGGCCACCAGTCAGGACCACAAGCGCGTGGGCAATGGCGATACCGGCCCGAATACCGGCGGGATGGGTGCTTACTCCCCTGCTCCGGTAGTGACTGACGAAGTCCACCAGCGCACCATGGATCGCATCATCTGGCCTACCGTGAAGGGAATGGCAGCAGAAGGAAACACCTACACCGGTTTCCTCTATGCGGGTCTGATGATCGATAAGCAGGGCAACCCGAAGGTTATCGAATTCAACTGCCGCTTTGGCGATCCGGAAACGCAGCCCATCATGCTGCGTATGAAATCCGATCTGGTGGATCTGTGTCTGGCGGCCTGCGAAGGCAAGCTCGACGAGAAAACCTCAGAGTGGGACGAGCGCGCGTCTCTGGGCGTGGTGATTGCTGCGGGGGGTTATCCGGGCAACTACAGCACCGGGGATGAAATCCACGGCCTGCTGCTGGAAGAGATTGACGGCGCGAAGGTGTTCCATGCCGGTACGAAGCTGGCCGACGACGATCGCGTCCTCACCAACGGCGGACGCGTGCTGTGTGCAACCGCGCTGGGTCATACCGTGGCAGAGGCGCAGAAACGCGCCTATGCGCTAATGGCGGATATTCACTGGAACGGCAGCTTTAGCCGTCAGGATATCGGCTATCGCGCGATTGCGCGCGAGCAGGGGGAGTAAGGGAGCCGTCTGTTCCCCCCTCACCCTAACCCTCTCCCTCAAGGGAGAGGGGATTTACGTCAAAAACTCTTCTCTGTCGGCTGCCAGGTGCAGAAGTCTTCGTTCGCCACCAGCAGCAGCTGAGAGCCTTCCGGCGCTTCAAGCCACGCCACACTCACTTCCATTGATGAATGACGCTGACGGCGTTGAATGTGTTCGGTTGCCCAGGATTCGAGCTCAGGCTTGACCGTCTGCCCTTCGCAGGTTGTCACCGTCCCATCGGCATGCCAGCGCCCCTGGCGCAGCACAACGCGTCCCAGACGAAGCGCATCGCTGGTCTGGCGGATTTGTTCGGCACGATAACGGTAGAGGGCGATTTGATCGCTGGAAAGCTGCTGTTTTTGATCGCTGACTTCACGCTGCATAAAGCTCAGCTCGCCATGGTCGTCAAAACGCACTTTCACATGTTCGGGGGTCTTGCTGTAGACGTTCAGTTCAATCAGCGACAGGTCATCTCCCTGCCAGCGATATTCCGCCGTCGACGTATTGCCGCTATGCCACGGGCTGAAGGCAGAAAGCAGATGCACTTCGCCGCCGGAATCTTTGCGCCAGATCCTGACCGCGCCCTGGTTGTCCGCGTAACCGCTGGCGGTAAACGGAGGGGGGGAGGAATCGTGGCTACAGGCTGACAGTAACAGCACGCCTGCCAGCGCGAGCGTTCCACGCCAGAATGACAAAAGGGGCGTTGCCGCCCCTTCGTTAAAACTGTTCACTGCCACGCGTCTTACTTAACTGCGTCTTTCAGTGCTTTACCAGAAACAAATGCCGGCACGTTAGCTGCGGCGATTTTGATTTCTTTACCGGTCTGCGGGTTGCGGCCAGTACGCTCAGCGCGGTGGTTCACTTTGAAGGTACCGAAACCAACCAGTTGTACAGCATCGCCTTCTTTCAGAGACTCAGTAATAGCAGCCAGGGTAGATTCCAGAGCAGCTTTAGCCTGCACTTTAGACAGATCAGCCTTGTCCGCAATTACATCAATCAGTTGAGTCTTGTTCATAAGTTATCCTTTCAATGTGTTTATCGCTTGCTAAGCATCGAGTGCGACGAAAATGCCAAAAAAGCACTCTCCTGCATACACGCACCGATAGCCACTTTTTTTCGCCCCCCAAATGTAGACCAGACGGGGGGCAGAAGGGAAGAGTCGAGGAGCGACAAAACAGGCGTTAAATCACGTTTTGTTGTCTCATTGGTTAAAAATTATACCAATATTGCTCTCGCCGGCCTCACGTAAGTCCGCGCGCAGCCCTTTTATCAGCTCGATATCGCGTTCTTCGCACTCTGCCAGCAGGCGGAAAATTTCCCACTGGATGTCCCATTCCTGTTCAACCGCCGGGTTGGCACGCAGCTCTTCGTCGGTCATTTCACGACCTTCCTGGGTCATTTCCAGCATCGCGACGGTGGTAATGGATGCTTTACTGACTTCGATGGCGTGCTCCAGCGTTTCTCCACTCAGACGGGAGTGGATCAGCTCGCTCAAGGCCACGCAGGCATCAATAGCCGGGTAGACACCGTACAGGTCGAAATCATCCGCTACCGGGATCGCCTCTTCCAGCTTTTCAAGCTGAGTGTCAAAGTTCACCTTCGCGTCTTTGACCGTCAGCGTCTCCCAGATTAAATCCAGGATACGACGATAAATCTGGCCTTCGCCAAACGCCGTCTGCTTGCAGAACGCGGCATAGTTGGGATACATGCGCTCGCACAGGCAAGCCATAAACGTCACGTGCTGCCAGCTTTCCAGCTTCTCAAGGCGCAGATGAATCGGGTTTTGTAACATGATGATGTCTCGAATCGAAAATTAGCCGCAGTTTACCTGAATCACGGCTGAATTTCCTGCCAACGAATGAATGCCGGACGCGAGGAGGCGACAGCATCGGCCCAGCGCGTCGGCTCCGGTAAGCGGTAGCCCTTCATGCAGCGCTGTACCCACGCCAGGGCGCTGTCCATGCTCACCCGATGGCCGGTAGCGATAAAGAGCGGGTTACAGCGCGCCTTGCTGCGCCAGACCCACGCTAACTGCTCACCTTTATGGATAAGCGGCGCCAGCGCGCCCGGCTCGGCGGAGAGAGGTTCAAACGCGCCGCACAGGCGTTTCTTGGCAACGCCGATGGTCGGCACATCCACCAGCAGCCCAAAGTGGCTGGCAACGCCTAAACGGCGCGGGTGTGAAATACCGTGTCCATCAACAAACAGCAGGTCAGGTTTTTGCGAGAGTTGCTCCCACGCTGCCAGCAGCGCGGGATATTCGCGAAAGGAGAGAAAGCCCGGTATGTACGGCATGGTGGTCGCGATACGCGCCACCTTGTACTCCACCAGCTCAAGCGAAGGGTATTTCAGTACCACCATCGCCGCTCGCGTCACTTCCCCACCCTGCTCGAATCCGACGTCCGCTCCGCCAATGTACTGCGGGGGATCTTTATCCAGACGATCCTCGCGGATCACCGATGAGGCCAGTTCGATTTGTTGAGCGCGTAGCGACGCGAGATCCATAACCACTCCTTACTTGTGATACTGGGCAGAAAGCCGATGCACCGCCTCCACAAATACGCCAGCGTGTTCTGGCGGCACATCCTGATGAATGCCGTGGCCGAGGTTAAAGACGTGGCCTTCACCCTGACCAAAACCAGACAGTATAGTCGACACTTCTTCTTCAATGCGGGCTGGCTGAGCATAGAGCATGGACGGATCCATATTACCCTGCAGCGCGACTTTGTCGCCCACGCGACGGCGCGCATCGGCGATATCAGTGGTCCAGTCCAGGCCCAGCGCGTCACAGCCGGTCGCCGCCATCGCTTCCAGCCACTGACCGCCACCTTTGGTGAACAGCGTCACCGGCACGCGGCGGCCTTCGTTCTCCCGCAGCAGGCCGTCGACGATTTTATGCATGTAATACAGGGAAAACTGCTGATAATCACGTCCGGTCAGCACGCCGCCCCAGGTATCGAAAATCATCACCGACTGTGCACCGGCTTTAATCTGCGCGTTCAGATAGAGCGTGACGCTCTTCGCCAGCTTGTCGAGCAGCGCATGCAGGGCCAGCGGCTCGGCGTACATCATCTTTTTAATCATGGTGAAGGCTTTGCTGCTGCCCCCTTCAACCATATAGGTCGCCAGCGTCCACGGGCTGCCGGAGAAGCCAATCAGCGGTACTTCACCTTTCAGCTCGCGGCGAATGGTGCGTACGGCGTTCATCACGTAGCCCAGTTCGCCTTCCGGATCGGGGATTGGCAGCTTATCAACGTCAGCTTTGCTCTTAATCGGTGAGCTAAAGCGCGGGCCTTCGCCGGTTTCGAAATAAAGCCCAAGGCCCATCGCATCCGGAATGGTCAGAATATCCGAGAAGAGGATCGCAGCATCCAGCGGGAAGCGGCGCAGCGGCTGGAGCGTCACTTCGCAGGCCAGCTCGGCGTTTTTGCACAGCGACATAAAATCACCCGCCTGCGCGCGCGTGGCTTTATACTCTGGCAGATAGCGTCCCGCCTGGCGCATCATCCACACCGGGGTGACATCAACGGGCTGGCGCAGCAGCGCACGCAGATAACGATCGTTCTTCAGTTCGGTCATTTTTGCAGTTCCTTAAGCGTCATGGCCTCAGTGTAACACTACTCATACTCGGCCCGACACATTGCCACGGTATCTTCTATCAGCCGACGCGCCACCGTACCCGGCGGAGGTAACAGCGGTAAATCGTCATAGCGATACCAGTTCGCTTCCAGCAGTTCTTTCCGATCGATAACGATCTCGCCGCTATCGTATTCGGCCATAAACGCGGTCATCAGCGACATCGGGAACGGCCAGGGCTGGGAGGTGACATAGCGCAGGTTCTTCACCTTAATACTGCTCTCTTCCATCACCTCGCGCGCCACCGCCTGCTCCAGCGTTTCGCCCACTTCGACGAACCCGGCCAGCACGGTGTGAATGCCGTTGCGATGACGAGTATGCTGCGCCAGCAGGATGGAATCCTCCCGGCGGATAGCGACGATAATGCACGGCGCAATTTGCGGATAATAGCGTTCGCGGCAATGGCTGCAGAGCATCGCCCACTCGGTTTTGCTCGGATGCATGGTATGACCGCAGTAGCCGCAGTATTTATGCGAGCGGTAAAACTCCGCCAGCTGCACGCCGCGCCCCGCCAGCTGGAACAGACCGACATCCTGATCCAGCACCTGACGCACAGATCCCATATCCTGATGACGCGCTTGTTGGATCAACCACACCGGCTCGCCCTGCCACTCACCGATCCACAGCGCGGTTTGTCCTACCAGATCGAACGTTTCCGCCGTGCCATGGGGGATTTCACCGGCGGGCAGCCATAATTTTTGTTCGTGACTGACGATCCACCAACCCAGATCTGATTTTTCAATAATACGATCCATATCTATTGCACTACCTTCGCTTCACTGACATGTTGTTAGCATTGTGGTTACATTTTGGATAAGCAGATTCAATCCTAAACCTTGCGGAGTTGACCATGTTAAACCAGCTAGAAAGCCTGACTGAGCGCGTTAGAGGAAGTAACAAACTGGTGGATCGCTGGCTACATGTGCGCAAGCATCTACTCGTGGCTTATTACAATCTGGTCGGTCTTAAGCCTGGCAAAGAATCGTTTATGCGGCTGAATGAAAAAGCGCTGGATGATTTTTGTCAGAGCCTGGTCGACTACCTGTCCGACGGCCATTTCAATATTTATGAACGCATTATCCGCGAAATGGAAGGGACAACACCGTATTTAGCGGCCAGCAAACTCTGTCCGATGCTGGAAGCCAACACCCAGCAGATCATGGATTACTATGATTCCACGCTTGAGAACGCCATCGATCACGATAACTATCTTGAGTTCCAGCAGGCGCTTTCCGACCTTGGCGAAGCGCTGGAAGAGCGATTCACGCTGGAAGATAAGCTGATCGCCCTCGTGCTGGACAATGACTTAAATATCAGCAATGAAGAGAACGTCGCGCGCCCTGCTTGAGTTCTTAATCGTTAACGAGTAATTTACAATCATTCGCCCCTCTCACGAGGGGGATTTTTCTTGTCGGAGTGCCCAGTGTGAAAGCACGGGCTGAGACCGTTAATTCGGGATCCGCGGAACCTGATCAGGCTAATACCTGCGAAGGGAACAAGAGTCACACTGCTGTTGTATCGCCTGAGGGCGATCCTCTCTTGCTTCATCCGTCGTCTGACAAGCCATGTCCTTCACTTTTGGAATGAGCTATGTCTACTGCAAAACTGACCCGCCGCGAACAGCGCGCACAGGCCCAACACTTCATCGACACCCTGGAAGGCACCGCTTTCCCGAACTCCAGACGTATCTACATTTCCGGCTCGCAGGCCGATATTCGCGTCCCGATGCGTGAGATCCAGCTCAGCCCAACGCTTATCGGCGGCAGCAAAGAGAACCCGCAGTTTGAAGACAACGAAGCCGTGCCGGTATACGACACCTCCGGCCCGTATGGCGATCCCGATGTTGCAATTAACGTCCAGCAGGGTCTGGCGAAGCTGCGCCAGCCGTGGATTGATGCGCGTGATGATAGCGAAGCGCTAAACGAGCAAAGCTCTGCTTACACCAAAGAACGCCTGGCCGACGACGGTTTGGACGAGCTGCGATTTACCGGCCTGCTGACGCCAAAACGAGCTAAAGCGGGCAAATGCGTGACCCAGCTGCACTACGCGCGCCAGGGCATCGTCACGCCGGAGATGGAGTTCATTGCCATCCGCGAAAACATGGGGCGCGAGCGCATCCGTAGCGAAATACTGCGCCACCAGCATCCGGGTGAAGGGTTTGGTGCTCGCCTGCCGGAGAACATCACGCCGGAATTTGTGCGTGACGAAGTGGCTGCCGGTCGCGCCATTATCCCCGCCAACATTAACCACCCGGAATCCGAGCCGATGATTATTGGCCGCAACTTCCTGGTGAAGGTCAACGCTAACATCGGTAACTCGGCCGTCACCTCCTCCATCGAAGAAGAGGTGGAAAAGCTGGTCTGGTCCACGCGCTGGGGCGCGGACACGGTGATGGACCTCTCCACCGGCCGTTATATCCACGAAACCCGTGAGTGGATCCTGCGTAACAGCCCGGTACCGATTGGCACCGTACCGATTTATCAGGCGCTGGAGAAGGTCAACGGCATTGCCGAGGACCTCACCTGGGAAGCCTTCCGCGACACGCTGCTGGAGCAGGCTGAACAAGGCGTGGACTACTTCACCATTCACGCGGGCGTGCTGCTGCGCTACGTGCCGATGACGGCGAAACGCCTGACAGGCATCGTCTCCCGCGGCGGTTCCATCATGGCGAAGTGGTGCCTTTCCCATCATCAGGAAAACTTCCTGTACGAACACTTCCGCGAAATCTGTGAAATCTGCGCCGCGTATGATGTCTCTCTCTCGCTGGGCGACGGCCTGCGCCCGGGCTCCATCCGCGACGCCAACGATGAAGCGCAGTTTGCCGAACTGCACACGCTGGGCGAGCTGACCAAAATCGCCTGGGAGTATGACGTGCAGGTGATGATTGAAGGCCCGGGCCACGTGCCGATGCAGATGATCCGCCGCAACATGACCGAAGAGCTGGAGCACTGCCACGAAGCACCGTTCTACACGCTGGGGCCATTGACGACCGACATCGCTCCAGGCTACGACCACTTCACCTCCGGCATTGGCGCGGCGATGATCGGCTGGTTCGGCTGCGCCATGCTCTGCTACGTGACGCCGAAAGAGCACCTCGGCCTGCCAAATAAAGAGGACGTGAAGCAGGGGCTGATCACCTACAAAATTGCCGCCCACGCGGCGGATCTGGCGAAAGGCCATCCGGGCGCGCAAATCCGCGATAACGCTATGTCGAAGGCACGCTTTGAATTTCGCTGGGAAGACCAGTTCAACCTGGCACTGGACCCGTTCACCGCCCGCGCCTATCACGACGAGACCCTGCCGCAGGAATCGGGCAAAGTTGCGCACTTCTGCTCCATGTGCGGGCCAAAATTCTGCTCGATGAAGATCAGCCAGGAGGTGCGCGACTACGCCGCCGCACAAACCATTGAAGTGGGTATGGCGGACATGTCAGAAACCTTCCGCGCCAAAGGCGGCGAAATCTACCTCAAAAAAGAGGAGGCGTAATGTACCAGCCCGATTTTCCCCCGGTGCCCTTCCGCTTAGGGCTTTATCCGGTAGTGGACAGCGTGGAGTGGATAGAGCGTCTGCTGAAGGCTGGCGTTCGCACCCTCCAGCTGCGCATCAAAGATAAACGCGACGAAGAGGTGGAGGCCGATGTGGTCACCGCTATCGTGCTGGGGCGTCGATATAACGCACGCCTGTTTATCAACGACTACTGGCGGCTGGCCGTTAAGCACCAGGCGTATGGCGTGCATCTGGGTCAGGAGGACCTGGAAACAACGGATCTGAGCGCTATCCGCCAGGCTGGCTTGCGTCTTGGCGTTTCAACACACGATGACATGGAGATCGACGTGGCGCTGGCGGCCCGTCCCTCTTACATCGCGCTGGGTCACGTCTTCCCGACGCAAACCAAGCAGATGCCATCCGCACCGCAGGGGCTGACGCAGTTGGCGAGTCACGTTAAACGTCTGGCGGATTACCCCACCGTCGCCATCGGCGGTATCAGCCTCGAACGTGCCCCGTCGGTGCTGGATACCGGCGTCGGCAGTATTGCCGTCGTCAGCGCCATCACCCAGGCCGCAGACTGGCAGACCGCGACCGCACAGCTGTTACAGCTGGCAGGAGCAGGCGATGAATGATCGTGATTTTATGCGCTACAGTCGTCAGATCCTGCTGGAAGATATTGCCATCGACGGACAGCAAAAACTGCTCGCCAGCCGGGTGCTGATTGTCGGTCTGGGCGGACTAGGCGCACCCGCCGCGCTTTACCTGGCAGGTGCAGGTATCGGTACGCTGGTGCTGGCCGACGACGACGATGTCCACCTCAGCAATTTGCAGCGGCAAATTCTCTTTACCACCGAAGATATCGACCAGCCGAAAGCACAGATCACCCGGCAGCGGCTGAACCAGCTTAATCCGGATATCGAGCTGATTGCCCTGCAGGAGCGGCTCAGTGGTGAACGCCTGCAGCGTGAAGTTGCCCTTGCCGATGTGGTGTTGGACTGCACGGACAATATGGCGACGCGTCAGGCTATCAATGCGTCTTGCGTCTCACATAACACGCCGCTTATCACCGCTAGCGCGGTCGGTTTCGGGGGACAAATGATGGTCCTGACGCCTCCGTGGGCGCAGGGGTGCTATCGCTGCCTGTGGCCGGACGATGCCGAGCCTGAACGCAACTGCCGCACCGCAGGCATTCTTGGCCCTGTGGTAGGCGTGATGGGCACGCTGCAGGCACTGGAGGCCATCAAGCTGCTCAACGGCATGGAGACGGAACGCAATACGCTGCGGCTGTTTGATGCCCGCTCCAGCGGCTGGCGCCATCTGGCGTTACATCGCGCCAGCCGCTGCCCGGTATGCGGAGGCCGCGATGCGCATTCTGTTTAACGATGAGCCAATGAAGTGCGATGACGGACTTACCGTTGCCGTGCTGCTCGAAAGGCTGCGCCAGCTCAAGCCGGGAACAGCACTGGCGCTCAATCAACAGATCCTGCCGCGCGAGCAGTGGGAACATCAGCAGGTCAATGAAGGCGACCAGATCCTGCTGTTTCAGGTCATCGCAGGGGGCTGAGATGTTACGTATTGCCGATAAAGTTTTTGATTCGCATCTGTTTACAGGAACCGGAAAATTCGGCTCGCCACAGCTGATGGTGGATGCCATCCGTGAAAGCGGCAGCCAGCTGGTGACGCTGGCGATGAAGCGCGTGGACCTTCGCCAGCATAACGATGCCATTCTTGTGCCTTTGCTGGAGGCAGGCGTTACGCTTTTACCGAATACCTCCGGCGCGAAAACGGCCGAGGAGGCGATTTTCGCCGCACAGCTGGCGCGTGAAGCGCTCGGCACCCGCTGGCTGAAGCTGGAAATTCACCCGGACGCGCGCTGGCTGCTGCCCGACCCGATTGAAACGCTGAAAGCAGCAGAAAAGCTGGTGCAACAGGGATTTATCGTCCTGCCTTACTGCGGCGCCGATCCTGTCCTGTGTAAACGGCTGGAAGAGGTCGGCTGTGCCGCCGTCATGCCGCTGGGCGCTCCCATTGGTTCTAATCAGGGGCTGGAGACGCGCGCGATGCTGGAGATCATCATTGAACAGGCCACCGTACCGGTGGTCGTGGACGCGGGCATCGGCGTGCCCAGCCACGCCGCGCAGGCGCTGGAGATGGGTGCCAGCGCGGTTCTGGTGAATACGGCAATTGCGGTGGCTGACGATCCCGTCACGATGGCGCGCGCGTTCCGCCTGGCGGTGGAGTCAGGTTTACTGGCACGGCAGTCTGGCCCCGGCTCCCGCAGTTTTCAGGCGCAGGCCACCAGCCCGCTGACCGGTTTCCTGGAGGCGCTCTGATGACCACGTTTACCGATCGCTGGCGGCAAATCCACTGGGACGATATTGCCCTGCGCATCAACAGCAAAACGGCGGCGGATGTCGAGCGTGCGTTAAACGCGCGTCATCCGACCCGCGAAGACATGATGGCCCTGCTTTCACCGGCGGCCAGCGGCTACATCGAGCCAATGGCGCAGCGCGCGCAGCGGCTCACCCGCCAGCGATTTGGCAACACGGTGAGCTTCTACGTGCCGCTCTATCTCTCAAATCTGTGCGCCAACGACTGCACCTACTGCGGCTTCTCCATGAGCAACCGCATCAAGCGTAAAACCCTCGATGAAGGTGAGATTGCGCGCGAGTGTGCGGCCATTCGTGAAATGGGCTTTGAGCATCTTCTGCTGGTCACGGGTGAACATCAGGGGAAGGTGGGAATGGACTATTTCCGTCAGCATTTTCCGGCTATTCGCCGTGAGTTTGCGTCGTTGCAGATGGAAGTGCAGCCCCTGTCGCAGGACGAGTACGCAGAACTGAAAACGCTTGGGCTGGACGGGGTCATGGTCTACCAGGAAACTTACCACGAGGCAACGTACGCCCGGCATCACCTGAAGGGGAAAAAGCAGGACTTTTTCTTCCGGCTGGAAACGCCGGACAGGCTGGGACGCGCCGGGATCGACAAAATCGGCCTCGGCGCACTGACAGGGCTTTCAGACAACTGGCGAGTGGATAACTATATGGTGGCGGAACATCTGCTGTGGCTCCAGCAGCATTACTGGCAGAGTCGCTACTCCATCTCTTTCCCCAGATTGCGTCCGTGTACAGGCGGCGTTGAACCGGCCTCGGTGATGGATGAGCGCCAGCTGGTACAAACCATCTGCGCGTTTCGCCTGCTCGCCCCGGACGTTGAATTATCGCTCTCAACGCGTGAATCCCCGGCGTTTCGCGATCGCGTTATCCCGCTTGCGATTAACAACGTCAGCGCGTTTTCCAAAACGCAGCCGGGTGGTTACGCCGACGATCGTTCGGAGCTGGAGCAGTTTGCGCCACACGATGCACGACGTCCGGAAGCCGTCGCTGAAGCGCTGATGGTCCAGGGGCTTCAGCCTGTCTGGAAAGACTGGGACAGCTGGCTGGGACGCGCCTCGCAATTACGTTGAAATGTGCTGTAAATACAGAAAAAAATGACGAGGCGTCTTCAGAGATAAACACCGGGCAGTTGTGAACAGGTGCCCGGTTTTTCTATTCTGCTTTCGTCAGCAACGGATGCTGTCCAGGGCGAAAAGCTTCTTCCTCGTTTCGCCCTGCCTCCGCCCAAACAAAACAAAAGTTGAAAAAATAAAAATAATAAGTAATTCCTTAATGATTCTTAAGATAAATCATCTTGCCTGAAATCCTGTTCCGTATAATTCGCTACTAACCTCAGGACAGCGACTAAGCTGAGAGGACATCGGCAGGCGTAACGTATTCATCATCTGGATTAATCTACAGCTCATGGCACTTCACAGTAAAAAGCTCTCATTCACCCGGCCGATTATGGTCAGCTTTGCGGGGATCCTCTGCAGCTTCGCGCTGATCGCCGTGTTGGTTACGCTTTCTCAGAGAAAGGAATTTCTGGAGGATTATCATAAAATTAATGGCAATTTCACCCATAACCTGGCGGTGAACTATACCGAATCCATCCTGCGTGAAAACGACTATATTCTGGGGCGTGCAGCGATGTATTTTTCGCGCAACGATCGGTTGAATCAGACAGTCAACGCCGATCCGACACAAGGGCTGCAGATGTTAATGCATTTGCAAAACCTGATGCCGACCGTGTCGTCCATCTCTTTGACAGACACGCAGGGGCATTATCTGCGCGCGCCGGAAGTGCTTCCAACGGAAAAGAGCAAGACATTCGACGCGCGAACCCGCCCGTGGTTTATAGGCCAGGCAGAGGCCAGTATCTTTAGCCACTATACCAGCCCCTATATGGACTATTTCACCGACCATCCAACCGTCACCCTCTACAAACCGGTGATTTCCCCCGAAGGCAGGCTGAAGGGAACGCTCGCTTTTCATCTCGATTTGACCTCTATGGGATACACCCTCCGTCAAATGGTGGCACCCGTACAGGGTGAATTTTTCGTCGTCGAACGCGATGGTACCGTGGTACTTCACCCGGACACGGGCGCGCTCTTTAAACCGTACGTCAGCGAAGCGCTGATGGACAAAATGACCAGCGGCGAAGGCCATTTATTCGACCCAAAAAGCAAATCCTGGTATTACTACTACTCCTTCACCAACCCGGATTGGTTTGTTATTTATCGGGTATCCGACGCCACGCTTACCGCCATTACCCGGCACGAAACCGTTGTTGTCAGTTGGGGATTTGCACTAGCGGCCATTATCATCATTCTGTTTGGTTTGTACCTGCGCCATGCTTCCCGTACCGTGCTGATGAATATTATCAACGCCATCAAAACCGGGGATGTCAGCCAGGCCCCGCGCCTTGAGGCGATGCTCAGCCATACCATTCAGTCAAACAAAGAGCGTGAACAGGCCTATGTGCGTCAGGCAACCCATGATGCATTAACGGGCTGTAAAAACCGCCGTGCTTTCGACAACGATGTGGATGAACTGCTGAACGCCCATCAACCTTTCGCGCTGGCCCTGATCGATATCGATAACTTCAAATCCATTAATGACACCTGGGGACACCTGAGCGGCGATATCGTTTTGCGTAACGTTGCCCGCGAGGGGATCCAGATCATGCAGCCCCATCACATCTCTGTTTACCGCTACGGCGGCGAAGAGTTCGCGGTGATCTTCCATACGGAGCCGATCGCTACCGCTCACGCGCTGCTGGAAGCCTGGCGCACCACCGTGGAACGGCGCGTCTGGCGTGAGGAAAACCTGCACGTGACGTTCAGTGCGGGCCTGGGGGAATGGCACTTCGAGCCGCTGGAACACTTTGTAGGCAGCGTCGATGGCGCGCTTTACATGGCAAAACAGCAGGGAAAAAATCGTATCGTTCATACGTCTGACAGTGTGTGACCACAAAATTGTAACCGGTTTCAGAAAAATGCCGATTTCTTTGTGATGCCTGACACACAATCGCGGTAAAGCGGTTGTTGAAGCGGTCTGCACGGGATAATTATCAATAAACACATGTAGATCGAGGCTGATTATGAAGAACATCGTTTTATGCTGTGCAGCGGGAATGTCAACCAGCATGCTGGTTCAACGTATGAAAGATGCCGCGCAGAAAAAAGGGGTTGAAGTCACCATTAAAGCCGTTCCGGTCGCGGAGTTTAAAGACAATATCGCGACGGCCGACATCGTATTGCTGGGGCCACAGGTAAAATACGAGCAGGCGAAACTTCAGGCGCAGGCCGACCCGCTGGGCAAAAAAGTCGCGGTGATCGACATGATGGATTACGGCATGATGAAGGGTGATGCCGTACTGGAAAAAGCGCTCAAGCTGCTGGAGTCATAATGGAAGACTTAGAAACCACAATTATGGAACTGCTGGTGAACGCGGGCGCGGCGCGAAGTGCTGCTCTGACCGCACTGCAGATGGCACGTAAAGGTGACTTTGATGAAGCCGAGAAGGCGATGGAAGAGTCACGCGAATATGTAAAACACGCGCATACGATCCAGACGCAGCTGATTGGTCTTGATGAGGGCACCGGTAAACTCCCGGTTAACCTGATCACCGTCCACTCGCAGGATCACCTGATGAACGCGATGGTCATTCAGGATCTGGCGGGCGATATGATTGAGCTTTATCGACGCATCCCGTTGATAAACTAAAATATCCAGATGAAAAAAACCCGCCGAGGCGGGTTTTTTATTGTCGGGTGGCGCTACGCTTACCCGACCTACGAGGCACATGCCCGGTAATGTTCATCACCGGGCATCAACGATTACTCGTTGTCGGAACCGCCCAGACCTGCGTTCAGCAGTTCTGCCAGGCTCGCGGATGCATCTTCTGCAGTGACCTGCGGTGCAGCTGGCAGTTCGCCCGCAGCACGACGACGCATACGATCCTGGTGGTACGCATAACCGGTACCCGCTGGGATCAAACGACCCACGATAACGTTCTCTTTCAGACCGCGCAGTTCATCACGTTTACCCGCAACAGCCGCTTCGGTCAGGACACGCGTGGTCTCCTGGAACGATGCTGCAGAGATGAAGGACTCGGTTGCCAGAGACGCTTTGGTGATACCCAGCAGATCGCGCGCGAAGGTCGCACCGATTTTGCCGTTCGCTTCCAGATCGCGGTTAGCAATCTTAACGCGAGAGTATTCAACCTGTTCGCCTTCCAGGAACTCGGAGCTGCCTGCGTTTTCGATGGTTGCTTTACGCAGCATCTGACGAACGATAACTTCAATGTGCTTATCGTTAATCTTAACGCCCTGCAGACGGTAAACGTCCTGTACTTCGTTGGTGATGTAACGCGTTACCGCGTGTACGCCACGAAGACGCAGAATGTCGTGCGGTGCTTCTGGACCATCGGAAACCACGTCACCACGTTCTACACGTTCACCTTCGAACACGTTGAGCTGACGCCACTTAGGAATCATCTCTTCGTACGGCTCGCTGCCATCTACCGGGGTGATAACCAGACGGCGTTTGCCTTTGGTCTCTTTACCGAAGGAGATGATACCGCTGATTTCAGCCAGGATTGCAGGCTCTTTCGGACGACGTGCTTCAAACAGATCCGCAACGCGTGGCAGACCACCGGTGATGTCCTTGGTACCGCTGGATTCCTGAGGAATACGCGCCAGAGCATCACCCGCACCGATCTGAATACCATCTTCCAGCTGTACGATCGCTTTACCCGGCAGGAAGTACTGCGCAGGCATGTCGGTACCCGGGATCAGAACGTCGTTACCCTGACCATCAACGATTTTCAGTGCAGGACGCAGATCTTTACCACCGGCAGTACGTTCAGCAGAATCCAGAACCACCAGAGAAGACAGACCGGTCAGCTCGTCGGTCTGACGAGTAATGGTCTGGCCGTCGATCATGTCAGTGAAGCGGATGAAACCACTTACTTCGGTGATAACCGGCATGGTGTGTGGATCCCAGTTTGCAACGGTTTCACCGCCGGCAACCTGCTCGCCATCACCTTTCGCCATAACCGCACCGTAAGGCACTTTATAGCTCTCTTTGGTACGACCGAATTCGTCGATCAGCTTCAGCTCGGTGTTACGAGAGGTCACAACCAGCTTGCCTGCGGAGTTAACAACAGACTTCGCGTTGCTGAGCTTGATGCTACCTTTGTTTTTCACCTGGATGCTGGATTCAGCAGCCGCACGAGATGCCGCACCACCGATGTGGAACGTACGCATCGTCAGCTGTGTACCCGGCTCACCGATGGACTGTGCCGCGATAACGCCGATTGCTTCGCCTTTGTTGATGATGTGGCCACGCGCCAGGTCACGACCGTAGCAGTGCGCACATACACCAAAGTCGGTGTCACAAGATACAACGGAACGTACTTTCACGGAGTCAACAGAGTTCGCTTCCAGCAGGTCACACCAGTGCTCGTGCAGCAGCGTGTTGCGTGGAACCAGAATGTCTGCCGTACCCGGCTTCAGAATGTCTTCCGCGGTCACACGACCCAGCACGCGATCGCGCAGTGGCTCTTTAACATCACCACCCTCGATAACCGGGGTCATGGTGATACCTTCGAGGGTGCCACAATCGTCTTCGGTCACAACCAGATCCTGCGCAACGTCAACCAGACGACGCGTCAGATAACCGGAGTTCGCGGTTTTCAGTGCGGTATCCGCCAGACCTTTACGAGCACCGTGTGTGGAGATGAAGTACTGGAGTACGTTCAGACCTTCACGGAAGTTCGCGGTGATTGGCGTTTCGATGATGGAGCCATCTGGCTTCGCCATCAGACCACGCATACCTGCCAGCTGACGAATCTGTGCTGCAGAACCACGCGCACCGGAGTCGGCCATCATGTAGATGCTGTTGAAGGAAACCTGCTGCTCTTCGACGCCGTCACGGTTAATCACGGTTTCGGTCTGCAGGTTATCCATCATCGCTTTGGATACACGATCGTTCGCCGCTGCCCAGATATCGATAACTTTGTTATAGCGTTCGCCTGCGGTTACCAGACCAGACTGGAACTGCTCCTGGATCTCAGCAACTTCGGCTTCCGCTTCAGAGATGATCTCGTGTTTCTTCTCTGGGATGACCATGTCATCGATACCAACAGATGCACCTGAACGCGCTGCATAAGCAAAGCCGGTGTACATTGTCTGGTCAGCGAAGATTACGGTCGGCTTCAGACCCAGAATGCGGTAACAGGTGTTCAGCATTTTGGAGATCGCTTTCTTGCCCAGCGCCTGGTTGACGATGGAGAAAGGCAGACCTTTCGGTACGATCATCCACAGAATCGCACGGCCAACGGTCGTGTCTTTCAGGCTGGTTTTCGCAACGAACTCGCCGTTTTCATCTTTTTCGTATTCGGTGATACGCACTTTAACGCGCGCATGCAGAGAGGCCAGGCCAGCGCGATAAATACGCTCAGCTTCTTTCGGGCCAGTCAGCACCATGCCTTCGCCTTTGGCGTTAACACAGTCACGGGTCATGTAGTACAGACCCAATACAACGTCCTGAGAAGGAACGATAATTGGTTCACCGTTCGCTGGAGACAGGATGTTGTTGGTAGACATCATCAGCGCACGCGCTTCGAGCTGGGCTTCCAGCGTCAGCGGTACGTGAACAGCCATCTGGTCACCATCGAAGTCGGCGTTATAAGCCGCACAAACCAGCGGGTGCAGCTGGATAGCTTTACCTTCGATCAGGACTGGCTCAAATGCCTGGATACCCAAACGGTGCAGGGTTGGTGCACGGTTCAGCAGTACCGGGTGTTCGCGGATAACTTCGTCCAGGATATCCCAAACGACAGCTTCTTCACGCTCAACCATTTTCTTAGCGGCTTTGATGGTGGTGGCGAGGCCACGCAGTTCCAGCTTGCCGTAGATGAACGGTTTGAACAGCTCCAGTGCCATTTTCTTCGGCAGACCGCACTGATGCAGACGCAGGTATGGACCTACGGTGATTACAGAACGACCGGAGTAGTCAACACGCTTACCGAGCAGGTTCTGACGGAAACGACCCTGCTTACCTTTGATCATGTCGGCCAAAGATTTCAGAGGACGTTTGTTAGAACCGGTGATCGCACGACCGCGACGACCGTTATCCAGCAGGGCATCTACCGCTTCCTGCAGCATACGTTTTTCGTTGCGTACGATGATGTCCGGCGCAGCCAGATCCAGCAGACGCTTCAGACGGTTGTTACGGTTGATAACGCGACGATACAGATCGTTCAGATCGGACGTTGCGAAACGACCACCATCCAGCGGTACCAGTGGACGCAGATCTGGCGGCAGAACCGGCAGAACGGTCAGGATCATCCACTCTGGCTTGTTGCCAGACTGAACGAACGCTTCCAGCAGTTTGATACGCTTGGTCAGCTTTTTACGCTTGGTTTCGGAGTTAGTTTCGTTCAGCTCTTCACGCAGCTGCTCGCACTCTTGCTCCAGATCCATGCTCTTCAGCAGGGCCTGGATAGCTTCCGCACCCATCTTCGCGTCGAATTCGTCACCGAACTCTTCCAGCGCGTCCAGATACTGTTCTTCGGTCAGAATCTGGTTACGCTCCAGGTTCGTCATACCGCCTTCGATCACAACATAAGATTCGAAGTACAGAACACGTTCGATATCGCGCAGCGGCATATCCAGCAGCAGGCCGATACGGGACGGCAGAGATTTCAGGAACCAGATGTGGGCAGTCGGAGACGCCAGCTCGATGTGGCCCATACGCTCACGGCGTACTTTAGTCTGGGTCACTTCAACGCCGCACTTCTCACAGATCACACCACGGTGTTTCAGGCGCTTGTACTTACCGCACAGGCACTCGTAATCTTTTACTGGCCCGAAAATACGCGCACAGAAAAGGCCGTCACGCTCAGGTTTGAACGTACGGTAGTTGATGGTTTCCGGCTTTTTAACTTCACCGAAAGACCATGAACGGATCATGTCTGGCGAAGCCAGAGCAATTTTGATCGCATCAAACTCTTCGGTTTTAGTCTGCGCTTTCAGAAACTTTAATAAATCTTTCACGGATTTGCTCCCGTCGGAGTTAGCACAATCTGGTGTCGGGGGTTAACCCGACACCAGTGACCTGTTTGAGCGAGAATTACTCGTCTTCCAGTTCGATGTTGATACCCAGCGAACGAATCTCTTTCAACAGTACGTTGAAGGATTCTGGCATGCCCGGCTCCATCTGATGGTTGCCGTCCACGATGTTCTTATACATCTTGGTACGACCATTCACGTCATCAGACTTAACGGTGAGCATTTCCTGCAGGGTGTATGCTGCGCCGTATGCTTCCAGCGCCCACACTTCCATCTCCCCGAAGCGCTGACCACCGAACTGAGCCTTACCACCCAGCGGCTGCTGAGTAACCAGGCTGTAAGAACCGGTAGAACGAGCGTGCATCTTGTCGTCGACCAGGTGGTTCAGTTTCAGCATGTACATGTAACCTACGGTTACTGGACGCTCGAACTGTTCACCGGTACGGCCGTCAAACAGCGTAATCTGACCAGACGTTGGCAGACCACCCAGTTGCAGCAGCTCTTTAATTTCAGCTTCTTTTGCACCGTCGAATACCGGCGTTGCAATTGGCATACCCTTACGCAGGTTTTCCGCCAGACGCAGAACTTCATCATCGCTGAAGGTGTTCAGGTCGACTTTCTGACGCACATCGGTACCCAGATCGTAGGCACGCTGGATGAATTCGCGCAGTTTCGCGACTTCTTCCTGCTGTTTCAGCATGGCGTTAATCTTGTCGCCGATACCTTTCGCAGCCATACCCAGGTGGGTTTCCAGAATCTGACCGATGTTCATACGAGACGGTACGCCCAGTGGGTTCAGTACGATATCTACCGGCGTACCGTTAGCATCGTGCGGCATATCTTCGATCGGGTTGATCTTAGAGATAACACCCTTGTTACCGTGACGACCTGCCATCTTATCACCAGGCTGGATCTGACGTTTAACGGCCAGATACACCTTAACAATCTTCAGCACGCCTGGTGCCAGATCGTCGCCCTGAGTGATTTTGCGGCGTTTCGCTTCGAGTTTTTTCTCGAACTCGTGTTTCAGTTCGTCATACTGCTCAGCCAGCTGTTCCAGCTGATTTTGTTTCTCTTCGTCGGTCAGGCCCAGTTCCAGCCAGCGATCGCGTGGCAGTTTGTCGAGCTTCTCAGCTTCAACGCCACCGGCAACCAGCACCGCATAGATACGGCTGAACAGACCCGCTTCGAGGATCTGCAGTTCTTCAGACAGGTCTTTCTTAGCCTGTTTGAGCTGCATCTCTTCGATTTCCAGCGCACGTTTATCTTTCTCAACGCCGTCACGGGTGAAGACCTGAACATCGATAACCGTACCGGAAACACCGTTTGGTACGCGCAGAGAAGAGTCTTTAACGTCAGACGCTTTCTCACCGAAGATTGCACGCAGCAGTTTCTCTTCTGGCGTCAGCTGGGTTTCACCTTTAGGCGTAACCTTACCAACCAGAATGTCGCCGCCGGTCACTTCCGCACCGATGTAAACGATACCGGATTCATCCAGTTTGGAGAGCGCAGCTTCACCCACGTTAGGGATATCAGCGGTGATCTCTTCTGGCCCCAGCTTGGTGTCACGGGACACACAGGCCAGTTCCTGAATGTGGATGGTGGTGAAACGATCTTCCTGAACCACACGCTCGGAGACGAGGATGGAGTCTTCAAAGTTGTAACCGTTCCACGGCATGAACGCTACGCGCATGTTCTGACCGAGTGCCAGTTCACCGAGGTCGGTGGACGGACCGTCTGCCAGCACGTCGCCGCGCTCAACTGGCTCACCCAGAGACACGCAAGGCATCTGGTTGATACAGGTGTTCTGGTTAGAACGGGTGTATTTGGTCAGGTTATAAATGTCGATACCCGCTTCGCCCGGATACATCTCATCTTCGTTAACTTTAATAACGATACGGGATGCGTCGACGTACTGAACGGTACCGCCACGCTTAGCAACTGCAGTAACACCGGAGTCAACGGCAACAGCACGTTCCATACCCGTACCAACCAGCGGCTTATCAGCACGCAGAGTTGGAACGGCCTGACGTTGCATGTTCGCACCCATCAATGCACGGTTGGCGTCATCGTGTTCCAGGAACGGGATCAGGGACGCACCGACGGAGACCACCTGCTGGGTGGATACGTCCATGTAGTCAACCTGGTCGCGGCTGAACAAGCTGGATTCGCCTTTGCTACGGCAGGTAACCAGATCTTCTACAAAGTGGCCTTCGTCATCCAGGTTGGAGTTCGCCTGAGCGATAACGTAGTTGCCTTCTTCGATAGCAGACAGGTAGTGAATTTCGTCGGTTACAACACCGTCGGTCACTTTACGATACGGGGTCTCAAGGAAACCGTATTCGTTAGTCTGTGCGTACACGGACAGGGAGTTGATCAGACCGATGTTTGGACCTTCAGGCGTTTCGATTGGACATACGCGACCGTAGTGGGTCGGGTGTACGTCTCGAACTTCAAAGCCTGCGCGCTCACGGGTCAGACCGCCTGGGCCGAGTGCAGAGATACGACGTTTGTGCGTAATCTCAGACAGCGGGTTGTTCTGGTCCATGAACTGAGACAGCTGGCTGGAACCGAAGAACTCTTTCACTGCTGCAGAAATCGGCTTGGCGTTGATCATATCCTGAGGCATCAGGGTATCCAGATCGCCCAGAGACAGACGCTCTTTCACCGCACGCTCAACACGTACCAGGCCAACGCGGAACTGGTTTTCCGCCATTTCGCCTACGGAACGGATACGACGGTTGCCGAGGTGGTCGATATCATCCACTTCGCCTTTACCGTTACGGATATCGATGAGCTTCTTCATCACTTCGATGATGTCGTCTTTGCTCAGGATACCGGAACCTTCGATTTCGTCGCGCAGCAGAGAACGGTTGAACTTCATACGACCAACCGCGGACAGATCGTAGCGGTCTTCGGAGAAGAACAGGTTCTCGAACAGGCTTTCAGCCGCTTCACGCGTTGGTGGCTCACCAGGACGCATCATGCGGTAGATTTCGACCAGCGCGCTCAGACGATCGGTCGTTGGGTCGACGCGAAGAGTCTCAGACATATACGCGCCGTGGTCCAGATCGTTGGTGAACAGCGTTTCGATACGTTTGTGACCAGACTGGCTCAGCTTAGCCAACAGATCCAGGCTCAGCTCCATGTTCGCTGGGCAGATCAGCTCGCCCGTTGACTCGTCAACGTAATCTTTCGCGGCTACTTTTCCTGCAATGTACTCAACCGGAACTTCGATGAGTTTGATATCATCTTTTTCCAGCTGGCGGATGTGGCGCGCGGTGATACGGCGACCTTTTTCCACATACACTTTGCCGTCGGCTTCAATGTCGAACGACGCGGTCTCGCCACGCAGACGTTCAGGCACCAATTCCATCTGCAGCTTGTTGTCGCGGATTTCAAAGATCACTTTCTCAAAGAACAGGTCCAGGATCTGTTCAGTGGTGTATTGCAGCGCACGCAGAATGATGGTTGCAGGCAGCTTACGACGGCGGTCGATACGGACAAACAGGTTGTCTTTAGGATCGAACTCGAAGTCCAGCCATGAACCACGGTAAGGAATGATGCGTGCGTTATACAGTACTTTACCGGAAGAGTGTGTTTTACCTTTATCGCTGTCGAAGAAGACGCCCGGGCTACGGTGCAGCTGGGAAACGATAACACGCTCAGTACCGTTGATTACGAAAGTACCGTTGTCTGTCATGAGTGGAATTTCACCCATGTAGACTTCTTGTTCTTTAATGTCTTTAACGGTGCCTTCCGGCGCTTCGCGCTCGTAGATCACCAGACGCAGTTTTACGCGCAGCGGTGCGGAATAGGTCACGCCACGGATCTGACATTCCTGAACGTCAAACACCGGTTCGCCAAGGCGGTAGCTGACGTACTGCAGCTCGGAGTTACCGCTGTAGCTCTGAATCGGGAACACGGAGCGGAAGGCTGCTTCCAGACCGTACTGCCCTTCAGGATCTTGCTCGATAAACTTCTGGAACGAGTCAAGCTGGATAGAAAGGAGATATGGAATGTCCAGAACTTGTGGACGTTTACCAAAATCCTTACGAATACGTTTTTTCTCGGTATAGGAGTAAACCATAGGGTTCCTCAGCTCGCTGACAAGTCGACCCATCTGTCCGACGAAGGGACAGTTTGTGCAACACCATTTTGTGGACCGGAAAATTGAATACTTTCCGCAATACCTGTTGCTATCACGCTTAAATCATTTCGTCGCGATTTACACAGAGCGAGCACCCTGTCGCAATATATTAAGTCGTCGATAGAAACATGCATTGTCAGGACAATCAGCAGTCAAACAGTGTGAAATGCTACTGATGCCTTACAGCGCAAAAAGGCTGGTGACTAAAAAGTCACCAGCCATCAGCCTAATGACTTAGGCTGCAACCAGAAAAGTTGGCTTATTTAACTTCAACTTCAGCGCCAGCTTCTTCCAGAGATTTTTTCAGTGCTTCTGCGTCATCTTTGCTCACGCCTTCTTTCAGCGCAGCTGGAGCAGATTCTACCAGGTCTTTAGCTTCTTTCAGACCCAGGCCAGTTGCGCCACGTACTGCTTTGATAACAGCAACTTTGTTCGCGCCAGCAGCTTTCAGAATTACGTCGAATTCAGTTTTTTCTTCAGCAGCTTCAGCCGGGCCCGCAGCTACAGCTACAGCAGCAGCAGCAGAAACACCGAATTTTTCTTCCATTGCAGAAACCAGCTCTACAACGTCCATTACGGACATAGCTGCAACTGCTTCAATGATTTGATCTTTAGTGATAGACATTTAAATTGTTCCTGAAAATCAGAATAAGTTTATACGTAAGCAAATGCTTTATAAAGATAACTGCGATTAAGCAGCTTCTTTCGCATCGCGTACAGCAGCCAGAGTGCGAACCAGTTTGCCAGCCGCAGCTTCTTTCATGGTTGCCATCAGGCGTGCAATTGCTTCTTCGTAGGTCGGCAGGGTTGCCAGGCGATCGATTTGCGATGCCGGGATCAACTCACCTTCAAAGGCTGCAGCTTTGACCTCAAATTTTGCATTCGCTTTCGCGAACTCTTTGAACAGACGAGCAGCAGCGCCCGGGTGTTCCATAGAGTATGCAATCAGGGTCGGACCAACAAACGTGTCTTTCAGGCACTCGAACTGAGTACCTTCAACTACGCGGCGCAGCAGGGTGTTACGAACAACACGCATGTATACGCCAGCTTCACGACCTGCTTTACGCAGTTCAGTCATTTTGTCTACAGTAACGCCACGGGAATCCGCAACTACTGCAGACAGCGCGCCTTTGGCTACTTCGCTGACTTCAGCAACAATCGCTTGTTTGTCTTGAAGATTTAAAGCCATTAGCTTTGCTCCTGGATGTTTGCCGGAACTCATGTCCCGGAACTCACTTCACTCTTCCCAACGGAAAGAGCGTCTTAATACGGTGAGCAGAAACAAGCCAGAGTATTAAAAATAATCTTAGCGTTCTGTCACCGTCTACGCAGGGGATTAAGTCTCTTGCGAAACACCTGCGGTCTTCGACGGAGGCCTGGATTAGGCCAGGCTCCAACGAACAATTCTGTTAGCCGCTAACTTTCGTTAGCAAACGTGGGGGTAAGATTGTAGACAAAATCACCGCCCACGTAAAGGCATTAGTTTGCAGCAGCGCTCAGGCCAGCCTGGTCAACTGCAACACCTGCACCCATGGTGGTGGAGATGCTAACTTTCTTGATGTACACGCCTTTAGCCTGAGTTGGTTTTGCTTTTTTCAGCGCAACCAGCAGAGATTCCAGGTTTTCTTTCAGTTTGTCAGCGTCAAAGTCCACTTTACCGATGGTGGTGTGGATGATGCCGTTTTTGTCGTTACGATAACGAACCTGACCTGCTTTAGCGTTCTTAACCGCTTCAGCAACGTTAGGCGTTACAGTACCCACTTTCGGGTTTGGCATCAGGCCGCGTGGACCCAGAACCTGGCCCAGCTGGCCAACAACGCGCATTGCATCTGGAGAAGCAATAACAACGTCAAAGTTCATTTCGCCTTTCTTGATCTGATCAGCCAGATCTTCCATACCTACCAGTTCAGCGCCGGCAGCTTTAGCAGCTTCAGCGTTTGCACCCTGAGCAAATACAGCTACGCGAACGGAACGGCCAGTACCGTGTGGCAGTACAGTTGCGCCACGAACGTTCTGATCGGATTTACGAGCGTCGATGCCCAGGTTAACGGCAACGTCAACGCTTTCAACGAACTTAGCAGTTGCCAGTTCTTTCAGCAGAGCGATAGCTTCGTTGATGTCGTACTGTTTGGTCGCATCAACTTTGTCACGGATCACGGACATGCGCTTGGTCAGTTTAGCCATTTCTTAGTCCTCCACTACCAGGCCCATGGAACGTGCAGTACCTTCGATTGAGCGAGTCATCGCTTCAATGTCGGCACCAGTCATGTCGGCAGCTTTGGTCTGCGCGATTTCCTGCAGCTGAGCGCGGGAAATTTTACCCACTTTGTCTTTGTTCGGTTTACCGGAACCAGACTTGATACCAGCCGCTTTCTTCAGCAGAACTGCTGCTGGAGGGGTTTTGGTAACGAAAGTGAAAGAACGGTCAGCGTAAACAGTGATTACGACTGGGATTGGCAGACCTTTTTCCAGGGATTCAGTTTTTGCGTTGAACGCTTTACAGAATTCCATGATGTTCACACCCTGCTGACCCAGAGCTGGACCAACTGGTGGACTTGGGTTCGCCATACCAGCTGCAACCTGCAGCTTGACGTAGGCTTGTACTTTCTTAGCCATTCTAAAATCCTCTGATTGGGTGATAGCGCCTCAGAGAGGCTCCCCGTGAATAAAATTCGTTTTACGGGCCGTAACCCATAAAAACAAAAGGCGCGAAATTGTATTCCAATCTCGCGCCTTGTGCAACGATTAAATCGTTGCTTTTTTGATCGCTGCTTAGGCTTTTTCGACCTGTGCAAAGTCCAGCTCTACCGGGGTCGCACGACCGAAGATAGAAACAGACACTTTCAGGCGGGACTTCTCGTAGTCCACTTCTTCAACGACGCCGTTAAAGTCAGCAAACGGACCGTCATTAACACGAACCATCTCACCCGGTTCAAACAGCGTTTTCGGACGCGGCTTATCACCCACCTGCTGCAGGCGGTTCATAATCGCATCAACTTCTTTATCGCTGATTGGCGCCGGACGGTCAGACGTGCCGCCGATAAAGCCCATCACGCGCGGTACGCTGCGCACCAGGTGCCAGCTCGCGTCGTTCATCACCATCTGAACCAGCACGTAACCCGGGAAGAATTTACGCTCGCTTTTGCGACGTTGGCCGCCACGGATCTCGACCACTTCTTCGGTCGGAACCATCACTTCGCCAAATAACTCTTCCATGTTGTGTAATTTGATATGCTCACGCAGCGACGTAGCTACGCGGCCTTCAAAACCGGAAAACGCCTGAACGACGTACCAACGCTTTTTAGGGGCTTCAGACATCTTAGAACCTCAGGCCAGTGATAAAGGAAACCAGGCGAACCAGAATACCATCCAGTCCCCACAGGATCAGTGACATTACAGCGGTAACCGCCGCTACGATCAGCGTGGTGTGCAATGTTTCCTGGCGAGTCGGCCAAATGACCTTGCGGACTTCGGTACGTGCTTCGCGAGCGAAAGCGACAGTCGCTTTGCCTTTTGTCGTCAACAGCGCGACACCACCCGCTGCAGCAATCAGAATTACCACTGCAAGCGCGCGTAGCGGCAGCATCATGTCACGATAAAGATAGTTGCCAACAATTGCCACGATCAGCAGCACGGCTACAACTACCCATTTCATCGCTTCCAGGCCGCGCCCGCTCCCTTGAGCTTCGGTATTCGCACTCATAAACCAACCTGTCAGAAGTATTCTACAAACATTTTCACCCCGCGATTGCGAGGCAAACCAAATCGAAATGCTCATTCGCTTTTCGGATTATACGCTCTCTGCAGAGCCTGTCTCAGCAATGATTATGACAAAAATAATCACTGATGAGCCAGGTTCTGATGTGAAAGCGTGCAAAAAGGGCATCAAATGATGCCCTTTTATTGCGCATTGCGTCAAATGTTATCAGCGATTAGCCGAGAACTTTAGCAACAACGCCCGCGCCAACGGTACGGCCGCCTTCACGGATTGCGAAACGCAGACCGTCGTCCATCGCGATTGGGTGGATCAGAGTCACAACCATCTTGATGTTGTCGCCTGGCATTACCATCTCAACGCCTTCTGGCAGTTCGATGGTACCGGTCACGTCAGTTGTACGGAAGTAGAACTGTGGACGGTAGCCTTTGAAGAACGGAGTATGACGGCCGCCTTCATCTTTGGACAGGATGTACACTTCAGATTCGAACTTGGTGTGTGGCTTGATTGAGCCTGGCTTCGCCAGAACCTGACCACGTTCGATTTCTTCACGTTTGATACCACGCAGCAGAACACCAACGTTCTCACCAGCACGGCCTTCGTCCAGCAGTTTGCGGAACATTTCAACGCCAGTACAGGTAGACTTAGCAGTCTCTTTGATACCAACGATTTCAACTTCTTCGCCAACTTTGATGATACCGCGCTCTACACGACCGGTAACAACGGTACCACGACCGGAGATGGAGAATACGTCTTCGATTGGCAGCAGGAATGGCTTGTCAATCGCACGCTCTGGTTCTGGGATGTAAGAATCCAGGAAGCCAGCCAGTTCGATGATTTTCGCTTCCCACTCTGCGTCGCCTTCCAGCGCTTTCAGCGCGGAACCACGAACGATTGGGGTATCGTCGCCTGGGAAATCGTACTGAGACAGCAGTTCACGAACTTCCATCTCTACCAGTTCCAGCAGCTCTTCGTCATCAACCATGTCGCATTTGTTCAGGAACACGATGATGAAAGGAACGCCTACCTGACGACCCAGCAGGATGTGCTCACGCGTCTGAGGCATAGGGCCGTCGGTCGCAGCAACAACCAGGATCGCGCCGTCCATCTGCGCAGCACCGGTGATCATGTTTTTAACATAGTCGGCGTGGCCTGGGCAGTCTACGTGTGCGTAGTGGCGAGTCGGGGTGTCATATTCAACGTGAGAGGTGTTGATGGTGATACCACGAGCTTTTTCTTCTGGTGCGTTATCGATCTGGTCGAATGCACGAGCAGAACCACCGTAGGTTTTTGCCAGAACGGTAGTGATTGCAGCGGTCAGCGTTGTTTTACCATGGTCAACGTGGCCGATAGTACCGACGTTAACGTGCGGTTTTGTACGTTCAAACTTTTCTTTAGACATCGATTGTCCCTCTAAGACACGGATAAATCGGTGATATCACCACATCAACCAGGCGAAATGCCTGAACTGTTGAATACATTTAAATTGAAACAGAGAGAAACGGGAGGAGAAGTGAAGTGGTGCTGATACCCAGAGTCGAACTGGGGACCTCACCCTTACCAAGGGTGCGCTCTACCAACTGAGCCATATCAGCACGTATTGGAGCGGGCAGCGGGAATCGAACCCGCATCATCAGCTTGGAAGGCTGAGGTAATAGCCATTATACGATGCCCGCATCCTGAAACTCGGCTACCCAGTTCTTTCTGTAACAAAAAAAGAGATTTCTCTCTTTTCATGTTCGAGCTGGTTAATTTTTCCAACCAGCTCCGGCGGCATTTACGCTGCCAGAAAGTGGTGGTGGGGGAAGGATTCGAACCTTCGAAGTCTGTGACGGCAGATTTACAGTCTGCTCCCTTTGGCCGCTCGGGAACCCCACCGGACTTGATGGTGCCGACTACCGGAATCGAACTGGTGACCTACTGATTACAAGTCAGTTGCTCTACCTACTGAGCTAAGTCGGCATCAAGTAGCGCGCATTCTATGGAGACACGCGCAGTCATGCAACTAAAAAATTGCATAAAACGTTCTTTCGCTCACATTTTATGCGAAACCAGTGCTAACCGCTTTAAATTCATCCGCTCGCGGTCAAATATTCAACATGAACCCCTGATTTCCCCCTTCTATACCGTACCGTGATACCTCCCGCGTAAAGCATCGCTATCCCATATTTTTTCTTATTATTCCTGTCATCTGGTGTTAACCTCCTGCCCATTGTCCAAAATTAACTATGTGATGAGCCATAACCCGACTTTCTGGCCGATGGTTCACTGAAGCATGCTTATGAGCAAAAAAGAGCAAACGTTAATGACGCCTTATCTTCAGTTTAACCGCAGCCAGTGGGCTGCTCTGCGTGACTCCGTGCCGATGACGCTAACGGAAGGGGAGATCGCACGGTTAAAAGGGATAAATGAAGATCTCTCGCTGGAAGAGGTAGCAGAAATCTATCTCCCCCTTTCCCGCTTGCTTAACTTTTATATTAGTTCCAACCTGCGCCGCCAGGCGGTACTGGAGCAGTTTCTCGGCACTAACGGCCAGCGTATTCCTTATATCATCAGTATTGCGGGCAGCGTGGCGGTCGGTAAAAGTACTACCGCGCGCGTATTGCAGGCGCTGCTGAGCCGCTGGCCAGAACACCGTAGCGTAGAGTTAATCACCACCGACGGCTTCCTGCACCCAAATGAAGTATTGAAAGAACGCGGTCTGATGAAAAAGAAGGGCTTCCCGCTCTCTTACGATATGCATCGGCTGGTGAAATTCGTCTCTGATCTGAAATCTGGTGCCCCTAACGTCACTGCGCCGGTCTATTCACACCTGATTTACGACCGCATACCGGATGGAGACAAAACGGTTGTGCAGCCAGACATCCTGATTCTGGAAGGATTAAACGTGCTGCAAAGCGGAATGGATTATCCTCACGACCCGCATCACGTCTTTGTTTCCGACTTTGTTGATTTCTCTATCTATGTCGATGCGCCGGAAGATCTGCTGAAAAGCTGGTATATCAACCGCTTCCTGAAGTTCCGCGAAGGAGCATTCACCGATCCTGATTCCTACTTCCATAATTACGCCCAGCTCTCTAAAGAAGAGGCTATCAACGTCGCAACGGGACTGTGGAATGAGATCAACTACGTGAACCTGAAAGAGAACATCCTGCCAACACGTGAGCGCGCCAGCCTGATCCTCACCAAGAGTGAGAAACACGCTGTCGACCAGATCCGACTACGGAAGTCATAACGCAGACATAAAAAAACCGGCTTCACGCCGGTTTTTTTCTTTACGCATGCGGCTTTTCGCCATTTTCATCCTGATCGACCGCGAAGCAGGCCACCAGTTGTCCACGATAATCCTTCAACTGCGGCTGCAACTGCGTGCAGGGTCCGAAGCGTCGGCTACAGCGGGCATTGAACGCACATCCCGGAGGCGGATTCAGCGGGCTTGGCAACTCGCCGGTCAGCTTGATGCGCTCACGGCGATCGTCCGGGTTCAGACGCGGCGTCGCAGACAGCAGTGCCTGCGTATACGGGTGACGAGGATTATTAAAGATCTGCTCTTTCGTCCCTTTCTCCACGCAGCGCCCTAAGTACATCACCATCACTTCATCAGCAATGTGCTCCACGACAGACAAATCATGTGAAATGAATACATACGACAGCCCCAGCTCCTGCTGCAGATCCATCATCAGGTTCAGCACCTGCGCGCGGACGGATACGTCGAGCGCAGAAACAGGTTCATCGGCAATCACCACGTCCGGGTCGAGCATCAGACCGCGAGCGATAGCGATACGCTGACGCTGGCCGCCCGAGAACATATGCGGGTAACGATCGTAATGCTCAGTTTTCAAACCCACTTTCGCCATCATCGCCAGCGCTTTCTCACGACGCTGCTCTTTGCTCAGGCTGCTGTTGATTAGCAGCGGCTCTTCCAGAATCTGCCCCACTTTTTTGCGCGGGTTCAGTGAACCGTACGGGTTCTGGAACACAATCTGGATTTTCTGGCGACGCAGCTTCTGCGCCTGTGGATCGTGCTTGAGCAGGTCCTGTCCCTGATAGTACAGCTCGCCGCCGGTTGGCACTTCAATCATCGTCAGCAGACGGCCCAGCGTCGATTTGCCACAGCCGGACTCCCCCACCACCGCAAGCGTTTTACCGCGTTCGAGGGTAAAGGAGACACCATCCAGCGCTTTGACCAGGCGTTCGGAAGCAAATAAGCCCTTCTTCACCGGGTAGTGTTTTTTCAGGTCGATGGCCTGCAACAGCAGTTGTTGCGTACTCATAGTGTTGGCCTCCCGGCATCATCGAGTGGGTAGTGGCATTTGGACTGGCGACCGTCAGCCAGCAGATTCAGCTCTGGCTCGTCGACGCGGCATTTATCCGTCGCATACGGGCAGCGCGGGTTAAGCAGACAGCCCTGCGGACGGTCATATTTACCCGGCACAACCCCCGGAAGCGAGGCCAGACGCGCTTTATCCTGCGCAAATTCCGGCAGCGCGCGCAGCAGAGCCTGCGTATACGGATGGCGCGGGGCACGGAAGATATCGTGCGAACTTCCGGTCTCTACCACCTGGCCTGCATACATCACGATGATTTTGTGTGCCGCTTCAGCCACCAGCGCCAGATCGTGCGTAATCAGCACCAGCGCCATATTCTCTTTCTGCTGCAGCTCCAGCAGCAGCTCGATGATTTGCGCCTGGATGGTTACATCCAGCGCGGTTGTCGGTTCATCGGCGATCAGCAGTTTTGGCCGACAGGCAATTGCCATGGCGATCATCACGCGCTGGCTCATCCCGCCGGATAACTGATGAGGGTACACGTCCAGACGCGATGCCGGATCGGGGATACCCACCTGCGTCAACAGATCGATAGCGCGCTGACGACGGGTTTTCTTGTTCCCCCCCTGATGCACCTTGATGGCTTCCATAATCTGGAACCCCACGGTGTAACACGGGTTCAGGCTGGTCATTGGGTCCTGGAAGATCATCGCCACTTCCGCGCCCACCAGCTGGCGGCGCTGCTTCTCGGAAATACGCTGCAGATCCTGACCATTAAATTCCAGGCTTTCCGCCATTACGCGGCCGGGATAATCAATCAGCCCCATGATTGCCAGCGAGCTTACTGACTTACCGGAACCGGACTCCCCTACGATGCCAACCACTTCGCCCTGATTTACGCTGTAGCTGATGCGGTCCACGGCGCGAAACGGCGTGCCTTCGTCGCCGAAGTGCACCGATAATTTATCTACATTTAATAACGCCATCTCGTGCCTCTTACTGCTTCAGTTTGGGATCAAGTGCATCACGCAGACCATCACCCATCAGGTTAAATGCCAGCACCGTCAGCAGAATCGCCAGACCCGGGAAGGTGACGACCCACCAGGCGCTTTGCGCGAACTGCAACACGTCGGAGAGCATAGTGCCCCACTCCGGTGTTGGCGGCTGCGCACCCATGCCAAGGAAGCCAAGAGCGGCCATATCGAGAATGGCGTTAGAGAAACCGAGCGACGCCTGAACAATCAGCGGCGCAAGGCAGTTAGGCAGAATATTGACGAACATCTGGCGCATTGCGCCTGCACCCGCTACGCGAGATGCCGTCACGTAGTCGCGATTCACCTCGACCAGTACGGCCGCACGGGTTAGTCGGACGTAATGCGGCAGCGCAACGAACGTCAACGCCAGGGCAGCATTGCCTATCGAAGGTCCAAAGACTGCCACCAGCACCAGCGCCAGCAGCAGGCTTGGCAATGCCAGCATGATGTCGACGATACGCATAATGACGTTATCTACGATGCCGCCGAAATAGCCAGCCACCAGTCCGAGCACAACGCCCATGATCAGCGACAGCACAACAACGAGGCAGCCCACCAGCAGCGACAGACGCGCGCCGTACATCAGACGCGACAGCACGTCGCGACCCACATCATCAGTACCGAGCAGGTGCGTCAGGCTACCACCGTCCTGCCAGGCAGGCGGAGCGAGCAGCGCATCACGGAACTGATCGGCCGGGTTATACGGCGCGAGCACGTTCGCGAATACCGCAATGAGGATCATGATGGTGACATACACCAGCCCTACCACCGCGCCTTTGTTGCGCTTGAAGTAGTGCCAGAACTCCTGCAGCGGCGTCATTGGCACCGGTGCAGAGACCACTTTATTTTGAGTGACTTGTGACATGACGGCCCCTTACTTCTTATGACGAATACGCGGGTTCACCACGCCGTACAGCAAATCGACCAGCAGGTTAACGAGGATAATCATCGTCGCAACCAACAGTACACCGCCCTGCACAACCGGATAGTCACGGCGTTGCAGCGCGTCAATCAGCCAGCGACCGAGGCCCGGCCAGGAGAAGATGGTTTCCGTCAGGATCGCCCCTGCCAGCAGCGTCCCTACCTGCAGGCCGATAACGGTCACTACCGGCAGCATGGCGTTACGCAAGGCATGAACGATGATCACACGCATGCGGGTCAATCCTTTGGCGCGTGCGGTACGGATGTAATCTTCGCCCAGCACTTCCAGCATGGAGGAACGGGTCATACGGACGATCACCGCCAGAGGAATGGTCCCCAGCACCATCGCAGGCAGGATCATGTGCGCGACGGCATCAATGAAGTTGCCCTCTTCGCCCCAGATAGCCGTGTCGATCAGCATAAAGCCGGTGAGCGGGTTGGTATCATCAAGGAAGACCATATCGCTGACGCGCCCGGAGACCGGGGTTAGATTCCATTGCACGGAGACCAGCATGATCAGCATCATGCCCCACCAGAAGATAGGCATGGAGTAACCGGTCAGCGCCAGACCCACGGCGGTATGATCGAAAATAGAGCCACGCTTAACGGCAGCCAGCACCCCAACAGGAATACCCACCGCAGTGGCAAAAATCATGGCGCAGATGCCCAGTTCAAGCGTCGCTTTAAAACGCGGCACGAACTCGTCCCACACCGGAAGACGGCTTTTCAGTGAAATCCCTAAATCGCCGTGCAGCACGCCCCAGATATAGTGGAGATACTGCTGCCACATCGGCTTATCAAGGCCGAGTTCCGCCAGCAGCTGCGCATGACGCTCAGGGGAGATACCACGCTCGCCCGCCATAATCATTACCGGGTCGCCGGGGATCATATGGACGAAGGCAAAAGTGAGAAGGGTGATACCGATAAACGTCGGGATAACGAGTCCCAGACGTCGGAGGATGAACTGCAACATAACCCGGATTCTCTCTGATGACGCACGACCAGTGGCGTGACGTCTGTATTGCTCACAAATCTAATTCCCTCTGCTTTCAGAGAGGGAATTAAGCACTGCTGCCGGGTGGCGCTACGCTTACCCGGCCTACATACCGTAGGCCAGTGCAAGCGCAGCGCCGCCTGGCGTTGCTTTTAATTATTCAACCGACACGTTTTCGAAGTGGTGTTTGCCCAGTGGATCAACCACGTAGCCCTTCACTTCTTTACGCACTGGCTCGTACACGGTGGAGTGAGCAACAATCAGCGCCGGGGCCTGATCGTGCATTACAACCTGCGCTTGCTTGTACAGTTCAATACGTTTGTTGTGATCGTCGGTCGCACGCGCCGGCTGGATCAGATCTTCAAACGGCTTGTAGCACCAGCGAGAGTAGTTGGAACCGTCTTTGGCTGCCGCACAGCTGAACAGGGTGGCGAAGAAGTTGTCCGGATCCCCATTGTCGCCGGTCCAGCCCATCATCACCGCCTGGTGTTCACCTGCTTTGGCGCGCTTCAGGTACTCGCCCCACTCGTAGGTCACAATCTTGGCCTGAACGCCGATCTTCGCCCAGTCAGCCTGAACCATTTCCGCCATACGGCGCGCGTTCGGGTTATATGGACGCTGAACAGGCATCGCCCACAGCTCAACGGTAAAGCCTTTATCCTGACCTGCTTCTTTCAGCAGCGCTTTCGCTTTCTCAGGATCGTAGGTGTAGTCCTTAATGTCGTCGTTATAGCCCCACATGGTTGGTGGGATCAGGTTTTTGGCAGCAACGCCAGCGCCCTGGTAAACGGCTTTGATGATCGCTTCTTTGTTCACCGCGTAGGTCAGCGCCTGACGCACTTTCACGTCATCAAACGGTTTCTTCTCGGTGTTGAAGGAGAGATAGCCCACGTTCAGGCCAGCCTGCTCCAGCAGGTTGATGTTCTTGTCCTGCTTCATACGCGCGATGTCAGCCGGGTTCGGATATGGCATAACCTGACATTCGTTTTTCTGCAGTTTTGCGTAACGCACGGAAGCGTCAGGCGTGATGGAGAAGACCAGGCGGTCAATCTTCGGTTTGGTGCCCCAGAAGCCTTCGAAGGCTTTATACAGAATGCGGGAGTCTTTCTGGTACTGCAGCAGCTGGAATGGACCGGTACCGATTGGGTTAAGGTCGACTTTCTCCGGCGTACCGGCTTTCAGCATGTTGTCCGCGTACTCTTTAGAGAGAATAGAGGCGAAGTCCATAGCCAGGTCAGCCAGGAATGGCGCTTCCGGACGCGTCAGCACGAACTGAACGGTTTTATCGTCCACTTTTTTCACTTCGGCGATCAGGTCCGGCAGACCCATCCCTTCGAAGTATTCATAGCTGCCGCCAGACACTTTATGGTACGGGTTCTGGGCATTTTTCTGACGGTCGAAGGAGAACACAACGTCGTCGGCGTTAAAGTCGCGCGTTGGTTTGAATTCTTTGCTGTCCTGCCACTTCACGCCCTGACGCAGGTGGAAGGTATAGGTTTTGCCGTCTTCGCTGACGTCCCACTTCTCAGCCAGACCCGGAATCACTTCCGTGGTGCCGGTTTTAAATTCAACCAGACGATTATAGATCGGTACAGAGCTTGCGTCGTACGTCGTACCAGAGGTAAAGAGCTGTGGGTTAAAGCCTTCCGGCGAGCCTTCAGAACAGTAAACCAGGGTTTTTGCCTGTACGCTTGCTGCTACGGTCATAGCCACCAGGCTCAGACCAAGCTTTAGCATCCCTGACTTCTTCAAGGAAATACTCATTATTCTGCTCCAATGTGATGTTTTGCTTTGTTGTGTTACGCCGCCTGACCTTTATTTATTTTTTACCCGGTCTGGTCGGTGATGCCCGAAGGCTTTAAAGGGATGGAGAATCCTTTCAGAAGAGCGTTTGAGTTGCAGCGCAGATCGTCCCTGAAATGCCCCTCATGCCCTACAATCTGTCAACAGAATGTGAAAACGTCAATACAGGTGACGGGGATTTACGCGGAGTGTGAGAAACCGCAAACAAAGATTAAAAAAACCTCCGGCGCCCGTTTTCAGCAGGGAAATTTATGCTACTCGCCATGTTGCAGCACAACTATCTTCATATTTCGCAACATGTAGTGATTAACTTTTATTCAGATTGGGTAAATTTTCTTGCAGAATGGTGATTATCTGAGCACTAAATTCCACGAACGTTAAAACGCACAGCGAAAAATGCTGAGGTTATCCATAAGCAACGCGAAAAAAGATCAATCCATATATAAAAAAATACAATGGATAATGTCACAAAATCATTAACAGGCAGGGTGAAGCAGGTTTAAGGGGCGTTTTAGTAAATCTGGCTGGCTAACGCCATAATGCAAAAAGGGCTAACCTTGCGGTTAGCCCTTTTTTAAATGTGGTCGGCGAGAGAGGATTCGAACCTCCGACCCACTGGTCCCAAACCAGTTGCGCTACCAAGCTGCGCTACTCGCCGAATGCGGAGCGCATCTTACTGCTGAGGTGCGCCCCCGTCAATCCCTTATTTTCAAAAAGACATTCAACTGGCGATATTCTCGCCAGAGCAGCTACTGCGCGGCTTTTACGGTGTTATCAGGGAGTTTACACCAGTTGTTGTTTTCGTTAATCCCACCGTTCGGTGAGGTATAGCCGAGACAACCCATAATGGTGTCGTACAGCTCAACGTGACGGCGCGGTACCTTGATCTCTGCCTGCTGTTTCAGATGGGCAAACATTTTGGCTTTGTCCGGGTTTTCCAGGTACTTATCCGACATCCACATGATCATCGGCACGCGGAACTGCTCCGGCGGCGCAAGCTTGCGTGGCGTACCGTGCAGGTGTTCTTTTTCGTTGATGGACTCGCCATGGTCAGCAGCGTAAATCACAATCGCTTTCTTATCGCGAAGCTCGTCGATCACCCTGCTCAGGAACGTGTCCACATACAGAATCGAGTTGTCATAGGCATTGATCAGCTCCTGCTTGCTGCAGTTTTTGTTAATGCCGACACACTCAGGCGTCCATTTCGCGAAATCACGCGTATAACGCTGGTAATAGCTGTAGTGCGAGCCTTTGGTATGCAACACAATAAGATGCTTACCCTGCGGATGGTTTTTCAGCGACTGTTCCATTTCTGAGAGCAGCAGCATGTCATCGACATTCTTCCCACGGTTGCGCGGCTCGGCACCAATCTGCTCACGATAGGCGATGTTATCCGCCATGGTGTTGGTGTAGAACCACATCTCACTTTGCATGGCGAACAGGTCGGAGCTAAATCCAAGCTGCTTCAGTACAGCAAATACGTTCTGCTCTTTGAGAGTACGCTGCGGGTTATCGCTGGCGCCGCCTTCACGCACAAACATACAGCGCAGAGAGAGCTTCGTCGCGGTATCGCAGGAGTAGCCGCGGTAAGCCACGAGGTTCTTTTCCTGCGCCAGTTTCGGCGTGGTATCACGGTCATAACCGAGAATACCCATATGATCCCAGCGCGTGGTTTCACCGATGACAAAGACAACGTAGGTATCATCAAGCCCGTCAGCTGGCGCCTGATAGGTAAATTTTTTGGTCGGATTAATCAGCGATTTCACATCGCTCGACTCGTCCGCCTGCGCCCAGGCATAAAGGCCTAACGCTGACAGCCAGTTGGAAGGCAAATAGGAGTTAGCTACCACACCACCGTAGCTTGGCATATCCACGCCCGTCGCTTTTTCGATGCGTTTTTGCTGTTTTTCCATTAAGCGAATAGGCGCCCACACCAGTAACCCGGCCAACAGGACAACGGCGATATTCCGTACCCGCTGCCCGCGGGTACGCAGTTGGCGCAACAACGTATAGCGGCAGGTGTTACTCCAGATAAAGAAGAGCGGTATCAGACAGGTTAAAACCGTCCAGACGATAAAGCCATTGCCTACCACCTCTTTCGAGAGATCGATATCTGTGGTCATAACTGACGCCACAATCCCGTAGCCAATGACCACATTCATAAAGGTCATGTAATAACTGGCGGCGGCGGAAATAATGACCACCAGTGAGGCCAAAATTTGCCACGGGCGTCGGCCAAAAATGGAGAGCAGACGTAACAGGAAGAAGGTAGCGAGGATGGAGCCGAACACTTCAATTGCAGCAAAAATTCCATTTCTTACGGTGAGGTGCTCGAAATAACCTTCCACTCGTCTGAACAGCACCGCGCCATTCAGAAATAATCCGATATAGACAGCCAGCATCAGACACAATCTTTGCTGGGTAAGAGACCTAATGTATTTCATGCAAACAACCCTGGGGGAAGGGGTATAAAGACCCGCCGACTCTCATCGAGAAAACAGACAGAGTAAGTATGTGCGTAGGAAAGCGTTATCAGAAACGTCTACAAGCGCGGTAAGTAGACCACAGCGGGAGAGAAAAGTGGCAGCAGAGAATGTGATTCGTGCAAATTTTTACAAAAAAGCAAGTCAGGAAACGTATCCCTCAGCGCAAAAAAAGAGGCCATTTCGGCCTCTACCTATTCGTTAAGCATGCGCTTCGCTAAATACTTCACGCTGCGGCTGACGAATCGTCGTCGACAACGCCAGAGATATAATCAACAAGGCAAATATCACGCAGAAGGTCACATAGAACCCGCCGAACAATGAAGCAATTAACGAACCGCATATACTGCCGATCCCGAACCCTAAGTAGATGACGCCGTAGTTTTTCGCCAGATTATTCAGACCGAAGAACTCGCTCACCAGAGACGGGAAGACGGTAATGGTGCCGCCAAAGTTAAAGGCCACACAGGCAATCGCGGCAAAGAACGTGGCTTCATTCAGCGGTGCAAACAGCAGTGCCGCCATGCCCACCAGCGAAACCACCTGCCCTATCGTAATGACGCGGATACGGGCAATTTTGTCAGACAGAATACCGAGCACCAGACGGCCCGAGAGGTTGGCAATAGAAATCACGGTGACCGCATTCGCCGCCGTGGCCGCGTCCAGCTTCACCATGCCCTGTGCGATATCTTTCGCCACGCCAATGACATACAGACCACTCATGCAGGCCGTCAGGAACATCACCGCCAGCATCCAATACTGTGGTTTGCGCATGGACTGAGCCAGGGTGAAGTCGTTCTCCACCACGCCGTTAACGGATTTCACTTCCTGCTGCGGCGCATCGGTCATCAGCGTTGCACCGAACAGAATCATCACCAGTACAATTACGCCCCAGATCATAAACGTTTTCTCAAGACCAACGGACGCCAGCAGATGGGAATCGATAAATTTGAACCCGAGGCTGCCTAAACCATAAGAACCGATGGCAAACGCAGAGATCAAACCTTTACGCTCCGGGAACCACTTCACGCAGTTCGACAGCGTCAGCAGATAACCTGCACCATCTGCCAGCCCCACCAGTACCCCGGCGCTCAGCCACAGCATCATCAGGTTGTTGGAATGCGCCGTCAGGAAAAAGCCCACGCCCAGCAGGATCCCGGACGCCATGGTGACGCGCTTAACGCCAAAGCGCTCCTGCAGTTTGCCCGCGACGGAAGAGGAAAGCGCCAGTCCCAGGCTCAGCAAGCCGAAAGAGAACGCCACCTGGCTCACCGGCGCACCGAGCTTATCGGAAAGCGCACTGTTGAACAGGCTCCAGGTGTAGACCGAGCCCAGCGCGAACTGGGTGACGATAGTGCCGAAGAGCGTGAGCCAGCGCGTACGGTTATAAGTTGAAGTGTTCATGGCAGTTGTCCTGCAAGAGAAATTAAGGAAGTTCGCTGAGGACAACAATAAACAAAACCTTATTACCGCTGGGGTAAAACGGCATGAAATGCAGGAGGAACGGAATGAAATGCCTGGAATCGGGAATGAATGACCTTGCCGGGGAATGACATGCACAATTGTTAGTGCTTGCTATCGCGACAAGGCGCGCTGTTATTGTATTTAAGATGTTATCGCAACGTTGAAAAAAGTGACAACTTTAAAAGTTTGCACTCACCCCCAGGGTGTACATGAACTCCTCGCCTGTCGTGGTGTTTTCCCCCTGAGCCAATGACGCATAGGCCGCCATATGGGTTGTAAACGGCATATCCGTTCCGACGGTCACGTCCATCCAACTACTGTTTTGTGCAAGGGCAGGCGTCTGTGACATCCCGAACTGAGATTTCCACTGGTTCTCGCCAAACTGCTGATTGAAACTGACCTGCGCCCAGGGCCGAAGACCGCCATATTGCGTATCCACGCGCCAGCCGAGGCTGCTCACGCTGGCATGCCAGAGCGGATCGGTCAGCCCCTGCGTTGTCACGCTATCGCCGAATTCATTAATCATCATGGGCGCCGAGCCATCGTAACGCCACGCCATCACCGGGCCGGTCGTTATATTTCCCGCCAGCGGAAAATTCCAGCCCACGCTCATGCTGCCTTCCGTTGTCGGGCCGGCAGGCAAATTCAAGGCAAGCCCAGGGCCAATTTGCGAAGACTTAATACGTTCAGCCAGAATGTCTTCATAACGCGGTTGGTGATCCGCATCCCATGTATAGCGTTCCGCCATATTACTTTGTGCGTCTGAAACGATATATTCCTGTTGCCAGGCTGAGGCTGTATTACAAAAAAACAGACACGCTGAAATCCCCACCAGGCCAGAAACAGCATGGCGACCACTGAGTTTTTTTATCATCATCAAAGCGACTCCAGAAAGAGCCAATTTCGGCGATATTTATCGTTGTTCATGAAGAGGTTTACGGGCATATAGCCCTGTATTAACTATTGTCTTTAACGTAGACACGTCAAGCCAAACGAAATGAAATTTTTTCGATTACCGTGTGAAGAAAGGGAGATAACCTATGCAACGTTGCGGCTGGGTAAGCCAGGATCAGCTCTATATCGACTATCACGATCGTGAATGGGGCATACCGGAAACGGATGGCAAAAAACTGTTTGAAATGATCTGCCTTGAGGGCCAGCAGGCGGGTTTGTCATGGATTACCGTACTGAAAAAACGGGAAAATTACCGCAACGCCTTCCACCAGTTTGATCCTGTCGCCGTCGCCGCCATGACCGAAGAGGACGTCGAACGACTGGTTCTGGACGCCGGTATCATTCGTCATCGCGGTAAAATCCAGGCCATCATCGGCAATGCACGCGCTTACCTGGCGATGGAGCAAAACAACGAGTCATTTTCAGACTTTGTCTGGTCTTTTGTGAATGACACGCCACAAGTGACGCAGGCCGCTACGCTCGGGGAGATCCCCGCCTCCACACCCGCTTCAGACGCACTCTCTAAGGCGCTGAAAAAACGCGGTTTTAAGTTTGTCGGCAGCACCATCTGTTACGCCTTTATGCAAGCCTGTGGGCTGGTCAACGATCATATTACGGGCTGCTTCTGTCATCCGGGAGGCCACCATGATCCGCAAATGGCAAAGTGAAAATACCGATCCGCTCCTGAGTCTGTGGCTTGCAAGCACCACGGAGGCGCATCCGTTTATCGATGCAAACTACTGGAAAGAGAACGAAGCCATGGTGCGGGAGGTTTACCTGCCGTCAGCGGAAACCTGGGTCTGGGAACAGGACGGAAAGCCGTGCGGATTTATCAGCGTGATGCAGTCGCAGTTTGTCGGCGCGCTGTTTGTCGCACCGTCGCACATCGGGAAAGGCATCGGGCGGGCGCTGCTGAATCATGTTCAACAGCGCTTTCCGCATTTAAGCCTGGAGGTGTACCAGAAAAATGTCCGGGCGGTGAATTTCTACCATGCGCAGGGTTTTCGCATTGAAGACAGCGCCTGGCAGGATGATACCCAACACCCGACGTGGATCATGAGCTGGCAGGCGGATCAAACGCCGTTAACGTAAGCGCTGGCCCCTGATATTTCTCGACCCATGCCAGCGCCGTATTCCCCGCGCAGCCATTCCCCAGCTTCGAGCTGGGGAGATCTTTGGTCAGCACGTTAACCGCCCCGTTTTTACAGATGCCGCCTTCACGCAGGTCCAGATCCGGCCATGCCCCCTGGTGAATGCAGATAACGCCCGGCTTAATCCCGTCGCTCACCACCGCTCCCGCCAGCACCTGTCCGCGCCCGTTCCAGACGCGCACCACATCGCCATCTGCGATTCCACGCGCTTTCGCATCCTCGGTATGCAGAGTAATGGGCTCGCGCCCGGCAACCGCATACTGCTCGCGCAGTGACGTATAGTTCAGCTGGCTGTGCAGGCGATGCGCCGGATGGGCAGATAAGATCTGAAGCTGCCCCGGCTGTGCATTGCCGTGCCATTCGTCAGGCTCCAGCCACATGGGGTGCGGTGGGCAATCAGCATAGCCAAAGCCAGCAATGCGCTCGCTGAAGAGAACGATTTTCCCGCTTTCGGTTTTTAGCGGATAGTTCTCCGGGTCGCGGCGGAAATCAGCGAAACGGACAAACTGCGCATTTTGCTCGCTCTCTGGCATTTCGAAGATACCATTCGCTTCCCAGAACTCAGCAAACGGCGGCAGCGTCACTCCTTGGGCTGCGCCACGCTGGGCCGCAATCTGGTAGAAGGTTTCCAGCCATTCCAGATCCGTTTTGCCTTCGGTAAAGCGCTCGCGCCCGCCCGCTTCCCAGCGCTCGCTCAGTTCCGCAAAGACGTCAAAATCATCACGCGCTTCATCTCGCGGCGCGACAACACGCTTCATTGGCACCATGTGCTGGTTGCTGTAGTCGCCGGTCATGGTGAGATCGTTACGCTCAAACGAGGTGGTCGCAGGCAGCACAATATCGGCATGCTTAGCCGAGCCGGTCCAGAAGCATTCGGAAATGACCACCAGCTCCGGCTTCTGCCAGGCGCGGATCAGGCGGTTGGTATCCTGATGGTGCGTGAAGTTCGACCCGCCCGCCCACCAGACAAATTTAATATCCGGGAAGTGGCGGTCCAGACCGTTGTGCTGATAAAAACCGCCCGGGTTTTCCAGAGCTTCAACAATGCGCGCAACCGGGATTTTATCCACGGCATCCACGCCACCCTGTACCGATCCCTGCAGGGACGCCAGCACCGCCGCTTTACGCGTGGGGTTACCGCCGTTCGCAAAGTGATAGGAGAGACCAAAACCCCCACCCGGCGTGCCGATCTGCCCAAGCATTGCGGCAAGCGTCACCAGCATCCAGTGTTTCTGCTCGCCAAACTGCTGGCGCTGCATTCCCCAGCCGGACATTAACATGGTGGTATTTTTATGGAACAACGCCGCCAGTTCGCGGAGTTTGCCCGCAGGAACGCCACAAATCTCTGCAGCCCATTCCGCCGTTTTAGCCACCCCATCGGATTCACCCGTCAGGTAGTCGGCGAACTTATCGAAGCCGGTGGTACAACGCGCCAGGAATTCCGCATCGTGCCAGCCGTTTTCTACCAGCGTATGGGCGATACCCAGCATCATCGCCACGTCGGTGCCCATATGCGGGGCGATCCACTCGGCGCTGTCGCCGAAGAAATCCATGGTTTCCGAGCGCATTGGGTCAATACAGAGGATACGCTTGCCGCTTTTGCGCAGCGCGTCGAAATACGACACGCCCTGCTCATCGGACGCATTCCAGGCAATTTTCAGGGTGTTGAGCGGGTTAGCGCTCCACAGCACAACCACATCAGTATGTTCCAGCACCAGCGGCCAGCTGGTCTGCTGTTGGTAAACCTCATTCCCGCCCACGACATACGGCATAATCGCCTGCGCCGCACCGGTGGAGTAATCGCCAAGATGCCCGGTATAGCCCCCGGCCAGACTCATGTAGCGCTGCAGCAGCGTCGAGGCCTTGTGCAGCACGCCGTTCGAACGCCAGCCGTAAGAGCCAGCAAAAATGGACGACGGACCATAGCTATCACGAATACGTTTATGCTGGGTGTGAATCAATGCCAGCGCCTCATCCCAGCTCACGCGGACATACTCATCCTGTCCCCGAATCCCTTGCGGTTTGTCTGGCGAAGCCAGATAACCTTTACGCACCATCGGCCAGCGCACGCGCGTTTTGCTATGCACCTGATCGCGAACGACAGTCTGTAACGAGTTGGGATGCCGTGTTGGCAGTGCCCCGCGGGACGACAGGACAGTTTCCCCGTCAGTTTCGACCAGCATGGGTCCCCAGTGGGCGGCGGTCAGAATGGTTTTGGTTGAGGTGCTCAAAGCGTGCGCTCCTGGTTGCGTGCAGGTTTACGGCCTTCTTAATTGAGGCGATTTATGGTTTGTCACAAATTTCAGAGTTATACACTGAATTTTCTCCGTATCCGGACGTCATAATCAACTGCCACGCTCGCCGTGGCAAAGAATAAAAAGGATTAAGGAAATAAGATGAAAAAACGCGTACTCGTTATTGCCGCTCTGGTGAGCGGTGCACTGGCTGTTTCAGGCTGCACAACTAACCCTTACACCGGTGAACGCGAAGCGGGTAAATCCGGCATTGGCGCGGGCATCGGTTCGCTGGTTGGGGCAGGCGTTGGGGCGCTCTCTTCCTCCAAGAAAGATCGCGGTAAAGGCGCACTGATTGGAGCAGCAGCAGGTGCAGCACTGGGCGGCGGCGTCGGTTATTACATGGATGTACAGGAAGCGAAACTGCGCGACAAAATGAAAGGGACAGGCGTGAGCGTAACGCGCAGTGGCGACAACATCATCCTGAACATGCCAAACAACGTGACCTTTGACAGCAGCAGCGCAACGCTGAAACCAGCAGGCGCAAACACCCTGACCGGCGTGGCGATGGTGCTGAAAGAGTACAATAAAACCGCTGTTAACGTGATTGGCTATACCGACAGCACCGGCAGCCAGGAGCTGAACATGCGTCTGTCTCAGCAGCGCGCCGATTCCGTGGCCAGCTCGCTTATCACCCAGGGTGTTGAAGCGAACCGTATCCGCACCAGCGGCATGGGTCCGGCAAATCCGATCGCGAGCAACAGCACGGCGGAAGGCAAAGCGCAGAACCGTCGCGTAGAGATTACGTTAAGCCCTGTGCAGTAGGTAAAAGCAAAACGGCAACGCTCGTTGCCGTTTTTAGTGGTTGCACCCTCTCCCGTGGGAGAGGGTTGGGGTGAGTGCCCCAGACCGCACCCCAGGTAAGCGCAGCGCCACCGGGCAAATGACTTGCTTCGTCAGATTTTCCCGCTAAGGTATTCTCATTAAATTCAGGGAAATCAGCGATGAGCAAACCAACCCGGGCCACCATCAGCGACGTGGCGAAAGCCGCCAAAACCGGTAAAACCAGCATTTCGCGCTATCTCAACGGTGAGAAACACCTGCTGTCCGACGCGCTGCTCGCCCGCATTGAACAGGCCATTGCCGAACTCGACTATCGCCCCAGCCTTATGGCGCGCGGCCTGAAACGCGGCAGAACTCGCCTGATTGGTCTGATTATCGCCGATATCACCAACCCCTACTCTGTCAACGTGCTCAGCGGCATCGAAGCCGCCTGTCGCGAAAAAGGCTTCACGCCGCTGGTCTGTAACACCAACAACGAGGTCGATCAGGAGCTGCACTACCTGGATTTGCTACGCAGCTACCAGGTGGAAGGTATTGTGGTGAATGCCGTGGGCATGCGTGAAGAAGGGCTCAACCGGCTGCAGCAGTCTTCGCTGCCAATGGTGCTTATCGACCGCAAAATCCCGGAATTTGCCTGCGATGTCGTCGGGCTGGATAACACGCAGGCAGCCACTACCGCCACCGAGCACCTCATCGAACAGGGTTTTGAAGCGGTACTTTTCCTGAGCGAACCGCTAGGAATGGTTAACACGCGTCGCGAGCGTTTAAGCGCCTTTCGCGCCACACTGGACCGCTATCCCGGCGTGATCGCTGAAAATGCCGAAACGCCGCTGCATGAAGCTGACCAGATTGACAATACCCTTCGCCAGTTCCACACGCGCCACCGTGGAATGCGTAAAGCCGTCATCTCCGCAAACGGGGCGCTAACGCTCCAGGTTGCCCGCTCCCTCAAGCGAATTGGCCTACACTGGGGAAGTGATATCGGCCTGCTGGGTTTTGATGAGCTTGAGTGGGCAGAACTGGCGGGCGTCGGCATCACCACGCTCAAGCAACCCACGTGGCAAATCGGCTATGCTGCTGTTGAACAGGTGGTTCGTCGCATTGAAGGTGCGAGCGACGCCGTGCGTGAACAGGTCTTCTCTGGCGAACTGATCGTTCGAGGCTCTACCGCCCGCTAAATTTCCCTTCGTGACAGCGATCATAATTTCAACATCCCGATCTTTTCTTTGGAACCGGTTCCATCTAGCGTAATACTATCGATTACGCGATGGAGTCTGGTATGAGCAGGAAAATAATGGTGGTCACCGCCGCTTATGGCGCGGACCAGGTGCGACAGGCCGGTGGTCAACGCGCAATGCTTCCCGTCATTGCGGGCGCAGGCGCGGACGGTGTAGAAATCCGCCGCGAACTGTTCAATAGCGAAGAGCTGCTGGCGCTGCCTGCGCTGGGTGAATCCATCGAACTGCTGGGTCTGCTGGCATGCTATTCCGCACCCGCCGCCCTGTTTATGCCCAACGGAACGCTCAACCCTGACCTTCCCCGCTATCTGGCCGAAGCCACTGCGCTCAACGCGCTGTGGTTGAAAGTCTCACTGGGTCATTTCAACGATAAACAGCCACTTGAAGCTTTACGCGCGATGCTGAATGAAAGCGGTATGACGCTGGTGGTGGAAAATGACCAGACCGACTGCGGCCAGCTCGCGCCCATGCAGCGCTTCAAAGCCGCCTGCCGGGTGATGGCATTGCCCGTCACCCTGACGTTCGATATGGGCAACTGGCTGTGGGTGGGCGATTCTCCCGAAGAAGCCGCGCGTCATCTGGCTCCGGCCGTGAGCTATATCCACGTTAAGGCCGCCGTTCCGCATAAGGAGCAGTTCCGCGCCATTGCGCCGGACCGTGCGGAATCACGCTGGCTGGACTTACTTAATCAGCTTCCTGCCGATGCCCCGCGCGGTATCGAATTCCCGCTGGAGGGGGCGGATTTAACTGCCGTTACCCGCCACTACGTTAACCTGCTGCGTGAGGAGTAAACCATGCAAAAGACGCTGGATGTGATCACTATCGGCGAAGCCATGGCGATGTTTGTAGCCACCGAAACGGGCGACCTGAGCGCGGTAGAGCACTTTATGAAACGCGTGGCAGGCGCAGAGCTGAACGTCGCCACGGGCCTGGCGCGCCTGGGCCTGAACGTCGGCTGGGTCAGCCGTGTAGGGGACGACAGCTTTGGCCATTTCGTTCTCGATTCACTGAAAAAAGAGGGGATTGATGCCGCAGGCGTCACGCTCGACGGTCGTTTCGCAACGGGTTTTCAGTTGAAATCTAAAGTCGAAAATGGAACCGATCCCATCGTGGAGTATTTCCGTAAAGGATCGGCCGCAAGCCATCTCTCCGTAGAGGATTATCACGCCCACTATTTTGCCTCCGCGCGCCATTTGCACCTCAGCGGCGTGGCGGCAGCGCTTTCTGCCAGCTCGTATGCGTTGCTGGACCATGCGGCAACAGCCATGAAGTCGCAGGGTAAAACGATCTCTTTCGATCCCAATTTGCGCCCGGTGCTGTGGAAAAGCGAAGCGGAAATGGTCGAGAAGCTGAACCATCTGGCGTTCCAGGCTGACTGGGTTCTGCCGGGCCTGAAAGAAGGGATGATCCTGACGGGTGAAAAGACGCCGGAAGGCATTGCCGATTTCTACCTGAATAAAGGGGTAAAAGCGGTGGTGCTGAAGACCGGTGCCGATGGCGCATGGTTTAAAACGGCCAACGGCGAACAGGGCGCGGTCGCGGCGGTGAAGGTTGAGAACGTGGTCGACACCGTCGGCGCGGGCGACGGCTTTGCCGTTGGCGTCATTAGCGCCCTGCTGGAAGGCAAACCGCTGCAGCAGGCTGTCGCGCGGGGCAACAAGATTGGCTCGCTGGCGATTCAGGTGCAGGGCGACAGCGAAGGATTACCAACGCGAGCAGAGCTCGGCGTTTAAATTCCCTCTCCCCGTGGGAGAGGGCCAGGGTGAGGGCAACAGGCCGCACCAAATAATTAAGCCACCGTGTACCCTACAGACAACGGCGGTAACAACCTCAACAACAGAGGCAAGCCTATGAAAAGTTCGACCAATGCAGTAAAACGCTGGTGGTACATCATGCCAATCGTGTTTATCACGTACAGCCTGGCGTACCTCGATCGTGCTAACTTCAGCTTTGCATCCGCCGCAGGGATTACCGAAGACCTCGGTATCACCAAAGGTATTTCCTCCCTGCTCGGTGCCCTTTTCTTCCTCGGCTACTTCTTCTTCCAGATCCCCGGCGCGATTTACGCGGAACGCCGCAGCGTGCGCAAGCTGATCTTCATCTGTCTGATCCTGTGGGGCGGTTGCGCATCACTCACCGGCGTAGTGAACAATATTCCGGCCCTGGCCGCCATTCGCTTTATCCTCGGCGTCGTTGAGGCGGCGGTCATGCCGGCGATGCTGATTTATATCAGCAACTGGTTTACTAAATCTGAACGCTCGCGAGCGAATACCTTCCTGATCCTCGGTAACCCGGTCACCGTGCTCTGGATGTCGGTGGTCTCCGGCTACCTGATCCAGTCGTTTGGCTGGCGTGAGATGTTCATCATCGAAGGGGTTCCAGCGGTGATCTGGGCATTCTGCTGGTGGGTACTGGTAAAAGATAAACCAGCCCAGGCGAAATGGCTCTCAGAGGATGAAAAAGCAGCACTGCAGGCCCAGCTGGATAAAGAACAGCAGGGTCTGAAGGCGGTGCGCAACTACGGAGAAGCCTTCCGCTCCCGCAATGTGATCCTGCTGTGTGCGCAATATTTTACCTGGAGCATTGGCGTATATGGCTTCGTGCTGTGGCTGCCGTCGATTATCCGCAGTGGTGGCGACAATCTTGGCATGGTCGAAGTGGGCTGGCTGTCATCCGTGCCCTATCTGGCCGCCACCATCGCGATGATTATCGCTTCCTGGGCATCGGACAAACTGCAAAATCGTAAGCTGTTCGTCTGGCCGCTACTGCTCATCGCTGCCTTTGCCTTCATTGGCTCCTGGGCCGTCGGTGCGAACCATTTCTGGGTCTCTTATACGCTGCTGGTGATTGCGGGTGCTGCGATGTACGCCCCGTATGGTCCATTCTTTGCCATCATTCCGGAAATGCTGCCGCGTAATGTGGCAGGCGGCGCGATGGCGCTGATTAACAGCATGGGCGCGCTGGGGTCGTTCTGTGGCTCCTGGTTTGTGGGCTATCTGAACGGTGTAACCGGCAGCCCATCAGCATCGTACATATTTATGGGGGTAGCACTTTTCGCCTCGGTATGGCTTACTCTGAGTGTTAAGCCTGCTAATAATCAACAGCACCCTGTCGGCGCGCGACACGCCTGAACCCTTTTAAAATCAACGGAGATTAGCATGAAGCCGTCCGTCATTTTGTATAAAGCACTGCCTGACGATCTGCAAAAACGCCTTGAAGAACACTTCACCGTCACGCAGGTGAAGAACCTGAGCCCGGAAACCGTGGCGCAGCACGCCGGGGCGTTCGCCAGCGCTGAAGGTCTGCTGGGTTCAAGCGAGAAAGTGGATGTCGCCCTGCTGGAGAAAATGCCGAAGCTTCGTGCGACGTCTACCGTTTCAGTGGGTTACGACAACTTCGACGTGGATGCCCTTAACAAACGCAAAATTCTGCTGATGCATACGCCACATGCCCTGACGGAAACCGTGGCCGACACGCTGATGGCACTGGTGCTCAGCACGGCCCGTCGCGTAGTGGAAGTGGCTGAGCGCGTCAAAGCGGGCGAATGGACCAAAAGCATTGGTCCGGACTGGTTCGGCGTAGACGTCCACGGCAAAACGCTGGGCATCGTAGGTATGGGGCGTATCGGGCTGGCGCTGGCACAGCGCGCGCATTTCGGTTTTAACATGCCGATTCTGTACAACGCACGCCGTCACCACAGCGAAGCTGAAGAACGTTTCAACGCGCGTTACTGCGAGCTTGATACGCTGCTGCAGGAATCTGATTTCGTCTGCCTGATCCTGCCGCTGACGGATGAAACGCGTCACCTGATTGGCAAAGCCGCGTTTGAAAAGATGAAGACGTCGGCCATTTTCATCAATGCGGGTCGCGGCCCGGTGGTGGATGAAAAGGCGCTGATTGAGGCACTGCAAAACGGCGAGATCCATGCAGCAGGTCTGGACGTGTTTGAACAAGAACCGCTGTCAGTAGATTCCCCGCTGCTCAAACTGCCAAACGTCGTCGCTCTGCCCCACATCGGCTCTGCCACTCACGAGACGCGCTATAACATGGCAGCTACTGCGGTAGACAACCTGATTGCCGCGCTCGACGGAAAAGTGGATAGGAACTGCGTTAACCCGCAGATCCAACAGTAGAAACGAAAAAACCCGCCAGAAGGCGGGTTTTTGAATTTTGTGCTACTGGGTTGGAAGCTTACAGGCTTACAACGTTACCAGCTGCTGGGCCTTTAGCGCCGCTTTCGATGGTGAAGGAAACTTTCTGACCTTCATCCAGAGATTTGTAGCCATCGTTCTGGATAGCAGAGAAGTGTACGAACACGTCTTTAGAGCCATCGTCAGGAGTGATGAAGCCGAAACCTTTATCAGCGTTGAACCATTTTACCAGACCAGTCATTTTAGCAGACATAGAAATTACCTTATTAACAAATATATTGTGCCTTCCGGCTTGATGGATTGCGTTACAGATTTTTAAGCGATGAAGGAAGGGTCACAACGAAGGGTATCTATGGATAACAATCTGGACTGCTTTACTAAACTGCTTTAGGTCTGTGTAACAAACCGACGGGGATAGTTATACCGATGTGGTAGAGGAATGACAAGCGTTATTTTCAATACCTCTAAAAAAACCCCGCACGAAGCGGGGATTTTTATCTTACTCGGTGGCAGCGACGGCCGCACTCCACGCCTGGCTAAAGGCCTGGTGCTGAGAAGCCAGCGGCCCAATCAGCGTATTATATTGGCTTGCCTGCTGTGAGGTCGGGAACTGGATACCGTTAGAGACAAAGCTCACCTGCGTCCCCTGTTGGGAGATAAAATCCCCCACCTGAACCAACTGCTGCGTGAAGACCTGCGCGGCCGGGATCAACGGCTGCAAAGCGTCAGACGGCTTCGTCACCACTTTCTCATACACTTTGTCAAAGACAGGCTTGAGATCCTCACCTTGTTTCAGTGCAGAACGTGACGCATCAGCCTGCATTTTCGCATTCTGTAACTGCTGGCTCAGCACGCCAAGCGCACCGTTGGACTGGCGCAGCGGTTCACGTTGGGTCATATAATCCTGCGGTACACGGATCGCATTAACGCTATCCAGCACCGGACGAAGGCCGGAGTCCATCGCCTGGCTCACCTGCTGCGAATAACCATAAAGGATGGCGTAATCGGACACGAAAGGACCAAACTGTTTTTTCTGATCCGCAGTCAACGTTGGTAAACGCTCGCCGCTACGCATCACTGTATTCTGAAGAAAATCGATAAACGCTTTGCGCTGATCGCCTTCTTTATCGAAACACCCACTCAGGCTAACTACCATCAACAACGCCGCAAGAGGCGCAAACCAGCGAGAGCAGGACTTTCCTGTCGCCATTTTATTACTCCTTTCACCCAAAAAAGCGCACACCGGCACACGCGTGCCCAACGCTGACAAGGATAGTCCAGGTCAGCCTCGCAAGATACTCTTTTCATGCAAAACGGCTATTGCCGTTTTATTTCTTACCATTTACAAAAAAATACCTGCCGAAGCCGATATATGGCTAATCAGGTAATTAGCATAACTATCCAGACAGCTGAAACGCATAAAGCGATCGTTGCCGCACGATTAATCACAACCATGACGATCCTTCGTTTGTATTAGGGACTATTCTTAATTGGCTCTCTGATGTTCTTGATCCCGATGTGTGATTTAAGAGGAGTTCTCAATGGAATATAAAGATCCTGAGTTTGAGCTGCTGAGCAGCCTGGAACAGATTATTTTTAAAGATGTACCGCAGACAGTTACCCTGCAACAAAAGTCCAATCCCTTTACAGAATTTGAGCAATTGCGCAAAGGGACAGGGCTGCAAACAGATGAATTCGCCAGAGCGATGGGTGTCAGCGTGGCGATGGTGCTGGAGTGGGAATCAAAACGTGAAAAGCCCACGCCAACCGAGTTAAAGCTGATGCGCCTGATTCAGGCGAACCCTGCACTCAGTAAACAGATAGCGTAATACGGTTTGACCGCCCCCGCCCTTGCGGGGGCTTGTGTTTTATAGGCTTACACAATTCCATCCCGCCTCATTCCACACCAGGTTATGCGTCAGCGTTAACCCCTTCAAAAAAGCCTCATCATGCGACACCACCAGCAGCGCGCCAGGGAACTCCGCCAGTGCAGCCTCAATGGCCTGAACGGAGGCCAGATCCAAATGGTTAGTGGGCTCATCCAGGAGCAAAAGCTGCGTGGCCTCTTCTCGCCATAAGACTATGGCCAACGCGGCTTTGAGGCGTTCGCCGCCGCTCAGTTCCGCCAGGGGGAGCGAAACCTTATCTGCGCCAAGCTGAAGCTGCGCCAGGCGAGTACGCAACGTGCCTTCTTCAAGCGGCGAGTTGCTGAGATTGAGATGCGTCATCACCGACTGTGAAAGATCGAACTGCGACAGTTGTTGATCGAGATAGCCGCAGCTGGCTGATACCGTGCAGGTTCCTGAACGAGGTGCTTCCTCTCCTGACATCACTTTCAAGAGCGTCGATTTACCGCAGCCATTCGGCCCACGGAGTGCGACACGCATTGGGCCATCCATACGCCAGCTTATCGGCGGAATATCCACATGTGGCAGCGCCAGCGCCTCCAGCACCAGTACCTGTTTTCCCTCCGCGACGCGACTGCCCGGCAGGGTGAAGATGACCGGGTTATCCTCTTCAACCCGCTCGCGCGCGTTGTTTACTGCGGTATTTAACGCGTCATTCCGTTCGCTGTGCTGTTTTTTCCAGGTGCCAATACGCTCTTTTGCCGCCATTTTGTATTTAACCCGCTCAAAGGAGGCAATATTGAGGCTATCAACCGTACGCAACGTTTTTGCTGAACGTCGCTGGCTGTCGTCGTGCTCTTTATGCATCCGCGCGCGGATTCGTTTGCGCTCAGTGGCAGCGTGCTCCAGCGCGGCGCGGGCAGCCTGCTGTTCCGTATTGCGCTGAGTTTGATAATCAGCATAGTTTCCACCGAAGCTGCGCAGGCCAAAAGGGCTCAGTTCGAGAATGCGCGACACCTGTGCCAGCAACTCACGATCGTGAGAAGCCACCAGCACGCCGCCCTGATGGTGGAAAAGCTGGTCGTAAAACCATTCACGCCCTTGTCTGTCCAGATGGTTCGTGGGTTCATCCAGCAGCAGGTAATCCGCATTCGCAATCAATGCCCCGCAGAGCAGGGCGCGAATACGCTCACCGCCGCTGAGTTCCCTGGCCGGTTTATCGGGATCAAACGGCGGGAGGTGCGCGTTCATAAACGCATCACTCAGGCGTTCCGCCAAATCCCAGCCACCTTCGAGCTTTTCCAGATCCTCTGGCTGATAGTCACCACTGTCGATGCGCTTACGGGCGGCGAAGATCGCATCATATCCGAGCAGTTCCGCAAGCGTGGTCTGCGAGGAAATATCATGCTGCTGCGCCACATAGGCATGGGTACCGAAACGCTCAATATGACCGTTTTCAGGTTCATCAATGCCTGCCAGAAGACGCAGCAGGCGTGTTTTACCGCTGCCGTTGCGGCCAACCAGCGCGCACGGCGACGCATCGAGCGTAAGATTTAGCGGACCGAAAAGGGTATCGCCCGTCGCAAACTGACAGGTGACCTGATGCAAAATAAAAGAAGGGGACTGCGCAAAATGAGCCATAAGCACTCCTGAATGAAATCAAAAACCTCCCCTGCCGACGCGGTAGCGTTTAGCAAGGACAGAAATTCATCAGTCGTGTTTGTTCATTTTTGGGGGGCGCTCCTGAAGGAGAACAATAACAGCGCTAAGGATAGCGGCAATGCATTAACCTTTTCAAGGTTAAATTATCGCCAATCCTCACGGAGACAAAAAACCCGCCGAAGCGGGTTAGACACTTAGATAAACGCGAACGCATCGCCAAACAGGCGATCTTCCCGCGCGTCGCGCTCATTACAGAACAGGTCGCGGGCAATTTTCGCCATTTCAAAACGGCCAGCAATATAGATATCGTGCCCGGCGAGCGTGCCATGATCCTGCAGGACCGCCGTTAGCACCGTACCACTACGCCCGCGCCAGCCCTCTTCCGGCTGCTCGACAACCGGCTCAACGCGCAGGTTCGGGTGATTCACGCTCAGCGCTTCCAGTTCGGACAGGTCGTAAAGATGTTTCTCTTCGCGGCCGCCCCAATAGATGGTGATGTCGCGGTTCGGGTTACGTGCCAGTGCGGTCAACAGAATAGAGCGAACATACGAGAACCCCGTACCGCCAGCAATCAGGATAAGCGGACGGTCTTCATCTTCGCGCAGCCAGGCTTCACCGTGCGGAATGTCTACCACGATTTCGCGCTCTTTCAGGATGCGGTCCATGACAGCCATGGCGTAAAGGTTAAGCTCAGACGCACCAATATGAAGCTCAATAAATTCCTGCTCCGCTGGCGTAGACGCCATAGAGAAAGGACGTTTATCGCGCTCATCCATCACGACCATCAGGTACTGACCAGCGCGGAAAGAGAATGCCGATTCTGGCACTAAACGGACGCGATATACGGTGTCGGTAATGGCATCTACCGAGGTCACTTTACAGCTTAAGGTTGTCATTCGCTCTCTCTGTCGGGAAGTCTATAGGGCTTAACGGTCAGCTTCAGATTTACCGTTATTCATTATGGCCAGTTCGTCCCAGATCGCGTCTATTCGCGCGGTCACGGCAGGATCTTTTTTGATCGGGCGACCCCATTCACGGTCGGTTTCGCCAGGCCATTTATTCGTGGCATCCAGTCCCATTTTTGAGCCAAGACCGGAAACCGGCGAGGCAAAATCCAGATAATCTATCGGCGTGTTTTCGACTAACACCGTATCACGCGCGGGGTCCATGCGTGTAGTAATTGCCCAAATAACGTCGTTCCAGTCGCGGGCATTGACGTCATCATCGCAGACGATAACAAACTTGGTATACATAAACTGGCGCAGGAAAGACCATACGCCCATCATCACGCGCTTAGCGTGACCGGCATACTGCTTCTTCATCGTCACCACCGCCAGGCGATACGAGCACCCTTCCGGCGGCAAATAGAAATCAACAATTTCCGGGAACTGTTTTTGCAGAATCGGCACAAAGACTTCGTTCAGCGCCACGCCCAGCACTGCAGGCTCATCCGGTGGACGTCCGGTATAGGTTGAGTGGTAAATCGCATCTTCACGCTGGGTAATGTGCGTGACGGTAAACACCGGGAAGTTATCAATTTCATTGTAATAACCCGTATGGTCGCCGTAAGGCCCTTCCGGTGCAAGCTCACCCTGTTCGATGTAGCCTTCCAGAACGATTTCCGCACTGGCTGGTACTTCCAGGTCATTAGAGACACACTTTACGACTTCCGTTTTAGTGCCGCGCAGCAGCCCTGCAAAGGCATATTCCGACAGTGTATCCGGAACAGGCGTGACCGCGCCCAGAATCGTTGCCGGGTCGGCCCCCAGGGCAACAGAAACCGGGAATCGTTCACCGGGATGTTCCGCGCACCACTCCTGGAAATCGAGCGCGCCGCCACGATGTGACAGCCAGCGCATGATAAGTTTATTTTTACCAATCAGCTGCTGGCGGTAGATACCGAGGTTTTGGCGCTCTTTGTACGGCCCACGGGTGACGGTCAGACCCCAGGTAATCAGCGGCGCAGCATCTTCAGGCCAGCACTGCATAATCGGGATTTTTGTCAGATCAACCGCATCGCCTTCCAGCACTTTTTGCTGGCACGGCGCACCGCGCAGGCGTTTGGTTGGCATGTTCAGTACCTGCTTAAACTGCGGCAGCTTGTCGAACAGATCGCGGAAACCTTTCGGCGGCTCCGGCTCTTTCAAAAACGCCAGCAGTTTACCCACTTCACGCAGCGCAGTGACATCCTCTTGCCCCATGCCCAGCGCCACGCGGCGCGGCGTGCCGAACAGATTGCACAGCACCGGCATTGAGTAACCTTTCGGATTTTCAAACAGCAGCGCAGGCCCACCGGCACGCAGGGTGCGGTCAGCAATTTCTGTCATTTCCAGATAAGGATCAACAGGAAGCGTAATCCGCTTAAGTTCGCCCTGCTTTTCCAGCAGCGTCAGGAAGTCGCGTAGATCGTGGTATTTCATGCAGTTAGTCATGGCCTCTCTGTAAGCGCTTCATTATACGGCGTAAGCCTACGTGATGCTGTAATTTTGTTAAATTAGCGTGAACTTCCACGACTTACTCCACTTTCGCCCATTATAATCAACTTAGCGATCCGGCCAGGGTTTTGATATGCTTGCGCCCCGAACTAAGGGAAAGAGTGATTATGCAGGCCTGGTATTTACTGTATTGCAAACGCGGGCAACTTCAGCGCGCGCAGGAACATCTTGAACGTCAGTCTGTGAATTGTCTGACGCCCGTGATCACGCTTGAAAAAATGCAGCGCGGGAAACGCACGACGGTCAGCGAGCCTCTCTTCCCGAACTATCTGTTCGTCGAATTCGACCCGGAAGTGATCCACACCACGACAATCAGCGCCACGCGCGGTGTCAGTCACTTTGTCCGTTTTGGCGCCAGCCCCGCGACGGTTCCCTCAACCGTCATTCATCAGCTTTCAATTTATCAACAACCCGAAGGGATAACCGACCCGGAAACCCCTTATGCAGGCGATAGCGTGGTGATTACAGAAGGTGCCTTTGAAGGCCTGCAGGCCATATTCTCTGAACCTGATGGCGAAGCGCGCTCTATGTTGCTGCTTAACATGTTGAATAAACAGGTGCTGCAGAGCGTGAAAAACACCGACTTCCGTAAACTTTAAAAGGCAATTCGAAACAGGCGGCGCACGTTGTCATCGGTCTGCGCGGCCAGCCAGTGCGGATCTTCTCCGCGCCAGTGCGCCACGCTCTCAACGATGTGCCCCAGATACGCTGGTTCGTTACGCCGCGAGGCCGGTTTGGGTTTCATGTCGCGCGGCAGCAAATAAGGGGCATCGGTTTCCAGCAGCAGGCGTTCGGCCGGGATCGCCGGCAACAATTCACGCAGTTCCAACCCGCGACGCTCATCGCAAACCCAGCCGGTAATGCCCAGATAAAGTCCTCGATTCAGGCAATCCAACGCGTCCTGACGCGAGCCGGTAAAACAGTGCAACACCGCACCAGGCAGTTTATCCAGCCACGGTTCCAGAAGGGTGAGAAAACGCTCATGCGCATCGCGGCAATGCATAAACACCGGCATTTCAAGCTCTGCGGCCAGCGCCAGCTGCGCGGTGAAGGCTTTTTCCTGGTCTTCCGGCGTGGAAAAGTTGCGGTTGAAATCGAGACCGCACTCGCCGATGGCGACCACCTGTGGCGTTCTTGCCAGCGCGTGGAGCGTTTCAGCGCTGTGTTGCGTCCACTGGCTACTGTCATGAGGGTGGACGCCTGCGGTTGACCAGCAGTGTTCGTAGCGTTGCGCCAGCAGTTGCGCCTGCTCACTCTCATGCAGGTTGGTTCCCGTCAGCAATAGCCCTTTCACCCCGGCGGCAAAAGCACGGGCGACGACCTCATCACGGTCTTTCGCGAACTGCGAACTGGTCAGGTTAAGTCCAATATCAAACATGCCCCTCTCCATATGACAACCGCCCTGACGGGCGGCTGGTTTTATTCTTCAGTGGTCTTTTCAGACCCGTCTTCTTCATCTTCCGGCGGACGTCGTTTGCCCACATAGAAGCGCGAGAAGAACACGCCGACCTCAAACAAACAATACATCGGTATCGCCAGTAAGGTTTGCGAGAAGACATCCGGTGGCGTCAGCAGCATGCCCACCACAAATGCGCCTACGAGGATATAGGGGCGCTTCTTGCGGAGATCGTCAGGCGTTGTCACCCCTACCCAGCAGAGCAGGACGATGGCCACTGGCACTTCGAACGCCACACCGAACGCCATAAACAGCGCCATAACAAAGCTGAGATAGCTGGCGATGTCTGTCGACACCTGAACCCCTTCCGGCGCGGTATGCGTCAGGAAGCCAAAGGCCAGAGGGAAGACAACGAAATAGGCGAACGCCATGCCGATATAGAACAGCAGCGAGCTGGAGACCAGCAGTGGGATCACCAGTTTACGCTCGTGCTTGTACAGCGCCGGAGCGACGAAGGCCCAGACCTGGTACAAAATGACCGGCGCAGACGCAATCAAGGATACCCAGAAGGTCAGCTTGATCGGGGTGAAAAACGGTGAGGCAACATCCGTTGCGATCATCGTCGCGCCCAGCGGCATCTGTTTAATCAGCGGTGCAGACACCACCTGATAGATATCGTTGGCAAAATAGACCAGGCACAGGAATATAAGGAGAACCGCAATAATGCAGTTTAACAGGCGCTTGCGCAGCTCAATGAGGTGCGTAATGAGCGGTTGAGTATCATCTACTGCCATGTTTACGCTTTATCACTCGAGGAAGGGGACGATTCGGAAACGGACGCAGCAGGCTTTGCTTCAGCCGCTTTTAACACCGGCTCTACCGGCTGCGCCTGTTTTTTCACTTCAGGTTCCTGCGGCGTCTGTTCTGGTGCAGCAGCCTGATGCTCCGCGCTGGACGGCGTTACGCCCTCGCGCTGCTCTTCGCTGCCCTTCACCACCGGGTTATGGATGGTGTTAGCTTCATCACTGGCCTTTTCAGGATCGTTGACGCTGTAAGAACGCTTCATGGATTCCGCCGCTTCGCGCAGCTCATCCATTGATGCTTTCAGCTCGGGCGTCAGATTTTCCATGCTCGCCTTCTCAACCTTTTTCAGGCTGTCCTGAAATTCCTGGAGCTTAAGCTCCTGCGCCAGCTCGTTTTGCACGGTGGTTGCCAGCGAGCGAAGCGCACGCACCCATCCCACCACGGTTTTGACCGCAACAGGGAGACGCTGCGGCCCCAGCACAATCAAACCAATCACAAAGACCAGCAGCAGCTCACTAAAACCAATGTCGAACACGAATTACACCTGCTCTTTATCGTGGCGTTTAGCGTCTTCCTTTTTGGCTTCATCTTGCTTGTCAGCGATGGATTTAGCAGTAAAGTCAGCGTCCTGGCTGGTTTTATCCTGCTTACTTTCATCATCACCCATGGCCTTCTTAAAGCCTTTGATAGATGCACCAAGGTCGGAACCGATAGAACCGAGTTTCTTCGTACCAAACAGCAGTACGACGATGACGGCAATGATTAACAATTGCCAGATACTGATACCACCCATACGTAATCCTCAGTGATAGATGCTTAATGAGTCAGGTTGCATTATACGTATGCAACCTGGTGATAGCGACGCAAAATCAGCGCGTTTTTCTCCAGCCAGCAAGCCAGACAACAACGCCGCCAGCCATGATCCAGGCGGGCATCATCTCCCAGTCAGGGCGATTGATGAGCAACAGCGTACCGCTCAGCAGCAACGTCGCGCCAATGCCAAAGAGATAGCGTGATTGTCCCTGTCGCACGCGGCTGGACTGAAGCTCGTGCGCGATTTTATCCATGCTGTGCTGGAGGTTCTTGCTCTGACGCAAACTGTCGTAAACCAGTTCAGGAATTTCAGGCATTTTTTCAATCCAAAACGGGCCTTTCTCCTTAAGGGAGCGTACCAGCGCTGGAATGCCAACCTGATCTTTAATCCAGGATTCAAGGAAAGGTTTCGCCGTTTTCCATAAGTCTAACTGAGGATAGAGCTGGCGACCTACTCCCTCAACGTAAAGTAATGTTTTCTGAAGTAAAACTAATTGTGGCTGCACTTCCATATTGAAGCGACGCGCGGTATTGAAAAGGTTCAACAAAACGTGACCGAAGGAGATCTCCGACAGCGGTTTTTCGAAAATCGGTTCGCATACCGTGCGGATCGCAAACTCAAACTCTTCGACATTGGTGTCTGGTGGAACCCAGCCAGAATCCACGTGCAGCTCGGCCACCTTACGGTAGTCGCGGTTGAAGAAAGCGATGAAATTTTCTGCGAGATAGCGTTTATCTTCTTTGTTCAGCGAACCCACAATCCCGCAGTCGATCCCGATGTACTTCGGATCCTCCGGGTGTTCGTAGCTCACGAAGATATTACCCGGGTGCATGTCCGCATGGAAAAAACTGTCGCGGAAGACCTGGGTAAAGAAGACCTGCACACCACGCTCGGCCAGCAGCTTCATGTTGGTGCCCTGCTTTTCCAGCGCAACAACATCCGAGACCGGAATACCGTAAATACGCTCCATGACCATCATGTTCTGGCTGCAATAGTCAGAATAGACTTCAGGAACATACAGCATCGGGCTGTCTTCAAAGTTACGACGCAGCTGAATGGCGTTCGCCGATTCACGCAGCAGGTTGAGCTCGTCGATCAGCGTTTTTTCATACTCCCGCACCACTTCCATCGGGCGCAGTCGGCGGCCATCCGGTAACAAGCGCGGTACCCAACGGGCCAACCTGTAGATCAGCTTCATATCGGCTTTGATGATCGGCAGGATATCCGGGCGAATAACCTTGATAACCACTTCTTTACCGTTTTCTTTCAGGCGAGCCGTGTGTACCTGGGCAATGGAGGCCGATGCAAGCGGCTGAATGTCGAAATCATCAAACCAGGTTTCTACAGGAATATTGCCCATCGCTTCTTCGATCTGCTTCTTCGCTCTCACCCCATCAAACGGAGCAACGCGATCCTGCAACATCGCCAGTTCATCGGCAATTTGCGGTGGGAAGAGATCGCGGCGGGTAGAAAGCATCTGCCCAAACTTGATCCATACCGGGCCCAGCTCCTGCAGCGCAAGACGCAAGCGTTCGCCTAAAACCTGGTCTTTGTGGCGATTTGGCATCCAGAACAGCGTGCGCCGCCAGATACGAAGCGGCAGCGTGATACGCATTCTGGGGATAAGCTCGTCGAGCCCGTAGCTCAAAAAGGTGCGAACAATAAAATAGAGGCGCCGAATTTCACCAGGCGTCATTTGCCCTCCAGTTTTTCCAGGCGTTTGGTTAACGCATCAACCGCGCGTTCAACAGCAGCGGTCTCTTCTGCAAACCATGCCACTTCCAGCGACCCGGGGGCCATGCGCCACTCTTCGGTGAGGACTTCTGCGGCATAGCGCTGCTGTCGCTGCAGATTTTTGCGCAGGAACGACGTACCGCCATGAATAACTTTCCCAATCCCTTCGGCGGCGATGTCGCCAATAAAAGGCGCAAGCAGTTCTGCCGGGTCAAACTCAGCCAGATCGCTGAGCGCCACGAAGTTCTGTACGACCTGAATGTCGCCTTCAACTTCGAGTTCACCACTGCGGATAAGCGCCGTCAGTTGCTGACGATCGCGCAGTTTTGGCAGCACGCTCATATGGGTGATGACCGAGCAATCCGCCTCGCCCTCCCATTCACCCAGAACGTCAAGCTGGCGCTCGCTGAAGACCAGCACAAGCGGCGTCGAGAACTCTTTTAAAACGATACGCAGTACCTTTCCGTTAAGCCGCTGACGCGCAGCCTTCAGCGCCGGAGCACGATACAGAAAGGCATTCAGTACATTCTCAATGCCTGCGGTGACTAAGGGTTTAAAGGGCACGGGACACCTCCACTCAGAACTTGTAACCGCGGTGCAGCGCGACGACACCCGCCGTCATGTTGAAATACTCAACGTTTTCAAAACCCGCGTCCTGCATCATCGCTTTCAGGGTATCCTGATCCGGGTGCATACGGATGGATTCGGCCAGGTAGCGATAGCTCTCTGCATCGTTCGCAACCAGCTCACCAATACGCGGCAGAACGTGGAAGGAGTAGGCGTCGTAGGCTTTGCTCAGCGGCTCGATAATCGGTTTGGAGAATTCAAGCACCAGCAGACGTCCACCCGGCTTCAGCACGCGGTACATGGAGCGCAGCGCTTTGTCTTTATCGGTGACGTTACGCAGACCAAAAGAGATGGTGATGCAGTCAAAGGTGTTATCCGGAAACGGCAGCGCTTCGGCGTTTGCCTGCACATATTCCACGTTACCCACCACGCCGATGTTACGCAGTTTCTCGCGTCCCATTTTCAGCATTGAGTCGTTGATATCTGCCAGCACGACGCGACCGGTTTCACCCACCAGACGGGAGAATTTCGCCGTCAGATCGCCCGTTCCGCCAGCCAGATCGAGAACTGTTTGTCCACGACGCACACCGCTGCAGTCAATAGTAAAGCGCTTCCACAAGCGATGAATGCCGAAGGACATCAAGTCATTCATCACATCGTACTTCGCCGCCACGGAATGAAATACGTGGGCCACCATGTCAGCTTTCTGCGCTTTGGCTACAGTCTGAAAGCCAAAGTGCGTCGTGTCTTGTGAATCGTCAACCATCTCAGAGCCTGCTTATCAGTAAAATGTTCGTGAAGTGTAACAGATTGGGCGCGTTTGCCCTACGATTCAACCACCGCGAAAGAAACGCGTCGGCTGCTCTTCTGGCGATAAATTCGCCGCTAAATCGTTGTCTTCACTGTGCGTATTTTGTTCATCTGCGCCTTCACGCAGGCGAAACTCTTCGTCCTGCGACGTCGCCTGTTCAACCAATTCCGGATTAATCTCGCGTTTCACCTCCACCCCCAGGCTGCGAAACGCTTCGGCTTGCGCCAGCAGGTTACCACGCCCGGAGGAGAGCTTTTTCATCGCCTGGCGGTAGTTATCCTGCGCACGATCCAGGCTTTGCCCGACCGAAGACATATCGTCCACAAACAGGCGCATTTTGTCGTACAGCTTGCTGGCGCGATCGGCAATGTGTTGCGCGTTACGGCTTTGATGCTCGTAACGCCACAGATTAGCAATGGTCCGCAAGGCCACCAGCAACGTGGTTGGGCTGACCAGCATAATGTTATTTTTTAGCGCTTCGGTGATCAGTTCGGGCTGTCTGTCGAGCGCCAGCAGGAAGGCAGGCTCTACCGGGATAAACATCAGCACGTAGTCTAGCGATCGCAGCCCCGGCAATTGCTGATAATCTTTTCTGCCCAGCAGACGGATATGGTTACGCACGGAGGCGATGTGCTCCTGCAACGCTGTTTCGCGGGTGTAGTCATCTTCCGCGTTGAAGTAGCGCTCATAGGCCACCAGCGTCATTTTGGCGTCGATAACCACATCTTTGCCCTGCGGCAGACGAACAATGACATCCGGCTGCATCCGCGAGCGCGCATCGTTTTCAATGCTGACCTGCGTTTCGTATTCGTATCCTTCGCGCAGGCCAGAGGCCTCCAGCACGCGCGTCATGACCACTTCGCCCCAGTTTCCCTGCGCTTTGTTATCACCTTTTAGCGCGCGCGTCAGGTTGACCGCCTCCTGCGCCATCTGGGCATTCAGCTGCTGGAGATTACGAATTTCATGCGCCAGCGTGTGGCGCTCGCGGGCCTCCTGACCAAAGCTGTCCTGTACCTGACGGCGAAAGCCGTCCAGCTGTTCACGCAGCGGCGTCAGCAGGCTGTTAAGGCTCTGGCGGTTTTGCTCATCCACGCGGCGATTGCTGTGCTCAAAAATGCGGTTCGCGAGGTTCTCAAACTGCTCGCTAAGACGCTGCTCGCTGTTGATCATCTGACGGATTTTGTCTTCGGCGTGCAGTTGGGTGGACTCAAGACGGGTGGTCACTTCACGGAGATCGGCCTCCAGCGAGGTATTGATATCACGCAGATTGCGCAGTTCGTTATTGAGCAGTTCGCACTCGTCGCGCCAGTGGTCACTCAGCGCAAGCTGTTGTTTCGTCGCGCTGAGTTCGGCGACGATCTCTTCGCGCTCTGCCAGCTGTTCGGCTTTCTGCTGCGCATGCTGGTAGCCGGAAATGAGCCAGCCAATCCCCACGCTTACCAGCGTAACTACCGCATAAACCAGGATTGAGATATCCACAATGCCCCCTGCATCCACGTGTAACCCGCACAAAATAGAATTGTGCTGTATGAACGTCCAGTTTGAAAGGGTTTTCCTGCGAGGCGTTACGCAAAAAAGAAAAGGCCGAGCATGTCGGCCTTTTAGCACCGAAGAGAGAATTAGATCAGGCGGCGCGCCGCTTCAACCACGATTTTCACCGCATGGCTTTCAGTCTGCTTCATGGTTTCAGCGTTCGGGATCTCCTGCTGGGTACGGTTGACGATAACGCCCGCCACCATACCGGCACGCAGACCCTGGCTTGCGCACATGGTCAGCAGCGTCGCAGATTCCATTTCATAGTTCATCACGCCCATCGACTGCCACTCTTCCATGGAGCCTTTGAAGCGGCTTACCACGCGGCCAGAGAAGGTGTCGTAACGCTCCTGGCCCGGGTAGAAGGTATCGGAAGAGGCAGTTACGCCCACGTGGGTGGTTGCGCCAACGGACTTCGCGGCTTCAACCAGCGCGGTGGTGCATTCGAAGTCGGCCACTGCCGGGAATTCCATCGGCGCAAAATGCAGGCTTGCCCCGTCCAGACGCACGGACGCGGTCGTGACCAGCACGTCGCCGACGTTGATGTGCGGCTGAATGGCGCCAGTGGTGCCGATGCGCAGGAAAGTACGGATGCCCAGCTGCGCCAGCTCTTCAACGGCGATAGAGGTAGACGGGCCACCAATACCGGTAGAGCACACGATCACCGCTTTACCGTCCAGCTCTGCGCGCCAGGTGGTGAATTCGCGATGCGCTGCCAGCTTAACCGGCTTATCCATCAGCGCGGCGATCTTTTCCACACGCTCAGGATCGCCAGGGACGATAGCGAGCGTAGCCCCTTGTAAATCGTTTTTAGTGAGGCCGAGATGAAAAACATCAGACTTAGACATAGGGTGACTCCTCTGTGGGTCGGTTAGTCAGAAGAAGTAAAACGGTACTTTACAGAAGCACTACGCATAATTTCGTGACACACCTCACCATGAATGAAATTTATTGCATTTAATTTCCATTAAATAGTGACTTACATCACATTAACAAGTTATATCGACAGGTGCTGCACAAAAGATAGACCGTATAAGGCACTGTGGGTTGTTAACCTGGTGACTATATTTACCTTTGCGCTAACTCATTGGTACGGAGAATGCCATGACTGAAAAAACCGGTTTTGCACCTGCTGCGGCTCCGCATGCTTCAACCATCGTCTCAACCTCAGAAGAAGCCATTACTGCGGGTGAGACCTCCATCCCCTCGCAGGGGGAGAATATGCCTGCTTATCACGCGCGGCCAAAATCAGCAGAGGGTCCGCTGCCGATCGTGATTGTGGTTCAGGAGATTTTTGGCGTTCACGAACATATTCGCGACCTCTGCCGCCGCCTGGCGCTGGAAGGGTACCTGGCTATTGCGCCAGAGCTCTATTTCCGTCAGGGCGATCCAAACGATTACAGCGATATCCCTACGTTGTTCAACAATCTGGTGAGCAAAGTCCCGGATGCCCAGGTGCTGGCTGACCTTGATCACGTTGCCAGCTGGGCCGCGCGCAACGGGGGTGATGCACATCGTCTGCTGGTGACCGGCTTCTGCTGGGGCGGGCGCATTAGCTGGCTGTATGCCGCGCATAACCCGCAGCTGAAAGCAGCCGTCGCCTGGTACGGCAAACTGGTGGGCGAAAAAACGCTGAACTCACCGAAGCAGCCTGTTGATATCGCCACGGATTTGAATGCGCCGGTGTTAGGGCTTTATGGTGGTCAGGATACCGGTATTCCGCTTGATACCGTCGAGACCATGCGCCATGCGCTACGCGCGGCGAATGCGAAGGCGGAGATTGTGGTGTACCCGGATGCCGGACACGCGTTTAATGCCGATTATCGCCCGAGCTATCACGCAGAATCAGCCAAAGACGGCTGGCAGAGGATGCTGGCGTGGTTTAGCCAGTACGGCGGGAAAAAAGCATAAAAGCAAGAAAGCCCGGTGGCGGCTACGCCTTACCGGGCCTACGCTTCATCAAGCCTGACGCAAGTTCTGCGCCGCTTTCACCATGTTTGCCAGCGCCGCTCGCGTCTCCGGCCAACCGCGGGTTTTCAGACCGCAGTCCGGGTTCACCCACAGGCGTTCCGCCGGGATCCGCTGGGCGGCTTTTTTCAGCAGGGCTTCAATCCACTCCACGCTCGGCACGTTCGGGGAGTGAATGTCGTACACGCCCGGCCCAATTTCGTTCGGGTAATCGAACTCTTCAAACGACTCCAGCAGCTCCATGTCCGAACGCGAGGTCTCGATGGTGATCACGTCGGCGTCCAGCGCGGCAATCGAATCCATGATGTCGTTAAATTCGCAGTAGCACATATGGGTGTGGATCTGGGTGTCGTCCTTCGCCACCGCGGCGTTGATGCGGAACGCCTCCACGCCCCACTGCAGGTAGGCATCCCAGTCGCTACGACGCAGCGGCAGACCTTCGCGCAGCGCCGGTTCGTCAATCTGGATAATGCCAATGCCTGCGGCTTCAAGATCTGCCACTTCATCACGCAGCGCCAGCGCGATTTGCTTCGCGATGGTTTCACGGGTCACGTCCTCACGCGGGAAGGACCAGCAAAGAATGGTTACCGGACCGGTGAGCATCCCTTTCACCGGCTTATCGGTGAGGGACTGGGCATACTTCGCCCACTCCACGGTGATCGCTTCCGGGCGGCTGACGTCTCCGATGACAACCGGCGGCTTCACGCAGCGGGAGCCATAGCTTTGCACCCAGCCGTTCTGGGTAAAGACGAAGCCGTCCAGGTGTTCACCAAAATATTCCACCATGTCGTTACGCTCGGCTTCGCCGTGTACCAGCACGTCCAGACCTAAGCGTTCCTGCTCGATAATCGCCTGCTTGATATGTTCCGCGATACCGGTGCGGTAGTTGTTCGCATCCAGGTTGCCCTTCTTGAAGTCCAGACGCAGGCCGCGGATTTCAGTGGTTTGCGGGAAAGAACCAATTGTGGTGGTCGGCCACGCAGGCAGGTTGAAACGGGCACGCTGCGCTTCGGCGCGTACTTCATACGGGCTCTGGCGCTGGCTGTCCTGCGCGGTAATGGCCGCCAGGCGTTTCTCCACCGCCGGGTTGTGCACGCGGGCCGAGTGACGACGCGCCTGGATCGGTGCGCTCCATTCGGTAATCGCCGCCGTCTCGCCGCTGTTTAGCGCGTCGCGCAGCAGCGTCAGCTCTTCGCATTTTTGCAGGGCGAAGGCAAACCAGCTTTTCACTTCAGGGTCGAGACGGGTCTCCACGCTGAGATCGATTGGGCTGTGCAATAACGAGCAAGAGGATGCCACCCACAGCTCACGTTTGCCGACGATGCCTTCAATTTTTGCATATTTCTCGGTCAGATCGGCACGCCAGACGTTGCGACCGTTAACCAGCCCGGCAGAAAGCAGCCAGTCTGCAGGCAGGCGCTTGTGCAGCTCCCCGACATCGTCTTTACCGTGAACGAGGTCAACGTGCAGGCCCTGAACCGGCAGCGCGGTAATGGTCTTCAGGTTTGGCGTCACGCCTTCGAAATAGGTGGTGAGCAGTAGCTTCACCGGCCCGGTGAGCGCGTCATACGCCGGTTTGAAGGCATCGAGCCAAACCTGGGGCAGCTCGAGCACCAGCGCGGGTTCATCGATTTGTACCCACTGAATGCCGCGCTTGCCCAGCTCAATCAGCACCTGTTTATAGACCGGCAGAATATCGTTCAGCAGGCTAAGGCGGTCAAACTGTTCGCCTTTTACTTTACCCAACCACAGGTAGGTTACTGGCCCCAGCAATACGGGCTTCACCTGATGACCCAGCGCCAGCGCTTCGTCCACTTCATCCAGCAGCTGCGTCCAGGTCAGCCTGAACTGCTGCCCCTTTACGAACTCCGGTACCATATAGTGATAGTTGGTGTTGAACCACTTGGTCATTTCCGCCGCTGCCGCTGGCTCCCCCGTAGGTGCACGGCCACGGCCGATGCGGAACAGGGTATCGATATCTACCGATCCATCTTTGTTCTGATGACGAGCCGGCACGTTGCCAAGCAGCAGGCTGGTCGTCAGAACATGGTCGTACCAGGCGAAATCGCCCACCGGCAGCAGGTCAATGCCCGCCTGTTTTTGCTGCTCCCAGTGACGGGCACGCAGCTCGCGTCCCACCGACAGCAGTTCTTCACGGGTGGTGTTACCCGCCCAGTAGCTTTCTTGCGCTTTTTTCAGTTCGCGGCGCAGGCCAACGCGAGGAAAACCGAGAGTGTGATTGCGGATTGTCATGTTATGCCCCTTGTGAAATTTGTTATTTAGACGTCCAGATGTTTACACATCTATAATTGGCAGGTACTGTATATTCCTCAAGCGCAAAATGTTCATGGCGAAGTGAAGGACTTTCATGATCGAGATTAAACACCTGAAAACGCTACAAGCGTTGCGGAACTGCGGTTCTCTTGCGGCAGCGGCGGCCACGCTGCACCAGACCCAGTCTGCCCTTTCTCACCAGTTCAGCGATCTGGAACAACGCCTCGGCTTTCGTCTTTTTGTGCGTAAGAGCCAGCCTTTGCGCTTTACGCCGCAGGGTGAAATTCTGCTGCAGTTGGCAAACCAGGTACTGCCGCAAATCGCCAGCGCACTGCAGTCCTGCAACGAGCCGCAGCAAACCAAACTGCGTATTGCCATTGAGTGCCATAGCTGTATTCAGTGGCTGACTCCCGCGCTTGAGAACTTCCGCCAGAAGTGGCCGCAGGTGGAGATGGACTTTAAATCCGGCGTGACCTTTGACCCGCAGCCCTCGCTGCAGCAGGGCGAGCTGGATCTGGTGATGACGTCAGATATTCTGCCGCGCAGCGGCCTGCACTATTCGCCGATGTTTGATTATGAAGTACGTCTGGTGCTGGCCCCGGACCATCCGCTGGCCAGTAAAACGCGCATCACGCCGGAAGATCTGGCGACGGAAACGCTGCTGATTTATCCCGTGCAGCGCAGTCGCCTGGATATCTGGCGTCACTTCCTGCAGCCCGCAGGGATTAGCCCACAGCTGAAAAGCGTGGATAACACCCTGCTGTTGATTCAGATGGTGGCAGCCAGAATGGGTATCGCGGCATTGCCGCACTGGGTGGTGGAGAGTTTTGAACGCCAGGGCCTGGTGGTGACCAAAACCCTGGGTGAAGGACTGTGGAGTCGGCTGTACTCTGCCGTGCGCGATGGCGAGCAGCGTCAGCCGATTACGGAAGCGTTTATTCGCTCAGCGCGGAACCACGCGTGCGACCATCTTCCATTTGTGCGGAGCGCGGAGCGACCCAACGGCGATGCACCCACAGCGAAGCCAGGATCACCGCTCCCCCAATAAGGAAGCTCGGCCAGTGCGGCTGTTGCTGCCAGATGGCGAGATTGACCAGCAGCCCTGCCGGGACATGTACGTTGTTCATGATCCCCAACGTACCGGCGTCTACCTGCGTAGCGCCGTAGTTCCACATGAAGTATCCCAGCCCGGAAGCCACTACGCCCAGCCAGACCAGGACGCCCCACTGCACGGTGGTGGTCGGTAGTTTTTGCGGGTTACCGAGCATAAACCACGCCGCCACGGCGACAATCGCGGCGCCCATATAAAACCAGGCGAACGCGTTATGCTGCGGCATCGGACGGGTTTCCATCAGGCGTTTGTAGCCCACCATGCCGATGGCGAAACTGATGTTGGCGAGCTGGACGAACATCAGCCCGGTCCAGAAGTGATCGCTGACTTTGTCATAACGAATAATCGCCGCGCCGATCACCGCCAGCGCGGCGCTCAGCAGGTATCCCCAACGCAGACGGCGCCTGCTGAGCAGGTCGTAAATCAGCGTGATATAGAGCGGCGTCAGCACGGTAAAGAGCAGGAACTCGGAGACAGACAGGTAGACGTAGGCCCGGAAGCTGAACAGGTACATGATGCCGAGCTGCATCGCCCCCACCAGCATATACAGCACAATCGTTTTCAGCGATTGTCCGCGCGCGCGCAGAAACGGCAGGAACACCAGCGCCGCCAGCCCCACGCGCATCAGCACCGAGAAGTAACTGTCGACCGATCCGGCAAGGTATTCGCCAATCAGGCTAAAGGAGAAGGCCCACAGGATAGTGGTGATAATGAGTAGCGCCACAATGCTTGTCTCTCAGAAAGAAGGACAGGCATTGTAGCGAACTCTTTAGTTGACAACTGAGCAATAAACAATCGAATGAAGATTATTCAAGGAACAGCTTGCGCAGGTATTTCGGTACCGCGTTGTCTCCGTTAGTGCCGATCACTTCCAGCTCCGGGTGCAGATCTTTCAGACGCTGGTGCGCATTCTCCATAATGCAGCCCTTGCCTGCCATCGAAAGCATTTCGGCGTCGTTCATGCCATCACCAAAGGCGATACAGTCTTTCAGCTCGAAGCCCAGACGTTTCGCGACCGCTTCCAGCGCGTGACCTTTGGAGACGCCACCGGCCATCACTTCCAGACAGGTCAGCGTGGAGAAACTCACGTTAACGCGGTCACCCCAGCGAGCGTTGATCGCCTGCTCCAGCGGCAGCAGCGCTTCATGGCTTTCGCAGGTGAAGAACACCTTACTGATCCCTTCCGGCTCCAGCAGGCCAGGCTCGTACAGAGAATAGTTAAATACCGCTTCCTTGAAGAAGCGCATCTCGTCCGGGCGGTGGCGGTTCATAAACCAGTCGTCATCGCGATAAACGTTAGTGACGATATCCGGGTTATTGTGCACCACGCCGAACAGATCGGCGGCAATATCGCGGTCCAGATTGTGGGTAAAAATCAGGTTACCATCCGTGTCGTGCACACGCGCACCGTTGGAGGTGATCATGTACGATTTGATTTCCAGATTATCGCGGATCTGCCCCACGTCCACGTGGTGGCGACCGGTGGCAAACACGAAGTTTACGCCACGGGCAGTCAGGAGTTTTAAGGTCTCTTTCGCGTAAGGCGAGAGGGTGTGGTCGGGGGAAAGCAGCGTGCCATCTAAGTCAGATGCAACAACCTGGTACATAGGGAAATTTAACCTCTGGTGAATATCAATTATGCCTGTTGAAAAATTCAACAATGGCGTTGAGCGCGACTGAGCGCATAGCGTCCTTTTCAAAAAGGATCTCATGGTACGCGCCGTTGATGACAAGCGGTTTTCCCCCTTCACAAGGGTGACCGGCGGCAGCGCGCAGTTCACAATAGCGGTCATGCATGCGGTTATCCACCACACGCTCTTCTTCCGCCTGAATCAGGAGAGTTGGCGTGTCATCATCGCCCACGCCAGCAAGCACCTGCTCACCGGCCAGGATACCTTCACGCACCCAGTGGTACGTAGGGCCACCGACGCGTAAACGCGGTTCATCGGCATAAAAACGCAGGTTACGCTGATAACGCTGTCGGCTATGCGTCAGCACGTTCATCGCAAACGGCAGTGCACGCCAGCGCCCCGTCCCGATGGCATAGCCTTCCCGAATACGCTGATGGCCCTCAGCCCAGTCGAGAATATGGCGCACCATCCAGTCAGGAAAACGCATGACGATGCCATACATCGGCGCGGTGAGTGCGATGGCGTCGCACTGGTGCGCGTGGCGCTGTAAAAACAGCGTAGAGATCGCTCCGCCCATGGAGTGCGCCAGAATATAGCGCTTCCGCCATGGACCGGGCTCAACTTCCTGCTGCCAGAACGCGGCGAGATCGTCGACGTAATCGCTGAAGTTGTCCACATGACCGCGATGCGTGTCCGACAACAGACGACCCGAAAGCCCCTGCCCGCGATGGTCAATAATCAGCACATCGAAGCCCAAATGGACCAAATCATAGGCCAGTTCGGCGTATTTAATGTAGCTCTCGATGCGCCCCGGGCAGACCACGATCACCCGATCGTTTTTCGCATTACGGAAACGTACAAAACGTACCGGTATATCGCCAACGCCCGTAAATTCATCTTCCTCACGCTGCCGCCAGAAATCGGTCAGCGGCCCCATGGAGAAAGCAGCAAATGCGTTTTCTCGTGTTTCCCAGTCCTTTTTCTGCTGAAACATCGGGTTTCCACTCACGTAAGCCAAGGAATATCGTTTTTTCGTTTCTGGTCACAAAATGACTCAACAATAGCGTATTGTGGCATAAAAATAGACGGTTCGGGAGTTTCAAATGACCTTCGAGTGGTGGTTCGCCTACCTGCTGACATCCATTATCCTCAGCCTTTCCCCGGGCTCAGGGGCTATTAACACCATGACCACCTCCATCAACCACGGTTATCGCGGTGCAGCGGCATCCATCGCGGGTTTGCAGACCGGGCTGGGCATTCATATCGTCCTGGTGGGGATTGGGCTTGGGACGCTGTTCTCCCGCTCGGTGCTGGCGTTTGAAGTGCTGAAATGGGCCGGTGCGGCCTATCTGATTTGGCTCGGCATCCAGCAGTGGCGCGCCGCAGGCTCCATCAACCTCAATACGCTCGCTCAGACGCAAAACCGCGGCCATTTGTTTAAACGCGCGGTGTTCGTCAACCTGACCAACCCGAAGAGTATCGTTTTCCTCGCCGCGCTGTTCCCACAGTTTATCGTTCCGCACCAGCCGCAGGTGATGCAGTACGTGGTGCTGGGGGCGACCACCATCATTGTCGATATCATCGTGATGATTGGCTATGCGACGCTGGCGCAGCGCATTGCGGCGTGGATCAAAGGGCCTAAGCAGATGAAGGCCCTGAACAAAGTCTTTGGTTCGCTGTTTATGCTGGTTGGCGCGCTGCTTGCGTCAGCGCGTCATGCTTAGCGAGAAATGATAAGATGAATGCCGAAGCCGGCGAACAGCGCGCCGGCGAAGCCGTCAATCCACTTCGCAATGCGCTGGTAGCCGCGGCGCATCGCCGGTAAGGCGAACAGGCTGGCCACGATGGTGAACCAGGCAAAGGTTTCAACGACGATCAGCAGGAAGATGCCCCAGCGCGCGCCCGCGCCGACGCTATCGCCGACAAACAGCGAGAACACCGAGCCGAAATAGATAATCGCTTTCGGGTTCGCCAGGTTGGTCAGCAGCCCTTTCACAAAGCTGCGGCCGCCCGTTGCCAGCTCCACCTTTGGCTCTTCCTGCTTTTTCTCTTCTTTCTTCAGCGCCCCGCGCAGCATCTGGTAGCCCATCCAGCACAGATACAGCCCACCGCCGACCATAATGATGTTATGCAGCCAGGCCATCTTCGCCAGGATCAGGTTCAGACCGAGCAGCGCAACTGCCGCCCAGACCATGACGCCCATGGTAATACCGAGCACGCCCATCATCGCCTCTTTGCGGGAGCGGCTGACGGCGGTTTGCGACACGAAGAAAAAGTCAGGGCCAGGGCTCATCAGCGCAACGATATGCACTAACGCCACGGTGAAAAATAGCATTAACATAATTAGCTCGCGGGGAAATAATGTAGTGAGTCACCATCCTGGCACTTTTTCGCTCGGCTGACTACTCCTCGTCATCACCATCGGCGTGAGAGCGGATGAGCGCCATAAACTCTTTTCCGAAGCGCTCAAGCTTGCGCGTGCCGACGCCGTTGACGCTCAGCATCTCGCTCGCGCTGAGCGGCATCTGCTCAGCCATCTCAATCAGCGTCGCGTCGTTGAACACCACGTAAGGCGGGATGTTCTCTTCATCAGCAATGGCTTTACGCAACTTGCGCAGTTTGGCGAACAGCTTGCGGTCGTAGTTGCCGCCGTACGATTTTTGCATCACGCGTGGCTTCAGGGCGATGACGCGCGGCACGGCGAGTTTCAGTTCAACTTCACCGCGCAGAACCGGTCGCGCGGCTTCGGTAAGCTGCAATGCAGAGTGCTGGGCAATGTTTTGCGTGGCAAAGCCAAGGTGGATCAATTGACGGATGATACTCACCCAGTGTTCGTGGCTCTGTTCTTTGCCAATCCCGTAAACCGGCAGCTTGTCGTGGCCCATATCGCGGATACGCTGGTTATTCGCCCCGCGCAGCACTTCCACCACGTAGCCCATACCAAAGCGTTGATTGACGCGCCCAATGGTTGAAAGCGCCTTACGCGCGTCCATCAGACCATCGTACTGCTTCGGTGGGTCAAGGCAGATATCGCAGTTGCCGCACGGCTCCTGACGTCCTTCACCAAAGTAGTTGAGCAGGACCAGACGGCGACAGGTTTGCGCTTCGGCAAACGCGCCCATCGCGTTGAGCTTGTGGCGCTCGATATCCTGCAGCTGTCCCTGCGGTTTCTCTTCCAGACAGCGGCGCAGCCACGCCATGTCGGCCGGATCGTAAAACAGCATCGCTTCCGCAGGCAGGCCGTCACGCCCGGCGCGACCGGTTTCCTGATAGTAGGATTCAATATTGCGCGGGATGTCGAAATGGACCACAAAGCGCACGTTCGGTTTGTTGATGCCCATCCCGAACGCCACCGTCGCGACCACTATCTGCAGGTCGTCGCGCTGGAATTTCTCCTGCACGTCGGCGCGGATGTGGTTCTCCAGTCCGGCGTGATACGCGGCGGCGCTAAAGCCGCGGTTTTGCAGACGCGCGGCGGTGTCTTCAACCTTCGCACGGCTGTTGCAGTAGATGATGCCGGACTTGCCGCGCTGCTCCTGGACGTAGCGCAGGAGCTGATCCAGCGGCTTGAACTTTTCCATCAGCATATAGCGGATGTTTGGGCGGTCGAAGCTGCTGACCTGAATATAGGGGTCGTTCAGCCCCAGCAGACGAACGATATCCAGGCGTGTCGTGTCATCCGCCGTGGCGGTGAGCGCCATAAACGGCAGTTCGGGGAAGCGCTGACGCAGCTGGCCGAGGGCGGCATATTCCGGGCGGAAATCGTGCCCCCACTGGGAGATACAGTGCGCTTCATCCACCGCCAGCAGGACCGGATTCCAGTGCGCGAGATGGTCGAGGAAGTTATCCAGCATCAGGCGTTCCGGGGCGATATACAGCAACCGGATCTGCCCGGTGCGGCAACCCGCCATCACCTCTTGCTGCTGCTCGCGGGTTTGCGTGGAGTTAAGACAGGCGGCCGCCACGCCGTTGGCGAGCAGCTGGTCGACCTGGTCTTTCATCAGGGAAATAAGGGGCGATACCACGACCGTCAGGCCGTTCAGCACCAGTGCGGGCACCTGATAGCAGAGGGATTTCCCGCCGCCGGTCGGCATCACCACCAGGCAATCGCGGCCTTCCAGCACGGTTTCAATGATGGTTTCCTGGCCAGGACGGAACTGCTGATAGCCAAAGGTTTCCTGCAAAACCTGTTTAGCCAGCGATTCCTGATTCAATACTTCCGCCTGCGCCACGTTAACCCCATATGCCAGAAATGAAACAGGCGCTATTTTCAGCGCCTGAGAAAGAAACTTCAACGTTTAACGCAAAAACATTCGAGCGACCTAGAAAATATCGTTCAGCATAACGCCCACACCCACACGGGTCTGGTTGAAGTTGTAATCGATAAGCGACTCGCCGTAACCGCTGTACACCTGCGTATAAAGACGCACGTGTTTCGTCACCGGGTAGCTCAGGCCCAGCTCCGCGCCGCCGTATCCGGTGTTCCAGTTGTACTGGCCTTTCGCGCTCAGCACTGCATCACCTAACTGGTAGCCGACTTTGAGCTGATAATAGCCCATATATTTGGTGATATCCGGGTTATCGTCAGTGTCACCCACGACATACCACGGCTTCACTTCCACCATCCAGTTACCGTTCTGCGCCATCAGGCGCGTATAGGCACGGTTCCAGCTGCGCGAGGTTGGGTCGGAGCGGCCGTTGGAATCGTGGTTAAAGCCCACTTCGACGTCACGTAGCGTCCAGCCAGCAAACTCGTAATCCGTTGCAAAGCCGAGGAACAGCTGCGGCTCATAGTTGGTTTCACGGAACGGCGAGGACTCCCCGCTGTTGGAGAGCTGCCACCAGGACTTTTGGGTGTATGACGCACCGAGCACCGAGTTCGGCCCAAGAATGCCTCGCCAGAACGGGAACGCGAGGCTGAGCTGGAACTTCACCTCATCTTTACGCGCATTATCGGACCAGTTATAGGAACTTATCGCCTCTTTGTTAAGATCGCTGGTCTGGGTGTAGATCACGTAGTTGGTGTCATACGGGTAAAGCGTGAACGGATTGTCATGCTCCTGAAGCATATTGGCGATGATGCTGCCGCGTACTGCGGGCGCATCGTGTACTTCTTTGACGGTTGCTTCTTGCGCATATGCTGTGATGGGCAGCGAAACCGCCGCCAGTAACCAACCCAGATACGTCCGCATCGGTGGTGTTCTCCTGAAAGAGTGATATGTAATGAATAGTTTTGTCCGGGCATTCTACAGACTTCTGCAGCAACTTCCGCCTCCTCGTTTCTGAAAGTGGAAATCCTTATTGTTGAGGCATAAAATCAACATTTTGTTAACAACAAGGATGCCCCCCTCATGTCAGCCACGCTTACCGCCGAAGAAACGTTAAAACTCGTGGGCGAGATTTTTGTGTACCACATGCCGTTTAACCGCGCGCTGGGGCTGGAGCTGGAGCGATACGAGAAAGACTTTGCCCAGCTCAGCTTTAATAATCAGCCAATGATGGTAGGCAACTGGGCGCAAAGTATTTTGCACGGCGGGGTGATTGCCTCCGCGCTGGACGTGGCTGCAGGGCTGGTCTGCGTCGGCAGCACGCTGACGCGCCATGACACCATCAATGAAGAGGAGCTCCGCCAGCGTCTTTCGCGGATGGGCACTATCGACTTACGCGTCGACTATCTGCGCCCTGGACGGGGTAATCGCTTTACCTGTACCAGCAGCCTGCTGCGCGCGGGCAACAAAGTCGCGGTGGCGCGCGTTGAGTTGCATAACGAAGAACAGGTTTATATCGCCAGCGCAACCGCCACTTATATGGTGGGTTAAGGCGATAAAAACGGGTAAAATTAATTCACTCTTTTGTAATGGATTTTCCCGATGGATGCTAAACAGACGCGGCAGGGCGTTTTACTCGCCCTTGCCGCTTATTTTATTTGGGGTATCGCACCGGCGTACTTCAAATTTATCGCCTATGTACCGGCCGACGAGATCCTCACCCACCGCGTCATCTGGTCGTTCTTCTTTATGATTGCGCTGATGAGCGTCAGCCGTCAGTGGTCCGGCGTCAAAACGCTGCTGCAAACCCCTAAAAAGGTCTTCCTGCTGGCGCTTTCTGCGGTACTGATCGGCGGCAACTGGCTGCTGTTCATTTGGGCGGTGAATAACCATCACATGCTCGAAGCGAGCCTTGGGTACTTTATTAACCCGCTGGTGAACATCGTGCTGGGGATGATTTTCCTCGGCGAACGCTTCCGCCGGATGCAGTGGGTGGCGGTCATTCTGGCCTTCTGCGGCGTGCTGGTGCAGCTGTGGACCTTCGGCTCATTACCGATTATTGCCCTCGGTCTGGCGTTCAGCTTTGCGTTCTATGGGCTGGTACGTAAGAAGATCGCGGTGGAAGCCCAAACCGGGATGCTGTTTGAAACTCTGTGGCTGCTGCCGGTGGCGGCAATTTATCTGTTTGGCATCGCCGACAGCGCCACCAGCCACATGGGCAGTAACCCGTGGTCGCTGAACCTGATGCTGATGGCCGCGGGCGTGGTGACCACCATTCCGCTGCTGTGCTTCACCGGCGCGGCGACGCGCCTGCGTCTCTCCACGCTGGGCTTCTTCCAGTACATTGGCCCAACGCTGATGTTCCTGCTGGCAGTGGTGTTTTACGGTGAAGTGCCGGGTGCGGATAAGATGGTGACCTTCGCCTTTATCTGGGTGGCGCTGGCGATTTTCGTTGCCGATGCGATTTATACCCAGCGCAGGGTACGAAAAGGGTTGTGATGTTGCCCTCACCCCAACCCTCTCCCACAGGAGAGGGAGTTCGATCGTAGGGCGGGTAAGCGCAGCGCCACCCGCCAGATTTTTACAGCCAGTTCCGGCGCTTGAAATAGAGATACGGCGCCAGCCCCGCGAGGATCATGAAGATAATCGCCCCCGGGTAACCAAAGCTCCACCTCAGCTCCGGCATAAACTCAAAGTTCATCCCATAGCTGGATGCCACCAGCGTCGGCGGCAGGAACACCACGGATACCACCGAGAAGATCTTGATGATGCGGTTCTGCTCGATGTTGATAAAGCCCATCGCCGCCTGCATCAGGAAGTTCACCTTCTGGAACAGGGATTCGTTGTGCGGCAGCAGGGATTCGATATCTCGTAAGATCTCACGCGCCTGCTCCAGCTGACCGCCCGGCAGACGTGCTTTACGCACCAGGAAGTTCAGCGCACGCTGGGTATCCATCAGACACAAACGCACTTTCCAGCCGATATCTTCCTGCTCCGCCAGCGTCGAAAGCGCTTCGTCATATTCGTCGCCCTGATGGCCTTCCATGATCACGCGGCTCAGCTTTTCGAGATCGCTGTAGATGTTCTCAATTTCGTCCGCCAGCTGTTCAATTTTGGTTTCGAACAGATCGAGCAGCAGCTCGTAAGCATTACCGTCCACCATCGCCTGGCTACGGGCGCGCATGCGGTAGAGACGAAACGCAGGCAGTTCGCGCTCGCGCAGGGTAAACAGACGACCATCACGGATGGTAAACGCCACGGTGGAGTTACCCGCGTGGTCATCAGCGTCTTCAAAGAAGAAGAAGGAGTGGATGTGCAGACCGTCTTCATCTTCAAAAAAACGTGCGGACGCTTCGATGTCTTCCAGTTCAGGACGCGTTGCCAGGCTTTGCCCCAGCTCAGATTGTACGCGAAGGCGCTCATCGTCGTCCGGCTCGACCAGATCCACCCATACGGCATCCACGAGGGGCTGTGACTCTTCGGCTTCAAGCCGAGTCAGTCGGTTATTTTCGAGTTGAAATGCGCTCAACATGACCGGGACTCCCAATGCAAAAAATATCGGACAGTTCGGTGGGCACACAGAAACAATTTGGGTTTCAGACCATTAAACAGCCTGACTCAGCGCGACGGGGATAATGCAGTCGCTGACAACCACTAAGGCCATCAGCAAGAGGAGATAGCCTTAGGAGTTGTTCCTGGATGACAGGGAATTGAGCCAGTATCTACTGGGTGTGTCCAAGGCGAATGTCCTCTTAGCGTAATCGTGCGCGCATGTTACGCCAGCAGTAACTGTGGCGTCAACACGCAACGGAACGCTGAAGGGCATTAATTGACCTTCAGCCTATAAGGTTAGCAGATTATTACAAAATAATGATATTTTTCTGAAAGTTACACCGTTTCCAGCCTGGCGTAAGCCGCCACCAGCCATTTGATCCCCTGGCCCTGGAACGCCACCTGTAAGCGGCTGTGTTCACCGCTACCTTCGAGGTTCACGATGGTGCCTTCACCAAATTTCGAATGACGCACGCGCTGGCCCAGCTTGTAGCCAGTATCGGTTTCAGCGATGGGTGAACCCATACGCTGATGGTTGACCGGACGGCTGATGCTTGCCCGCAGACGCACCTCTTCCACGCACTCTTCCGGCAGCTCACCGATGAAGCGGGACGGACGGTGATAAACCTCTTTGCCGTATAAACGGCGGGTTTCGGCGTAGGTCAGCGTCAGCTTTTGCATCGCTCGCGTCACGCCCACGTAGGCCAGACGACGCTCTTCTTCCAGACGCCCGCCTTCATCCAGCGACATCTGGCTCGGGAACATCCCCTCTTCCATCCCAACGATAAACACCTGCGGGAACTCCAGACCTTTGGCGGAGTGCAGGGTCATCAGCTGAACCGCATCCTGCCAGGTGTCCGCCTGCCCTTCGCCCGCTTCCAGCGCGGCGTGGGAGAGAAACGCCTGCAATGGCATGAGGTCTTCGTCTTCTTCGTTGTAGCTGAACTGGCGCGTTGCCGTCACCAGTTCCTCTAAGTTCTCAATACGGGTCTGTCCCTTCTCGCCTTTTTCCTGCTCGTACATGATGCGCAGGCCGGAGTCTTTAATCACCCGGTCGGTCTGCACGTGCAGCGGCATATCGGCTGTTTCCTGCGCCAGGGCGTCAATCAGTTCGAGGAAGCGCTGTAATGCGCTGGCAGCACGTCCGGCGAGCGCTTTTTCCTGCAGCAGCTCGCGGCAAGCCTGCCAGAGCGTAAGCTGGCGGTCGCGCGAAGCCTGACGCACCACGTCCAGCGTGCGGTCACCGATGCCGCGCGTCGGCGTGTTCACCACGCGCTCAAACGCCGCATCGTCGTTGCGGTTGGCGATCAGGCGCAGATACGAGAGCGCATCTTTGATCTCCTGACGTTCGAAGAAGCGCATACCGCCGTAAATGCGGTAGGGCATGCTCACCTGCAGCAGCGCCTCTTCCAGCACGCGCGACTGGGCGTTGCTGCGGTAGAGAATGGCGCACTGCTCCAGCGCGCCGCCGTTGTCCTGCCAGGTTTTGATGCGGTTCACCACGAAGCGCGCTTCGTCGAGTTCGTTGAAGGCGCAGTAAATCGAAATCGGTTCGCCGTCGACGCCGTCGGTCCACAGTTTTTTACCCAAACGCCCGTTGTTGTTTTCGATCAGGGCGTTAGCCGCGCTAAGGATGTTGTTCGTCGAGCGGTAGTTCTGCTCCAGGCGGATAGTTTGTGCGCCGGGGAAGTCCTTGAGGAAGCGCTGGATGTTCTCCACCTGCGCCCCGCGCCAGCCGTAGATCGACTGGTCGTCATCGCCTACGATCATTACCTTGCCGGTATCACCGGCCAGCAGGCGGATCCACGCATACTGGATGTTGTTGGTGTCCTGGAACTCGTCCACCAGGATATTGGTGAAGCGTTCACGATAGTGCTGCAGGATGTGCGGCTTGTTGAGCCACAGCTCGTGGGCGCGCAGCAGCAGCTCGGCGAAATCCACCAGACCGGCGCGATCGCACGCTTCCTGATAGGCCTTGTAGACGTTCTGCCAGGTCTGCTCGACCGGGTTGCCGAAGCTCTGAATGTGGTGCGGGCGCAGCCCTTCGTCTTTCTGACCGTTGATGTACCACATCGCCTGACGCGGTGGCCACTGCTTCTCGTCAAGGTTCATCGCCTTAATAAGACGTTTGAGCAGACGGAGCTGGTCTTCGCTGTCGAGGATCTGGAAATCCTGCGGCAGGTTGGCGTCCATATGGTGCGCGCGCAGCAGGCGGTGCGCCAGGCCGTGGAAGGTGCCGACCCACATGCCGCCCTGGCTGGTGCCCATCAGCTGTGCGATACGGTGGCGCATCTCTGCCGCCGCCTTGTTGGTAAACGTGACCGCCATGATGGAGTACGGCGAGCAATTTTCCACGCTCTGCAGCCAGGCGATACGGTGAACCAGCACGCGCGTCTTTCCACTGCCCGCTCCAGCCAGCACCAGCATATTGGTGCGCGAGGCCGCTACGGCTTCACGCTGTTTGTCATTAAGGCTGTCGAGCAGGTAAGAAACGTCCATTGGCACCGTCACATAGTATTCAGGAACAGAGCAAAACGCCCGGTGGCGCTTCGCTTACCGGGCCTACAACTGAAAAACCCTGGTAATTTATACAATATTACTGGTGATTATATCAGCGTCGTGAGGGATGCCAACCGTGAAATTTCCACGTGCGGCAGAAGACGGCTATCCTGCGTGATCATCAGGTCGGCGTTTTCCGGCTTGATCCAGCAGGCCTGCATGCCGCAGCGAATGGCACCCGCTACGTCCGTGGTCAGATCGTCGCCCACGTGCAATATTTCACCGAGCGGCAGGTTCATTTTTTCCGCTGCCAGATGGTACATATCGCTGAACGGCTTCGAGCGCCCGTGCGGGCCCGCGCGCAGCACGAACTCAAAGTAATCGCCGAGACCAAACAGCTCAGGCTGGGCGTTACCGTTAGTGATGGCCACCAGCGGCCACTTTTCGGCAAGCTTCGCCAGCGTGTCGTGGGTCTCCTGCGGCACGTCGATACGGCTGCGCCATTTGGCGAAGTTTTCCATTGCCGCTTCGGCACCGATGGCCGCGTCCTGTACGCTCAGGCCCGCGTTGAGCATCGCCTGCTCAACCGCACGACGACGCCATTCGGTCACGTCGTGGTAAATCTCCGGCTCGGTCTCCCGCAGGGACTGACGCAGCTTCTGGAAGTCCTTGTTCTGCATCGCCTTCAGCGCGGGATGGTAGTTCTGCACAAACGCCAGCGACGCCTGCTCGGTACGCAGGATCACCTCGCGGTTGTCATAAAGAGTGTCATCAAGGTCAAACGTCAGGGCTGAGATCTGACCGAGTGGGCGGTAAAAACGCATTATTTCCCCCGTTTGGCGCGTGGATGCGCCGCGTCATACACCGAGGCAAGGTGCTGGAAGTCTAAGTGGGTATAGATTTGAGTGGTCGACAGATTTGCGTGGCCAAGCAGTTCCTGCACGCCACGCAGATCGCCGCTGGATTCCAGCATGTGGGTGGCGAACGAGTGGCGCAGCTTGTGCGGGTGAACATGGCTGTTCAGCCCCTGCCTGATGCCCCACTCCGCAAATCGCTTCTGCACGTTACGCGCCGAGATCCGTTTGCCGAGTTTCGACAGGAACAGCGCATTCTCCTCTGCGCCAAACAGCCCGCGCAGATCCAGCCAGTGCTCAATCCAGGAAACCGCGTTGCGGCCAATCGGCAGACGGCGCTCTTTGCTGCCCTTGCCCATTACCCACACTTCGCCGGATTCCAGATCGAGATGCTTTAAATCGAGGTTCACCAGTTCAGAGAGACGCAGGCCCGCACCGTACATCACCTCCAGCATCGCGCGGTCGCGCACGGCCAGCGGATCGTTGAGATCGATATCCAGCAGGCGGTTTACGTCGTCGACGTCGATATTTTTCGGCAGATGCCGGGGGGCTTTTGGCGTGGCGATCCCCTTCGCCGGGTTGGCTTTTAAACCGCCCTGGCTCACCAGCCAGTCGAAGAAACTGCGCAGGGCGGAAAGCCTGAGCGCCAGGCTCGCCGGACTGAGGTTTTTTTTACGGCTACGCACAACGAACCCGCGCACCGTGGCAGCATCACATTGTTGCCAGCTTTTCAGGCCGATCTCGTCGGCAATCTGGATGATGGCATCAAGCTGACGCTGATAGTTAAGCAGCGTTATGGGGCTGAGCTGACGTTCCACGCCCAGATAGCGCAGAAAGCGCGTGACGTCAGCGGCGAGTGGCTCTGTCATACGCGCTCAATCCAGCGCTCCAGCAGCTCAGGCAGCATCAGGGCGATTTCCTGCAGCAGGTGCGTACCCTGGCCCTGCTCATAATGATGCGCGTCACGGCTGGTAAATAACATCACGCCCAGATCGCCGTCGCGCCCCATCAGCGACATCGCCACCGAGCCAATCGCTTTAGCGTCCGGTAATACCACCAGCAGCTCAGGCCCGTTTAGCGGCCCCAGATAGTGGTGCTCATGGCCCAGACGCTGAATGCGCAGCGGCTCAAACGCCTGGCGGCTCAGCGCCAGATGGGTAAAGCCAGACGGTGCACCAATGCGCCAGCGGTCCGGGAACAGGCGAATCGTCGCACCTGCCAGCCCAAGCTCACGCGCCCAGCGGTGGAAGCGGCTGAGGAACTCTTCAAGGCTGTGCGCCGAGGCCAGACGTGCCTGCAGGTGCAGCAGACGATAAAACAGGCTTTCGTTATTGTTAGCCTGCTCCATGAGCAGCGTCATGTTCTCTTCAAGCTGATTGATGTGCTTGCGCGAGCGCGCCATGTGCCATTCGACCAGCGACACGGTCTCACGAACCGGATGCGGTACGCGCATCTGTTCAACGACGCGTGCATTACGGATAAAAAACTCAGGATTGTTCAGCAGATAATCAACAACAGCGCTGTCATCCAGTTCCGTCATTATTTCCTGCAGTTCTTCCCCTGGTTGTTTCATAGATGGATAAACCCGTCATAAACATGTGTCGCCGGGCCCGTCATATACAGTGGATGACCCGGTCCTTTCCAGGCGATATCAAGCCGACCGCCCGGTAATTCCACGCGAACCTCTTCTGCCAGTAACCCCTGAGAGATGCCCACAGCAACTGCAGCACAGGCACCGCTTCCGCAGGCCTGGGTTTCGCCCGCGCCGCGCTCGTAAACCCGCAGACGGATGTGCTCACGCTTCACCACCTGCATAAAGCCGATGTTCGCGCGCTCCGGGAAACGTTCGTGGCTTTCCAGCACCGGACCGAGCGTTTCAACCGCGGCGGTTTGCACATCATCAACCTGAATCACACAGTGAGGGTTACCCATCGAGACGACGCCGCACAATACTGTCTGCTCGGCCGCACGCATAATATAGGTCTTTTCCGCTTTGTTTGCGCGGAACGGTACGGCGGAAGGCTCGAAGTTTGGCTCGCCCATATTCACGCGTACCAGCTCGTCATCGGTCACGCTGAGCACCATACGGCCGTTCGCCGTACTGACGCGAATATCGCGCTTGTTGGTCAGACCTTTCAGGCGGACAAAGCGGGCAAAACAGCGCGCGCCGTTGCCACACTGGTTAACTTCGCTGCCGTCAGCGTTGAAAATGCGGTAGTGGAAATCAAGATCGGGATCGTAAGGCGGCTCGACCACCAGCAGCTGATCGAACCCCACGCCCACGTGCCGGTCCGCCAGGCGGCGGATCAGTTCCGGGGAGAAAAACACATTCTGCGTTACCGCGTCGACGACCATAAAATCGTTGCCAAGGCCATGCATTTTAGAGAACTGCATCATTTGCTCCATTGCGCGGGTACAGAACGTAATCTGTCAGAGATTAACCTGAGTCGGGCCACCGTTATCGCCACGATCGTTAGTATCTGGCGTAGTCGACTCAATGCCGCTTTGCACCGGTTTCGTTGGCGGTGGTGCGTTCTTATCCTCTGGCGGGAAGTACAGCGGCCCTTTCAGTCCACAACCAGTCAGGCTAAACAGCGTGATGAGAACGGCAAGCGTTCGGAAGACGTTTTTCATTATCAAGTTGCTCGTAAGTTCAAATCTGTTTCTATCATCGCAGGAGAAGACACAAAAGCAAGAGTTTGCCGCTTTCCTGCAACGGGAATTATTTAGCGTTATACTGCCGCCATCACGAAAAACAGGAACAAAACCATGAACGACAGTGAATTCCATCGCCTTGCCGACACCCTGTGGATGACCATCGAAGAGCGCCTGGACGACTGGGACGGCGACAGCGATATCGATTGTGAAATCAACGGCGGTATTCTGACCTTAAGCTTTGAAAACGGCAGCAAAATTATTATTAACCGCCAGGAGCCGCTTCACCAGGTGTGGCTGGCGGCTAAACAGGGCGGCTATCACTTCGATCTGAAGGGTGATGAGTGGGTGTGCGACCGCAGCGGCGAAACGTTCTGGGATCTGCTGGAGCAGGCGGCGACCGCGCAGGCGGGTGAGGCAGTGCGTTTCAGGTAGTTTTGTTGCCCGGTGGCGGCTACGCCTTACCGGGCCTACAACGGCTCGAACCGTAGGCCGGGTAAGCGTTAGCGCCACCCGGCGAGAAGGATCAGGAGAAATACTGCTGCAACAGCGGCGCGGTATCCTGATTAGCCGGCGCGGCAGGCGTTACGGCCTGGGTCCGGAACGGGATCACCTGCGTACGACCATCGACGTTCACAATCTGATAGAACTGCGGCAGGTTGAAGTTAATGAAGCTTGAGCCGTAGGTAAAACGGTCATGCGAAGAGGAATAGAAGCGGCTGACGTCGCGCACCAGCTCCTCTTTACTGCCTTCACAGTGGTGATACACCTCGGCGCGGTTAGTCTCATCAAGGATGTAGATATTGAAACCGGCATCCTCGCCTGACTCTTCGAAGAAGAACTGAATAATCCCTTCACTCGCAAAACCATCCACCACCTGCGGCAGTTTGACATGGTTGGTTTCCACCTGCACCGACAGGCCGTGCAGCTTGTTGTGCGAAATCGCGCCGTAGAACTCGATGGCATTTTCCAGCTTCTGCACCGACACGTTCAGGCGCTCGAAGAATAGCCCCCAGGTCTGGCCGGAGACGCGCAGCGCTTTAAAGCGCCCGGTTTCGTGACGGGTGCTGGAAAGACGCAGTTCGATGCACTCAGAGACCAGCTGCTGCACGCGGGTCCGAATCAAACCACGCAGGTGCTGGCTGTAGCAGAACACTTCGACGCTGTCCGGCGGCGCGGCGTCCTGGTGCATCTTGCCAAGAATGGTTTTCAGCGCTTCGATCATCGCCTGCTCGCCGTTGAAGTGCAGGGTACGCACTTCGTTCCACGAGTTGCGGTACAGCAGGTCAACGCTGCCCACCAGGCAGTTTTGCTGCTCGCCAAAGCTGAAGACGTCCAGCTTGCGGAAGTCAAAATGGACCACCTGATTGCGGAAGGCCGCCGTCGGGTCGTACTCCAGGTTGACGATGATCGCCAGATGGCGGATCTCGCACGGGCTGTAGAGCGCTTTTGGCGTTGGCGCAGGCAGACGCAGCGGGAAGTGGTGCGACACATCCGCGACCATCTCCTGCAGCTTGGCCAAATCAACCACCTCGTTGCCTTTGATAAACAGGCGCGTGCGCGAGGTCAGCAGGCCGTTAAACCAGGCCCAGGCCACCAGCTTGTTCAGGTAGCGGTTATACTCCAGCGGCTGATGGCTGATGATCGAATCCATGCTTGGGGCACGGTTGTACAGATACCACCCGGTGCGGTTTGCGCGGCCCGGTGGCACAAAGATAAAGGTCAGGTTCGGCTCTGACAGGTCAGGTGAAATCTGCGGGTTCACCAGGGTGACTTTACCCGGCAGCGCTTCAAATGCGGCGTACAGCTTACGGGTCAACACCCCGATGTCCTGCGGGCTGGCGGAAACGCTGAGGTTGTTGCGGCGGGCAAAGCGGATCAGGTTACGGTAGCTTTGCATCATGGCATCAAGCAGTTCGTTGTGCGCTTCACGCACCTGGTCGATTTTCCAGTTGGCGCGGTTGTCGAGCATCGACAGACGCTCTTCGTCCCATCCCCACTCTTTGACTAACTGACTGACCACTTCACGACGCCAGCCAACGCATGCGCGTTCGCGGCTGAGTTTTTCACAGACTTTGAGATAGAAACATCGACGCACCAGATCAAGACGCGTGGTGTCATCAATGGCTTTGAGGTATTCGGTAACGCGTTCCAGCATCATGCAGTAGGCATCAAGCCCGTAGGAGACAATCTCCCCGTCGTGCAGACGCTGTTTGATGTCTTTCGCCAGCAGACGTGGCGTAGGGTATTCCCAGGAATAGGCTTCCAGCAGTAGCGTTTTCAGCACCGCTTTGTACGGTGAGTCGATGCTCTTATAAAGCTGCCAGAGGCTCGCGCCAAAGTACTCTTCAGCGGATAGAGAGCTGAGACCGCCCAGATCCAGCCATTCGTTTGGCGTCAGTACACCCTGCGAATAGAGCGACATGACGTAATCGTCGTAATGCTCTTCTTCATCGCACGGCACCATATTCCACAGAATACGCTTCCCGGCGAGGCGAACGGCAGTACGGTAGAATTCATCCAGCAATAAGATGTGCTGAGTCGAGCCGCAGTCTTCACCACCCAGACTGCCGCTTTCGTTATGGCGGAAACGGTTTTCATCAATCAGGAAGAAGCTCACTTCCACGCCGAGCGACGCCGCCCAGCTCTCCAGCAGGCTGCATTTACGCTGCAGCAGCTGGCGCTCTTCGTTATCGAGCCAGGATTGATGGCAGACCCAGATATCCAGGTCAGAAGAACAACTTTGCCCTACCGATGAGGTACTCCCCATAGAGTAAACGCCTGTGATGGGCAGTTCACCTTTCGGAGAAACCTGAGGTGGCATGCCGCGGTAGAGTTCCAGCTCGTTCAGATAGTGCTGTTGGGTTTCATCAGGCGTGAAAAGGCAGATGCCCTGGGGAACGTTACCATCGAGGTAACCCGGCATCAGCGGATGGTGATAGTGCAATAATGTCGGCAGCAGACTGTATACCTGCTGGAAAGCAGGGCCCATGGCAGCAAGCGCGCGATCCACGCGCAGTTGATTTATGGCATCCAGTCTCTGTTTCAGAGTCTCAATATAGAGGTACAAGACGTATCGCCTGATGTTTCCGGGTGTCGTAAGCTATTCAAAACACGAATAACAGCTAGCCCGCAGTATTTCAAAAAGATAACCGTTACCCTTCTTTCGCCCTTATCATTATGGTGGTACCGACGAAAAAATGGTCTAAAACGTGATCAATTTAACACCTTGCCGGTTGACCGTAAAGAAAGATGCGCTACATACAAGTGTAGCACCGTTCTGTACGTGTAAATTCCTGAATACGGCTACGGCTGACGAATACGCCGCCTTGTCCCTCTCACCCTTCATTAACCGTAAAACTGCCATCCCAGAGTCAACAATGTTAGGATGGTTAGCGATTGATAATGACGGTAACAAGCATGTTAGACAATGTTTTGAGAATTGCCACACGCCAAAGCCCTCTTGCGCTCTGGCAGGCACATTATGTGAAGCAGCGCCTTGAAGCCTGCCATTCCGGATTGCGCGTCGAGCTGGTGCCGATGGTGACGCGCGGTGACGTGATCCTTGATACGCCGCTGGCAAAAGTTGGCGGAAAAGGCTTGTTTGTCAAAGAGCTGGAAATGGCCTTGCTTGAGAACCGTGCTGACATCGCCGTGCACTCCATGAAGGATGTGCCCGTTGAATTCCCGGAAGGGCTGGGGCTCGTAACCATCTGCGAACGTGAAGATCCGCGCGATGCGTTTGTCTCCAACCAGTACGATTCTCTTGACGCGTTGCCGGAAGGCAGCGTGGTTGGCACGTCCAGTTTACGCCGTCAGTGTCAGCTGGCTGAACGCCGTCCGGACCTGGTGATTCGCTCGCTACGCGGAAACGTGGGTACGCGTCTGGGCAAGCTGGATAACGGCGACTACGATGCCATTATCCTCGCCGTTGCCGGTTTGAAGCGTCTGGGGCTGAAATCACGCATTCGCGTCGCATTGCCGCCAGAGCTGTCGCTACCGGCCGTGGGCCAGGGTGCGGTGGGTATTGAGTGCCGTCTTGACGATGCGCGCACGCGCGAGCTGCTTGCACCGCTGAACCATGACGAGACCGCCATCCGCGTCAAAGCCGAGCGCGCCATGAACACTCGCCTCGAAGGCGGCTGTCAGGTGCCAATTGGCAGCTATGCTGAATTAACCGACGGTGAGCTGTGGCTGCGTGCGCTGGTTGGCGCGCCGGACGGTTCACAGATGGTACGCGGCGAACGTCGCGGCAAACCGCAAGATGCCGAGCAGCTTGGCGTGTCGCTGGCGGAAGAGTTACTGGATAACGGTGCCCGTGAAATTCTGGCTGACGTTTATAATGGAGAACCCCCTGCATGAGTATTCTTGTCACCCGCCCTTCTCCCGCAGGAGAGCAATTAGTGAGCCGTCTGCGCGCACTGGGGCAGGTGGCCTGGAGTTTTCCGCTGATTGAATTCTCCCCCGGTCGGGAGCTGTCCATGCTCGTCGACCAGATGAATGCCCTGCAGGAAGGCGACCTGATCTTCGCGCTGTCGCAACATGCCGTGGAATTTTCCCATGCGCAGTTGCAACAAGCAGGGAGAGACTGGCCAACCGCTCCCCGCTATTTCGCTATCGGGCGAACAACCGCACTGGCCTTACATACCGTTAGCGGAACAGACGTTCGCTATCCGTTAGATCGGGAAATCAGCGAAGTCTTGCTACAATTACCTGAATTACAAACTATTGCCGGAAAACGTGCGCTCATTTTACGCGGTAACGGTGGACGTGAACTGTTGGGTGAAACGCTGCGGGAACGCGGGGCTAACGTCACGTTCTGCGAATGCTATCAGCGTTGTGCGAAACACTACGATGGCGCGGAAGAGGCGATGCGCTGGCACATGCGCGGCATCGATACCCTGGTCGTAACCAGCGGTGAAATGCTGCAGCAGCTATGGTCGCTTATTCCACAATGGTATCGTGAGAACTGGTTACTCCACTGTCGGCTTCTGGTCGTCAGTGAGCGTCTGGCGAACCACGCCCGGGAACTGGGCTGGAAAGATATTCGGATCGCTGATAACGCCGACAACGATGCGCTGCTGCGCGCATTACAATAACTCTCAAATGGGAAGCCATAATGACGGAACACGAAAAATCCTCCGCCGTGGTTGAAGAGACCAGGGAGACTGTGGATACAACCCCACAGCCAGAGACGACAGAGAAAACCGCTGAGAAGAAAAACGGCAGCAACAAAACCAGCCTCGCGCTGAGCGCAATTGCCATTGCCATTGCCCTGGTGGCAGGCGTTGGCCTGTATGGTCTTGTTAAGCAGCAAGGCTCTAACCAGACGGCCACCAGCGATGCGCTGGTCAATCAAGTTACTGCCCTGCAAAAAGCGCAGGAGACGCAGAAAACCGAGCTGGAAAGCGTGATCAAACAGCAGGCCGCCGCGCTTGCCGATGCGAACAGCAAACGGGAAGAGTTGACCAAACAGCTGAGCGAAGTGCAGGAGAAAGTCGCCACGATTTCCGGTACCGATGCCAAAACCTGGCTGCTCTCACAGGCCGATTTTCTGGTGAAACTGGCCGGCCGTAAGCTCTGGAGCGATCAGGACGTTACCACTGCCGCCGCGCTGCTGAAAAGCGCCGACGCGAGCCTGGCAGACATGAACGACCCAAGCCTGATCGCCGCACGCCGCGCGATTACCGAAGATATCGCCAGCCTGTCTGCGGTGTCACAGGTGGATTACGACGGCATTATCCTCAAGGTGAACCAGCTCTCGAACCAGATTGATAACCTGCAGCTGGCGGATAACAACGACGACGACTCCCCGATGGATTCCGACGGCACCGAACTTTCCAGCTCCCTGAGCGAATGGCGCATAAATCTGCAAAAAAGCTGGCAGAACTTTATGGACAGCTTCATCACTATCCGCCGCCGTGATGAAACCGCCGTGCCGCTGTTAGCACCGAACCAGGATATCTATCTGCGCGAAAACATCCGCTCCCGCCTGCTGGTTGCGGCACAGGCCGTACCGCGTCATCAGGAAGAGACCTACAAGCAGGCGCTGGATAACGTCTCGACGTGGGTGCGCGCGTATTACAACACTGATGACGCGACGACCACGGCCTTCCTGGAAGACATTGATAAGCTGAGCCAGCAAAACATCACCATGAACGTGCCGGATAAGCTGGAAAGCCAGCCGATTCTGGAGAAGCTGATGCAGACGCGAGTGCGTAACCTGCTGGCCCAGCCCGGCGTTCCGGCGGAAGGCACGGCTGAAGCACCGGCCGCCGCGCCAGCGCCTGAAAGCGCGCCACAAGGAGAGTAACGATGCTTAAAGTCCTCTTACTCTTTATCCTGCTGATCGCCGGGATCGTCCTGGGGCCGATGCTCGCGGGTCATCAAGGCTATGTGCTGATCCAGACTGATAACTACAATATCGAAACCAGCGTTACCGGCTTAGTGATTATCCTGATCCTCGGCGTGGTTGTACTGCTCGCTGTGGAATGGATCCTGCGCCGTATTTTCCGCACCGGGGCACATACCCGCGGCTGGTTCGTTGGCCGTAAGCGCCGTCGTGCCCGTAAGCAAACAGAGCAAGCGCTGCTTAAACTGGCCGAAGGCGATTATCAGCAGGTAGAAAAGCTGATGTCGAAGAATGCCGATCACGCAGAACAGCCGGTGGTGAACTATCTGCTGGCCGCTGAAGCGGCACAGCAGCGCGGCGATGAAGCCCGTGCCAATCAACATCTTGAGCGCGCGTCCGAGCTTTCTCCTAAAGATCCAATTCCGGTGGAGATCACTCGCGTTCGCCTGCAGCTGGCGCGGAACGAAAACCACGCGGCGCGCCACGGCGTTGACCGACTTCTGGAAATCACCCCACGCCATCCTGAAGTGCTGCGCCTTGCTGAACAGGCTTACATCCGTACCGGTGCCTGGGGTTCACTGCTGGATATCATTCCTTCGATGGCAAAAGCAGACGTCGGCGACGATGAACATCGTGATGAGCTTCAGCGTCTGGCGTGGATTGGGCTGATGGATCAGGCGCGCGCCGACCTGGGCAGCGACGGTCTGAAAACCTGGTGGAAGAATCAGAGCCGTAAAACGCGCCAGCAGATACCTCTGCAGGTGGCGATGGCGGAACATCTCATTGAGTGTGACGATCACGACACGGCGCAGGAGATCCTCCTCGACGGTCTGAAGCGCCAGTACGACGATCGCCTGGTGATGGTGATCCCGCGCCTGAAAACCAATAATCCTGAGCAGATTGAAAAAGTGCTGCGCCAGCAGATCAAAACCGTGGGCGATCGCCCGCTGTTGTGGAGCACGCTGGGCCAGTCGCTGATGAAGCACGGCGAATGGCAGGAGGCGAGCCTCGCCTTCCGTGCGGCGCTGAAACAGCGTCCGGACGCGTTTGACTACGCCTGGCTTGCTGATTCACTGGATAAGCAGCATAAGCCGGAAGAGGCGGCCGCCATGCGGCGCGATGGGCTGTTATTGACCCTGCAAAATAACGGTAACCAGCAATAAAGAAACAGGAGGCCAGTTGGCCTCCTTTTTTTATCGCCTTTCAACTGCTACATTCTTTACACCCTCATCCGCAAACGAACCCGCCAATGTAACGATGTCTTTTTCTTAACTTTTTTCACACACGCGCACTTTCTGCAGCGTGGACTAAATCGTTTTTGAAAGGACATTTTCATGAACTCGCTTCTGTATGCGCTTATTGAAGCGCTCCGCTGCCACCGCTGGCTGCGCCTGCTTGCCTGTGCTTTTATCTTTTCTTCGCTGGGGAATGGCTTAACCCAGGTTGTGGTTTTCGGCTTGCTGCTAGCGTGGTCAGTACCGCCCGCTCTGCTCACCCTTGCTTTTCTTTTCGCTACGGTGCCGGGATTTATCGGTAGTACGATCGGCGAAAAGCTGTGCTCACGGTGTTCTCCGATATGCCTGCTGATACTGACCGAAGGGCTGGGCCTGCTCGCCCTGCTCTTTCCTCTGCTGGGTGTGGGTTATCACAGCGTTACCGCGTTACTCGCCGTCCAATCCACCGAAGCGTTGCTCAGCGGGATGAGCTGGCCCGCGTTGACGTTGCTCTTCAAGCGCGGTCTTAGCGAAGCGGAGTTGCCTGCAGCAACCTGTCTGGAAAATGTGATTTTTGCGTCTCAGGTATTGTTAGGAACCGGCCTGGGCGTAGTGCTGTTCCAGAAGACGTCCGTGTTTACCCTGCTGGCCATTGATGCCGCCAGCTTCCTCGGGTCACTGCTCATGCTATGGCTGGCTGGACGCCGGTTTTCTGCACCATCACTCCCTACCCGTAACGAAGAGGAAGCCCCTGCGGCATTACGCTGGCGGACGTTGACCGTTCGGCAGAAACGCAGTCTGCTCATTCTGCCGGCGCTTGCGGCAGTCGGCTCACCGGCCATGGCGCTACTTCCGGCACTGGCCCAGCAAATCCATCCTCAGGATGCGGCAGGCCTTGCCCTGCCGCTGCTGTTCGCAAGAAGCATGGGGCAACTTTGCGGCCCTCTGCTGCTAAAAAAAGAGAGCCTGGCGCACTTTGCCGCTCACACGCCGCGCATCATCGTTTGTCTCGGCATCTTTCTGGCCGCCTATGGAATGCTGCCGATGTTGTCCGGGTGGATGGCATGTGCACTGGGGACGATCTTTATCGCACATCTGGCCTCGAATGTTCTCTTTGCGGCCGGGACGTTTGGCGTACTCAGTAGTTTTAATATCACGCAAACCGCTTCAGCCAGTGGGAAAGCCTGGCGCTGGCAAACGCTCAGCGCCTCTCTTTTCACTGGCATCGCAGCGGCAGTGGCTGCCGGGTTTGGCTCAGTAGCGGCACTCTATGCTGTCTCGTCAACAACCCTGGTGATGGTTGCCCTGATCGTGCGCCAGTATCAGGAATAAGGCATAAAAAAACGCCTGCTAAAAAGCAGGCGTTAAAACAGGTCTGTAAGACAACATATTTGGTGCTTCACTCAACGTTGTGTCCATGGTGTTTGATGAGGCCGAAGCGACATCTGTCAGTGGACGATAAGCACCGTAAACGGCTCTGCGTCATTCCTGAGTTTATGAGGCACTAAGGCGAACATAAGAGATGGAATGAGCATCTACACGTATATTATTGCACGTTACATGCCAGGTTTACACGCAGAACTTTTACATTGCGCAACATTCTCAGATAAAAGGAAATTCTGCTGTTAAGAACCGGCTGAAGCCCGATAATGTACGGATAAGAGATTCAACGTGTCGTCGGCAAGAGACAATAAAGCCGCCGGAATATTAAATTGTTTATTTTCAAAGAATTGCGTGTCGCCAAATCGCGACAATAGAGAAGCGTGTTGTTGGGGAATAACGACAGGGATTAAAACCGCAGAAAACAAAAAACCCCGCCGAAGCGGGGTTCAAAATTGGTCGGCGAGAGAGGATTCGAACCTCCGACCCACTGGTCCCAAACCAGTTGCGCTACCAAGCTGCGCTACTCGCCGATGTACTGCTTTTTTTGAATTTTTAGTTCAATTCATTTAAAAAGTCGTGGTGCGAGGGGGGGGACTCGAACCCCCACATCCAAAGGACACTAACACCTGAAGCTAGCGCGTCTACCAATTCCGCCACCTTCGCAATTCACAACTCTTTCAAATAATGGGGTGGCTAATGGGATTCGAACCCACGACAACTGGAATCACAATCCAGGGCTCTACCAACTGAGCTATAGCCACCACTGTATTCTTTCACGCGGTACTGACTACTTCTCAGACCACCGCAGCTCCAGCACCGGGTTAATGGTGCGCCCGACAGGATTCGAACCTGAGACCTCTGCCTCCGGAGGGCAGCGCTCTATCCAGCTGAGCTACGGGCGCTTAGCGCCGTTGCGGGGCTGGATATTACGTACCTCCGCCCCCGCTGTCTAGTGCTTTTTTGAAAAAAATGCGCGTTTGGTTATGGTTTGCACATTTTGCCGCTTATTCCTCCACTTTATGCGTGGTGGCACGGCGGCCCAGGCCAAAAAGCTTATATGCCGCTGTGACGGCTGCCAGGAAGATCATCCCCACAAACAGCGACATGCGGGTATCTTCATTAAAGTACATCCCAATTAATACGCAAATCAGGAATGCCATCGTCAAATAGTTCGCGTACGGGAACAAAATGGAGCGGAACGGATGGCTGGCGATCGCTTTTTTATGCGCATGACGGAAACGCAGCTGGCTAATCAGGATCACAAACCACGGCACCATGCCCGGCAGCACGCTGGCGCTGTAGACGTAAACGAACACGCGTTGCGGATTCGGGATGATGTAATTCAGACACGAACCAATCAGCAGAATCACGATCGATACTGCCACGCCCATAACCGGCACGCCCGCACGGGACACTTTCCCCATCGCCGCAGGCAGCTGGTTATTTTTAGAAAGCGCGTAGAGCATGCGGCCACAGCTGTACATCCCGCTATTACAGCCTGATAACGCGGCCGTCAGGACCACAAAGTTGATGATGCCCGCCGCCGCGGTGATCCCAATCTTCGCGAAGGTTAAGACAAACGGGCTGCCGGTGGTGCCGATTTCGTTCCACGGGAAGATGGTTACGATAACAAAAATTGCGCCCACATAAAAAATCAGGATACGCCACAACACTTTGCCCACCGCGCTACGCAGCGTGACCTGCGGATTTTTCGCTTCACCGGCAGTAATACCGATCAGCTCAACGCCCTGATAGGAGGCGACAACGATACAGAGCGCTGTCAGGAAGCCCTTCCAGCCGCCCGCGAAGAAGCCACCGTTCTCGGTCAGGTTGCCGAAACCAATCGCGTGCCCGCCGTTACCGAAGCCAAAGAAAATAACCCCGAGACCCACGACAATCATCACGATAATGGTGGTGACTTTGATCATCGCAAACCAGAACTCGATCTCACCGTAGAGTCGCACGGCAGCCAGGTTAGCCAGCGCCACCAGCCCCACGGCAATGAGCGCAGGTATCCACTGGACCATGTCAGGGAACCAGAACTGCACGTAGACCCCTATCGCCGTGATTTCCGAGATGCCCACGGCCATCCACATAAACCAGTACGACCAGGCCGTAAGGTAGCCAAAGAACGGGCTCATATAGCGGTGCGCGTAAACGGCGAAAGAGCCGGTCACCGGCTCCAGGAAGAGCATTTCGCCCATTGAACGCATGATGAAGAAAACAAACAGCCCGGCGATGATGTACGCCAGTAATACGGAAGGACCAGCCCATTTGAGCGTACTTGCGGAGCCCATAAACAGGCCAACGCCGATAGTACCGCCCAGCGCTATCAATTCAATGTGTCGAGCTTCCAGCCCACGCTGTAGCTCCGGTTTTTTCTCTGCCATAAATCCTCGGTTGTGTCTGCTGTTTACCGGCTTAAGCCGGTTATTGTTTTTTAGGGGAACTAAAATACGGTGCGAATGGTTTCTTAAATTCTGCTAAATGGCAAACGATGCATTAAAAAAATGAATGCATTGCACAGATTAGCAGCAGTTTTGCAGGGGAGTTGCAGCGCGAACAGCATATCGCGCTACATTTTGATTACATTTTACCGGTGTAGTGCCAGGCGAGATAGCGCAGCAGACGGATCTGTCGTTTGATACGCGTCGGTTGTGATAACAGACGATACAGCCACTCCAGGCCGAGGTTTTGCCAGACTTTCGGCGCGCGCTTAACGTGGCCGGTAAAGACGTCGTAGGTGCCACCAACGCCCATGTACAGAGCATCCGGGCAGACCAGACGGCAATCGCGCATCAGGATCTCCTGACGCGGTGAGCCCATCGCCACGGTAACAATTTTCGCCCCGCTGTCGCGCACGCGTTCAAACAGCGCCTGCCGATCTTCAGGTTTAAAATAGCCGTCCTGGCTCCCCACAATGTTAACATTCCACTGGCTACGCAGCTTCTGCTCCGTCTGGGCCAGCACCTCCGGTTTACCGCCGATCAGGAAGACCGGCGTGCCTTCTGTTCCCGCGCGCGCCATGAGCTGTTCCCAGAGATCGGCCCCCGCCACGCGTGAAACATTAGCGCCAGGATACTTTTTGCGGATAGAGCGCACGACGCTGATGCCGTCTGCGTACTTGAATTCGGCGGCGGTAATCAGGTCTTTCACTTCCGCGTTATCTTCAACCGCGAGCATTTTTTCCGCATTGATAGCCACCAGCGTGCCCGATTTCATCTGCCCGTCCGAGAACAGAAAATCCAGCGCGTGTTGCATATCTCGCCAGCCAATAAGCTGTAGACCGCGCAGCGCATAGCGCGGCGCAGAAGTTGTGTCAGTCATTACAATCCCTATTCAGACTTGCGACAGCGTTGTGCTGCCCTGATGCTCGCGTCGGTGGACAAGCCCTGCGCTGTCAAACAGCCAGTACAACAGTTTTGCCAGCACCAGACACACGCCGAAAACGACCATAAAGAACACCACGCGCGAGACGAACGAATCCAGCCCCTCACGTGCCAGAACAATCATATTGAAAATGGCACCAAAGCAGAAACTGTGCAAAATAGCCGCCTTGTAGCGGTTGGTCTCTTCGTTACCGAGCGTGTAAAGCCAGTCGAACCATTTAATGATCAGCCCAACCGCAATCGCGCCCGGCAGGATAAACCACGCGCCGCCCATCACGACCAGGGAGCCAATTAGCGTTGGCGAGATCGCCAGGCCAGAATGATTGTTCAGCACTTCCCAGGTAAAGTAGTTCGCCGTATTGAGCACCACGCCCGGACGGTCCGGCCACAGCCAGGTCGGAATAAAGACGTAGAAGTCGCGGGCAATGGGTGCCAGCCCCTGGAAGTCGATCTTGTCGTAGTTTTGCAGCAGCAACGCCAGGTTTTCCCACGGCGAGAAAGTGTCGCGCGTGAGGTAGAGGAAGGTGTAAAACGCTTCGTCACCGGCAACGTTTAACCCGTAGCGCTTCAGTGCCAGCCAGAACATTCCCACAATGCCAAATACGCCTGCCGCCACCAGCATCCACAGGGAGATCCATCCGCGAATGATGCCGATAAACAGGAAGATGGCGAAGGCGATAATGATGTTGGCGCGCGTTCCACCCACAATCATGTAGGTCAGGATGCCGAAGGCGACGGTGCTGACGAGGAAAAACAGCCACGCCTTGCTGTCCTGACGCAGGAAAAAGACCACCAGCATCGCCGGAATGAAGAAGTAAAAGAACCGTTTGAGCGCCACGCCTGACACTTCAGCAGAGAAAATCTGGCTATAGGACTGGAGCTTAAACAGCAGGAAGCCGTTATGCATGAAGAAGATGCCCACGCTGACCAGCGCGATAGTCATCAGCATCACCCACGTCAGATGCGTCTCCACCCGGTTCATGGTGAAAAGGGGTCGCCGTGGTGCGGACGCTGTCGCTGAGCGCAGACGCGTTTTATAGGTGACGTAGTACACAGCATAGAAGCAGGTTGCGGAGAGCAGCGCCTGCAGCAAAATTTCCGGCGGGGCAACGGCCACATCAAAACGGAAAACCAGAATACTGGTCAGCGGGAAGCCGAAGTAAAAGGTCAGTAAAAACAGCAACGAGAAAAAGACGTTGAAGTTAAAGCGCACGCGACGGAACTCAAACCAGGTGAGCGTGGCGATAAACAGCGTGCTCAGCAGCCAAACCACCAACAAGCCGCTAAATTGCAACTGGCTCATGCGTTGTCTCCTGCAGCGATACGCAGCGCGCGGTGCCACGGCGTGAGGTAGTTCGGGCTAAAGAAGTCGATGCTATTTTTATCCACCAGCGCCAGCTGACGCTGCGCTTCCCGCACGAGATCGACGTTCAGCGTGTCCGAGGTAAACAATACCGGAATATGCTGCTCGGCCATATCCTGCCAGAACGGGTTGTCGCGGTTAAGCACGCACGGGACGCCTGCCTGGATAAGCAGACATAAGGTACCAATCCCCTGCTGACGGGCAAAGATAAAATAACCCAGGTCGCACTTTCTCAGGAGCCTGAGATAGTCATCAAATTCCAGCTTATCCTGCAGAATATTCACATGCTCAGCGCTGAATAACGCCAGCGCCTGCTGACGGACCTCAGCGATGTAGGCGTCGTTATTCGCCGGGTAGCCCATTGGCACTACCACGTTCACCGTATCGCCAAACTGCTGATGCACCGCCCGGAGTGCCGCAACATGCTCGTTGCTGCGATCCCCTGAGTTCCCCACCAGAATCGTCAGTTTTCCCTCACGCAGCGTATCGTTCGCCATGTTGTTCAGCGCCGGGTTCATGCGAGTCGGGAAATAGAGCAGCTCACCGCGCACGTTCGGATGCCGTTCAGCAAAGTAGTTAAGATCGCCACGGGTGGCGAACACGCAGCCCACGCGCCCCTGAGCCATACGACGCAGAGGATAGAACAGGCGGAACTTCCAGCCGCGCGACACTTCATAGAGATCGGCGCCCCAGATATGCCAGCTACACTGGGAAGGTTTTATCCCGCCGCTCAGCAGTGCCAGCCACAGGCCCGTATTGAACTGCCCATGGAAGAAGAAGCGTTGTTCACGATCGGCTTTTGCCTTCGCGATGACCGCTTTCGCCAGCGCGGCTTTATCTGGCCAGAAGGTGATGTTAAGCGCCGGACACGCCGCGCCCAGGCCATTGTCCTGACCTGCAACCATAAACTCGCGCGCATCAGGATTGCCCGATGCCAGCTCGTCGTTGAAGAACCGCAGTACGGTCTGGTTATGGTGTGGGATGTCCGATCCCAGGATGTGAATCAGTGCAGTCATGCGCGTTTACGCCAAAGTAAAAATACGCCGCAACAGGCAGCGAAATAAACGATATAAGTTGCCATATAGGCCTGAGCGGCCCCCAGCGCGCCGTGCGAAGGGATAAGCCAGTGAGAAAACGCCGTCAGTAGCGCAAACTGGCTAATCTCCGCCAGGATATACAACCGCAGCGAGGCTTTCGCAATCACCAGATAACCGAAAACATAAGCGCCGACTTTCAACACATCGCCTACCAGCTGCCAGGCGAACAGATCGCGCATGGCGATAAACTTGGCCGAGAAGAGCAGCCAGATGGCGACATCACGTAATAACCAGACGGTAAAGCTGGCGGCCGCCACGGCAGGGAGCACAAAACGCAATGAGCGGAAAATCTCGCGGGTAATATCCTTTTTTACGGTCAGCCGCGATAAGGTTGGCAGCAAATAGACGCTAAAGGAAGCCGTTATAAATTGGAGGTAGGCATCGGAAATGCTGCTCACGCCCTGCCAAATCCCGACTTCATCCCAACTGTAATGCGCAGCCAGCAGGTTTCGCATCATGACGTAGGCCACCGGAAGCGTCACCGAGGTGATGAGCGCCATCAGGGTAAATTTGCCTAACTGCCCCGCCAGCATCTTGTCCCACTGCGGTATCAGGTAACGTAGCGGGATGACCCCTCTGCGCATCAGCATAAACGCCGCCGGAACGACAACCAGAGCAGGCACCAGCGCCAGCCCCAGCAGTGCACCCTCATAGCCACCCAGGCGATAGCAAAAATAATAGGCAATCACACCAATGACGCTTCCCAGGATCAGCGCCAGCGCATTGCCCGCCGCATCACGGAAGCCCTTCATCAGTGCCAGCAGCAGGTTAGCCCAGGCGATCCCCATCTGAACCAGCGCGACCAGGCGAACCAGCCCCTGATACTGCGTGTGTCCAAACAGCCCCTGGCTAATCGGTGCCGCCGCCAGTAAAAACACAACGGCCAGCAGCGTGGAAAACCCCAGGACCATGGCCGAAGACGTTCCCACGACCGTGCGCAGTTTTTCCGCATCATCATGATGCTGAGCCACGTATTTGGTGACGCCGTTAAATATTCCCGCCCCAGCCAACACGCCGAGTACCGTGACCAGCTGGCGGAAATTGCCCGCCAGCCCGACGCCTGACGGGCCGAATGAGACAGCCAGCAGCTTGACGACCAGCAATCCGGCACCAATTTTTACAAGTGTGGACGCAGCCGTCCACACCGATGCTTTTGCCAGAGACATATCAGCCGAAATAACTCAGAAGGGTATTAATCACCGTGCGTTGATTAACGGGTGCGAGGTTGTAGAACAGAGGCAGGCGGAGCAAACGCTCGCTCTCTTTGGTGGTGTAACGGTCTTCGCCCGCGAATACGCCAAACGCTTCTCCAGCCGGACTGGAGTGCAGCGGGATGTAGTGGAATACCGCCAGAATTTCAGCCTCTTTCAGCCAGGCAATCAGGCTGCTGCGATCGTCGTTATCACGCAGCTTGATGTAAAACATATGGGCGTTGTGAACGCAGTCTGCCGGGATCGTCGGCAGTTCAATACGCCCGGCTTTTGCCAGCGGCTCCAGCGCGTCGTAGTAGGTTTGCCACAGGGACAGGCGCTGCAGGTTAATACGCTCAGCCGCCTCCAGCTGCGCCCAAAGATATGCGGCCTGCAGATCGGCCATCAGGTAGCTTGAGCCGATATCGCGCCAGGTGTACTTGTCGACCTGACCACGGAAGAACTGGCTGCGGTTGGTGCCTTTTTCGCGGATCACCTCGGCACGCTCCACCAGCGCACGGTCGTTAATCAGCGTCGCCCCACCCTCACCGCCTGCGGTGTAGTTTTTGGTTTCGTGGAAGCTAAAGCAGCCGATGTGGCCGATCGTGCCCAGCGCGCGCCCTTTGTAGGTGGACATCACGCCCTGCGCGGCATCTTCCACCACGAACAGGTTGTGCTTTTTGGCGATCGCCATAATCGTGTCCATTTCGCACGCCACGCCCGCATAGTGAACCGGGACAATCGCGCGCGTTTTGTCGGTGATCGCCGCTTCAATCAGCGTTTCGTCGATGTTCATGGTATCCGGACGGATATCCACAAAGACAATTTTCGCCCCGCGCAGGACAAACGCGTTCGCCGTAGAGACAAAGGTATAACTCGGCATGATCACTTCATCGCCGGGCTGGATATCCAGCAGCAGTGCAGCCATCTCCAGAGAGGCCGTACAGGATGGCGTCAGCAGCACTTTGGCGCTGTGAAAACGTTGCTCCATCCACTGCTGGCAGCGACGGGTAAAACCGCCGTCGCCGCAAAGTTTGCCGCTGCCCATGGCAGACTGCATATAGTCGAGTTCCGTTCCCACGACGGGTGGTGCGTTAAATGGAATCATCATGTCACCTGTATAACCAGTAAGCGGTGGCGTCGACGTTGGCTCCACTCGCAATATAACGTTTAAGCGCGGCGGTGTTGCCCATCTGGGTCGCCACCCGCAGCGTCGATAACTGTTCCTGCTCCGCCCAGTGCAGCGCGGCCTGCATGAGTTTCTCACCCATGCCGCGTCCGGCGAGTAAGCCGATACGCGCGTCCTGCTCATTCACCTTACGCAGGGAAACAAAGCCCTGAATCTGTCCATCCACCGCGCGGAACACCAGACACACGTGGTCGAACGTGCCTTTTACCGCATTCTCAATCCACTGAGCATAAAAACGGCCGCTGTCTTCAGGCTTATACCAGGGAGCACGAAAGCGGCTTTGGGCAAAGGCCTGCGCCGCCATCTGGCGCAGCGCGGGAATGTCCTGCTTTGCTGCAATTTCTGCGCCTGCCGACGCGTGGCGGGACACCGTTATGGAGAGATCAACCTCGCCTTCGACCAGTTGAAAACCATGTTGCTGCAGCGCATCCAGCAGATCGGCGCGGCCCGCCGGGATCTTCGCCTGCACACGCGGCCAGGCCGCGAAGTCAGACGCCTGCAAAACAGGCACATCTTCACGCAGCCGAACAATCGCCGAAGGCCGGGCAAAAAAAGTGCTTTCCCACTCAAGGGATTCCAGCACGCCGTTGAGTTGACTCAACGCCATACTCCTTTGGTATCAACCACATACTTCTGGGACACGCTCGTACCGGAGATCGCTTTGAACGCTTTGTGATCCACCAGCAGCACCAGCACATCCGCCGTCGCCAGCGCATCGTTTAGCGCGGTCAGCGTACAATGGGCCGCCAGTTTCGCTGGCAGTTCATGGATATTTGGCTCAACCACCAGCGTTTCACCGCTGTGCCAGCCTGCGATCATCTCAGCAATTTCCATTGCCGGGCTTTCGCGCAGATCGTCAATGTTCGGTTTAAAGGCCAGGCCAAAGCAGGCAATTTTCAGCTCACTGGCGCGTTTGCCGCTTTCACCCAGACAATCCGCCACCGTCGCTTTTACCTGATTGAGTACCCAGTGAGGTTTGCTGTCGTTAACTTCACGCGCGGTGCGGATCAGGCGAGCCTGATCGGGGTTTTGCGCCACGATAAACCAGGGATCGACGGCGATGCAGTGACCGCCCACGCCTGGACCAGGCTGGAGAATGTTGACGCGTGGATGGCGATTCGCAAGGCTAATCAGCTCCCAGACGTTAATCCCCTGATCGGCACAAATCAGCGACAATTCGTTCGCAAAGGCGATGTTAACGTCGCGGAAGCTATTTTCGGTCAGTTTGCACATCTCGGCGGTGCGGGAGTTGGTCACCACACATTCGCCTTCAAGGAAAATTTTATACAACTCGCTGGCGCGCGCGGAACATACCGGCGTCATGCCGCCAATCACGCGGTCGTTTTTAATGAGCTCGACCATGACCTGCCCCGGCAGCACGCGCTCCGGACAGTAGGCGATATTAATATCGGCCTGCTCACCCGCCTGCTGTGGGAAGGTCAAATCTGGGCGGGCCTCTGCCAGCCACTGGGCCATCTGCTCGGTAGCACCCACCGGCGACGTGGACTCAAGGATCACCAGCGCCCCTTTTTTCAACACAGGCGCGATAGATTTTGCTGCCGCCTCGACGTAAACCATGTCGGGCTCATGATCGCCTTTAAATGGCGTCGGAACCGCAATCAGAAAGGCATCGGCGTCGACCGGCGTGGTGCTGGCGCGCAGGAATCCCCCGTCGACCGCCTTTTTCACCACGAGGTCGAGATCGGGCTCCACAATATGAATTTCGCCACGGTTAATGGTGTCCACCGCGCGCGCATTGATGTCGACGCCTACAACCTGCTTTTGACGAGAGGCAAAGGCCGCCGCAGTAGGCAGTCCAATATAGCCAAGACCCACGACAGAGATGGTAGTAAAACTCATAGCGTTACCCGATTGTGTTTAAGTGCATGCAAAATACGACCACAAGACTGCCCATCACCATACGGGTTATGGGCGCGGCTCATCGCCTGATACTCTTCTTCATCGTGCAGCAGGCGCGTCACCTCGTCGACGATGCGGCGCATATCCGTGCCTACCAGACGTACCGTGCCCGCTTTTACCGCTTCCGGGCGCTCGGTGGTTTCACGCATGACCAGCACCGGTTTGCCGAGGGACGGCGCTTCTTCCTGAATCCCGCCAGAGTCGGTGAGGATCAGCCAGGCGTGGTTCATCAGCCAGACGAATGGCATATAGTCCTGCGGTTCGATCAGAAGGACATTATCCACATGACCCAGAATACGGTTCACCGGCTCGCTGACGTTAGGGTTGAGGTGTACCGGATAGACAATCTGCACATCTTCATTCTGCGCGGCAATCTCAGCCAGCGCGTGGCAGATTTGCTCAAAGCCGCGACCGAAACTTTCGCGACGGTGGCCCGTCACCAGGATCGTTTTCTTGCCGTTATGCAGGAAAGGATAGCGCGCAGCGAGTTCTGCCTGCAGATCGGTGTTTGCCAGCACGCGGTCACGTACCCAGATTAGCGCATCGATAACCGTATTCCCGGTGACAAAGATCTTATTGTCGGCAATATTCTCCCGCAGCAGGTTCTGACGCGAGTTTTCAGTTGGCGCAAAGTGGTACATCGCCAGATGTCCAGTGAGCGTGCGGTTGGCCTCTTCCGGCCAGGGCGAGTAAAGATTGCCCGTGCGCAGGCCCGCTTCAACATGACCAATGGGAATGCGCTGATAGAACGCGGCCAGACTGGTCGCCACGGTGGTCGTGGTATCACCATGCACCAGCACCACATCAGGTTTGAAGGATTCCAGAATAGGCTTCAATTCTTGCAGAATACGGCAGGTGATCTCCGTCAACCCCTGCCCCGGTTTCATAATATTGAGATCGTAATCCGGGACGATAGAAAAGAGAGTTAAGACCTGATCGAGCATCTCCCGGTGCTGGGCAGTCACGCATACCTTTGCTTCAATATCAGGATCTCTGGCCAGCGCATGAACCAGAGGCGCCATCTTGATGGCCTCCGGCCTGGTGCCAAATACGGTTAGTACTTTCACATCGATTCTCTTCGATTAGGCGATGAAGGCCGTAGCCTTCATCGTAGACGGCGTTCTTAATTTGTGCGACGACGCATTAACGCTACGCCAGCGCCAGTCAGTGCGCCCACAATCCCCCACATGATCATCAGGAATGCGCGTCGCGGACTATCGCGTTTTACAGGTTCTTCAGGCGTTCTCAAATAACGATACGTCTGAAAACGGGGGTCCATCGTTGGACCGACGTTCAGGGTGTTAAGCATGGCGCGGTTTTGGTCGTAATCGAGGTCAAAATCAGGGCCAACGGCCTGGAGATTTTCCAGTCGCGCCTGGAGCATTGGACGACCAAGGAGGAACATTTCGGAATCAGGCAGTTCATCAGCCGGGACATCCGTTTCGCTGCGAGAAATATTGTGCTGCTCCGCAATTTTAAGCGCCTGCTCAATATTGTGGACACGGCGGGCAAAAATGGCTTTCGCCACCTCTTCCTGACGTTTCACCTGCGCCTTCATCTGAATCGTTCGCGCAGCCCAGGCACCTTTCAGCTCATCATTGAGATGGCTTGCCGCACGCTGGCTGGCAAAGGCCACATACTGACGCAGCAGGTTATTCGCATCCGGCGCCGTTTCGGCAATCAGCTTCACGCTGTCGCTGACATTGCGCAGCGCATCGCCCGGCATAAACTGGATATTGTTGATGAGATCGTCCAGCAGCGCGGCATCGACTTTTGTGTTATCAACCCGACGCTGCTTGAAGTAATCGGTCTGCGACCAGAAATCGCGACGCGTATCCCATGAGGCGAGTTGCATCACAAACTCTTTGTAGGCCTCATCCATAACGGAAACCTGATCCGGCGTGGCGAGATTCGCTTTAATATCCAGGTTACGCAGGAACTGCTGCTGGGAATAGAAGCCGCCGAGCATGTTAACCGTTGGTCTGTCGGTAATCGCCGTCGCGCTCCACTCTTGTTTTGCAAAGAATGTGTAGGCCAGCGCTAAAAGCGCAAACCCCAGCGCGATCCCCGCAATCCAAAGTTTGCCTGCCCATAACACGCGAAACAAACCCCGAATGTCCAGTTCATTCTCTGTTACCACTGATTTCGCTCCCGCCAACGGTTGAGTCATCATAGTCCCGGTTTTACTTAGTTAATGTTGTATTTTTGCCACTGTTACGACGCATCCTGCGCTTAAGGCGTTTAATGAATCGTGCCACCTTCCATGCGCGCTTAATGCAGTAGCCGTAAAGAGAAAATGCCAGCAAGAACAATGCCAACATTGCCCACTCAGGCACAAAATGGGTATATTCTGCCGTCACACCAATCCCCGCCAGAATAGCAGCCGCCAGCGTAATCAGCACAAATGCCTGCCGGGAAGTGAATCCGGCTCGCATGATCAAATGATGAATGTGCTGACGGTCAGCAGAGAATGGACTCATCCCTTTACGCAGACGGCGATACATAATCGCAACCATATCCATTAAGGGGATGGCGATAATCCATAATGCCGTTACCGGACTAATGGGATGTACATCGCCCTGAGTGGTTTCCAGCAAGATCCAAATGATAGTAAAGCCGATAAACGTGCTACCCGCATCACCCATGAAGACTTTATAGCGTCGACCTAATGCGCCGAGATTTAACAGGATATAAGGCAGGATGGCCGCAATCATGGCAAAACACCACATAGCAAGGCTATATTGCCCGTCGAACCATAGAATGAAACCAATTGCGGCAAATGAGACGCAGGACAGGCCCCCCAGCAAACCATCAATACCGTCAACCATGTTGAACGCGTTAATCGCCACCCACACGGCAAAAAGTGTCAGAAAATAGCCAAATGGACCGAGCTCCATCTCCCAGAAGCCAAAAATGTAGCCCAGGCTACTCAGATGCAACTTAGCGAACGCCATCATGGCAATAGCCACAGCAGCCTGAACGCAGGCGCGAATTTTGACACTAATATCATAACGGTCGTCGAGGGCACCAACCACAACAAGCACCGTCGCGCTGGTTAGATACAGCCCGGCATGCGGAATATAGTAATCCGCGATAGCAAAAGTGAAGCAGATCCCAGCGAAAACAGAGATGCCACCGACCAGAGGGATCATGCCTTGATGACGTTTACGGAAGTTGGGTTTATCCACTAAGCCCAGATATTTCGCCACCTTACGTGCCAGAAACAAAAAGCAGGTGGTAAATAAGAAAATACTGGTTAGTTCAGCAAACGTATCAAGTAGGTTCACAATGGATGTTCTCAACAAATGTTAGTCAAGGAAGTATAACCATCATGGCGCTGAGCCTGAAGTTATAAAGTAAACCTCTTACAATTCCATTTGTTTATTATTCAAGCTATTAATGTTTTTACTGTGCGAATTATCTTATTGTCGCACCGACCGGTCATAATTGGGAGTCGGTTGGTACTAGCGTATAGTCCATAAATGAAAAACGCCACGTAAAAACGTGGCGTTCACTGGGATAATTTGCGTTACGAGCGTTTCATCATGTCGAAGAAATCGTCGTTGGTTTTGGTCATCGCCAGTTTGTTGATGAGGAACTCCATTGCGTCGATTTCACCCATTGGATGGATGATTTTGCGCAGGATCCACATTTTCTGCAGCTCTTCCTGAGTGGTGAGCAGCTCTTCCTTACGGGTACCGGAACGGTTGTAGTCGATAGCCGGGAAGACGCGTTTTTCAGCGATCTTACGAGAGAGGTGCAGTTCCATGTTGCCTGTACCTTTAAACTCTTCGTAGATAACTTCGTCCATTTTGGAGCCGGTATCAATCAGCGCGGTCGCAATGATGGTCAGGCTGCCGCCCTCTTCTACGTTACGTGCCGCACCGAAGAAGCGCTTCGGACGATGCAGGGCGTTGGCATCCACACCACCGGTCAATACTTTACCGGAAGCTGGCACCACGGTGTTGTACGCACGCGCCAGACGGGTGATGGAGTCGAGCAGGATGATCACGTCTTTCTTGTGCTCAACCAGGCGTTTTGCCTTCTCGATAACCATTTCCGCAACCTGAACGTGGCGAGATGCCGGTTCGTCGAAGGTAGAAGCAACCACTTCACCTTTAACCAGACGCTGCATCTCGGTCACTTCTTCCGGACGTTCGTCAATCAGCAGTACCATCAGCACGCAGTCTGGGTGGTTGTAGGCAATGCTCTGCGCGATGTTCTGCAGTAGCATGGTTTTACCCGCTTTTGGCGGTGCCACAATCAGGCCACGCTGACCACGACCAATAGGTGATGCCAGATCCAGAACGCGAGCGGTTAAGTCTTCGGTCGAACCGTTACCACGCTCCATGCGCAGGCGAGAGTTCGCGTGCAGCGGTGTTAAGTTCTCAAAGAGGATCTTATTGCGCGAGTTTTCCGGTTTGTCGTAGTTAACTTCGTTAACTTTCAACAACGCAAAGTAGCGTTCACCCTCTTTTGGAGGACGAATCTTACCTGAAATGGTGTCACCAGTGCGGAGGTTGAAACGGCGGATTTGGCTAGGGGATACGTAGATGTCGTCAGGACCGGCGAGGTAGGAGCTGTCTGCAGAGCGGAGGAAACCAAATCCGTCTTGCAATATCTCCAGCACACCGTCGCCAAAGATATCTTCGCCACTCTTAGCGTGCTGCTTCAGGATGGCGAAAATGATGTCCTGCTTGCGCATACGAGCCTGGTTTTCCAGCCCCATATTTTCGCCGAGAGTGATCAGCTCAGAAACCGGCGTATTCTTTAATTCGGTAAGATTCATAATGGTGTGGGTTCTTAAACTCGGGGTGATTCTCGAACTTAATGTTGTGAATGGTATGGCAGGGTCATCCATGCCTGTTTAGCGGCCATCAACTCATGTCTGTTCGCTGTCTGGTCACAGGGAAAGAACGCAGAACTGAAACGACAAGACGGATTGAGTGACAAGCCCGGAATCTAGCAACTTCACGCACTGTTCATGTTAACAACGGGAAGTATCGGGTAAAACAAGATTCAAACAACAAGATATGTTTAAAACGAAGTCATAGCTAACTTAGCACGACTAAAGCCGGGCGTCCAGAGATCCACACAATTTAGGCGCTCAGGACGCTCAGCCGAGAAACCTTACGCCAGATTAGCGTCGAGGAACTCTTTCAGTTGACCTTTGGACAGTGCGCCCACTTTGGTCGCTGCCACTTCACCGTTTTTGAACAGCAGAAGGGTCGGGATGCCACGGATACCGTATTTTGGCGCGGTGCCCGGGTTCTGGTCGATGTTCAGCTTGGCAACGGTCAGTTTGCCCTGATATTCGTCAGCGATTTCATCCAGAATCGGGGCGATCATTTTGCAAGGACCACACCATTCAGCCCAGAAATCGACGAGGGTTAGCCCGTCAGCCTTAAGCACGTCCGTGTCAAAACTGTCGTCAGTCAGGTGAATAATTTTATCGCTCATATATAACTCCACAGGAATAAGCCTGGTACGTTGGTTTTGTCTCCACCAACGACGTGTTGATGTCGCATTAACCAACTAAAGGTTGACTTTATTTCACCGGATACGCTTTCGTAAAGCAATAGTAAGCTGATATTCTACCACACTATGAGCAAAACACATTTAACAGAACAGAAGTTTTCCGACTTCGCCCTGCACCCAAAAGTGATCGAAGCCCTTGAAAACAAAGGGTTTCATAACTGCACGCCCATTCAGGCTCTCGCCCTGCCGCTTACGCTGGCCGGTCGCGATGTTGCAGGGCAGGCGCAAACCGGTACTGGCAAAACGATGGCGTTCTTAACGTCAACGTTTCATTATTTACTGTCTCATCCAGCGATTGCAGACCGCAAAGTTAACCAGCCGCGCGCGCTTATTATGGCCCCGACGCGAGAACTGGCGGTACAGATCCACGCAGACGCTGAACCCCTGGCGCAGGCTACTGGCCTGAAGCTTGGCCTGGCCTATGGCGGCGACGGCTACGATAAGCAGCTGAAAGTGCTGGAAAGCGGTGTGGATATCCTGATCGGTACCACTGGCCGTCTTATCGACTACGCCAAACAGAACCATATCAACCTCGGTGCCATCCAGGTTGTCGTACTGGATGAAGCCGACCGTATGTACGATCTGGGCTTCATTAAAGACATCCGCTGGCTGTTCCGCCGCATGCCTGCTGCGAATCAGCGTCTGAACATGCTGTTCTCTGCAACCCTTTCTTACCGCGTTCGCGAGCTGGCGTTCGAACAAATGAACAACGCCGAGTATGTGGAAGTGGAGCCAGAGCAGAAAACAGGTCACCGCATTAAAGAAGAGCTTTTCTATCCTTCGAATGAAGAGAAAATGCGTCTGCTGCAAACGCTGATCGAAGAAGAGTGGCCCGATCGCGCCATCATCTTTGCGAACACCAAACACCGCTGTGAAGATATCTGGGGCCATCTGGCTGCAGACGGTCACCGTGTTGGTCTGCTGACCGGCGACGTCGCACAGAAAAAACGCCTGCGTATTCTTGAAGAATTTACCCGTGGCGATCTCGATATTCTGGTCGCAACCGACGTTGCCGCTCGTGGTCTGCACATCCCAGCCGTGACGCACGTTTTTAACTATGATCTGCCAGATGACTGCGAAGACTATGTACACCGTATCGGTCGTACCGGTCGTGCGGGCGCAAGCGGCCACTCTATTAGCCTTGCATGTGAAGAGTATGCGCTGAATCTTCCAGCCATTGAGACCTACATCGGTCACTCTATTCCGCAGAGCAAATACAACCCGGAAGCGCTGTTAAGCGAACTGCCGCCACCGAAGCGTCTGACTCGCCCACGTTCCGGCAATGGTCCGCGTCGTTCTGGTGGCGCACCGCGTAATCGTCGTCGTTCAGGTTAAGAAATTATGCTCAGTTCCACCTCGCTTTATGCGGCAATCGATCTCGGTTCGAACAGTTTTCATATGCTGGTTGTCCGCGAGGTGGCGGGAAGCATACAGACGCTGACGCGCATTAAGCGCAAGGTCCGCCTGGCGGCGGGCCTGAGCAGCGACAATCACCTCTCCCCCGAAGCCATGGAACGTGGCTGGCAGTGTCTGCGCCTCTTTGCTGAGCGCCTGCAGGACATACCCCATACCCAAATCCGTGTTGTCGCTACCGCGACGCTTCGCCTGGCGGTTAATGCCGTCGATTTTATTGCCAAAGCGCAGGAAATTCTCGGTTGCCCGGTGCAGGTCATCAGCGGTGAAGAAGAAGCGCGTCTGATCTATCAGGGCGTGGCGCACACCACCGGGGGTGACGATCGCCGTCTGGTGGTGGATATTGGCGGAGCGAGTACCGAACTGGTAACCGGTACGGGCGCCCAGGCAACGTCGCTGTTCAGCCTGTCGATGGGCTGCGTGACCTGGCTTGAGCGCTACTTTACCGACCGCAATCTCGCGCAAGAGAACTTCGACGAGGCTGAAAATGCCGCGCGCGAGGTGCTGCGTCCGGTCATGGACGAATTGCGCTACCACGGCTGGAAAGTGTGTGTTGGCGCGTCCGGAACCGTACAGGCGTTGCAGGAAATCATGATGGCGCAGGGGATGGACGAGCGGATCACGCTTGCCAAACTCCAGCAACTGAAGCAACGCGCTATTCAGTGTGGCCGACTGGAAGAGCTGGAAATTGAAGGCCTGACGCTTGAACGTGCATTGGTTTTCCCAAGCGGTCTGGCCATTCTGATCGCCATTTTCACCGAACTGAATATCCAGTGCATGACCCTGGCAGGCGGCGCGCTGCGCGAAGGTCTGGTCTACGGAATGCTGCATCTGTCAGTTGATCTGGACATCCGCAGCCGTACGCTGCGTAACGTCCAGCGCCGCTTCATTGTGGATACCGAGCAGGCGCAACGGGTGGGACAACTGGCGTCGCTCTTTGCGGACCAGGTCAAACAGCGTTGGGATATTGAACCATTAAGCCGCGATTTGCTGCTAAGTGCGTGTGCGCTGCATGAAATTGGTCTGAGCGTTGAGTACAAGCAAGCGCCGCTGCATGCCGCCTGGCTGGTGCGTAATATTGATTTGCCGGGCTATACCCCTGCGCAAAAAAAATTGCTCGCTACCCTGCTGCTAAACCAGACCAATGCCGTCGATCTCTCTTCGCTCCACCAGCAAAATGCTGTGCCGCCGCGCGTGGCCGAACATCTGTGCCGTTTACTTCGTCTGGCGATTTTGTTTGCCAGCCGTCGCCGCGACGATCTGCTCCCGGCAATTACGCTGGTGGCAGACGATGAAAAGCTCACGCTGACGCTACCGGAAAATTGGCTGGATAATCACCCACTTGGGGCAGAGCTGATCGAGCAGGAGTGCCAGTGGCAGAGCTACGTGCACTGGGCGCTTGAGGTAAAGTAAGTCGCTGAACAATGCCGGGTGGCGGCTTCGCCTTCCCGGCCTACTCATCATTATCCCTTCTCTTTGGCTTTTGCCAGCATGGCGCGAATATTCGCCACGTTAGCCTGCCCCTTGTGCATACGCTCTTCCGCAGTAATGACTTTACGTTCCTGCTCCCAGATGAGGTCGTCCTGAGGTAGCTCCAGCAGGAAACGGCTCGGCTCAGGGCGCACCAGTTCACCGTACTGTCTGCGCTCTTTACACAGGGTAAAAATCAGCTCTTTCTGCGCGCGAGTGATCCCCACGTAGGCCAGTCGACGCTCTTCATCGACGTTATCTTCATCAATGCTGCTCTGGTGCGGCAGTAAGCCCTCTTCCATACCGACCAGATAGACATACGGGAATTCCAGTCCTTTGGACGCATGCAGGGTCATCAGCTGCACCTGGTCGGCCTCTTCCTCACTCTCACCGCGCTCCATCATATCGCGCAGCGTAAAGCGGGTGACCACCTGGGTCAGCGTCATCGGCTCGTCAATTTCCGAGCCTTCCAGCATTTCGGTCATCCAGCTAAAAAGCTGGTTGACGTTTTTCATCCGCATCTCGGCCGCTTTCGGGCTGGCAGAGGTTTCGTACAGCCAGGATTCGTAGTCGATACCGTGGATCAGATCGCGCACGGCAGCCACAGGCTCACGCTCTGCCAGCCGCTGTACTTCACCAAGCCAGTGGGTGAAGCGGGTTAAGTTGTCATATCCGCGTCCCGTCAGCGTCTGGCTTAGCCCCATATCAAAGCTGGCGGTAAACAGGCTTTTATTGCGGGTCATCGCCCACTCGCCCAGCTTTTGCAGCGTCGCCGGGCCGATCTCGCGTTTCGGCGTATTCACAATGCGCAGGAAGGCACTGTCATCATCCGGGTTAGTCAGCACGCGCAGATAGGCCAGCAGATCTTTGATTTCCGGACGCGAGAAGAATGAGGTTCCACCCGAAATTTTGTAAGGAATACGGTTCTGCATCAGCATCTTTTCAAAGACGCGCGACTGGTGATTACCGCGATAGAGGATCGCGTAATCCTTGTACTCCGTTTTATTAACGAAGTGATGGGCAATCAGCTCACCGGTGACCCGTTCGGCTTCGTGTTCTTCATTGTTGGCGCTGAGCACTTTCAGCTCTGTACCGTAACCCAGCTCGGAGAACAGACGCTTCTCAAACACGTGTGGGTTATTGGCGATCAGGATGTTCGCCGCTTTCAGGATGCGACCGGACGAACGGTAGTTCTGCTCCAGCTTAATCACCTGCAATGCCGGGAAATCTTTGCTCAGCAGCACCAGGTTTTGCGGACGCGCGCCGCGCCAGGAGTAGATCGACTGATCGTCATCGCCTACCACCGTGAAACGCGCACGTTGCCCTACCAGCAATTTCACCAGCTCGTACTGGCTGGTGTTGGTATCCTGATATTCATCCACCAGCAGGTAGCGGATCTTGTTCTGCCAGCGCTCTCGCACCTCTTCATTACGCTGCAACAGCAACGTCGGCAGCAGGATCAGGTCGTCGAAATCCAGCACGTTACACGCTTTCATGTGCGCATCGTACAGACCATAGCAATGAGCGAAGATACGATCCCGTTCCCCTTTCGCACTGGCTGCCGCCTGGGCTGGCGTCATTAGATCGTTTTTCCAGTTGGAGATCGTCGAGATCAGCTGTTGCATCAGGACTTTGTCATCTTCAATCAGCCCTTCCGTCAGCTCTTTAAGCAGCGCCACCTGGTCAGTATCATCGAAAAGCGAGAAGTTGGACTTCATCCCCAGCGCAGCGTATTCGCGTTTAATAATATCCAGCCCCAGCGTGTGGAAGGTGGAAATCATCAGCCCGCGCGCCTCTTTACGGCCCAGCGTCTGCCCCACACGCTCTTTCATCTCGCGCGCCGCTTTGTTGGTAAACGTTACGGCAGCGATGTGCCGAGCCTGATAGCCGCACTCGCGGATCAGGTGGGCGATTTTATTGGTGATGACTCGCGTTTTGCCCGATCCCGCACCCGCCAGCACCAGGCAGGGTCCGGTGACGAATTCGACGGCTTGTTGTTGTCCGGGGTTTAAACGCATAAAAGATCACTCAATGAAAGTCGGGAGAGGAGGAAAAACGCGTGGTAGTATACCGAGCGTAAACTAGTCGACTCAAGGCACGATCATGGCAAAAACAGCAGCAGCACTGCATATCCTTGTTAAAGAAGAGAAACTGGCACAGGATCTTCTGGAACAGATTAAAAACGGCGCCGACTTCGGCAAGCTGGCGAAGAAGCACTCTATCTGTCCGTCAGGTAAACGTGGCGGTGACCTGGGTGAATTCCGCCAGGGCCAGATGGTTCCGGCATTCGATAAAGTGGTCTTCTCTTGCCCGGTACTGGAGCCAACCGGTCCCCTGCACACGCAGTTCGGATACCACATTATCAAAGTGTTATACCGCAACTAACAAAAAGCCCGGTGAGTCAATGCACCGGGCTTTTTTGTCAATGGCTGCCGACGGGCTAAATACCGTCGCCATACTCGAACGTATGATGAATGCCGTTGAAGTGCTGATCCATATCCATCGACGGTTTATCGCTGTCCGGTTTACCGACAATGCGAGCCGGTACCCCAGCGGCGGTGGTGTGCGGCGGAACAGGCTGCAGCACAACTGAGCCCGCTCCTATTTTGGCCCCACGTCCCACTTCGATATTACCGAGGATCTTCGCTCCCGCGCCAATCATCACCCCTTCACGGATCTTCGGATGGCGATCGCCGCTGGTTTTACCGGTACCGCCCAGGGTGACCGACTGCAGGATCGAGACATCATCTTCAATCACCGCCGTTTCGCCGACAACAATGCCGGTGGCGTGGTCGAGCATGATGCCACGACCAATTTTCGCCGCAGGGTGAATATCCACCTGGAAGGTCACGGAGACCTGATTTTGCAGGAAGATAGCCAGCGCCCGGCGGCCTTCATTCCATAACCAGTGGCCGATGCGATAAGCCTGAAGCGCGTGGAAGCCCTTCAGATACAGCAGCGGCGTGGAGTATTTATCGACCGCGGGGTCACGCGTGCGCACGGCCTGGATATCACAGGCGGCAGAGGCGATCATCTCCGGGTCAGCGGCATATGCCTCTTCCACCACTTCACGAATAGCGATAGCAGGCATGATGGAGGAAGCCAGTTTATTGGCGAGCATATAGCTCAGGGCGCTGCCGAGGTCTTCGTGCTTGAGTAGCGTCGCGTGGTAGAAACTGGCCAGCATAGGCTCGCAGTCGGCCAAAGCCCGGGCTTCGGCTTTTATATTGTTCCAGACGATATCCAGTTCTTCACACGGCATTGCTTACTCCAGACGATAGTTAATGACCAGCCAGTTCTGCGCTGGCTGGGTCATTCAGGTGACAACGGTTCCGACTAGTTACTGCTGCGCTCGTCCTTGCGCGCACGACCTAATAAGGTCAATGCTGCCTCGCGCGCATTTTTTCCGCAATACAATACCTGATAAATTTCCTCGGTTATTGGCATTTCGACACCGAAACGGTGCGCCAACTCGCGGACTTCTTTGGTATTGCGGTAGCCTTCAACCACCTGACCAATCTTCTCCTGCGCGCTTTTTACATCGCTGCCCTGACCGAGCATCATGCCGAAGCGACGGTTACGAGACTGGTTATCGGTACAGGTCAGCACCAGGTCGCCCAGGCCCGCCATGCCCATAAAGGTGGCGGGATCGGCACCCAGCGCTGCGCCCAGGCGGGACATTTCGGTCAGGCCTCGGGTGATCAGCGCAGTACGTGCGTTCGCACCAAAACCGATACCGTCGGACATCCCGGCACCGATGGCAATCACGTTCTTCACCGCGCCGCCCAGCTGTACACCGATGAAATCGGGGTTACTGTAGACGCGGAAGCTCTTGCCGCAGTGCAGCAGTTGCTGGAGATCGTCAGAGAAGGCCTGGTCAGTGGATGCCAGTGAAATCGCTGTCGGCAGGCCAGCAGCAAGCTCTTTGGCAAACGTCGGTCCGGAAATCACCGCAAGCGGGATATCATCGCCCAGCGCTTCGCGGGCAACGTCCTGCAGCAGGCGTCCGGTTTCCGCTTCCAGCCCTTTTGTCGCCCAGACAATGCGTGCATCCGGGCGCATCAGCGGCTTGATCTGACGCAGAACTTCGCCAAACACATGGCTCGGCACCACAATCAGAATGTTGCGGCTGGCCGCCAGCGCGGTCGCGAGGTCGCTTTCCAGGTGCAGGGATTCAGGGAACGGAACGTCCGGGAGAAACGCCACGTTGCAGCGGTCGTGTTGCAACGTCGCGATATGTTTGGGATCGTGGCCCCACAGGACCACGTCGTGACCATTTCTTGCCAGCGTGATGGCAAGAGCGGTGCCGTAAGAGCCGGCACCGATCACAATCATTGACGCATTAACAGTGCTCATCAGGCATCCTGATGTTGTTCGGCACCTTCGCCAGCCTGCTGCTGCAGATAGTTCATGAACAGCGCATCAAAGTTAACTGGCGCAAGGTTCAGTTGCGGGAATGTACCGCGAGAGACCAGGCTGGTGATGCATTCGCGAGCATACGGGAACAGGATGTTCGGGCAGTATGCACCCAGGCAATGTGCCATCTGGTTGCCTTCGATACCGCCAATGGAGAAGATGCCGCCCTGCTGTACTTCACACAGGAACGCTGTTTCTTCGCCCAGAGATGCGGTTACGGTCACACGCAGTACAACTTCATACACATCATCCGCCAGTTGGGTGGATGCGGTATCAAGATCAAGTTTAACCTCTGGCTGCCAATCTTTCTGGAAAACGTGTGGCGCATTTGGCGCTTCGAAAGAGACATCTTTGGTGTAGATGCGCTGGATCTGGAAAGTCATTTCAGTGTTGTTTTGTTCTGACATGGAAAAACCCTTTTTAATTGTCCTAAAGTCTCTTAGCTCAGCAGCGGATCGAGTCCACCACGGGCGTCGAGCGCATACAAGTCATCACAGCCACCAATGTGCTGCGCATCAATGAAAATCTGCGGAACCGTCGTGCGACCACTGCGTTGGATCATCTCTTCGCGTTTAATCGCGTCACCATCGATCGGCAGTTCCTGGAACGTTACGCCTTTGCTGTTCAGCAGTGCTTTCGCACGGTGGCAGAACGGGCACGTTGCTTTGGTGTAGATCTCAATATTGGCCATCACTGAACTCCTTATTTACCGCGAACTAAAGGAAGATTTTCCCCGCTCCAGCCGGAAATACCTTCTTTCAGTACCGTTACGTTTTCGAAGCCTGCTTTATGCAGTGCGTTGGCAGATTCCTGCGCCTGCATGCCGGTGCCGTCAACAACGATGATCGGCTGGGCTTTATGTTTTTCCAGCTCACCAATGTTGTTCGCTTTGATTTCAGCAGGCAGCAGGTTAATAGAGCCTGCAATGTGACCTTTGCGGAAATCGTCGCGCTGACGCAAATCGACGACGACGGCGTCTTCTTTGTTGATCAGACGTGTCGCTTCACCGCGGGTGATCACCTTAATTTTAGACGTCAGTCCCTTAAAGGTGGTGAACAGCACAGCGACCAGCAGGCCAATCCACGCGATGCTCAGAACCGGGTGGCGGCTAACGAATTGCATAATTTCTTGCATGGGGGGTAACAACTCCCGACTAAGTGATTAAAAAAACCAGGACAGGAGTATACCTGTGCGTTGTGGCAAATACAGCCAGCGACAATAAGCTAATCGATTTTCTGCGGCATGCCACGAAAAAAAAGCCTCAAAATGTCCGTGGATGTGCCTTGCCCCTAAGCATTCTTTGATCTTCTGCGGCTATTTGATCGATTCAGCTGTAGTAAAATTACGCAAATTTTTCGTCTCTTGAGCATGAGGTTGTCGCAATGTCGGTTTCTAAAAAACCTATGGTACTGGTGATTCTGGATGGCTATGGCTACCGTGAAGACAGCCAGGATAACGCTATTTTCAACGCCAAAACGCCCGTTATGGACGCACTGTGGGCGAAACGTCCCCATACCCTGATTGACGCGTCTGGTCTGGAAGTGGGTCTGCCGGACCGCCAGATGGGCAACTCCGAAGTGGGTCACGTTAACCTGGGCGCGGGTCGTATCGTGTATCAGGACCTGACGCGTCTGGACGTTGAAATCAAAGAACGCACCTTCTTCTCCAACCCAACGCTCGCAGGTGCGGTAGATAAAGCCGTTGCCGCAGGTAAAGCCGTGCACATTATGGGTCTGCTCTCTGCAGGCGGCGTGCACAGCCACGAAGATCACATCATGGCGATGGTTGAACTGGCCGCCGAGCGCGGTGCGGAAAAAATCTATCTGCACGCGTTCCTTGATGGCCGCGATACGCCGCCACGCAGCGCAAAAGGCTCTCTGCAAGCCTTCGAGGAGAAATTCGCCGCGCTGGGCAAAGGCCGCGTGGCGTCCATCATTGGTCGTTACTACGCGATGGACCGCGACAACCGTTGGGATCGCGTGGAACAGGCCTATGACCTGATGACCCTGGCAAAAGGTGAATTCCAGTTCGCAACTGCCGTTGAAGCACTGGAAGCCGCTTACGCACGCGATGAAAACGACGAATTCGTGAAAGCATCGGTCATTCGCGCTGAAGGCCAGGCTGATGCCGCCATGGAAGATGGCGACGCGCTGATCTTCATGAACTTCCGCGCTGACCGTGCGCGCGAAATCACCCGTGCATTCGTGAACAGCGACTTCGACGGTTTCGCCCGTAAGAAAGTGGTGAAACTGGACTTCATCCAGCTCACTGAATACGCCGCAGACATCAAAGCGCCTTGTGCGTATCCGCCAGCATCTCTGGCAAACACCTTCGGCGAGTGGATGGCGAAGAACGATAAAACGCAGCTGCGTATCTCTGAAACCGAAAAATACGCGCACGTGACCTTCTTCTTTAACGGCGGCGTTGAAGAGCCGTTCAAAGGTGAAGACCGCATTCTGATCAACTCGCCGAAAGTCGCGACCTACGATCTGCAGCCAGAGATGAGCTCTGCAGAATTGACTGAAAAACTGGTTGCGGCCATCAAGAGCGGTCAGTACGACACCATCATCTGTAACTACCCGAATGGTGACATGGTAGGCCATACCGGCGTGATGGAAGCAGCGGTAAAAGCGGTTGAAGCGCTGGACAACTGTGTTGAGCAGGTAGCAAAAGCGGTTGAATCTGTTGGCGGCCAGCTGTTGATCACCGCTGACCACGGCAACGCAGAGCAAATGCGCGACCCGGCGACCGGCCAGGCACACACCGCGCACACTAACCTGCCTGTTCCGCTGATTTATGTGGGTGATAAATCACTGAAAGCAGTGGAAGGCGGCAAGCTTTCCGACATCGCGCCAACCATGTTGACGCTGATGGGCATGCCGATCCCTGAAGAGATGACTGGTAAGCCGCTGTTCATCGTGGAATAATCGCTCCCCATGAGGGGAAAGGCGATTTTTTCAATCACATGGGTCGTGAAGCCGCTTAGGTTATCAGTCAGACCTCTGTTTTACGCCAGCGCACTCAGCGCTGGCGTATTGCTGTGCGCCGCATCCGCCCACGCGGATGACCGCGACCAGCTGAAATCCATTCAGGCCGATATCGCCGCCAAAGAGCGTGCGGTACGCCAGCAACAGCAGCAGCGTTCCTCGCTTCTTGCCCAGCTTAAGCAGCAGGAAGAGGCGATCTCCGCCGCCGCACGCAAACTCCGTGAAACGCAAAACACCCTCGCCCAGTTGAACAAACAGATCGATGAGATGAACGCATCGATAGCCAAACTGGAACGCCAGCGTGATGCCCAGGAGCGCAATCTTGCCGCACAGCTTGATGCCGCATTCCGCCAGGGTGAACATACTGGACTCCAGCTGATCCTCAGCGGCGAAGAGAGCCAGCGCGGCCAGCGTCTGCAGGCCTACTTTGGCTACCTGAACCAGGCACGTCAGGAGACGATCGCGCAGCTGAAGCAGACGCGCGAAGAGGTCTCCACGCAAAAAGCCGAGCTGGAAGAGAAGCAGAGCCAGCAGCAGACTCTGCTCTACGATCAGCAGGCCCAGCAGGCGAAGCTGGAGCAGGCTCGCAACGAGCGTAAGAAAACGCTCGCCGGTCTGGAGTCCTCTATCCAGGCAGGACAAAGCCAATTGAGCGAAATGCGGGCTAACGAATCAAAACTGCGTAACAGCATTGCCCGTGCGGAAGCCGCAGCGAAAGCACGCGCTGAAAAAGAGGCGCGTGAGGCGCAGGCCGTTCGCAACAAGCAGCAGGAAGCTTCCCGTAAAGGTACAACCTACAAACCAAGCGAAAGCGAACGTTCTCTGATGTCGCGCACCGGCGGTTTAGGGGCGCCTCGCGGTCAGGCCTACTGGCCGGTTCGCGGTTCCATTCTGCATCGCTATGGCGAACAGCTACAGGGTGAACTACGTTGGAAAGGGATCGTGATCGGTGCGTCTGAAGGTAGCGAAGTGAAAGCCATCGCCGATGGCCGCGTGATCCTGGCCGACTGGCTGCAGGGTTACGGGCTGGTAGTGGTGGTCGAACACGGTAAAGGCGACATGAGCCTTTACGGCTACAACCAGAGCGCGCTGGTCAGCGTCGGCACTCAGGTGCGCGCAGGTCAACCCATCGCCCTTGTGGGCAGCAGTGGCGGTCAGGGCCGCCCGTCACTCTATTTCGAAATTCGTCGCCAGGGTCAGGCGGTCAATCCACAGCCGTGGTTGGGAAGATAAGTTTTGCTTCAATTTCGTCGAATGATTCTCTCCGTCGCCAGCGCACTGGCGCTGGCTGCACCGGTATACGCAGGCAAACTCGCTATTGTCATTGATGACTTCGGTTATCGTCCGCACTATGAAAATCAGGTACTGGCGATGCCGTCAGCGATCTCCGTTGCGGTCCTCCCCAATGCGCCTCACGCGCGGGAAATGGCGACCAAGGCCCATAACAGCGGTCATCAGGTCCTGATCCACCTGCCAATGGCACCGCTTAGCAAACAGCCGCTGGAAAAGGACACGCTTCGTCCGGACATGAGCAGCGATGAGATCGACCGCATCATCCGCGACGCCTACAATAAAGTCCCGTATGCCGTCGGCCTGAATAACCACATGGGCAGCGCGATGACGTCCAGCCTGTACGGTATGCTGAAAGTGATGCAGTCGCTGGAGCGCTACAACCTCTATTTCCTCGACAGCATGACCATCGGCAACAGTCAGGCCCTCCGGGCCTCTCAGGGAACCGGCGTGAAGGTGATCAAACGCAAGGTGTTCCTGGATGACACGCAAAATGAAGCGGATATTCGGGTGCAGTTTAATCGTGCTGTACAGCTAGCCCGACGCAACGGCTCAGCCATCGCCATCGGTCATCCGCATCCTTCAACGGTGCGCGTGCTACAGCAGATGCTGCCGACCTTACCTGCTGATATCACGCTGGTACGCCCGAGCGATCTGCTCAATGAACCGCAGGTGGATACGTCTCGCCCTGGCAGCGCACAACCGCCAGCAACGCAGCCGCGTAATCCGTTCAGCGGCGTAAAAAATTGCAAGCCAAAACAGCCGCTTGAACCGGTGCATGCGACCCGCTTCTTCACAGTAATTAGCGAAAGCGTGAGCCAGAGTACGCTGGTGCAATACTTCCAGCATCAGTGGCAAGGTTGGGGTAAAAAGCCCTTCCCCGCGACAGGTGACTAAGGTAGAAAGATGCCGCAACGACACAAAATCCTGCTCCTCGATACCGGTAAAGAATGGGGAGGAGGCACCAACAGCATGCTCGAACTTCTGAAGCGCATTAATCGCGAGAAGTTTGATATCACCTGTTGTTTTTACTCCGACTACAGCCGGGCCGAAGGGCAAACCATCGGTCAGGTGTTGAACGGCATTGGCATCCCGTTAATTGTCATCCCTCAGCATAAGCAGCCCGCGTGGGCGAAGATTGCAAAAGAACTGGGTCGCAGCCTGCTTTTCTTCTCGCGCAGCGGCCGCAAGGCCGTCACGCGCCATATTGATACGCTCTGGCGTATTCGCCCCAACGTCAGCAAAATCGAGAAAATTTTCAGTGATGGCGGTTTCGATACGCTGTACATGAACAACCAGCCAGGTTCTAACGAAGAGGGTTACCTGGCGGGGGCTAAACTGCGTGCGCGGATCATCCAGCACTGCCGCATTGAACCGGTGCTGACGCCGCCGCTGGTGAAGCTGGTGAATGCCCATGCCACAAAAATCATCGCCGTCTCGCACGGCGTTGAGCGCGTGTTACTTCAGCATGGCGTCCGGCCTGAGCTGTGCACAACGGTCAACAATGCCATCGACATCCACCAGCCTTTGCCGGATCGACGCGCCATGCGTCATCGCCTGAACATTGATGACGATACGTTTGTCTTTGGCAGCATTGGATCGTTAATTCCTCGCAAAGCCAACCACCACACGCTGGAGGCGCTGGCACAGTTCAGCCGCAGGGAACCCGACGCAAAATGGAAGATGGTGCTGGTGGGTGAAGGTGCAGAGCGTGCCGCATTAACCGCGCAAGCCAAAGAATTGGGCATTGAGAACAACGTGATTTTCACGGGCTTCCAGAATACGCCTTTTGACTACCTTGCCACGTTTGACGCGTTTATACTCGCCTCAAAAAGCGAAGGGCTGCCTCGCGTAGTGCTGGAAGCGATGCTTCTTAAAATTCCTGTTATTGGCTCTCGGGTGACGGGTACGGCTGAACTGATTGACCATGAGTCAACGGGGCTGCTCTTTCCCTGGAGCGACGTTTCACAGCTTGCTCAGCATATGAATAATATCTGGGCAGATGCAGACCTGCGGGCTCGACTGGCTGTGGCTGCATACCAGAACGTCTGTCATACCTACGCTATCGAAAACTATGTCAGCGGTGTCGAAGCCGTACTTGGCGCGCACTAACCAAACGAGAAGAACATGTTTAAATTCCTGAATGCTCGCTACCGCCACATCACCGGGCGGCATAACATTCCGTACGCTTCCCTTCCGGTCACGCGCGATCTCGTTGCGGTGGATTCCATCGTGATCCCCTGTACGGGCGCAGATTTCGTCGAAGAAGCGTTATTGTCAGCGACCTTTGCAGAACGTTACGCCACTGCCGTCAGCGAGATCGTCATCGTCAGCGATCAGCCTGAATCTGCCTTCGGGGTACTGCCGCCGAAAACTCGCGTAGTGACGTTGAATCTTCCGGTTCGTGAGGAAGGTTACCGCTATAAGCAGATCTACCTCAGCCGCATGGTGAAACTTAACGCCCCGCTGCAGGCGCGCGGTGAAGGCGTATTGATGATCGACTCCGATCTCAACCTGCTCAAAATGCCCGAGATCAACATGGCCGACATGCACATCTACTCCAGCTTCCGTCAGGGCAAAATGATTGCCAAACTTGACGGCGCGCCAGCGGAGAAAGTGCCGGCGTATTACAAGGAGACGGTGCGTCCGTATCTGGTCGATCACGTTAACGGCGCGTTTCTTGCGGCAACCCAAAAAACCTGGCGCCGTATCTGCCCGCTGTGGCTGACGCTGTTCCAGGACACCTGGGAGCTGATGGACGATACGCAGCCGCCGACCGATCAGCTGCCGCTCGCCGCCTTGCTGGACATGCTGGATATAAAAACGGTTAACCTGGGTGACTGGATGAACTGGCCGGTCTCCAAGAAGATTGGCGGTCAGGAAGCCGTTGTACCAAAAGAGGTGATTGGCGCGCACGGCGGTTTCCCGCTTTCCGAATGGCAGAAGTATCTTGAATCGCCGGATAACAGGCTGCTGTTCAAAGGCCAGGACTACACCCGCAAGGTGCGTTACCTGACGGACGAAGAGAAAAAGAACCAATGAAAAAAGGGGCCGCTGGCCCCTTTTTGATTACTTATCCCAGCTCAGGATCACTTTTCCTGACTGGCCGGAACGCATCGCGTCGAAGCCCTGCTGGAACTCATCGATGGAGAAACGGTGAGTAATAATCGGGGACAGATCCAGGCCTGACTGGATCAGCGCCGCCATTTTGTACCAGGTTTCGAACATCTCGCGGCCATAGATACCCTTGATGAACAGCCCCTTGAAGATGACTTTGTTCCAGTCGATGGACATATCTGACGGCGGAATACCCAGCATCGCGATACGGCCACCGTGGTTCATGGTGTCGAGCATGGTGCGGAACGCCGGTGGCGCGCCGGACATCTCAAGACCCACATCAAAGCCTTCGGTCATGCCCAGCTCTTCCATCACGTCGGTCAGGCTCTCTTTAGAGACATCCACCGCGCGGGTGACGCCCATCTTACGCGCCAGCGACAGACGGTATTCGTTCACGTCGGTGATCACGACGTTGCGCGCCCCCACGTGCTTCGCTACGGCTGCCGCCATAATGCCGATGGGGCCCGCGCCGGAGACCAGCACGTCTTCACCCACCAGGTCGAAGGAGAGCGCCGTGTGTACCGCGTTGCCGAACGGGTCGAAGATGGAGGCCAGATCGTCAGAGATATTGTCCGGGATTTTGAACGCGTTAAACGCCGGGATCACCAGGTATTCCGCGAAGCAGCCCGGACGGTTGACGCCCACGCCGACGGTGTTACGGCACAGGTGAGTACGTCCACCGCGGCAGTTGCGGCAGTGACCGCAGGTAATGTGGCCTTCGCCAGAAACGCGATCGCCAATTTTGAAGCCTTTCACTTCCTGGCCGATACCGACCACTTCACCGACGTATTCGTGACCGACAACCATCGGTACCGGAATGGTTTTCTGCGACCACTGGTCCCAGTTGTAGATGTGAACGTCAGTGCCGCAGATGGCTGTTTTACGAATTTTGATCAGCAGATCGTTATGACCGACTTCCGGCTCCGGCACGTCGGTCATCCAAATCCCTTCTTCCGCTTTCAGTTTGGATAACGCTTTCATCACACGTCCTCAGGCAATTACGCCCAGCTGTTTGCCGATGCGGGTAAAGGCTTCCACCGCACGTTCAATTTGTTCAGGAGAGTGCGCCGCAGACATCTGGGTGCGGATACGCGCCTGACCTTTTGGCACCACCGGGAAGAAGAACCCGGTGACGTAAATCCCTTCTTTCTGTAGCTCGCGGGCAAACTTCTGCGCGACGACCGCATCACCCAGCATCACCGGAATGATAGCGTGGTCAGCACCGGCCAGGGTAAACCCTGCGGCGCTCATTTTTTCACGGAACAGACGGGCGTTGGACCACAGGCGGTCGCGCAGCTCAGCGCCGGACTCCACCATCTCCAGTACCTTGATGGAGGCGGCAACAATGGCCGGTGCCAGAGAGTTGGAGAACAGATACGGGCGAGAGCGCTGGCGCAGCCACTCCACCACCTCTTTGCGCGCGGCGGTGTAGCCGCCAGATGCGCCGCCGAGCGCTTTGCCCAGCGTGCCGGTGATGATGTCCACGCGGCCCATCACGTCGCAGTATTCGTGGGAACCGCGGCCGTTTTCGCCGACAAAGCCGACCGCGTGAGAGTCATCAACCATCACCAGCGCGTCGTATTTATCCGCCAGGTCGCACACGCCCTTCAGGTTGGCGATCACGCCGTCCATGGAGAATACGCCGTCGGTGGCGATCAGCACATGGCGAGCGCCCGCTTCACGGGCCTCTTTCAGGCGCGCTTCCAGCTCAACCATGTCGTTGTTGGCGTAGCGGAAACGCTTCGCTTTACACAGGCGTACGCCGTCGATGATAGAGGCGTGGTTCAGGGCGTCGGAGATAATCGCATCTTCTGCGCCAAGCAGGGTCTCAAACAGACCGCCGTTAGCGTCGAAGCAGGAGGAGTACAGAATCGCGTCTTCCATTCCGAGGAAGCTCGCCAGCTTTTGCTCAAGCTGCTTGTGGCTGTCCTGCGTACCGCAGATAAAGCGTACGGAGGCCATGCCGAAACCGTGGGTGTCCATGCCGTTTTTTGCAGCGGCAATCAGCTCAGGGTGATTCGCAAGACCCAGGTAGTTGTTCGCACAAAAGTTGATCACATGGCTGCCGTCGGCAACGGTGATGTCCGCCTGCTGAGCAGACGTGATAATACGCTCTTCCTTGAACAACCCTTCCGCACGTGCGGTGTCGAGGTCGCTGTTTAACTGTTTGTAAAAATCACCACGCATTGCAATTCTCCAGACTCGGCAAATTTCGGCACATATTACCCAAACCTATAGTTCATGACGAGATGACGCAGTATCTCTTCTCGTTTTTGCAGCATAAATCACGTGTAACCCTGCTGCATATCGGTGAATGGCTGAAGGGTCGCCATACTAATGATATGATATGAATATTAGCGTCCGGGATTGTCCCCGGGCTCCACACTTCAAAGGTTACAGTTATGATCATCGTTACCGGCGGCGCGGGCTTTATCGGCAGCAATATTGTTAAGGCCCTCAATGACAAAGGCATCACCGACATCCTGGTGGTGGACAACCTGAAAGACGGCACCAAGTTTGTAAACCTGGTGGATCTGAACATCGCTGACTACATGGATAAAGAAGACTTCCTTATCCAGATTATGGCGGGTGAAGAGTTCGGCGAGATCGAAGCCATCTTCCACGAAGGTGCGTGTTCTTCGACCACCGAGTGGGACGGCAAGTACATGATGGACAACAACTATCAGTACTCCAAAGAGATCCTGCACTACTGCCTGGAGCGTGAAATTCCGTTCCTGTATGCCTCTTCCGCGGCAACCTACGGCGGCCGCACCTCTGACTTCATCGAATCGCGCGAGTACGAGCAGCCGCTGAACGTCTACGGTTACTCCAAGTTCCTGTTCGACGAATACGTGCGTCAGGTTCTGCCAGAAGCAAACTCGCAGATCGTCGGCTTCCGCTACTTCAACGTTTACGGGCCGCGAGAAGGCCACAAAGGCAGCATGGCGAGCGTGGCGTTCCACCTGAACACCCAGCTGAATAACGGCGAAAGTCCAAAACTGTTTGAAGGCAGCGACGGCTTCAAACGTGACTTCGTCTATGTAGGCGACGTTGCAGCCGTAAACCTGTGGTTCTGGGAAAACGGTGTGTCCGGTATCTTCAACCTGGGCACTGGCCGCGCGGAATCCTTCCAGGCGGTGGCAGACGCGACGCTGGCGTACCACAAGAAAGGCAGCATTGAGTACATTCCGTTCCCGGATAAGCTGAAAGGCCGTTATCAGGCGTTCACCCAGGCGGACCTGACCAACCTGCGCGCTGCAGGCTACGACAAGCCGTTCAAGACCGTTGCCGAAGGCGTAACGGAATATATGGCCTGGCTGAACCGCGACGCATAAGTATGAAGATTCTGGTGATCGGCCCGTCATGGGTGGGCGACATGATGATGTCGCAAAGTCTCTATCGCACGCTCAAGGCGCGTTATCCCCAGGCGATAATCGACGTGATGGCACCCGCATGGTGCCGTCCACTGTTGTCGCGTATGCCGGAAGTGAACGAGGCGATCCCGATGCCGCTCGGCCACGGGGCGCTGGAAATCGGTGAACGCCGCAAGCTCGGCCACAGCCTTCGAGAGAAGCGCTATGATCGCGCGTACGTGCTGCCAAACTCCTTTAAATCCGCCCTCGTGCCTTTCTTTGCGGGCATCCCGCACCGTACCGGCTGGCGCGGTGAAATGCGCTATGGCCTGCTGAACGACGCGCGGGTGCTGGATAAAGAGGCCTGGCCGCTGATGGTGGAGCGCTACGTGGCGCTGGCTTACGACAAAGGCGTAATGCGCAGCGCGAAAGATTTGCCGCAGCCGCTGCTGTGGCCGCAGCTGCAGGTCCACGAGGGTGAAAAATCTCAAACCTGCAATGCGTTTGGCATTTCCTCTGAACGGCCAATGATCGGCTTCTGCCCTGGTGCAGAGTTCGGTCCGGCGAAACGCTGGCCGCACTATCACTACGCCGAACTGGCGAAACAGCTGATCGACGAAGGCTATCAGATTGTGCTGTTTGGCTCGGCGAAAGATCACGAGGCGGGTAACGAAATTCTCGCCACGCTGAGCAACGAGCAGCAGGCCTGGTGCCGCAATCTGGCGGGTGAAACGCAGCTTGAGCAGGCGGTTATTTTGATCGCCGCCTGTAAGGCCGTGGTCAGCAACGACTCTGGCCTGATGCACGTGGCCGCCGCGCTGGACCGCCCTCTGGTGGCGCTGTATGGCCCAAGCAGCCCAGACTTCACGCCGCCGCTGTCGCATAAAGCGCGCGTCATTCGACTCATCACCGGCTACCACAAGGTGCGTAAAGGTGATGCTGCTGAGGGTTATCATCAGAGCCTGATCGACATTACGCCAGAGCGCGTCCTTGAAGAACTCAACGCACTGCTGTTGAGCGAAGAAGGATAACGAATGCGGGTATTGATCGTTAAAACGTCTTCAATGGGTGATGTTCTGCATACGCTGCCATCGCTGACGGACGCCATGCGGGCCATTCCCGGCATTCGTTTCGACTGGGTGGTGGAAGAAGGCTTCGCGCAGATCCCCACCTGGCATGAAGCGGTTGATCGCGTGATCCCGGTGGCGATTCGCCGCTGGCGCAAAGCGTGGTTCTCCGCCCCCATTAAAGCCGAGCGCAAAGCCTTTCGCGATGCGGTGCAGGCTCAGCGTTACGATGCCATCATCGACGCGCAGGGACTGGTCAAAAGCGCCGCGCTGGTGACGCGTCTGGCACACGGCGTAAAGCACGGTATGGACTGGCACACCGCCCGCGAACCGCTGGCGAGCCTGTTCTATAACCGACGCCACCACATCGCAAAACAGCAGCACGCCGTCGAACGCACCCGGGAGCTGTTCGCGAAAAGCCTCGGCTATGCGAAACCCGACACTCAGGGCGATTACGCCATTGCGCAGCATTTTTTGCGCAATACAGACCCCTACGCTCAGCCTTATCTTGTCTTCCTGCATGCCACAACGCGCGACGATAAGCACTGGCCGGAAACGCACTGGCGAAGGCTGATTGAACTAATGCAACCTTGCGGTATCCATATTAAACTCCCGTGGGGCGCTGAACATGAACGACAGCGGGCGGAGCGTCTGGCCGCAGGATTTTCGCATGTTGAGGTTTTGCCTAAACTCACGCTGGCACAGGTTGCAGGGCAGTTAGCGGGAGCAAATGCTGTCGTTTCCGTTGATACGGGATTAAGCCATTTAACCGCTGCGCTGGATCGTCCAAATATGACGATTTTTGGCCCGACCGATCCGGGTTTGATTGGGGGTTACGGTAAAAACCAGCATCAGATGGTCAGCCCGACTCAGCAAACAAAGGATATTAGCGCAGATGCGATTTTTTCATTTTTACAGGGCAGCCACTGGCTTTCCAACAGGGATATTTAACCCATGAGTTATGTATTTCTGCTGATTTTACTCTTTCCGGTGAAGCTCATCCGGAAGCTGTTTCGCAAAGACACAGGTAAAAACCTTGTCATTCAAACAGCCAAAATCGGTGACTTTGTTAATGCTACGCCCCTCCTGGCGTACCTGCAAAAAAGCGATGTGCTTATCAGTCGCAGCGTGGGTGCGCTGGCGAAGCATGATGACACTATCGAGCAGATTTATTTTATCGAGCAGCATAAGCGCAATCTGTGGCGCAAGCTCTGCTTTGCCTGCAGGATCATGAATCGCTATGACAACGTGTATCTTCTGCAACCCAACAGCGTGAACCTCTTTTTCGCCTCCGTCTGTAATGCAAAAAACAAACAATTTTTAAGCACTTATACGCGCAGATGGTATCACGGCATTTTCTATACCACGGCTGACGGTACCGTTGAGCATGGTAAACAAACGTTGTCGGTCGCAAACTATCTGAAGCTGGCAGACCGCTCGCTAACGTGGCAAGACTCCCCAAAGCACGCTACAAAGCCGCTTTTTAAGCCCCAGACCTGGCCGGAAATCCTTGATAAACCCGGCGTTATCCGCATCGGCATCAGTATCGCCGCCGGGAATAAAGCGAAAACCGTTCCGCCCATTATCTGGAAACGAATTGTTGAGCATCTCGCTGACCTGCCCTGCGAGTTTTATGTATTTGGTGCGCCAAATGAGCAGCCGTGGATGGATGACATCACCCGTGCCTATGGTGAAATGCCCAATTTCACCAACCTCATCGGGCAAATCTCCCTTGAAGAGCTTCCCTGGGCGATTTCAAAGATGGATTGTTATATCGCATCGGATTCGGGGAACGTATATATTGCCGACGCGGTAGGTGTGCCGGTGGTGTTGCTGTTTGGACCATGCTGTCACCATGAACAGCGTCCGCTGGGCAATGTGTTGTTGATTGGTAATGACGACAACATTTGTTCTTATGTGTTTGAAACACGTTATTATTTTTCACAAGAACGCGAAGCGTTATTCGCGGTAACAGAAGACGCGCTGCGCGAGCTTAAACATTTTATCTGCGAGTTACCTAACGTTAACGCAACCACATATGCTATTGATGCTCAAGGAAACTAATTTCTATGGCTTTTCTTAGCGTCATTATTGCCGCGCATAACGCCGAAGATACGCTTAATACTACGTTAGAAAGCCTGCACGCCGCGATTGATAATGCGGGCGATGCAGTTGAGGTCATTATCTTTAATGACAGTTCCGTTGATGCCACCCAGGATATTATCGAGAAATGGTTGCCTGCGTTCCCACACGCGCAATCCCGGTACGTTGAGTACCGTAACGTCGGTCATGTTCGAAACAGTGCAGTTTCTCTGGCATCAGGCGATTATATTACGATGCTGGATAGCGACGATCGGTTGAAGCCTGGCAGCCTTAGGGATGCGGTAGCATTTTTGAAAGCACAGCGTCCAGATATGCTACTGACGCGCTTGCTGGAAATTCGTGATATCAGGAAAATCACCGCATTCTGGCAGGGCTTTACGCCCGTCTCTTTATCACAGAGAGACGCGATAAAGCGCTTCTTGCAGCATAAAGAGTTTCAGGCACATCTCATCGGTCAATTTATTCACCGAAAGTTGTACGAGAACAATCCCATTCCATCGATGGTCTGTTACGAAGACTTTGCGGTATTTCCTGCCATGCTCATGCAGGCAGAAAAAATCTGCTATCAACGCCAGGGCCATTACTATTACATCAAACGTAGCGAAAGTTTATCGAGTCGTCTCGACGCCAGTAAAATCACGACACTGGTTGAATGTACATTCAAGATGGAAAAAACGTTTCCGCAAGCGTTTAAAAATCTGATTAATTGTCACTGGTTTGATATCTACAGTAACCATCGGCACTATCTTACAGACCAGCAGCTGAGTCTCGTCAAATCGCGGGTAAAAGCACTTTATTCTTTATCATTTTTCTTATCCAGCGATGTTCGCTTCAGCTATAAAAAAAGGGTTATTGAGGCATTATGGAAAAAGTAAAGTTAAGAATTTATCAGTTAGCACTCATACTGAGCCTTATCTCTTTAGCTCTGGTACTCGTTAACTCAGGAAAACAACGAGAGTTCTTCTATATCGCGATCTATGTAAGTATTTTGGGATTGGCGTTTGAGCATAAAAAACTCACCTGGCGTCCATTTAGCATTGCCTATCCTGTCTTACTCGTTGGGATGCTTAACGTAGTTTGGTATTTCGCTTATGAATTCTATAATGAGGGAATTAATGCTTACAGCGATTATCTAGGTTCCAGTAAGAAATTAATTCTTGCTAGTTTGTTGATTTTTTATCTTGATCGCTTCAAAGATTATGTAACAAAAGAGAATTTTCAGAAGTATTTCTTAGCTACAACGGCGGTGGGTTTTGTCCTTGCTACGGGTTATGGCCTTTATCAGGCTGTACAAGGTATTGATCGTGTTGAGATGGCTATTAACCGCCCAACAATTGCGGCCTATATATATTCTGTTCTTTCGTTAGCATTTGTATACAGCTTATACCTCAAACAAAACGTGAAATTTTATGTGCTGGCAGGTTTTATTGTCCTGCTGTCTTTCTTCCTTATTCTTCTGACAGCTACACGTGCAGCCATGGGGCTTTATCTCATACTGGCTATTCTTCTCACACTGTATCAGTTCAGAAAAATACATCTTAAATCATTGATGATATTTTTATGTATCGTTGCAGGCATTATCATTGTAAGCTATAAGCCTTTGATTTCACCAAAGATACAACAAACAACGAACGAAATAACTAATTATCAAAAAGGACATGATGCAACGTCTCTGGGGGCACGCTTTTCTATGTGGAATGTGGGACTCATGACGGGTATTGCGCACCCATTGGGACAATCTATTGAGAGTAGGGAATTATGGGCGCGAAATTATGTCAAAAATGGTCATCCCCATGTAGCAGCGGCGCTCGGTTATATACGAATTCATTTGCATAACGAATTTATTGAGAAATACTCGTTACAGGGTATTCCAGGATTGGCAATATTATGCTTCTTCTTTGTTTCAATAATTGCGTATGCTATGCGGAATAAAAATGGCCTACTGCTAACAACCATGCTTCTGCTGTTGCTATATGGTTTAACAGACGTCATATTGTTGAGTTCGGAAGCCTTAATATTCTTTATGACATTGTTTGCATTAAGCACACAATTTTCGCAAAGAAAAAAACCATAATAAATAATGCCCGCCAGGCGGGCATTAATTTTTTTTAGACTGATAAAACTCCGCCAGCGTCATGCCTACGGTCTTATCTGACAACCAGGTAAACAGCGCTTCCAGATCTCGATACAAGCCCTCGATCGCCGCTTCATCCTTAAACGTGGGGCTCCCGCCAGGCATAAACTCAGATGAATGAAGCATAAACTCCACGTAATCATTCCCCTGCGATAAACACTGTTGCGCGACCTGAATCATCTGCGCGGCGTTCCCACCAGACGGTCGTAGCCAGTTCACGGACGGTGAGCGATATTTACCGCGAAGACGATCGTAGCCCTGCTTGACGGTATTCAACCAGGCCGGGTGTTTATACTGAATACTCATCGGGACTTCGAGTAACGGGCTATTACCCGCCCGGGAAATATCATCCGTGTCCATGAAGTAGGCATGGTCAGGGAAATGCTGATAATTCGTGCCACCACTCCCCTGCGGGGCACCTTTCGCGTTGCGCCAGTTCACGCGCGGCGTAACGGAACAATCAACCTGATAGCCCAGTTCAATAAGCAACCTGGCATAGCGGCTATCAAATGCCCAGCGTCCGGCACGATGACTCAGCATTTTGGTCTGGAAGGTCTCTTCCAGCAGGCGGGTCATGAAGAGCACTTTTTCGCGCATCATCTCGTCTGAAAACTCAATCAGATACGGCTGCCAGCGCCAGTCATCACCCGTGAGATCGTGCTCCGGCGGGCTATTCCAGGCATGCAGGTGCATACCCACTTCCCCCTGACCGCGAGCAATAACGTCCCTTGCGAATTCAATGAAAACGGGCTCGATTGCCATCTCATAGTTTGTCAGCCAGACGGGCTTAAAACCAAAACGTTCGCAAAGCGCCTGAAAGCGCGCAAGGTAGCGTGCGTTTTCCGTTTTGATCACCCGATGGTTTTGCCAGAGATTATCGCCCTCGGTATCGATCGTGATGATAAACGCTGGTTTTTTCATAATGAGTCCATGAGAGGAAGTCGTTAGCGCTATGTTACGCACTCCTCAAAGCAGGAGTAAACCCTTCCAGGGAAATTCCTGACATTGTGGAGAAAGAGTGCAAGTCGCTACCAGGTCTATTAGAATTGCCAACAGTACAACGCCGATAAGATGATGATGAATAACTTACCTGACACGCCTGATTTGCGCATTTTACTGATCAAACTTCGCCATCATGGTGACATGTTACTCACCACCCCCGTCATCGATTCGTTACGCCAAAAATGGCCTGAGGCGCAAATCGACGTGCTTCTCTATGAAGAGACACGCGATATGCTCGCCGCGCATCCGGCGATCGGCACAATTTATGGTATCGATCGCAAATGGAAGCAACTGGGCACGCTGAAGCATCTCCAGAAAGAGTGGCAGCTGCTTAGCACATTAAGAAGACAGCATTATCACCTGGTGATTAACCTTGCCGATCAGTGGCGCAGCGCCATCGTCACGCGCTTCACCGGCGCCCCGGTTCGCCTCGGGTTTGCTTTTAATAAGCGCAAGAGTGCATTCTGGCGTTTTTGTCATAGCAATTTGGTCTCTGTCGCGAATCACCCGTCACTGCACACCGTTGAGCAAAATCTTTCCATCCTGTCAGCGTTGCCGGTTGACCCAAAACCCGCCGTCACCATGGCTTACCGCCCGGATGACTGGCAACACGCGCACCACCTCTTGACGCAAAAAGGTGTGGGAGAGCGATACATCGTGATTCAACCCACGTCGCGCTGGTTCTTCAAATGCTGGGATGAAGGAAAGATGGCACAAACCATCACCACCCTGCAGCAGGAAGGCCACACCATCGTTCTCACGGCTGGCCCGGATAAAAAAGAGATGGCAATGATCGATCGCATTCTCGCTGCCTCACCGAAAACGGGTGTCGTCTCGCTGGCAGGTCAATTGACGCTGCGTCAACTGGCATCCCTTATCGATCATGCGCGTCTGTTTATCGGCGTGGATTCCGTGCCGATGCATATGGCCGCGGCGCTTCAGACACCCTGCGTGGCGCTGTTTGGCCCCTCAAAGCTGACGTTCTGGTCTCCTTGGCAGGCCAACGGGGAGGTTATCTGGGCCGGTGACTACGGCCCGCTCCCCAATCCGGACGCCATTGATACCAACACCAAAGAACGCTATCTCGACGCCATTCCCGTGGATGCTGTCGTCTCTGCTGCAAAGAGATACCTGTAATGAAACACCATCGCCTGGCGATTGTTCGCCAAAAATATCGCCCTGATGGCGGAGCGGAACGTTTCGTCTCCCGAGCGCTGACCGCGTTAAGCAATCAAAATCTTGAGCTCAACGTTATCACCCGCGAATGGCAGGGAGAAAAGCAGGACGACTGGCATATCCACATTTGTGACCCTCGCAAGTGGGGACGCATCAGCCGTGAACGCGGTTTTGCACATGCCGCACGCGCCCTGTGGCAGCAGCAGCAATTTGATATTGTGCAAAGCCACGAGCGTATCCCGGGCTGTGACATTTACCGTGCAGGCGATGGCGTTCATCGCCGCTGGTTGCTGCAGCGTGCGCGGATCCTGCCCGCCTGGCGCGCACAAATGCTCATGCACGATCGCTACCACCGCTACGTGATGAATGCCGAACGTGAAATGTACCAGGCTCCTGAGTTAAAAGCAGTTATCTGTAATGCGGAGATGATCAAACGCGAAATCGTCGAAGACTTTGATATTGACGCAAAAAAGATACATGTGATTTATAATTCAATTGATTCCAGCCGCTTCGTTCCGGCCGAGGAAGCACAGCGTGCCGCGCTGCGTCAGCAGTTTGGTTTACCAGCCGACGCCGTTGTGTTTTGCTTTGTAGGCTCAGGATTTGAACGAAAGGGATTAGCCAGCGCCATACGCGCTATCGCGGGAACAGCGGCGTGGCTGATTGTGGTTGGGCAGGATAAAGCGGAAAATCGTTATCGTGAACTCGCCCGTTCACTCGGCTGTGAAGGGCAAATCCGTTTCCTGGGGATGCAAAAAGAGACGTTGCCATTTTACCAGCTATCCGATGGTTTACTGCTGCCAACGCTGTATGATCCCTTTCCTAACGTTATTCTTGAAGCGATGGCCTGCGGTTTACCTGTCATTACTTCAGAGAGTTGCGGCGGAGCCGAATTTATTGAGCAAGGCAACAACGGATTTTACTGTGATGCACTTGATATCAACACATTGAAGGAGGCAGTAGCAGCCATTCCTTCTCTGGAAAAGAATAACAATATGGGGCTAGCGGCACGTGAACGTGTAAAAGAGGCCACCCCCGAAAAACTATCAAGTCAGCTTATTTCGCTTTATCAAAAATTACTGGATTAAAAATGCGCATCCTAATGATTATTGATGGTTTACCCGGTGGAGGAGCTGAAAAAACAGTTCTTACACTTTCCAGCGGATTGATCGAAATGGGACATCAGGTCTCCCTGTTCTCCCTGCGGAAAGTGTGCGACTACGCCATCCCGGAAGGCATCGATTTTCAGGTTATTCAGGATACGTGTAAAAAGCCGTGGCGGAAGCTGACGGAGATCCCGCGCCGCGCCCGACTGCTGGATAATGCGATTAAGCAGGCTGAACGCAGTGGAAAATTTGATGCGGTGTTCTCCCACCTGCATAAAACTGACCGCATCGTGTCACACTGCCGCGCACTGGAACGCGATAAAGTCTGGTTCTGTGTACATGGCATGTTCTCGTTCTCCTATCTGCGCCATCGCAGCGGGCTGTCGCGCTGGTTTAAACATTATAAAATTCGACATACCTACGAAAACCGTAACGTGGTTGCCGTCTCCGCCGCCGTGTTGAACGATCTCTCGGAAACGCTGGCAATCGACCTTCGTCGTAAAGCGGTTATCCATAATCCTTTCGATATCCCTGAAATCCAGCGTCTGGCAGACGAACCTTATGAGATGCAGGGACAGGATTACCTCATTCACGTCGGCCGCTTCCACGAACACAAACGTCACGATCGTCTCTTACGCGCGTTTGCGCTGAGCCAGATTGATACAACGCTTGTCATGATGGGAAATGGCGCCGACGCTAAAATTCAAAAACTAAAACAACTGGCTACCGAACTGGGCATTGAAAACAAAGTTGTTTTCCGCCCATTCCAGCCCAATCCCTATCCATGGATCAAAGGCGCACGCCTCTTAGTGTTAAGCTCTGACTGTGAAGGTTTTGGTAATGTATTGGTCGAATCCATTATCTGTCAGACGCCGCCCGTCAGTACAAACTGTCCGGGTGGGCCCGCGGAAATCCTCACTGGCGACTTAGCGCGCGGGCTGACAGCATTAAATGATGAGTCACTGGCAAAAACGCTGGCAGATATCTATGCCTCTCCGCCAGTTGTTGATCGCGCAACGATCGCATCGTTCGGCATCAATGCCATCTGCCAGCAATATATTGCTTTGGTCGACAATCCATAATAATCAGGTTTCTTATGCAAAATTCAGCGCCATTATTAAGCGTGGTGGTTGCCGTTTATAACGGCGAAGCGTTCCTGGATCAGTTCTTTACCTGCCTTGTCAATCAACGCATCGACAGCGTGGAAGTCATCATCGTCAATGACGGCTCCACTGACCGCTCGATGGAGATCGTCGAAAACTGGCGAGAAAAACTGCCGCAGCTGCAGGTCATTGAGCAGCAAAACCAGGGGGTTTCCATCGCGCGGAATAGCGGTCTGGCCATTGCGACGGGTCAATATCTTTCCTTCCCGGATATTGATGATGTCTTTAAACCTGGCATGTATCAGCATCTGCTGGATATGGCCGTTACGCAGGATCTGGACGTCGCCACCTGTAACGGGAACTACGTCTGGGAAAATAACAAAAAACCCTCGCGCCCGATTTTCCCTGAGGACAAACTGGCCTCGACAGGCGTTATGACTGGCGCGGCATGGTTAAAGATGGCGCTGGATTCTCGTAAGTTCCTTCACGTCACCTGGTTGAATATCTATCGCCACGACTTTATCCGTAAACACAATTTCCATTTCGAACCCGGACTGCGCCATCAGGATATCCCGTGGACGACTGAAGTGCTGCTCGCGGCGGAGCGGGTTCAGTACACCAGTGAACGTTATTATGACTACTACATTCACTCCGCATCGGTGTCCCATATGCCGGACAATGACGACACGCTCATTCGCTCGGCGCGCCATTATATGAAAATCCTGCAGATGCTCGATGCCATCAATCAGCGCTACCCGGATAAAGTGAAAGGTATCCCAGCCTGCCACTGGCAAATTGCCAAAGAGGGACTTGGGATTATTCACACCTTCGACAACATGAAGGACGAGAAGAAGAAATCTATGATTATTAAAGAGTTCTTCGAAACGGGCATCTGGAAACTCATCTGGAAAAGTGCAAAAAGTCCGCGTTTGCGCTGGCGACTGGGCCGCCGTTACTTCCGCTTAAAGCGGTATCTGGCATAAGAGATAGCTTTACCTGGCTTAAATGCTTAGAATTTGCCCGCCGAAACTAAAAAAACGGATAATCGATTGGAATTGTTGTATACCGCCCTGCTCTATCTCATTCAGCCACTTGTGTGGCTGCGACTGTTGCTTCGTAGCCGTAAAGCACCCGCGTATCGAAAACGCTGGGCTGAACGCTATGGCTACTGCCGTAATAAAGTGGCCCCGGACGGTATTTTGCTCCATTCAGTTTCAGTTGGTGAAACGCTGGCGGCTATCCCGCTGGTTCGTGCTCTGCGTCACCGATACCCGTCACTGCCGATCACCGTCACGACAATGACGCCCACCGGCTCTGAGCGTGCGTTATCCGCTTTCGGAAAAGACGTGCATCACGTCTATTTGCCTTACGATTTGCCCTGCGCCATGAACCGTTTCCTGAATACCGTTCGCCCGAAACTGGTGATCGTGATGGAAACCGAGCTGTGGCCGAATATGATTTCCGCCCTCCATGCCCGTAAGATCCCGCTGGTGATTGCCAACGCGCGCCTGTCTGAGCGCTCGGCGAAAGGGTATGGCAAGCTGGGCAAATTTATGCGTCGCCTGCTTAGCAAAATCACCTTGATTGCGGCGCAGAATGAAGAAGATGCGGCGCGCTTCATCGCGCTAGGCCTGAAACGCAACCAGCTTGCGGTAACGGGCAGCCTTAAATTCGATATTTCCGTCACGCCTGAACTTGCCGCCCGTGCGATCACGCTGCGTCGCCAGTGGGCCCCGCGTCGTCAGGTCTGGATTGCAACCAGCACCCACGACGGCGAAGAAGAGATCATCCTCCAGGCTCACCGTAAGCTGCTGGAAACATTCCCTGATTTACTGCTTATCCTCGTGCCTCGCCATCCTGAGCGCTTTAGAGATGCCCGCGATATGGTGCAAAAAGGGGGTTTCAGCTACACCCTGCGCAGCAGCGGTGAGATCCCTTCCGGCAGCACTCAGGTAGTGATTGGCGATACGATGGGCGAGCTGATGCTTTTGTACGGCATTGCTGACCTCGCCTTTGTCGGCGGCAGCCTGGTCGAGCGCGGCGGTCATAACCCACTGGAACCGGCAGCACACGCCATTCCGGTACTGATGGGACCGCACACGTTTAACTTCAAAGATATCTGCGCGAAATTGCAGCAAGCTGATGGTTTGATTACCGTGACCGATGCGGATTCTGTGGTCAAAGAGGTGTCTACCCTTCTGACCGACGAAGATTATCGCCTGTGGTACGGGCGTCATGCCGTCGAAGTGCTGCATCAGAACCAGGGAGCACTGACCCGTCTGCTGCAGCTTCTGCAACCTTATCTGCCTCAGCGGAGCCACTAATGTCAACGCGTCTGTCGGTCGTGATGATCGCCAAAAACGCCGCCGACCTGCTTCCGGACTGCCTGGCCTCCGTCGCCTGGGCTGACGAAATCGTCATCCTGGACTCCGGCAGCACGGACAACACGGTAGACGTCGCCCGCGCTGCGGGCGCGAAAATCTATACCAATACTGACTGGCAAGGTTATGGCATTCAGCGCCAGCGCGCGCAGGAATATGCCACAGGCGATTATGTGTTGATGCTCGACACTGACGAACGCATCACGCCAGAACTGCAGCAGGCTATTCAGGCAGTGCTTTCCTCACCTCAGCCTGGTGCGGTATACAGCATTGCACGCCGCAACTACTTTCTTGGCCGTTTTATGCGCCACAGCGGCTGGTATCCCGACCGCGTGATGCGCCTCTACGAGCGCGAGCGGTATCAGTACAACGACAATCTGGTCCATGAATCCCTGAGCTGCGATAGCGCCCAGGTCATCCCCCTGACGGGCGATTTGCTACACCTGACCTGCCGCGATTTCGCGAGCTTCCAGCGTAAACAGCTCAACTATGCCACCGCATGGGCGCAGGAGCGTCACCAGCGCGGCAAGAAGGCCTCGCTGACCGGAATCTTCACCCACACGCTGGGTGCGTTTCTGAAAACGCTGCTGCTGCGTGGCGGCGTACTGGACGGTAAACAGGGCTGGTTACTCGCGGTAGTGAATGCCCAGTATACTTTCAACAAATACACCGAGCTGTGGGCGCTCTGCCGCGGCTACTCTGAGAAAGCGTGAGCCATGAGCACAAAAGCGATTTATCCGGGTACCTTCGATCCGATCACCAACGGTCATGTTGATATCATCACCCGTGCGGCGTGCATGTTCGACAAGGTGATACTGGCGATTGCCGCCAGCCCCAGCAAGAAGCCGATGTTTGACCTGAACGAGCGCGTTACGCTTGCCACCGACGCCATTTCGCATCTGCCGAACGTTGAGGTGGTTGGGTTTAGCGACCTGATGGCTAACTTCGCCCGCGCTCAGCAGGCAAACATTCTGATCCGGGGGTTACGCGCCGTAGCAGATTTTGAGTATGAGATGCAGCTGGCGCACATGAACCGCCATCTGATGCCAGAGCTGGAGAGCGTCTTCCTGATGCCCTCCAAAGAGTGGTCGTTTATCTCGTCCACGCTGGTAAAAGAGGTGGCGCGTCATCACGGCGATGTCACCCACTTCCTGCCGGTTAACGTCCACCAGGCGTTGATGGAAAAGTTAAAGTAACGCTATTTCTGACACTGACGGCAATAGAACGTGGCGCGCTGGGCGTGCTTCGTGGCAATAATTGGCGTCCCGCAGGCTCTGCACGGTTCACCCTTACGGCCATATACCTGCAGCTCCTGAGCAAAATAGCCCGGCTTGCCGTCGCTTTGCAGGAAGTCCTTCAGCGTTGTCCCGCCCTGCTCAATAGAGCGCAGCAGTACCGCCTTAATGACCCGGACCAGCAGCTCACACTCCTGTGCTGACAGCGAAGAGGCCAGCCGATCGGGATGGATCCCCGCCGCAAACAGCGATTCGCTGGCATAGATATTCCCCACGCCGACCACCAGCTTGTTATCCATCAGCCAGGGCTTAATCGGGGTTTTCTTCTTCGCACAGTTCGCCTTGAGGTATTCCGCATTAAACGCATCTGAGAGCGGTTCAGGCCCGAGATGCGCCAGCACGTTATGCCCTTCCAGCTCCTTCGTCCACAGCCATGCGCCAAAACGCCGTGGGTCGGTGTAACGGAGTACTTTGCCGTTGCTCATCACCAGGTCAACGTGATCGTGCTTTTCCGCTGGCAGCTCTTCAGTAAGGATGCGCAGGCTCCCGGACATCCCCAGATGAATAATAATCCAGCCGTCAGGCAGCTCCAGCAGCAGGTACTTGGCGCGACGCTGCACGCTAAGGACGGGTTTGTCACTTAACGCGTGGATCTCATCGGACACCGGCCAGCGCAGACGCCCATTACGGACAACGGCGTGAAGAATGGTTGCGCCGACCAGATGGGGCTCAATGCCGCGACGGCTGGTCTCTACCTCAGGTAACTCAGGCATGGTTCCTCCGTTGAGATGCAAAATGCAAAAAACCCCGCAGATGCGGGGTTTTTCAATACAAGGAGACTAAAATTATTTGATTTTAGCTTCTTTGTACAGTACGTGCTGGCGTACAACTGGATCGAATTTTTTCAGTTCCAGTTTTTCCGGCTTAGTACGTTTGTTCTTCGTGGTGGTGTAGAAGTGACCTGTACCAGCAGAAGAAACCAGCTTGATTTTCTCGCGAATACCTTTAGCCATGATTTATTTCCTCTTTAAGTACTTAGTACTTTTCGCCACGGGCACGCAGTTCGGACAGAACTGTATCGATGCCTTTCTTATCAATAACACGCATACCTTTAGCAGATACACGCAGGGTGACAAAACGCTTCTCGCTCTCAACCCAGAAACGGTGAGAGTGCAGGTTCGGCAGGAAACGGCGTTTAGTCGCGTTCAGTGCGTGGGAACGGTTGTTACCGGTCACCGGACGCTTGCCAGTAACTTGGCAGACTCGGGACATGTCTATTCTCCAAAAATCAAATTAGCTCGAGCTTCGTATGGGGTATCGGCGCCTCGTCAGGCTTTACAGCCCGGTCATCGCATAGTTCTAAGTGAACTCTCGATTGCCAGGCCCAAATGCCAAACCCGAGATTCTCAAAGGTGGCGTAGTATACGCTGACTCGGCGGTGTGCTCAAGTCCCGAACAGACAAAGATCCCGATGGATCGCGAGAAATGGTCTAAATCCAACCACGTTCTGCAAAAGAAATGTATTCTCCGCGGCCAATTATCAGATGGTCCAGCACACGAATGTCCATGAATTGACAGCATTTGATAATGCGTTCGGTGATTTCTTTGTCCGCTCTGCTCGGTTCTGCACAGCCAGAGGGGTGATTATGCGCGAGGATCACGCCGGCTGCATTCACTTTTATCGCTTCCCGCACAATTTCTCGCGGATAAACCTCTACGTGGGTCAAGGTTCCAGAGAAAAGGTGACTGTGTTTCAGCACCCGGTTCTTATTGTCGAGAAAGATCACCATGAAGATCTCCCGCTCCATATCTGACAGCTGGCTTTGCAAGAATTCGCGGGTCATCGCCGGGGTAAGGATCGGATCTTCCTCCTCCATACGGACGTTGTAAAAACGGCGGGCAAGTTCTGCAATCCCCCTTAGTTGGGCATATTTCGCCACGCCAATCCCCTCAACGTGTGCAAACGCCGCCAGATCGGCAGTCAGCAAACCATGCAGTGAACCGAAATGTGCTATCAGCTCTTTTGCCAGCGTGAATACCGTTTTCCCCTGCGTACCCGTACGCAAAAAGAGCGCCAGCAGCTCATCGTCTTTTAACAAGGTGACGCCATATCGCAGCAGTTTTTCGCGCGGTAACAGCAGTTCCGTCTCTTCCATACCCAGCCTCCTTCTGTTTGCCATCATGCTGCCACAGGCCAATCCGGGGCTCGACGCTGACTTTTCGTTCTTGCGTAACGCCTCGCAAAGTGAACGAAGGACAAAATCACCCCGTTTTTGTGATTGTGATAAAATGCCCGCTCTCTGGTGAAACCCAACAGGAAAGAATCATGATGAGCCTGGCCGGTAAAAAAATCGTTCTTGGCGTGAGCGGCGGTATTGCAGCCTATAAAGCGCCAGACCTGGTGCGTCGTCTGCGCGAGCGTGGGGCGGATGTGCGGGTCGCGATAACCGAAGGTGGCAAAGCCTTTATCACGCCTCTGAGCCTGCAGGCTGTCTCGGGGTACCCGGTATCCGACAGCCTGCTTGACCCTGCTGCAGAAGCGGCGATGGGCCACATTGAGCTTGGGAAATGGGCAGACCTGGTGATTCTTGCCCCCGCCACGGCCGATTTGATTGCCCGTGTGGCGGCGGGCATGGCGAACGATCTGGTCTCGACCATTTGCCTCGCGACACCTGCGCCTGTCGCCGTCGTGCCCGCGATGAACCAGCAGATGTACCGTAACGCAGCCACCCAGCACAATCTGGAGACGCTGGCATCACGCGGCCTGCTTATCTGGGGCCCGGACAGCGGCAGCCAGGCGTGTGGCGATGTTGGCCCCGGTCGTATGCTGGACCCGCTGACGATTGTTGATATGGCTGCAGCCCATTTTTCGCCTGTCAACGATCTGCAACATCTCAACATCATGATTACCGCGGGCCCTACGCGCGAACCGCTGGACCCAGTGCGTTACATTACTAACCACAGCTCCGGCAAGATGGGCTTTGCCATTGCTGCTGCTGCTGCAAAACGCGGCGCGAACGTCACGCTGGTGAGCGGTCCGGTCTCATTGCCTACGCCTCCGTTCGTTCAGCGCATTGACGTCACCACCGCGTTGGAAATGGAAGCCGCCGTGCAGGCACATGCGCAAAACCAGCAGATTTTTATCGGCTGTGCGGCCGTCGCGGATTATCGGGCAGAGACCATTGCAGACGCCAAAATCAAAAAGCAAGGTGATGAATTAACGATAAAAATGGTGAAAAACCCAGATATCGTTGCTGGTGTCGCCGCACTGAAAAACCATCGTCCTTACGTTGTTGGGTTTGCCGCAGAAACAAATAATGTGGAAGAATATGCCCGGCAAAAACGTACTCGCAAAAACCTGGATTTGATTTGCGCGAACGACGTATCGCTGGCCACGCAAGGATTTAACAGCGACAGCAATGCTCTGCACCTTTTCTGGCAGGATGGAGATAAAGTCTTACCGCTTGCGCGCAAGGAACTCCTGGGCCAACAATTACTGGACGAGATCGTTACCCGTTATGATGAAAAAAATCGACGTTAAGATTCTGGACCCGCGTGTTGGCGAGCAATTTCCGCTGCCGACCTATGCCACCTCCGGCTCTGCCGGTCTTGACCTGCGCGCCTGTCTCGATGACGCCGTAGAACTGGCTCCAGGTGCAACCACCCTGATCCCGACAGGTCTGGCCATTCACATTTCTGACCCGTCTCTGGCGGCGGTGATCCTGCCGCGCTCTGGTCTGGGCCATAAGCATGGCGTCGTACTGGGTAACCTGGTCGGCCTGATCGACTCTGACTATCAGGGCCAGCTGATGGTGTCCGTCTGGAACCGCGGTCAGGACAGCTTCACCATTGAACCGGGCGAGCGTATTGCGCAGATGGTCTTTGTACCGGTTGTGCAGGCAGAATTTAACCTGGTGGCAGACTTCGACGCTACCGACCGTGGCGAAGGCGGCTTCGGCCATTCCGGGCGTAAATAACCGTCCGATAGATACGCATCTCACAGCGCCATAATGCAATAACAAACCGCAAACGCCCGTTTGCGGTCGCTGTGTGGATGCCAGCCTGGCAAGTGCTTATTTTCAGGGGTATTTTGTAACATGGCAGAAAAACAAACCGCGAAAAGGAATCGTCGCGAAGAAATACTTCAGTCTCTGGCTCTGATGCTTGAATCCAGCGATGGCAGTCAACGCATTACCACTGCAAAACTGGCGGCCTCCGTGGGCGTGTCTGAGGCGGCGCTGTACCGTCATTTTCCGAGCAAAACCCGGATGTTCGACAGCCTGATCGAGTTTATTGAAGACAGCCTGATCACGCGCATCAACCTGATTCTGAAAGACGAAAAAGACACCACCGCGCGTCTGCGTCTGATTGTGCTGTTAATCCTGGGCTTTGGTGAACGCAATCCGGGCTTGACCCGTATCCTCACCGGCCACGCGCTGATGTTTGAACAAGATCGTCTGCAGGGCCGCATCAATCAGCTTTTTGAGCGCATAGAGGCGCAGCTGCGCCAGGTACTGCGTGAGAAGAAGATGCGTGAAGGCGAAGGGTACATCACCGATGAGACGCTGCTGGCAAGCCAGATCCTGGCGTTTTGCGAAGGGATGCTCTCCCGCTTCGTGCGCAGTGAATTCAAATATCGTCCAACGGACGATTTTGACGCCCGCTGGCCGTTAGTGGCTTCGCAGTTGCAGTAACTTTATCCGGCCTGCGTAACCCGTAGGCCCGGTAAGCGCTAGCGCCACCGGGCAAAAAAATCACACGCCAAACTCTTCCCGATAGGCACGAACCGCCGCCAGATGATCCGCCATCTCCGGCTTCTCTTCCAGATACGCAATCAGGTCTTTCAGGGTGATAATCGACGTTACTTTACAGCCGTAATCACGCTCGACTTCCTGAATAGCAGAGATTTCACCGCGACCACGTTCCTGACGATCCAGAGAAATCAGCACGCCAGCAAGCGTCGCACCGTTAGCATGGATTATTTCCATCGATTCGCGGATCGCCGTGCCCGCGGTGATCACATCGTCGACCAGCATCACGCGGCCTTGCAGCGCGCTGCCGACCAGATTGCCGCCTTCACCATGGGTTTTAGCCTCTTTACGGTTAAAGCAGTACGGCACATCGCGATCATGATGTTCCGCCAGCGCCACCGCCGTGGTGGTCGCAATTGGAATCCCTTTGTAGGCCGGGCCAAACAGCAGGTCAAAATCAATCCCGGAATCCACCAGCGCTTCGGCATAGAAGCGGCCTAACAGCGCCAGATCGCGCCCGGTATTAAACAGCCCGGCGTTGAAGAAATAGGGGCTCTTACGCCCGGATTTCAGCGTAAACTCGCCAAACTTAAGTACCTGCTTGTTAAGCGCAAACTCAATAAACTGGCGCTGATACGATTTCATGGATTCGCTCCTTTGGTTTTTTCTGTCTTACAGGCAAAAAAAAGGCGACTCATTGGTCGCCTTTAAAATCAATTTTCTAACGCCGCCTTCTGCGTCGTTACAATGGATTCGATTCCCCCTCGGGCCAACGCCAGCAGGGAGAGAAGCTCTTCGTGGGTGAACGGCTCGCCTTCTGCCGTGCCCTGTACTTCAATGATGCGACCGTCTTCGGTCATCACCACGTTCATGTCGGTTTCGGCGGCAGAATCTTCAACGTATTCCAGATCGCAAAGCGCTTCGCCGTTAACGATACCTACAGAAACCGCGGCAACCATGCCTTTCATTGGGTTGGTTTTCAGCTTACCGGCCGCAACCAGCTTGTTCAGGGCATCCGCCAGCGCCACGCAGGCACCGGTAATAGATGCTGTACGCGTGCCGCCGTCAGCCTGAATGACGTCGCAATCGAGAGTGATGGTGAATTCACCGAGGATTTTCAGGTCAACGGCAGCGCGCAGCGCACGCGCGATCAGACGCTGAATTTCCATGGTACGACCGCCCTGCTTGCCTTTCGCCGCTTCACGGGCATTACGGGTATGGGTCGCCCGCGGCAGCATGCCGTACTCAGCGGTGATCCAGCCCTGGCCCTGACCTTTCAGGAAGCGCGGAACGCCTTCTTCGATGGAGGCGGTGCACAAAACTTTAGTGTCACCAAACTCAACCAGCACGGAGCCTTCAGCGTGTTTTGTATAGTTACGGGTCAGGGTGACGGGACGCACCTGGTTGGCGCTACGACCTGATGGACGCATGATGGATTCTCCGGCTTGAACGAATGTGGCTGCGCATTATACGGATTAAACGCGCTTATTCCTATCCTGACAAAGCCCTGAAAGCTATAATCCCCCCATCTCTCCTCTAAAAACGGGAATGTCTATGATCCGCAGTATGACCGCCTACGCCCGGCGTGAAATCAAGGGTAGCTGGGGTAGCGCTACATGGGAAATGCGCTCGGTAAACCAGCGTTACCTGGAAACGTATTTCCGTATGCCGGAGCAGTTCCGCAGCCTTGAGCCTGTCGTACGCGAGCGTATCCGTGCGCGTCTGACGCGCGGTAAAGTCGAATGTAACCTGCGCTTTGAGCCCGATGCCAGCGCACAGGGCGAGCTCATCCTCAACGAAAAACTGGCAAAACAGCTCGTGAATGCAGCGAACTGGGTCAAAATGCAGAGCGATGAAGGCGAAATCAACCCGGTTGACATTCTTCGCTGGCCCGGCGTCATGGCCGCCGGTGAGCAGGATCTGGACGCCATTGCCGCTGAAATCCTGGCAGCCCTCGACGGCACGCTGGATGACTTTATCGTTGCCCGTGAAACCGAAGGCCAGGCGCTGAAAGCGATGATTGAGCAGCGTCTTGAAGGCGTGAGCACCGAAGTCGCCAAAGTCCGCACCCATATGCCAGAAGTGCTGCAATGGCAACGCGAGCGTCTTGTCGCCAAACTGGAAGAAGCGGAAGTTCAGCTGGAAAACACCCGTCTCGAACAAGAGCTGGTGCTGATGGCGCAGCGTATTGACGTCGCTGAAGAGCTGGACCGTCTGGAAGCGCACGTTAAAGAAACCTATAACATTCTGAAGAAGAAGGAAGCGGTAGGTCGCCGTCTGGACTTTATGATGCAGGAGTTCAACCGCGAGTCGAACACCCTCGCATCTAAATCTATCAATGCAGAAGTGACGAATTCAGCAATTGAGCTGAAAGTACTGATTGAGCAGATGCGCGAGCAGATCCAGAATATTGAATAGTGTCTTTCGGGTGGTGTCAGCTGCACCACCCATTACTATTTCTCATCCGTCCTGACTCTAATTTTTCCTCGCTTCCGCCCTTCATCAAGCCTGTCCAGACTAATGTGATAAAATTTTATAAGGCAAACTGACTCGCCTTAGAAAATCTCAATCGTGATCGTGCGCACAAATCGTTAACCTCCCCCCGCGTTCACACCGGAGGGTATATGCTGCTTCACATTCTTTATCTCATTGGCATCACCGCAGAAGCCATGACCGGCGCGCTTGCTGCCGGGCGTCGCCGTATGGACACCTTCGGCGTGATTATTATTGCCACAGCGACCGCGCTGGGCGGCGGTTCCGTGCGCGATATCCTGCTTGGTCATTACCCGCTCGGCTGGGTTAAACACCCTGAATACGTCATTATCGTGGCGACAGCCGCCGTGCTCACTACTATCGTGGCACCCGTTATGCCCCATCTTCGCCGTCTGTTCCTGGTGCTTGATGCTCTGGGGCTGATCGTCTTTTCAATCATCGGTGCGCAAATCGCGCTCGATATGGGTGAAGGGCCGGTTATCGCCACTATTGCTGCTGTGGTCACGGGCGTATTCGGCGGCGTGCTGCGCGATATGTTCTGCAAACGTATTCCCCTGGTCTTTCAAAAAGAGCTCTATGCCGGGATTTCCTTTGTCGCAGCGGTACTCTATATCGCCTTGCAGCATTACGTTTCGAACCATGATGTAGTGGTCATCTCGACGCTGCTGTTTGGCTTTACGGCCCGCATGCTGGCGCTGCGTCTGAAGCTCGGGCTGCCCGTTTTTCACTACAAGCACAGCGCGCACTGATGTCAAAATCCGTTGATGTGCTGTTCAGCGAGCCACTTCGCCAGCACGTCAACCTGAGGCGCGCGCATCCAGTTCATGATTTGCCGCGCTTTCTCCTCTCCAGTTCCCGGCAAGGTTTGCCAGTCGGCAGAGCTTCGCTGGCTCATTGCCTGCCACGATCGCCCATCGATAGCGTTCAGTGTCGATTTGGATAGCGGAGCTCCCATCGCGCTAATCCAACGGATAAAAGGTTGTTCCCGCACCCGATTAAAACGATGCCAGAGCGCTAGCCCGCGCGCCGCAGAAAACCCCGGCGTGGCCTGAAGCTGCGCCTGTGTTAATAACAGCCATGAAAAGATATGTTCGAAATGATGAGCCTGCCAGAGCGTACGCCAGCCGGACTCCCCTAACCCTTCGATATCCAGCCCCTGTTTAGAGCTGAGCCATGTTAGCCGGGCAAAAAACTGCTCCATGCAGTCCAGCGAGGCATAAAAACAGCTTAATGAATGGTACTTCAAGGCAGGAGGCTGCGGTTTTTGTCTGTCCGTCCCTCGCCAGACCACCTTATCCAGGCGCGGAATACCCTGTCCGGCGAGACTGATCAGCACCTGATCGCCTTGTGCGATATCCAGTCTCTGCCAACGCCCAACCGATCCCAGACTGACTCGTCGCACCTGTTTATCATCCAGTCGCACAGGCTCAAGCCCTGCGATGACGGATACCTTACCCGTTCGTCCTACAGAAAACTGGATATTCTTTACCTCAGCAAGCTGCGAAACAGGAGAATATTTCCACGCGACGACCCAGTTTCCTTCACCGGGCAACCAGCTTTCGCCCGCGGGTTCATCCTCGGAACGCACCACAATGCCATCCGTGGCAAAGGGTAATGCGGTCACGTGCCAGGCCGCGCGCTGTTTCTCGACGGCATCAACAGATTCGGCGGGAAGCGTATACCGCGCCGACAGCGTAAAACCGGCTTTAGACAGCTCAGCCAACGACGTCTTCATATCTTTCGGCCCATCCGGCCATGCCCAGATGAATACGCCGATGTTACTCAATAGCGCGTTATCCTTTTGTCGCATCATCGCACCCGCCACCTTTGCGCGAGCGTTCATTCCGCCCATCTGGCTCTGAATGTGGTTGTCGTGCATCCAGAAAAGCTCGCCCTGTAAGATGCTATTCGCCAGCGCGCCGGTGAGCTTTTGCGGAACAGACGGGATTAAACGCACCTTCTCGGTCCAGTCTTCACCTTTCAGGCCATCACCGCGGCTGATGGCCTGAGTTAACTTTCCGTCACGATAGACCAGCGTTACCGCCACACCGTCAACTTTAGGCTGCAGCCAGAGATGCTGTCGGGCACGCATCCACTGTCTCAACTCCTCTTTGTTGGTCACTTTATGTACGCCCGTATGGGCAACAGGATGTTTTACGCTCCCCGTCAGCGCGGGGAGTTTCTCTTCTGAAGGCTCGCTGCTAAAACACCGCTGCCACTGGGTTAACCGTGCGTTAAGCTGGTCGTACACGTCGTCATTAACATCACTCACCCCCTGCTTCCAGTAGGCATCATCCCAGCGTTTGATCTGCGCGCTTAACGACGCAATCTCTTTCTCTGCTTTTGCCTGCGACCACACCGGACACACCGCCGCGCCATAGCCACACCACAACACCAGTAATCCGCTTATCCATCGCCACATTGCTACCCCTCCTTTGCGTTGCAGGAGGTATAACCTGATGACTGAAACAACGCTAACGGCAACCTTTCGCTTTGCGAGGTGGCATCCAGGGTTTCTTTTTATTTCTGCAAACCGCGGGTAAAACCGGAAAACGGCACGCAAAAATCAATAATCCAGGGGAAAAAGTGTGACAAAGGCTACGTCACGGTGCGCCGACGTGTATAATAAGCCCGTATGTAGGACTTCTTCGCTAACACATACAAAAGACTCTCATGGCTCAAGGCACGCTTTATATTGTTTCTGCCCCTAGTGGCGCGGGTAAATCCAGCCTTATTCAGGCACTGTTAAAAACCCAACCGTTGTACGACACACAGGTTTCTGTTTCTCACACCACGCGAGCGCCGCGTCCGGGTGAAGTGCACGGTGAACACTATTTCTTTGTGGATCACGACGAATTCAGAGCGATGATCGGCAGAGACGCGTTTCTTGAACATGCTGAAGTGTTCGGTAACTACTACGGCACCTCGCGTGAAACCATTGAGCAGGTTCTGGCAACCGGCGTAAACGTGTTCCTGGATATCGACTGGCAGGGCGCGCAGCAAATTCGCAAGAAAATGCCTGACTCGCGCAGTATCTTTATTTTACCGCCATCGAAAGATGAGCTTGATCGCCGCCTGCGTGGCCGCGGTCAGGACAGCGAAGAAGTCATCGCAAAGCGTATGGAACAGGCTGTTGCAGAAATGAGCCATTACGCGGAATATGATTACCTTATTGTGAATGATGATTTTGATGCCGCGCTGAGCGATCTCAAAACCATTCTTCGTGCAGAACGCCTGCGTATGAGCCGCCAGAAGCAGCGACATGACGCATTAATCACCAAACTGTTGGCAGACTGAACCCACTTTCAGTATCATGCCCAGTCATTTCTTCACCTGTGGAGCATTTTAAGTATGGCACGCGTAACTGTTCAGGACGCTGTAGAGAAAATTGGTAACCGTTTTGACCTGGTGCTGGTCGCCGCGCGTCGCGCTCGTCAGATGCAGGTAGGCGGTAAAGATCCGCTGGTACCGGAAGAAAACGATAAAACCACCGTTATTGCACTTCGCGAAATCGAAGAAGGTCTGATCAACAACCAGATCCTCGACGTGCGTGAGCGCCAGGAGCAGCAAGAGCAGGAAGCCGCAGAACTGCAGGCCGTAACCGCTATTGCTGAAGGTCGTCGTTAATTAAACCTGCGGGTCGCCCTTGTATCTGTTTGAAAGCCTGAATCAACTGATTCAAACCTACCTGCCTGAAGACCAGATTAAGCGTCTTCAGCAGGCGTATCTCGTTGCACGTGACGCTCACGAGGGCCAGACACGTTCAAGCGGTGAACCCTATATCACGCACCCGGTAGCGGTGGCCTGTATTCTGGCCGAGATGAAACTCGACCACGAAACGCTCATGGCCGCTCTGCTGCACGACGTGATCGAAGATACCCCTGCCACGTATCAGGACATGGAACAGCTGTTTGGCAAAAGCGTTGCCGAACTGGTGGAAGGGGTCTCTAAGCTTGATAAGCTGAATTTCCGCGACAAGAAAGAGGCACAAGCCGAAAACTTCCGCAAGATGATTATGGCGATGGTGCAGGATATCCGCGTCATTCTCATCAAACTCGCTGACCGTACCCACAACATGCGCACGCTGGGCTCACTTCGCCCGGATAAACGTCGCCGCATTGCCCGTGAAACCCTCGAAATCTACAGCCCGCTGGCGCACCGTTTAGGTATTCATCACATTAAAACCGAGCTGGAAGAGCTGGGTTTTGAAGCGTTGTATCCGAACCGCTATCGCGTGATTAAAGAGGTGGTGAAAGCCGCACGCGGTAACCGTAAAGAGATGATTCAAAAAATCCTCTCGGAAATTGAAGGGCGCTTACAGGAAGCGGGAATTCCGTGCCGCGTCAGCGGTCGCGAGAAACATTTGTACTCCATCTACTGCAAAATGGTGCTCAAAGAGCAGCGTTTTCACTCGATCATGGATATCTACGCCTTCCGCGTCATTGTCCACGACTCGGACACCTGCTATCGCGTGCTGGGGCAGATGCACAGCCTCTACAAACCGCGTCCGGGGCGGATGAAAGATTACATCGCCATTCCCAAAGCGAACGGCTATCAATCTTTGCACACCTCGATGATCGGGCCGCACGGCGTGCCTGTTGAGGTGCAAATTCGCACCGAAGACATGGATCAGATGGCAGAGATGGGGGTTGCCGCACACTGGGCGTATAAAGAGCACGGTGGCGAAAGCAGCACGACCGCACAAATCCGCGCCCAGCGCTGGATGCAGAGCCTGCTGGAGCTTCAGCAGAGCGCGGGTAGCTCGTTTGAATTTATCGAGAGCGTTAAATCCGATCTCTTCCCGGATGAAATTTACGTTTTCACCCCAGAAGGTCGCATTGTCGAACTGCCTGCAGGCGCAACGCCGGTCGACTTCGCTTACGCCGTGCATACCGATATCGGGCATGCCTGCGTCGGTGCGCGCGTCGACAGACAGCCTTACCCGCTGTCTCAGCCGCTCTCCAGCGGCCAGACGGTAGAAATTATTACCGCGCCGGGCGCACGTCCGAACGCGGCCTGGCTGAACTTTGTCGTGAGCTCCAAAGCACGTGCCAAAATTCGCCAGCTGCTGAAAAACCTCAAGCGCGATGATTCCGTCAGCCTGGGGCGTCGTCTGCTCAACCACGCGTTGGGCGGCAGCCGTAAGCTGGCTGAAATTCCGCAGGAGAACATCCAGCGTGAGCTGGAGCGTATGAAGCTCGCGTCGCTTGATGACCTGCTGGCAGAGATTGGCCTCGGTAACGCCATGAGCGTGGTGGTGGCGAAGAACCTGCAGCAAGGCGACACAACAGCGGTGCCTGCAACGACGCAAAGCCACGGACACCTGCCGATTAAAGGCGCGGACGGGGTGCTGATCACCTTCGCAAAATGTTGCCGTCCAATTCCAGGCGACCCGATTATTGCGCACGTCAGCCCGGGTAAAGGGCTGGTTATCCACCACGAATCCTGTCGTAACATTCGCGGCTACCAGAAAGAAGCCGAGAAGTTTATGGCGGTCGAGTGGGATAAAGAGACCGCACAGGAATTTATCACCGAAATTAAGGTGGATATGTTCAACCACCAGGGTGCCCTGGCGAACCTGACGGCTGCGATCAACACGGCCTCTTCCAATATTCAGAGCCTGAATACGGAAGAAAAAGATGGTCGCGTGTATAGCGCCTTTATTCGTCTGACCGCGCGCGACCGCGTGCATCTGGCGAATATTATGCGCAAAATCCGCGTCATGCCGGACGTGATTAAAGTCACCCGAAACCGAAACTAGGTTTATGAATTCACAACGTTATGCACGTATCTGCGAAATGCTCGCCAGGCGTCAGCCTGATCTGACGGTCTGCATGGAGCAGGTGCATAAACCTCATAACGTCTCTGCTATCGTTCGTACCGCAGATGCCGTCGGTGTGCATGAAGTGCACGCCGTCTGGCCGGACGGCCGTATGCGAAATACGGTTTCGGCAGCGGCAGGCAGCAACAGTTGGGTGTCTGTCAAAAATCATCACACCATTGGCGAAGCCGTATCGCACCTGAAAGGGCGCGGAATGCAGATCCTGGCCACTAACCTGTCCGCTAAAGCCGTAGATTTCCGCGAGATCGATTACACCCGCCCGACCTGCATTTTGATGGGTCAGGAGAAAACCGGGATCTCCCAGGAAGCGCTGGATCTGGCGGATCGGGACATCATCATTCCGATGATCGGCATGGTCCAGTCTCTCAACGTCTCCGTGGCGTCCGCGCTCATTCTGTATGAAGCGCAGCGCCAGCGTCAGAACGCCGGGATGTACGAGCGCAGCAACAGCATGCTGCCGGAAGAGGAACAGCAGCGTCTGCTGTTTGAAGGTGGTTATCCGGTGCTGGCTCGCGTTGCGAAGCAGAAAAAATTGCCTTACCCCCACGTCAACGCGCAGGGCGAGATTCAAGCCGATGCCGAGTGGTGGGCCACCATGCAGTACGCCGGGTAAGTGATGAAAGGCCGCTTGCTGGATGCCATCCCGCTCAACAGCCTGACGGGCGTGGGCGCGGCGCAAAGCAATAAGCTGGCTAAGATTGGCCTGCACACCGTGCAGGATCTCCTGCTTCACCTCCCCCTGCGTTACGAAGACCGTACCCAGCTCTATAAGATTGGCGATCTCCTTCCCGCCATTTACGCCACCGTTGAAGGCGAAGTCCTGAACTGCAACATCACCTTCGGCGGACGCCGAATGATGACCTGTCAGATCAGCGACGGTACCGGCATTCTCACCATGCGTTTTTTCAACTTCAGCGCGGCGATGAAAAACAGCCTGGCGACGGGCCGCAGGGTGCTGGCCTATGGCGAAGCCAAACGCGGGAAATACGGCGCAGAGATGATCCACCCCGAGTACCGCGTGCAGGGCGATCTCAGTACGCCGGAGCTGCAGGAGACGCTCACCCCGGTTTACCCGACGACGGAAGGCATCAAGCAGGCGACGCTGCGTAAGCTTACCGATCAGGCGCTGGAACTGCTGGATACCTGCGCCATTACCGAGCTGCTGCCACCCGAGCTGGCGCAGGGCATGATGAGCCTGCCCGAAGCGCTGCGCACCCTGCACCGCCCGCCGCCAACGCTGCAGCTCAGCGATTTAGAAAGTGGCACACACCCCGCCCAACGGCGTCTTATCCTTGAGGAATTACTGGCGCATAACCTGAGCATGCTGGCGCTTCGCGCGGGCGCGCAGCGTTTCCATGCCCAGCCCTTAAGCCAGAATGATGAACTCAAAGATAAGCTGCTGGCCTCGCTGCCGTTTAAACCCACCGGCGCACAGGCGCGCGTCACCGCCGAAATCGAACGCGATATGGCGCTCGACGTGCCGATGATGCGCCTCGTGCAGGGTGACGTGGGGTCCGGTAAAACGCTGGTTGCCGCGCTGGCTGCCCTGCGCGCGATTGCTCACGGTAAACAGGTGGCGCTGATGGCGCCGACCGAACTGCTGGCTGAACAGCACGCCAACAATTTCCGCGCCTGGTTCGCGCCGCTGGGGATTGAAGTGGGCTGGCTTGCCGGGAAGCAAAAAGGCAAAGCACGCCTTGCGCAGCAGGAAGCTATTGCCAGCGGGCAGGTGCAGATGATTGTCGGCACGCACGCCATCTTCCAGGAGCAGGTGCAGTTTAACGGCCTTGCGCTGGTGATTATCGACGAGCAGCACCGCTTCGGCGTGCATCAGCGTCTGGCACTGTGGGAGAAAGGCCTGCAGCAGGGTTTCCACCCGCATCAGCTGATCATGACCGCCACGCCGATCCCGCGCACTCTGGCGATGACCGCCTACGCCGATCTGGATACCTCTACCATCGACGAACTTCCGCCGGGCCGTACCCCGGTCACAACGGTCGCCATTCCTGACACGCGCCGCAGCGATATCATCGACCGCGTGCGCAACGCCTGCACCCACGAAGGGCGTCAGGCCTACTGGGTCTGTACGCTGATTGAAGAGTCTGAACTGCTGGAAGCACAGGCTGCGGAAGCCACGTGGGAAGAGCTTAAGCTGGCGCTGCCGGAGCTGAACGTGGGTCTGGTTCATGGACGCATGAAGCCCGCCGAAAAACAGGCGGTGATGCAGTCGTTCAAACAGGGTGATCTGCATCTGCTGATCGCCACCACGGTGATCGAAGTCGGCGTGGACGTCCCGAATTCCAGCCTGATGATCATCGAAAACCCGGAGCGTCTCGGCCTTGCCCAGCTCCACCAGCTGCGCGGGCGCGTTGGCCGTGGCGCGGTAGCGTCCCACTGCGTACTGCTCTACAAAGCCCCGCTCTCAAAAACCGCACAGATGCGTCTGCAGGTACTGCGCGACAGCAACGACGGTTTTGTGATTGCGCAAAAAGACCTGGAGATCCGCGGCCCGGGAGAACTGCTGGGTACGCGTCAGACGGGGAACGCGGAATTCAAAGTGGCGGATTTGCTGCGCGATCAGGCTATGATCCCCGAAGTTCAACGCCTCGCACGCCATATTCATGAACGCTACCCCGAACAGGCGGCAGCGTTAATTGAGCGCTGGATGCCGGAAACCGAGCGGTATTCCAACGCCTGATTTCAGGCAAACATCGGCAGCATCAGGTACAGCTTAATCACCAGCGCGTTGACGATATCAATGAAGAATGCGCCAACCATCGGTACCACCAGAAACGCCATGTGCGATGGCCCGAACCGTTCGGTGATCGCCTGCATGTTGGCGATAGCCGTTGGGGTAGCCCCCAGACCAAACCCGCAGTGACCCGCCGCCAGCACCGCAGCATCGTAGTTTTTGCCCATCATGCGCCAGGTCACGAACATGGCGTACAGCGCCATAAACAGCGCCTGCACCGCCAGTATCGCCACCATCGGCAGCGCCAGCGAGGCCAGCTCCCACAGTTTGAGGCTCATCAGCGCCATCGCCAGGAACAGCGACAGGCAGACGTTTCCAAGCACCGATACCGCCCGTTCAAACACGCGGTAGAAGCCCATCAGCGCCAGACCGTTGCTCAGGATCACCCCGATAAACAGCACGCAAACAAATGTCGGCAGTTCAAACGCGGACCCCGCCAGCCATTGCGCAACCACTTTGCCCACGGTCAGGCAGATGGCGATCATCGCAATGGTTTCAATCAGCACCAGCGAGGTAATACTGCGCCCGACGTCCGGCTTTTCGAACGCGGTCGGCACCAGCTCATCGTCAGGCCTGCCGTTCGGCGTGGTGGAGTGCTTAACCAGATACCGCGCCACCGGGCCGCCAATCAGGCCACCCAGCACCAGACCAAAGGTCGCACAGGCCATCGCCACCTCCGTCGCGTTTTCAAACCCGTAGCGCTCGATGAACAGCTTGCTCCACGCGGCCCCGGTACCGTGACCGCCTGACAGAGTAATCGACCCCGCCAGCAGCCCCATCAGCGGATCCAGCCCCAGCAGCGTCGCCATCCCGATGCCGATGGCGTTTTGCATCAGCAGCAGCCCCACCACCACAATCAGAAATACGCCGAGCACTTTACCGCCCGCCCGCAGGCTCGCCAGGTTGGCATTCAGGCCGATGGTGGCAAAGAAGGCCAGCATCAGCGGGTCTTTCAGGGACATATCAAAATCGATTTCCCAGCCCATGCTTTTTTTCAGAATCAGCAGGGCCAGCGCCACCAGCAGGCCACCGGCGACAGGTTCAGGAATGGTGTATTTCTTCAGAAGGGAAACGCTATGTACCAGCTTACGGCCAAGCAGTAAGACCAGCGTTGCGGCAACAAGTGTCGACAACGTATCGAGATGAATCATAGAAGGCTCCTGTTTTGCGCGTGTTCCATACACACGCGGCGTTATCCTGGGCCGGTTTGCGCTCTTCATGAGCTCCCGGCGCAAAAAGTGTAATTTTTTTTCCCGATGCGTTGTAGAAAACCTGCGCACAGCGGCAGATTTTCTTCCCTTTTTTTGCTGGCAATCGTTTGCTTTTACCAGGTGGTCAGATAAAATGCCCGCTTTTCCACCGTGGGATTGTCGCCGATGTCCGTTAACACCGTAGAGTCGCCTGATGCGCAACCGATTGCGCAGAAGCAAAATAGCGAACTGATTTACCGCCTTGAAGATCGACCGCCGCTGCCGCAAACGCTTTTCGCCGCCTGCCAGCATCTTCTGGCGATGTTTGTTGCGGTGATCACCCCGGCGCTGCTGATCTGCCAGGCGCTCGGTTTACCGGCGCAGGACACGCAGCACATTATCAGCATGTCTCTCTTCGCCTCCGGCGTGGCCTCGATTATTCAAATTAAAGCCTGGGGTCCGGTGGGGTCGGGATTATTGTCGATTCAGGGCACCAGCTTTAACTTCGTGGCACCGCTGATCATGGGCGGTACGGCGCTGAAAACCGGCGGGGCGGATGTCCCGACCATGATGGCGGCACTGTTCGGCACGCTGATGCTGGCCAGCTGTACGGAGATGGTGATCTCCCGCGTTCTGCACCTGGCGCGTCGCGTCATTACCCCGCTGGTTTCCGGCGTGGTCGTCATGATCATCGGCCTGTCGCTAATTCAGGTGGGCCTGACGTCCATCGGCGGCGGATATGCGGCAATGAGCGACCACACCTTCGGCGCGCCGAAAAACCTGCTGCTGGCGGGCGTGGTGCTGGCGATCATTATTCTGCTTAACCGTCAGCGTAACCCATACCTGCGCGTGGCCTCGCTGGTGATCGCCATGGCGGCGGGTTATCTGCTGGCGTGGGCGCTGGGCATGCTGCCGGAGAACACCGCGCCGACCAACAGCGCGCTGATCACCGTGCCAACGCCGCTGTACTACGGACTGGGCATTGACTGGGGCCTGCTGCTGCCGCTGATGCTGGTCTTTATGATCACCTCTCTGGAAACCATCGGTGACATCACTGCTACCTCGGACGTCTCCGAGCAGCCGGTGTCCGGCCCGCTGTACATGAAGCGCCTGAAAGGCGGCGTGCTGGCGAACGGCCTGAACTCGTTTGTCTCTGCCGTATTCAACACCTTCCCGAACTCCTGCTTCGGTCAGAACAACGGCGTGATCCAGCTGACCGGCGTAGCCAGCCGCTACGTCGGTTTTGTGGTGGCGCTGATGCTGATCGTCCTCGGCCTGTTCCCGGCAGTGAGCGGCTTTGTGCAGCACATCCCTGAACCGGTACTTGGCGGCGCAACCCTGGTGATGTTTGGCACCATCGCGGCCTCCGGCGTGCGTATCGTCTCCCGCGAGCCGCTGAACCGCCGCGCGATCATGATTATCGCCCTGTCGCTGGCCGTCGGTCTGGGTGTTTCCCAGCAGCCGCTGATCCTGCAGTTTGCGCCTGACTGGGTGAAAAACCTGCTCTCTTCCGGCATTGCCGCGGGCGGTATCACCGCTATCGTGCTGAACCTCGTTTTCCCGCCTGAAAAGAACTGATCCCCTTCACGGCAGGCAGTCAAGGCCTGCCGTGACATCTCTTTACACCATTCCCGCCTTGAGCATTGCGCATAAATCGTGCATAACTCCTTTATGTGCGTTTTGCGGGATGGAAGACCATGAAATTTATTGGAAAGCTGATCATCTATCTTCTGTTAGCTCTGCTTGTGGTGGTGCTGGCATTCTATATTTTGCTCCAGACCCGCTGGGGCGCGTCGCAGGTGAGCAATTGGGTTACGGTCAATACCGATTACGAACTCAACTTTGACCTGATGGATCACCGCTTTTCATCCCCTTCTCACCTCATTCTGGAAAATGTCACCTTTGGTCGTGACGGCAAACCCGCCACCCTGGTGGCCAAAAAAGTCGATATCGGTTTAAGCAGCCGTCAGGTAACCGATCCGCTGCATATGGATACCATCACCCTCTTTGATGGCACGCTGAACCTCTCTCCGCAAACCGCGCCGCTGCCTTTCCAGGCGGACCGCTTGCAGCTAAATAACATGGCCTTTAACAGCCCGAATACCGAATGGGACCTGAGCGCGCAGAAAGTCACGGGCGGCGTCAGCCCGTGGCAGCCTGAGGCGGGCAACGTGCTGGGCAAAAACGCGCAGATCCAGATGAGTGCAGGCTCGCTCACCCTGAACGGCGTCCCGGCCAGCAACGTCCTGATTCAGGGGCAGCTCAACGGACAAGAGGTGGTGCTGAGCACCATTGGCGCGGATATGGCGCGCGGCTCGCTCACCGGCTCCGCCCTGCGTAACGCTGACGGCAGCTGGATTATCGACAGCATGCGTCTGAATGAGATCCGCCTGCAAAGTGATAAATCGCTGATGGATTTCTTTGCTCCCATCACCACGCTCCCTTCCCTGCAGATTGGTCGGCTGGAAGTAACCGACGCGCGCCTGCAGGGGCCGGACTGGGCGGTGACGGACCTTGATTTGAGCCTGCGTAACCTGACGCTCAGCAAAGGCGACTGGCAGAGCCAGGAGGGGCGTTTGTCCATGAACGCCAGCGAGTTTATCTACGGATCGCTGCATCTGTTCGACCCGATCCTGAACGCGGAATTCTCCCCGCAGGGTATCGCACTGCGCCAGTTCACCTCCCGCTGGGAAGGCGGCATGGTTCGCACCTCCGGCAACTGGCTGCGCGACGGCAAAGCGCTGGTGCTGGATGATGCCGCCATCGCCGGGCTGGAATACACCTTGCCTGAAAACTGGAAAACGCTGTGGATGGATCCCCTGCCGGAATGGCTGAACAGCGTGACGCTAAAAAAATTCGGCCTGAGCCGCAATCTGGTGATCGACATCGATCCCACCTTCCCATGGCAGATCACCTCTCTGGACGGCTATGGCGCAAACCTGCAGCTGGCGAAAGACCGCCAGTGGGGCGTCTGGGGCGGCAGTGCAACATTGAACGGTGCGGCCGCGACCTTTAACCGCGTGGACGTGCGCCGTCCGTCGCTGGCGCTGAATGCGAACGCCGCCACGGTGAACATTACCGACCTGAGCGCCTTTACCGAGAAAGGTATTCTGGAAGCAACGGCGACGGTTTCACAGCTGCCACAGCGGCAGACCACGGTGAGCCTGAACGGGCGCGGCATGCCGCTCAACGTGCTGCAGCAGTGGGGCTGGCCTGCGCTGCCGATTGCAGGCGACGGCAATGTTCAGCTCACCGCCAGCGGCAGCGTGCAGGCGAATACCCCGCTTAAGCCGACGGTGAACGGCAAGCTGAACGCGGTGAATATGGATAAACAGCAGGTGCAGCAGACGATGACGGGCGGGGTGGTGTCGACGGTGGCTCCGGCACAGTAAATAGCCGGGTGGCGGCTATGCCTTACCCGGCCTACGATCCAATGTAGGCCCGGTAAGCGAAGCGCCACCGGGCATTTTCCACCTCAGAACTGAACCACCACCTCATTCCCCTCCGCTTTCACCACCACACCCCACTCACTGCCCGCGTGTGACCCCCCCTTCACACCGCTCACCTTCTGCACGTTGCGCAAGCACACCGACCAGTTTTGCGCGTCTCCCGCGCCGGTAAAGGTCACGATGTCGCCCCGACGTGACGCCTTCAGCGTAAACGCCACGGAGCCGTCCGCCGCAGGCACGTCGCTCACCGCCGTTGCGCCATCCTCCAGGTTAAACAGCTGGAAGGCCGTCCCCTCGTGCCACGCGTAGTCCGGCTTCTGGTTATTGTTGCCCAGCGCCAGCAGCGTGTTGTCGCGCACGTAGACCGGCAGGCTCAGGAAATCGTGCTGCTGCTTATGCCAGCGGCTGCCCTGGATTTTGTCGTTGTGCCACAGGTGCGTCCAGCGGCCTTCCGGCAGGTAGAACTGCACGTCCCCCGCCTCAGAGAACACTGGCGCCACCATTAACGCGTCCCCCAGCATGTACTGACGGTCAAGATAATCGCACGCCGGATCGTCCGGGAACTCCAGCATCATCGCGCGCAGCATCGGCGTGCCGCACTCGCGAGCCATCGCCGCCTGACGGTACAGGTACGGCATCAGCTGGCATTTCAACTGCGTAAAGTGGCGCACCACGTCGCAGGACTCGTCATCGTACGCCCACGGCACGCGGTAGGATTTGCTCCCGTGCAGGCGGCTGTGGCTGGAGAACAGCCCGAACGCGCACCAGCGCTTGTAGACGTGCGCGGGGGCGGTGTTTTCGAACCCGCCGATATCGTGGCTCCAGAACCCGAAGCCAGACAGGCCAATCGACAGCCCGCCGCGCAGGCTTTCGGCCATGGATTCATAGTTGGCGTAGCAGTCGCCGCCCCAGTGCACCGGGAACTGCTGCGCACCGACGGACGCGGAGCGGGCGAACAGCACCGCCTCTTCCTCCCCCACCGTCTCTTTCAGCACGTTCCACACCAGTTCGTTATAGATGTAGGCGTAGTGGTTGTGCATCTTCTGCGGATCGGACCCGTCAAACCACTGCACGTCCGTCGGGATACGCTCGCCGAAGTCGGTCTTGAAGCAGTCGACGCCGATATCGACCAGGCCTTTCAGCTTGTCGGCATACCACCGGCACGCTTCCGGGTTGGTGAAGTCGTAAATCGCCAGCCCCGGCTGCCATTTGTCCCACTGCCACAGGGAGCCGTCCGGGCGCTTGAGCAGGTAGCCCTTCTCTTTCAGCTCCTGGAAAATCGGGGATTTCTGGCCGATGTACGGGTTGATCCACACGCAGACCTTCAGCCCTTTCTCCTTCAGGCGGCGGATCATCCCTTCCGGATCCGGGAAGGTCACCGGGTCCCACTCGAAGTCGCACCACTGGAAGGCCTTCATCCAGAAGCAATCAAAGTGGAAAACATGCAGCGGCAGGTCGCGCTCGGCCATACCGTCGATAAAGCTGTTAACCGTCGCTTCGTCGTAGTTGGTGGTGAACGAGGTGGTGAGCCACAGTCCGAATGACCAGGCAGGCGGCAGCGCCGGACGGCCGGTGAACCGCGTGTAGCGGTTGAGCACTTCTTTCGGCGTCGGGCCGTCGATCACGAAGTACTCCAGATATTCCCCTTCCACGCTGAACTGCACCTTAGAGACTTTCTCAGAGCCGACTTCAAACGAGACGTTTTCCGGATGATTCACCAGCACGCCGTAGCCGCGGTTGGTCAGGTAGAACGGGATGTTTTTGTAGGATTGCTCGGTGCTGGTGCCGCCGTCGCGGTTCCAGGTCTCGACCGTCTGGCCGTTGCGCACCAGCGCGGTGAAGCGCTCGCCCAGGCCGTAGACCGTCTCCCCCACGCCCAGATCCAGACGTTCAAACACATAGTTGCGATCGGCATTGCTGTCCTGCACGTAGCCGTTGTTTTTCAGCTGGCTGCCGGTAATGCGCTGGCCGTTGCGCAGGAAATCCAGCGCCCAGAACTCGCCTTTGGTGACGCGCACGCTGACGCTGCCGCTTTTCAGCTCGGCAAAATCGGCGTTGTTTTCAATCTCAACCTTCACGTCTTTCAGAACGTTCAGCGGATAGTGCGGACCGTTGTTCAGCGCGCCCTGGAAGTGCTCGATGCGCACCCCGACAATCCCTTCCTGCGGGGCAAACAGGCGCACCGTGAACATCAACGTGTCGAGCTGCCAGGTGCGTTCGCGCACGTCGCGCGGCGCGACGTACACCACCAGGTCATTGCCCTGCTGCTCCACGTCGAACACCTGCACCGGATAGGTCACGTTCAGGCCCGGCTGAATAAGCCAATTTCCATCACTGATTTTCATACTCTCGTCCTCTTAGTTCTGTAATTCTTTGCTGACCGGCAGGTTTTCAAACTCCTGCTGATTGCGGCGCGCGCCCTGCGCCAGCTCGCCCAGGATTTTGGTCAGGAAAGGGGTTTTCAGCGTGTAGTAGCGTTTGGCGATAATTGCGCTCAGCACGTAGCAGACCGCCGGGGCCAGGGTAAACAGGCCGATAATGATGCTGATGGTCGCGCTGTTCTGGGTTTTGGCTGCCGCATCGTAGCCGCCGCCTGCCAGCATCCAGCCGATCATCGCCCCGCCCAGCGCCAGGCCGAGCTTCAGCACGAACAGCGTGCCCGCAAAGCTGATGCCGGTCAGGCGTTTGCCGTTGGTCCATTCGCCGTAGTCGACGGTATCGGACATCATCACCCACTGAATTGGCGTCACCAGCTGGTGCAGCACGCCGATGACGAAGATAAAGGCGAACATCAGCACGGTGGCGTGCATCGGCACGAAGAACATCGCCACGCTGACCACCGCCAGCGCGGCGTTAGTCCACCAGAAGATGCTGACCTTGCACTTCCAGTCGGTAAGCGGTTTTGCCAGCGCGGAGCCAATCAGGTTGCCGACGCAGTAGGTGGTGAGGAAGGCGACGAACACCTCCGGCGAGCCCATGATCCAGGTGCAGTAGTACATCATCGCGCCGCCGCGCACGCAGACGGCGAGGATGTTGAGGATGGTGAGCACGCCCACGATGCGCCACTGGTCGTTTTGCCAGATATCACGCAGATCTTCACGCATGGAGGTCGTGCTCGGCGGTACCAGGATGCGCTCTTTGGTGGTGAAGAAGCAGAACGCCAGCATCAGGAACGCAACCACCGACAGCACGGCGATCCCGCCCTGGAAACCGAACGCTTTATCGTCGCCACCAATCAGGTTCACCAGCGGCATCATCAGCACCGTGGAGAGCATGCCGCCCGCCGTCGCCAGCACGAAGCGCCAGGACTGGAGGGAGATACGCTGCGTCGGGTCGTTGGTGATCACGCCGCCGAGCGCGCAGTAGGGGATATTGACCACGGTATAGAGCAGGGTCAGCAGGGTGTAGGTAATGGCGGCGTAAACCATTTTGCCGTTGAGGCTAAGGTCCGGCGTGGTGTAGGCCAGCACGCAGACGATACCGAACGGGATGGCACCAAACAAAATCCACGGACGGAACTTGCCCCAGCGGCTGCGGGTGCGGTCGGCAATCAGCCCCATGCACGGGTCGGAGATCGCATCCAGCGCGCGCGCCAGCAGGAACATGGTGCCGACAAACCCGGCGGGAATGCCGAAGATATCGGTGTAGAAAAACATCATGTACAACATAACGTTATCAAAAATGATGTGGCTGGCGGCGTCTCCCATGCCGTAGCCAATCTTCTCTTTTACTGACAATACTTCGCTCATCTTTTTTATCCTTCACGCTGTAGGGGGCGCTGAGACCGGTTACCGTTTTTTAAACCATTGTTTCAGGAGCGGGTATTGCGTTTTCTGGTTAAGAGATTACGTTTCTTGTTTTTTGTGATCGCGGTAAATGTTGGGCAGCACGAAATGCTAACCTGAGGATTTTCTTAAGAATTAGCTGAAACAGGGGGGTTAAGGTCAAAAGAGAGGTGAAAAAAGTGGTGTGGGGTATGTGGTAAATGCCTGAAAGTAGCTATAATGCGCCCCGCCTCCATGTAGCAATGCAGGCGCGGAAGATCGTCATCTCCGGTGAGGTGGCTGGACTTCAAATCCAGTTGGGGGCGCCAGCGTTCCCGGGCAGGTTCGACTCCTGTGATCTTCCGCCAACTTCTTGATTAAGTATCGTAAAAACCTTAATTCTACTTCTTAACAAAATGAGTTTCTTTTTTATTCTTGTAATATTCTCCAACAATTGATTTATATTCCTTAAAGCCATTTTTTGTCAGAAATGGAACCATTTTATCCAAAGCTCCTTCACTGACAGTAATATTGACACCTTTATCCCGTAGTACCGAAAGAGAGCAGTTTAATAATAATGTCCCTAATCCAAACCCACTATACTTATCATCAACAAAAAAAGTAGATATTTTATATTCTGAGGGGTGTTTTTTTAAAACAGACAAACCCGCCAAATTTTCATCCACCGAAGCTGCAATAACAAATCGCCCAGTAGGAAAGTTAAGATCTGACAAACCTCCCACCTCATCCGAATACAGATGATTGTTGAAGTAATCACAGCACACCGAACTATCTTTAACAACGTCCTTTACTAATTTATGATTATACCAATTATTAAAATTTGGATAATAATTATCGGCATTTTCAAAGAGCTTTTTTACGTGGCTATTTTGAAAATCAGAATAATTATCCAGTATCAATAGATTTATCTTCCCTATTGAAGAAGGGACATCTATCTTTAAATCCTCAAAAGCTTTTTTATCATAACTTTTAAGTACATGCATTCCCTCCTCCTTAAAATCAATATAAATATAGCACTATTATAGGATAAAAATTATTTTTACTCAACTTTTAAACCATTCGAAATGCCACTTCAGAAAATCGTAAATTAAATTACTTAAAATGCTAATAGCAATTATCAATGTGATGTATATGCATATAGTCAAAAATGGGGATTCAGTTTGCTTAAACTTAGCTACAGCAATAAAGTCGGTTACTTTATGACCATTGTTTTTTCTATCATTACCCGTAGTATTAGAACAAGTTCCTGTGCCATTATTTGTAGTTGCATTCGATTTATTACAATCTTTTTCCCAATGATATATCATTGAAGATTGTTCTTTCTTGAAAGTATTTCCTTCGAAATATTTTTGCCACGTTTCTCCTTCTAATATTCTGCATTTTTTATAACTTTGCCCTGAATGAGATAATTGATATTCATCTGTTTCATCACGAATGACAAAAAGATGATACTTCAATGGACAAGCACAGGCATTAGCCAGACTAATTCTTACATCTTTTGGAAGAACACGAAGCTCATTAACTCGGAAATCTATTACCACTAATTCGTCTTTAAGTGGCTTAAGATATTTATCAGAATTTTCAGTTTTATGAATGAGTACATTAATTTCTTCCTCAGTTAAGCCATCCAAACGAAAGCGTATATAATATTTTAGTCCATCATTGTCGCCAATCTGTGCAAGAGAGGTACGATCGATAATGCACTTGGAAAGTTTAAACGATATTTTAGTGAACTCATGGTTCACGACCACGCTAACCCGATCATCATATCTGCCATCAAGATCATTAAAATCTAAACTGGTATTTAATGCCAAAGGAGAGTCAAGATTGGAAGCTAAGTTGTAAACTACGTGTTTTGTTTTCACATTGCGAGTAACAGAAATATGGTCATTAAAAATAGCTGACACTAGATCTTTATCCGCTTCCATATTAACACTTAAATCTTTAATTCTATCCTTAGGAATGGAGAAAGGAATAAATATATTCAAAGAGCTATCATTAAATTCATACCCTTTACATGAAAATTTAATACCAAGATCAATGCAATTAATTAAAGGGTTCCTTGTGCACCAAAAATTGATATGTAATTCATCTATACTTACTGAAAATTTTTCATTATTATCTATCTTATCTTCTACCCAAACAGCGAAGCTTTTAGCCATGTCGAAACCTATTCTAATGAGCATTAAACCAAGATATTCTCATGAAATTATAGCACAAAACAAAACAATTGAAATCAGAAAGAAAATAGGCAAGTACTTTATGCCTAACTCCTACATATTCATTTACTCATCTTCACCAGAAAAGAAAATCATTGGCTTCTTTCAAATAGACTCAATAATAAGGATTGATAAAGATTCATTCGATGATAATCTTTTGATGAAATCATGTTTAACCAAAAAAGAAATGATCGAATATATCGAAAACCAAAAAGCCTTTGGTATAAAAATCAAGAACGTTAATGTTATCCAACCAATTACTCTCGATGAAATGAAAATATTATTTAAAGATTTTACTCCACCACAGTCATTTAGGTATATTGACCCAAACATGCTGGTTTTTTTGAAAACAAAATTAAAGGGTAATTCTATCCCTTAGGTTTAATATTTTTTTTGATCAAAGCCTCTCTCGCCAGCTCCTTAAACCAGCTGGCGAGACTCACGCCTTCCTCAGCAGCCACAGCATCTAACTGCTCCTTCAATGCCGGATCAATTCGCATCTTAAACTGCGGAGACTGCCCGCCGCCTTTTGGTTTTTTTTCGCGCGATATGATTGACATGAGGCCACCTATCCATCTACTCTGGCACATATAGGAGGCCACCTAAACCTCCTGTACTTGCAACGCCCCGATGTGCGGGAACACAACCGGAGCGTCTAACCTCACCAACTATCAAGGAGTTGATTATGGCTGGTTCGCATTCTACCCCAGACACCGACCAATCCGGAACCGAGCGTTCGTTAATTGTGGGATATCGCCCGAATGTTTTCGACAAATCCACGCCCAATATCATTTTGTCCGGCAAGTGGCTTCGCGCGGCAGGGTTTGATACAGGGCAGCAGGTCACGGTAAAGGTGATGAAAGGGTGCATCGTTCTGGTGGCGTATAACGAGCAGGAGCAGCGGTTGCAGGATGATTATAAGCGGACGAAGGCAAAGCTCGTTGAGATAGAGAATGCACTCGCAGCGATTCAAATTCAGCATCCTGGAAAGCGCCTCGCAAAATCAAATACAAACCACCTGGCTTAGCGGCTGTTTCTGGCATACTACACGCTGGTAAGGTTAATCACTTGAAAAAGGGAGGCGACATGGCAGATAAAGATGTAATCCAATCTCCGGCAGGTGAATTTGTTATGTTCGCCAGTGATGATGGAACAGTTCGCATCACATGTCGCTTTGAACATGAAACGCTCTGGCTGTCGCAAGCAGCCATTGCGGCTCTTTATCAGGTCACTCCTCAAGCCATTACTCAGCATATCAAAGCCATTTACGAAGAGGGTGAGCTTGAACAAAAAGTAACTTGTAAGGCTTACTTACAAGTTCAGCAAGAAGGTCAGCGCAAGGTCAATCGCAACACACTTCACTATAGCTTGCCCGTGATTCTCGCCATCGGCTATCGCGTCCGCTCAGCGCGAGGGACACAATTCCGCCAGTGGGCCACCCAAACGCTACAGGAATACCTGGTTAAAGGCTTCGTTATGGACGACGAGCGGCTGAAAAACCCGCCTGTCGGATCGTCCACCGTACCTGACTATTTCGATGAAATGCTGGAACGTATTCGCGATATACGGGCCAGCGAACGCCGGGTTTATCTCCGCGTGAGGGAGATTTTTGCGCTAGCCGCCGATTATCAGCCATCGCTCAAAGAAACCACGCAATTCTTCCAGACCATCCAGAATAAACTGCATTTTGCCTGCACGGGCCTCACCGCCGCTGAGTTGATTCACCAACGTGCGGACGCCACTCAACCGCATATGGGGCTGACCAGCTATAAAGGCGAAGAAGTCCGTAAAGGCGATGTCACCACCGCAAAAAATTATCTGTCTCAGGATGAGGTGGGCGAGCTTAATCGCGTCGTGAATATGTGGCTCGATTTTGCCGAAGATCAGGCCAAACGCCGCAAGCAAGTATTTTTACGAGACTGGCAAACCAAGCTCGATCAGTTCCTGCAATTTAACGATCGGGACGTTTTAGAAGGAGCAGGCAAAATCAGCAAGAAAGCGGCGGATGAAAAGGCGTGCTCCGAATACATTGAGTTTGAAAAAAAGCAGCGCCTGCTGAAAGAAGCCGAAGGAGAGAAAGATATCATCGGCTTAGTAAAATGGGATAAACAGGCTAAGCGCGACGATTAACTCCGTTCAACTGCCGGTGGGCAGCAGGACTGGGCTGATATTCAGCCCTGCCACAGTAATTTTCAGCGAAAACTTTTCAGATATTACGCTCTGAGATCGCTGCTTTTATTAAGCTGTATAGCTCATCTGATAACTCGTTAAGAGTATTGTTTTCAGCTCGCAGCATTTTGCCGTTATTTTGCAATATTAAGTCATTAAAGGAACCAGCCCCTCCGAAAATAGACCTGATGGCTAACACGGTCTGGTCATAATCAGAATCCAGGTCCTCACGATAATTAATAAGTCTTTTTGACCAAACACTCTCATCACAAGAGACAAGTAATTCAATGATTTTATTAAGTAACATATGTATATCTGATTTCATTCCCCCCCCAAAAAATTAACCGTCTCTACGCCTGGAATATTCCAGGGCGCAGGGATGACGACTTGCTCAGTCCCTCCAGGGAAAATATCAGACTGGTAGCCCACCTCTCCGACATAGACCTTCGATCCTGCAGGAATTTTTATCTCATAAAAACTATCAACCACAGATTCAGAACCGTCAGGCCATTTTGGTAACATCATGGTGTGTTAAGCAATGGGGAGCAGGTCAAGGGTATTAAACCTGCCCCCCAACCGCATATGCAACAACGGAAACGGATTCCCCTGTCCGTCCACTTCCGAACGTCCGACCTGCTCAAACCCCATATGGCGATAAAACGCGACGCCCTGCGGGTTCTGCTCATTCACATCGACTTCATTCGCGCCAAAGTCTGCGATGGCGTATTGCAGCAGCAGTTTACCAACGCCCTTCCCCCGGCTCGCATCGTCAACAAAAAGCATTTCAATGCGGTTTTCATCCACACCTAAAAAGCCGTGAATAACGCCTGCATCATCCTGGGCCATCACGACGGTGAGGTTTGGCAGGTAGGCGTTGAGCAATAACGGGCGCAGCGCCGCAATATCGCTTTCCTGTAAAAAGTGGTGGGTAGCGCGGACGGAGGATTCCCAGATGGCGACCAGGCGTTCGAAGTGTAAGGGGAGTGCGGTTTCTATTTTCATGGGGGGATCATGATTGGAAAACCAAATCCATTCAAGCAACTCTGTGCGCCTTGTTTCCCCCTCACCCTAACCCTCTCCCTCAAGGGAGAGGGGACCTACCGTGCTACGCTTTAATCTCCATTACCGCATATACCCCATCCTTCGGTACGACCACGGTGACGTTTTCCACCGGCACGCCCGCCGCGAGGTGGATATCCTGCAGCTGCTGTAACGATCTCGGGTAAATATCCTCCCAGCCGATCCCGCGCAGCACAAAGTCAATTTGCGGGCTGCTGATGAGCATGTTCGACACAATCACCGCGCCGCCGGGCTTGACCAATCGCAGCGCGCGCTGGAGAAAAACCGCCGCATCGGTATCGTTGAAGTATTCGAAAATCCCCAGCGCGTCGACCAGTTCGGCCTGATGCTCGCCCAGCTCCAGCAGTAAGTCCTCGTTACGCACCAGCGTATGGAGCAGGTCGCGCCTGAGCAGGGTTAGCTGTTCGCCCACCACGATGCCTTCCTGCGCCGCCATGGTTTCGGCCCAGCTCAGGGCGACGGCATCTTTATCCACCAGCGTGAGATAGACCTGCTGACCATCAAGTTTGGCATTGCGTAGCGCCTCCAGCACCGGGATGGCGGCCCCGCTCGCCAGGCTGACCCAGTTATTTTCACTTTCGTTGTGAATGTACTTCTCCACCAGCGCGGCCAGCACGCGGGCGCGGGAGCGCACGCCGATGGCGTCATTGGCGTGGATAAACCACTGGCGACTGTCGCTGTCCATTTTCGTCCCTTCGGGAAGACGCTCTTCCAGCGGATTTTGCACCACAAACAGCGCCAGCGCAGAAGGGACCAGCCGGGTTCGCCACGCGGTGAGCGCCGGACGGTTGCGAAAGGCTTGTTCGGAATAGCGGTTCTGCGGGACAAGCACCGCCTGGCCGCCCTCTTCCCATTCAACAAAAGGAGGGCGGAGCGCCGGATCGGCTTTCAGTCCTCGATCGATGGCATTGATCTCCCGGACGGCATCGTCTTTCATCGGCCACCGATCGCTGACGTCGGGAAAGGATGCACTGAAAATCGTCATATTTTCCGGTGCATCGCCACGAAAAGGCTGCCAGTTCATGTCGTCTTCCCTCCGTTAGGCTTTTAACGGAAGTCTATCCAGGCGAGCCAGTAAAACCCTACGAAGAAAGCACGATCTTCATTGCTTCACCCACACCAGCTGATCGGTTCGGAAGCCCAGACCGCGCGCGGTGTTTAGGTAATCCTGCTTCACCGCATCCGGGATGGTTGGCGTGCGCGACAGGATCCACAGGTAGTCGCGGTTCGGGCCGCTGACCAGCGCGTACTGGTACTTATCGTCCAGTTTGATCACGTTATATCCGCCGTAGAACGGGCCGAAGAACGACACCTTCAGCGCGGCCGTGGTCGGCTCGCCGGTAAAGTAGGCTTTACCCTCGCTCTCATTCCACTTGTTCTTCACCGGGTCGTAGCCGCGGTTAAGCACGCTGATGCCGCCGTCGCTGCGCTTGCCGTAAGTGGCGGTCACCTGCTCCAGGCCGCGTTCAAAGCGGTTTTCGAGGCGAGCGATTTCGTACCATTTGCCAAGATAGCGGCTGGCGTCAAAACCGGAAATGGGCTGCACGCCCTTCGGCGGGGTGGGGGATTTACAGGCTACCAGCGTCAGGGCAATGGCAACACCGGTCACAACAGGCCATAGCTTCATGAGAATTCCTTTCATTTGCACGGTTGGAAGTTAAGTGTAGTGCACCGCGGCGGCGCTTCATCCCGCCCGCGAAAATTCGTAGTATATTGAGAGTATTCCTCAACTCTGGACACGGACATGGCTTACTCCATCGGCGAATTCGCCAGACTCAGCGGGATCACCGCCACTACGCTGCGGGCCTGGCAGCGGCGCTACGGCTTACTCAAGCCTCAGCGCACGGAGGGCGGCCACCGCCAGTACAGCGATGAGGACGTCCAGCAGGCGCTAAAAATCCTCGACTGGGTAAAAAAAGGCGTCCCGATTGGCCAGGTCAAACCGCTGCTGGAGCGCCCTACGTCGCGCCTGACCAACAACTGGCTCACGCTGCAGCAGACCATGTTACAGCGCCTGCAGGACGGCAAAATCGAGTCCCTGCGCCAGATGATTTACGACGCAGGACGCGAGTACCCAAGACCAGAACTGGTCGCGAACGTGCTGCGCCCGCTGCGCAGTCAGGTATCGGCAAACGTCGCCGCCGCCATGACCCTGCGCGAGATCCTCGACGGCATCATCATCGCCTACACCTCGTTTTGCCTGGAAGGCGATAAAAAAGCGCCGGGCGACAACATTCTGCTCAGCGGCTGGTACCTGAATGACCCGTGTGAAGTCTGGCTCGAGGCCTTAACCCGCACTGGACAAGGTCACCGTATCGATATTTTGCCCACGCCGCCCGCCACGCTGGCCCCGGAGATTTTCCCGGACCGCCACTGGCTTCTGGTCACGCGCGGTAAACTCACCGCCGCGCGCAAAAAACAGATCGAGCAGTGGCAGCAGCAGGTATCGCTTGAAGTGATTATCCTCTGATCATTTTCTCCTGCGGGAATCTTCACGAAAAGTTGAATATTTTCCCGCGCCACAAATGCTAACGTTTTCCTGTGACTGACAACTCCACAGGAAAACACAATGAAAAAAACTGCCCCTCTGCTAATCCTTGCTTCGATGGCCTTTGCCCCTGCCGCCTTTAGCGCCGCACCTGCCGGTACGCTGAGCGTACACATTCTTGACCAGCAAACCGGGATGCCGCCATCGGACGTGACCGTCACGCTGGAAAAACAGCAGCAGAACACATGGACCCCAGTTGCCAGCGGCAAAACCGACCATGACGGACGCATCAAATCACTTTATCCGCAGGATCAGGATATGCAGCCCGGCGTCTATAAAGTGACCTTTAAAACCGCGGATTACTTCCACGGCAAAAAGCTGGACACCTTCTTCCCGGAGATCCCGGTGCTGTTCACCGTAACCCGCACCAACGAAAAGCTGCACATCCCTCTCCTGCTGAGCCAGTACGGTTATTCAACTTACAAAGGCAGTTAAGATACGTTGATTTTAAAGGGAAATAAAAAATAACTCCGCTAATACTTGGACAAATTAGTCATGCTGTGTAAGTTTTAAAGAGTAAGAACGGGAGGACCACACCATGACAACAAAACCTGTACTCGGTATTAGCGGATGTTTGACCGGGTCTGCCGTTCGCTTCGACGGCGGACACAAGCGTATGGGCTTTGTCATGGATGAACTGGCCCAGTGGGTGAGTTTCAGACCCGTCTGCCCGGAAATGGCGATTGGCCTGCCAACGCCTCGCCCGGCCATACGCCTGACGCTGACGGACAGTAGCGAAACGCAGCTCCGTTTCAGCAAACCACCCCATGATGACATTACCCAGAAAATGGCCGACTTTACGGCGGACTACCTGCCAAAAATCGGCGATCTGTCGGGATTTATCGTCTGTGCGAAATCACCAAGCTGCGGCATGGAACGCGTGCGGCTGTATGATGAAAACGGCAACCGGGGCCGCAAGGAGGGTGTCGGGCTGTTCACCGCCGCCCTGCTTGAAACCTACCCGTGGCTGCCCGTGGAGGAAGACGGTCGGCTGCACGACCCGGTGCTGCGGGAAAACTTTATCGAGCGGGTATTTGCCCTGCACGAGCTGAATACGCTCCGGGCCAAAGGCCTGACGCGCCGTGGGCTACTGGATTTCCACAGCCGCTATAAACTGCAGCTGCTGGCGCACCATCAGGCGGGCTACCGCGAGATTGGCCCGTTCGTCGCGTCGCTGCATGAATGGGAAGATCTGGACGCCTTCTTCGTGGCGTACCGCGAAAAGCTGATGACGATCCTGAAAAAGCCCGCCTCGCGGAAAAACCACACCAACGTGCTGATGCATATTCAGGGCTATTTCCGCAACCAGCTGAACAGCCGCCAGCGCGTCGAACTGCGCGATGTGATCCTGCACTATCGCGACGGGCTGCTGCCCATCCTCGCGCCGCTGACGCTGCTGAAACACTACATGGCCGAATACCCTGACCGGTATCTGATGACGCAAAACTACTTTGATCCCTATCCTGATGATTTGGGTCTGCGTCTGGCAGTAACCTGATGATAAAAATGCGAAGGCCCATTTGACCCATAGAGGCCCAAAGCAGTACCCCGTTTAGACGACATCCTCACTGTCGTCTCTTTTTTGCATTTTATCTAAAAGACTGTGATTATATACAGGTTTATTCTGCAGAAAGGGGCCTGCCTGTGATCAACACCCTGCACATTCAAAACTACCGCTCCATCCGCGATATGTCGCTGGAGCTGGAGCAGCTCAACATCGTCTTCGGGCCGAACGGTACCGGTAAATCCAATATCTACAAAGCGATATACCTGATGCACAGCGCCGCCCAGGGGCAATTTTCCCATGCGCTGGCGAACGAGGGCGGCATTCTGAAGGTGTTCTGGGCAGGCAAAACCCGCAGCGACCAGCTGCGGCGGATGAATCTGGCGGTGGAAACAGAGACCTACGAATACGAACTGCAGGTAGGCTTTGTCGAAAAACTTCCTTATCCCTCACAGTTTCAGCTCGATCCGGTGATCAAAGAAGAGTCCATCTGGCTGAGCGGTCAATACCGCCGCCCGTCGTCACAGCTGATGAAGCGTAAAAATCAGGCCGTATTTCTGAATAACGTGCATCACGAGAAAGTCACCCACAGCGGCACGCTGTATGAGAACGAATCGGTGTTCGGACAGCTCGGCGAGCCGCATCTTTACCCGGAAGTGTCGCAGATGCGCGAGTCGCTGCGTAACTGGCGCTTTTATCACGAGTTTTCTGTATCAATCGGCTCAGCGATGCGCGCGCCTCAGGTGGGTTTCCGCTCCCCGGTACTGGCCAGCGACGGCGCAAACCTGGCGGCGGCGTTTCAGACCATCGTGGAAATTGGCGATGAAATGCTGCTGATGCGCATTCTCGACCAGGCATTCCCCGGCTGCGTGTTTTACAGCGACAACACCGGCGGACGTTTTCGCATGATGATGCAGCGCGAGGGCCTGAGCAGGCCGCTGGAACCGGCGGAGTTCTCCGACGGCACCCTGCGTTTTCTGTGCCTGGCGGTGGCCTTGCTCAGCCCGCGCCCACCGGCGTTTATCGCGTTGAACGAACCGGAAAACAGCCTGCACCCGCAGATGCTGCCCGCGCTGGCGAGCTTAATCGCCGAGGCCAGCCGCTACTCGCAAATCTGGCTCACCAGCCACTCGCCGGAGCTGGCGAAGTTGATTGAGAAGCAGCGATCTTTCTCGCTATATCAGCTGTCGATGGTGGAAGGGGAAACGAAGGTGGAGAGGCTGGGGTAAATGCCGGGTGGCGCTGCGCTTACACGGCCTACAAACGAGTCCGAAACGTCTTCCGCCACTCCACAGGACTCACCCCAAAACGCGCTTTAAACTGCTGTCGCCAGGTGACGGCGGAATTAAATCCCACCAGTTCAGCCACGCGCTCAATCGGCATATTTCCGGCTTCAAGCAGGATCTGGCTGCGCCGCAGGCGCTCGGCGGTAAGCCAGTCGGCGACGCTCATCCCCGTGGCTTTAACAAAATGACGCGTCAGGGTGCGGCGGCTCATCGAGACCACGTCCGCCAGCGAGTCAAGACTATGCGGTTCGGTGATGTGCTGCTGTAGATAGTCGATCAGGCAGTTAATGCGTCCATCACGGGTATCTTTGGGTACCGGCTGGGCGATAAACTGCGCCTGTCCGCCCTCGCGGTGGGGCGGAACAATCATCCGACGAGCTATCTGGTTGGCGACCACGCTGCCAAAGCGCTGACGAATGATATACAGGCAGCAGTCCAGCGCAGCCGCGGTTCCGGCAGAGGTGATGATATTGCCGTCATCCACGTAGAGCGCATTGATATCCAACTGGACGTTCGGGAAGAGCGACTGAAACTGACGTTCAAACTCCCAATGTGTAGCAGCGCGCTTGCCGTCGAGAATGCCCGCATAGCCCAGCACAAACGATCCCAGACACAGCCCGACAATTTCTGCGCCCCTGTGATTTGCAAGAACCAGGCTGTCGATCAACGTCTGGGGCGGACGCTCCAGGACGTGCTGCCAGTAGGGCACGACAACAATGTCAGCCTGCTCAATGGCGGAGTAATCCTGCGTAGCATTGAGTGAAAAACCGTCTTTTGATGTCAGAAACCCTGGTTTTTCAGCGCAAATCGTGACATTGAAGCGCTTTTCGCCCGATACCGTATCGCCAAACAAAATGCAGGGAACGGAGTAGTGGAATGGGCTAAACCCATCCACCGCGACAATGGCAACATGTAATAGTGACATCACTCTCTCCTTCCCTTTGTGGTGCTCAGAATATAATGCTTTCACCATCCTGGGGAATGCTCAACGCATCACTAAACTGGTTGGCTTCGGCGTATTCACGCAGTGCACGACGGGTCAGCAGACAGTGGTTAATGGCCTCCATATGGGTCGCCACAATCTGCGCCTGTGGCAGCAGAAAATGCACGTTCAGCACATCCTGCTCGCCCATGATAATAGGGCCAAAACCAATCACATGCGCGTAACCGGCGTTCAGTACCACGACGTCCGGCTGGTGCTTTTGCATGTCGGTCGCCACTTCTTCGCGCCAGATGGTATCCCCAGCGATATAAAGCGTCTTTTCGTCAGGATGACGAAAGACCACACCGCAGGCCTCGCCCAGGCGCTCCGCCAGCTCCGGCACCGCATAAGCGCGGTCAGTACCATGCTGGCCGCCGTGGGTTTTCACGATGCTTACGTCATCAAATACGGTCTCTTCGGTCATCACCGTCAGGTGGGTAAATCCCTGGCTGCGCAGCAGCGCGGCGTCGCTGTCGTTTTGTACATAAATAGGTTTGTCTTTGGCGATCAGTGCAATGGCGGTTTGATCCCAATGATCGTCGTGCGTGTGGGTGACAATCACCGCATCGGCATTGAGCAGCGTAGTAACCTCAACAGGTAGTTCAACGGTCGGGTTACGAATATCTGAATGCGCCGTACCCGGGAAACCCGGGTAAGCACCTTTCGGCGCAAGCATGGGGTCAACTAAAAAACGTTTTCCCGCGTAGGTAATCAGCTGAGTGGCATTGCGAATCTGAGTAATGTTCATGGGCTATCCTCCGGTTGGTGTGATAAGGAGAATAGCCCGTGACCACGTGTTACGATGTGGGCTAAAGGGCGATGATCGATGGAATTGGGCCAGTTAAAGCAACCGCGTTTTTCCCGGTTTTTTTACCAGCCTGGCACCGCGCCGCCGTTGAAGATCGTTTCGGCCGCTTTTGCCACCTCTGGCGACTGATACGACTGTATGAATTCCTTCACGTTTTCCGCATCTTTCTTGTCTTCACGCGTCACGACAATGTTCACATACGGCGAATTTTTATCTTCAATGAAGACGCTATCATGAACCGGTGACAGGCCGGTTTGCTGGAGGTAGGTGGTACTAATAATGGCGACATCCACCTTCGGATCGTCCAGCACGCGCGGCAGCTGCGCGCCTTCCAGCTCCATAATCTTCAGATTTTTAGGATTTGCGGTGATATCCAGCGCCGTCGGCAGCAGGCCAACGTCCGGCTTCAGGACAATCAGTTTCTCTTTTTGCAGCAGCAGCAGCGCGCGACCGAGGTTGGTTGGGTCGTTTGGAATGGCAATAGTTGCGCCGTCTTTCAGTTCATTCACCGATTTGATCTTGCGGGAGTAGCCGGCCATCGGGAAGACGAAGGTGTTCGCCACGGCTACCAGCTTATAGCCATGTGCCTTGTTGTCTTCTGCAAGGAACGGGCGATGCTGGAAGACGTTGGCATCCAGCTCCCCCTGGTTAGTGGCATCGTTGGGCAGCAGCGATCCGCTAAAGCCCACCAGCTCCACGTCCAGACCGTATTTCTCTTTTGCCACCTTTTTAGCGACCTCCGCCACGTCCTGCTCGGCACCGTTAATCACGCCGACCTTAATGTGTTTGGCATCATTGCTGCTTTGGTCACAGCCCGCGAGCAGCAGGCCAGTCAGGAGAAGCGCACCCAGTCGAAGTTTCACGAGACAGTTCCTTTTGTTAGACGTTTTGAAGACTATATCGACAACGCGACGGCGCGCTAAAAAACGAAAAGGAATCAATAAGAAGGATAAGTTATATGCGGCCTATTGCCGGGTGGCGCTGCGCTTACCCGACCTACGCGCGGAGGTGTTGTAGGCCCGGTAAGCAAAGCGCCACCGGGCGATGGGCATCAGGCTGCGGTAGTCCAGTCCTCTATTCTAAGGTCTTGCACCATCCCAAATGCGCGATCGTTGGTGACAATCGTCGTACCCCGGCTGATGGCATGCGCAGCAATCAGCTGGTCGAGATCGCCCATCACCTTCCCTTTCTTTTCCATCACTGCACGAAGCTCGCCGTAGGCGGCTGCGGCTTCACTGTCCCAGTCGCAAATGGTGATGGTTTTTAGAAATTCCACTATGGTTTTGTGCAGTTGGTTGTTTTGCTTTTTGGCTACGCCGTAAAGTAATTCAGCCTCCGTTACGCTTGAAATACACATTTTTTCGGGCGCAATACGCGAATATTGATTTAGAACCTCGGGGTGTTGCCTCACAAGATGGCTTACGATGTTTGTATCCAGCATATGCAGCATGTTCTACAGCCCTTCCAGAGGATCTCGTGTCGAATAGCTCTGATTACGCTCCTCTTTGCTCAGAAACGAATCCGGCACATGCGTTTGTTTGAGCAAACGCAAAAAGTTATCCCTGTGTCGCTCTTTCTCCGATCTTGCCGTCAAAACAACATTCCCCTCGTCATCCCGCCGGATGTAAACGCTCTCCGTATCAAACGCAAACTCAGCAGGCAGAACAACAGCCTGCTTTCGCCCTTTTTTGATCAGTTTTGCTGTGCGCTCCATTGTAACCTCTGCTGGTTTATTGAACTGGCCAGAGCATGCGCCACGACGAGAAGGCATGACAACTTCGACGCTTCAATTTCAGAAAGCGACTCGCAAAAAATAACCGAACCGCTAACCTCACGCCTGCCGACGCAGCGGCGCTTCCCGCAAAAACCACGACAGCGCAAACGCCAGCACCATAATCCCTGCCGCTAGCAGGAATACCGCATGAATGGCCGAGCCGAACGCATCAAGGTAGTCCAGCCTCAGAGCGTCAGGCAGATGATGGATGGCGGTCGGGTTCAGCTCGCGCGGCAGTTCCGCGCCTTCCGGAAGACTGTCCGCCAGCCCCGATTGCAGAATATTCGTGAATACCGCGCCAAACAGCGCGACGCCGATGGCCCCACCAATGGAGCGGAACAGCGTGACGCCAGAAGTGGCTACGCCATATTGATCCGCCGACACGTTGTTTTGCACCGCCAGCACCAGCACCTGCATCACCAGCCCCAGCCCCATACCCAGCACGCTGGTGAACAGATAAAGCTGCCAGGTTGGTGACGTGATTGAAATGCGCGTCAGTAAAAACATCCCCACCACGCCGAGCAGCGTGCCGAGGATCGGGAACAGGCGGTATTTCCCGGTGCGGCTGATAATCCGGCCGCTGATAATCGAGGTCAGCAGCAGCCCGCCCATCAGCGGAATGAGCTGCAAACCGGCCTGCGTTGGCGTGGCGTCTTTCACCACCTGCAGATACAGCGGCAGGAAGGTCACTGAGCCAAACAGCGACATACCGATGATAAAGCCAATCAGGCTGCAGAGCAGGAAGCTGCGGTCGCGGAACAGCGACAGCGGAATAATCGGCTCCCACGCCAGCCGCTCCTCATAGATAAACCCGGCGATCCCCGTCAGGCCAAAAGCCAGAATGCACCACAGCTGCGGGTCACTCCACGGGCGAACGGTGCCGCCTTCGGTGGTAAACAGAATGATGCACAGCAGCGCCATGCTGAGGTAAATCGCCCCCAGATAGTCAATCTCGTGCTTACTGCGCCGCGCGCTACCGTGAAATACCGCGCCTATTACCAGCAGCGCAAACAACCCCAGCGGCAGGTTGATATAGAAAATCCAGCGCCAGGAAGCATGCTGGACGATAAACCCGCCTATCAGCGGCCCAATTACGGTCGCCAGGCCAAACACGCCGCCAAACAGCCCCTGATAGCGCCCGCGATCGGCTGGCGGGATCACGTCCGCCACGGCGGCCATGCTGATCACCATCAGGCCTCCGCCACCCAGCCCCTGCAGGGCGCGCATCAGCACCAGCTGGGTCATGTTTTGCGCCAGCCCGCACAGCGCGGAGCCCACGAGGAACAGCACAATGGCGATTTGCAGGACAATTTTGCGCCCAAACAGATCGCCGAATTTACCGTACAGCGGCACAACTATAGTGGAACTGAGTATGTAAGCCGTCACTACCCAGGAGAGCTTATCCAGGCCGCCCAGCTCACCGACAATGGTAGGCAGCGCCGTAGAGACGATGGTTTGATCAAGCGCAGAAAGCAGCATCACCAGCAGCAGCGCGCTGAACAGCAGCTTAATCGACGGCGCTTTTTGCGCGGGTGGGTTCATGACGTCGGATTCCATAACAGATCGCTTGAAATTAATTAATCGCATAATTAATATTTGTGGAAGTGATGAATAAGATCAAGAGGCACCGTGGTCATGCCAGCATTAAAAGACAATTCTGAACCGCGCCGTCCCGGCCGCCCTCGCGGAGGTAAACGCGTCACCGCCAGCCGCGAACAGCTGTTGGATATCGCCCTGAACCTCTTTTCCCGTCAGGGGATCGCCAACACCTCACTCAACGCCATTGCTAAAGAGGCGGGCGTCACGCCCGCGATGCTGCACTACTACTTCAACTCCCGAGAGCAGCTGCTGGATGCGATGATTGAGGAGCGTTTTCTGCCGTTACGCGAGAAGATCGGGGCGATTTTCGCCGATAACCGGGGTTCGCCGGTGAACGCCCTGACGGAAATGGTTAAGGTGCTGGCCGAACTGGCGGAACAGTATCACTGGTTTGCACCGCTGTGGATGCAGGAGGTGATAGGCGAAATGCCGGTACTGCGCACCCATCTTCAGGCGCGCTTTGGTGACGAGAAGTATCAGGCGACGCTTGCCACCATCAAAGGCTGGCAGCAGGAAGGGAAGCTGAATCAGGCGCTGGCACCGGAACTGCTGTTTACCACCTTACTGAGCCTGGTGCTGGTGCCGTTCTCACGCATGCGCAATGACGAGAGGCTAAAACCCCTCTCGCCGGAAATCATTGTCCGTCATGCGCTTGCCGTAATCGGCACCGGGATCGGCGGTTAAAGCGCCTTTGCCAGATAATGCCGCTGCATGCCCGCATAGGGGTAATCCTGCAAAGACATCTGTAGCCGGTAGCCCTGTTTTTCATAGAACGGGCGCGCCTGGAAGCTGGCGGTATCGACCAGCGCGTGCTTGCAGCCTTTGCGTCGGGCTGCATCTTCTGCCGTTTTGATGAGCTCGCTGCCGACGCCGGAACCGCGCACGCTATCGCTGACCCAAAGAAAATCAATATTCAGCCAGTCGCCTTTACGCACCCCAATCAGCCCGCCGAGCATGGTGCCGTTTTCGTCCCGCACGTAAACGCCAATATCGCCGCTGAAGTTCGCCAGATCTAAAAACTGCCCGTTATAGGCTCTCAGCCCCGTTAATAACTCTTCTTTTTCTTCAGGCGTAACTTTTTCAGTGATGCTCAACTGCATATTGTTCTCCTTATTTTCAGCGCAATCTGAATATCTCACAGCTTAACCTTCATAAAAACTCCTTATTTCCTCCATTGTTTAATCCAGGAAATATTCATTCAATATGTAAATAAAAAAAGCCTTTCCAATACGCACCTAAAACGTATAATGAGAACGATCATTCTCACTTTTACACGGTAGCCGACAATGAGCACAAAGCTGGAAGAACGACAAAAACTGCGCCAGGACGAGATCATCACCGCCGCGCGCCGCTGCTTTCGCGCCAGCGGGTTTCACGCCGCCAGCATGTCGCAAATTGCCAGCGAGGCGAAGCTCAGTGTCGGGCAAATTTACCGTTATTTCAGTAACAAAGACGCGATTATCGAAGAGATGATCCGCCGCATCATCGACTCGCGCATCGAGGAGATGCAGGGCAAAACGCTGGTGGAGGGGATGCCGCAGGCCCTCGCCTGGCGGCAAACGCTCAATGAAGACGACGATGCGCTGATGCTGGAAATGTCCGCTGAGGCCACGCGAAATCCGCAGGTGGCGACGATGCTGATAGAAGCCGAATCGCGCATGTTCGCCAACGCCTGCGAGCACCTGAAAAAGCAGTTCCCCCACCTGAGCGATGAGCATATTCGCTGCTGCGTGGAGATTACCGCCGTGATGATCGAAGGAACGATTTATCGTCGACTCGCGCCATTAAAAGTACCGTCAGAACAATTAGAACCTCTTTATCAGGATATTTTAAATATGCTTTTCTCTGCGAAGTAATCACATATGAATAATTAGCGGGAATAAGTAATTCCCCTTTTTTACATTTCTGGCTCAGCCAGAGATGCGGTATCGCTGTGCCTTTAAATAACCCTCCTCCCTGTTAAGCGATTAACAGGGCAGGCATCGTTCACCCTGGAAAAAGATTATGAAAACCATATCAACCTCCATCGCGGCATTACTCCTCCTGACAGGGTGCGATAATGCGCAAACATCTGCTCCCCAACGTCCTCTTCCGGAAGTGGGGATTGTCACCCTCATGAGCCAGCCTGTATCCGTCGTCAGTGAGCTAACCGGCCGCACCACTGCCGCCATGAGCGCCGAAGTGCGCCCGCAGGTGGGCGGCATTATCCAGAAGCGGCTGTTCACCGAAGGCGATACGGTCAGGGCCGGGCAGGCGCTGTATCAAATTGACCCATCCAGCTACCGCGCCGCCTACGATGAAGCCGCCGCCGCGCTGAAGCAGGCGCAGGCGCTGGTGCAGGCCGACTGCCAGAAAGCCCAGCGCTATGCGCAGCTGGTGAAAGATGACGGCGTGTCGCGCCAGGACGCCGAAGACGCGAAATCCACCTGCGCGCAGGACAAGGCCAGCGTCGAGTCAAAGAAGGCCGCACAGGAGAGCGCGCGCATTAACCTCAACTGGACCACCGTGACCGCACCGATTGCCGGACGCATCGGCATCTCCTCCGTCACGCCCGGCGCGCTGGTGACCGCCCAGCAGGATACCGCGCTCGCCACCGTTCGCGGGCTGGACAGCATGTACGTCGACTTAACCCGTTCCAGCGCCGATCTGCTGCGTTTACGCAAGCAAACCCTCGCCACCAATAGCGATACGCTAAGCGTGTCGTTAATCCTCGAAGACGGCAGCACCTACAGCGAGAAAGGCCGCCTGGCGTTAACCGAAGTGGCGGTGGATGAATCAACCGGCTCGGTCACGCTGCGCGCCGTCTTCCCGAACCCGCAGCATCAGCTCCTGCCGGGGATGTTTGTCCGCGCCAGAGTGGATGAAGGCATCATGAACGACGCGATCCTGGCACCTCAGCAGGGCATCACCCGCGATGCCAAAGGCACCGCCACCGCGCTGGTGGTGAATGCCAGCAACAAAGTCGAGCAGCGTAAGCTGGAGACGGGCGACACCTATGGCGACAAATGGCTGGTGCTGAACGGCCTGAAGGCGGGCGATAAGCTGATTGTGGAAGGCACCGACAAAGTGACCGCCGGGCAGGAAGTGAAAGCCGAAGAGATGAAAGCCACTGGAGGAAACGCCTGATGTTTTCCCGTTTCTTCGTGCGTCGCCCGGTTTTTGCCTGGGTTATCGCCATTCTTATCATGCTCGCCGGGATGCTGGCGATCCGTACGCTGCCGGTCGCGCAGTACCCGGACGTCGCCCCGCCGTCGATCAAAATTTCGGCCACCTACACCGGTGCCTCCGCGCAGACGCTGGAAAACAGCGTGACGCAGGTGATCGAGCAGCAGCTCACCGGGCTGGATAACCTGCTCTACTTCACCTCCACCAGCAGCTCGGACGGGTCGGTGAGCATCAACGTCACCTTCGAGCAGGGAACCGACCCGGACACCGCGCAGGTACAGGTGCAGAACAAAGTCCAGCAGGCGGAATCGCGCCTGCCGACCGAGGTGCAGCAGTCCGGGATCACCGTCGAGAAATCCCAGAGCAACTTCCTGCTGATCATGGGCGTGTACGATAAAACCGACGCCGCCAGCAGCTCGGATATCGCCGACTGGCTGGTCAGTAATATGCAGGACCCGCTGGCGCGCGTAGAAGGCGTCGGGAGCCTGCAGGTGTTTGGGGCGGAATACGCGATGCGCATCTGGCTCGACCCGGCGAAGCTGGCGTCCTACTCGCTGATGCCGTCGGACGTGCAAAGCGCGATCGAAGCCCAGAACGTGCAGGTTTCCGCCGGTAAAATCGGCGCGCTGCCCTCGTCGAACGCCCAGCAGCTGACCGCCACCGTCCGCGCCCAGTCGCGCCTGCAAACGGTGGATCAGTTTAAAAACATCATCGTGAAGAGCCAGTCCAACGGCGCGGTCGTGCGCATCAGCGACGTCGCCCGCGTGGAGATGGGCAGCGAAGATTATACCGCCACCGCGAAGCTCAACGGCCACCCGGCGGCGGGTATGGCAGTCATGCTCTCACCGGGCGCGAACGCGCTCAATACCGCTACGGCAGTAAAAGACAAGATTGCTGAGTTCAAAAAGTCGATGCCGGAAGGCTACGACGTGGCCTACCCGAAAGACAGCACCGAGTTCATCAAGATCTCCGTTGAAGACGTGATTCAGACCCTGTTCGAAGCCATTATCCTCGTGGTGGTGGTGATGTACCTGTTCCTGCAAAACATCCGTGCGACGCTGATCCCGGCGCTGGCTGTACCTGTCGTTCTGCTGGGCACCTTCGGCGTGCTGGCGCTTTTCGGCTACTCCATCAATACCCTGACGCTGTTTGCGATGGTGCTGGCGATTGGGCTTTTGGTGGATGACGCCATCGTAGTGGTGGAAAACGTCGAGCGTATTATGCGCGACGAGGGGCTGCCCGCCCGGGAAGCCACCGAGAAATCGATGGGCGAAATCTCCGGCGCGCTGATCGCGATTGCGCTGGTGCTCTCTGCAGTATTCCTGCCGATGGCCTTCTTCGGCGGCTCCACCGGGGTGATTTACCGTCAGTTCTCGGTCACCATTATTTCGGCGATGTTCCTCTCCGTGGTGGTGGCGTTGACCCTGACGCCCGCGCTCTGCGGCACGATTCTGAGCCACACGGCGCCGCACAAAAAGGGCTTCTTCGGCGCGTTCAACCGCTTCTACAGCAGGACCGAGCGCGGCTATCAGAATAAGGTTCTGCGTGCCCTGCGCCGTTCCGGCGGCATGCTGGTGATCTACGCCCTGCTCTGCGGCGCGATGGGGTTCGCCATGCTTAAGCTGCCGGGCAGCTTCCTGCCGACGGAAGACCAGGGCGAAATCATGGTGCAGTACACCCTGCCAGCCGGCGCGACGACGGTACGTACCGCCGAAGTCAGCCGCCAGGTGCGCGAGTGGTTCCTCACCAAAGAGAAAGCCAATACCAACGTGATCTTTACCATTGAAGGCTTTAGCTTCAGCGGCAGCGGCCAGAACGCCGGGATGGCGTTTGTCTCCCTGAAAAACTGGTCAGAGCGTAAAGGCGATGAGAATACCGCTCAGGCCATTGCCCTGCGCGCCACGCAGGAGCTGAGCACCATCCGCGATGCGACCATCTTTGCCATGACGCCGCCTGCGGTAGACGGCCTGGGCCAGAGCAACGGCTTTACCTTTGAGCTGATGGCCAGCGGCGGCACCGACCGCGACGCGCTGCTGAAGCTGCGTAACCAGCTGATTGGTCAAGCCAACCAGGATAGTTCGCTGCACGCCGTCCGCGCCAACGATCTGCCGCAGATGCCGCAGCTGCAGGTCGATATCGATAACAACAAGGCCGTGTCGCTGGGGCTGTCCCTGAGCGACGTCACCGACACCCTCTCCAGCGCCTGGGGCGGCACCTACGTGAACGACTTTATCGATCGCGGCCGCGTGAAAAAGGTCTACATCCAGGGCGACAGCGACTATCGCGCGGTGCCGTCGGATCTTAACAAATGGTATGTGCGCGGCAGCGACAGCACCATGACCCCGTTCTCCGCCTTCGCTACCACCCGCTGGGAGTATGGCCCGGAAAGCCTGGTGCGCTACAACGGCTCGGCGGCGTATGAGATTCAGGGCGAAAACGCCAGCGGCGCCAGCTCCGGCACGGCGATGAGCAAAATGGAGCAGTTGGCAAACAACCTGCCATCCGGCAGCACCTGGGCGTGGAGCGGTTTGTCGCTGCAGGAAAAACTGGCGAGCGGTCAGGCAATGAGCCTTTATGCCCTTTCCATTCTCGTGGTGTTCCTGTGCCTGGCGGCGCTGTATGAGAGCTGGTCGGTGCCGATTTCGGTCATCCTGGTGATCCCGCTTGGCGTGCTGGGCGCGGCCGTCGCCGCCTCCCTGCGCGGCCTGAACAACGACGTCTACTTCCAGGTGGCGCTGCTCACCACTATCGGCCTGTCGTCAAAGAACGCCATCCTGATTGTTGAGTTTGCCGAAGCCAAAGTGGCCGAAGGCTACTCCCTGACGCGCGCCGCGCTGCGTGCCGCTCAGACGCGTCTGCGACCGATCATCATGACCTCGCTGGCATTTATCGCAGGCGTGACGCCGCTGGCCGTGGCAACCGGGGCGGGTGCCAACAGCCGCGTGGCGATTGGTACTGGCATTATCGGCGGGACGCTGGCCGCAACGCTGCTGGCGATCTTCTTCGTTCCTTTATTCTTTGTACTGGTGAAACGTCTGTTCTCCGGTAAGCACGCAAACCGGAGGTCATAATGTTTCGTGTATCTGTTTTAGCGTTAGCGCTGCTGAGCGCAGGCTGTGTGTCATTAGATCCAACGTATCAACGCCCGGACGCCCCCGTCCCGGCCACCCTGCCCGGCGCGCACGGCGAAGCCACCGCCGTGGTGAGCCAGTGGCAGCAGGTGATGAACGATGCGCGGTTGAAAAGCGTGGTGACGATGGCGCTCAACAGCAACCGCGACGTGCAAAAAGCAATTGCGGATATCGACGCCGCCCGTGCCCAGTATGGCGAAACGCGCTCGTCCCTGTTCCCGACGGTGGACGCGGAACTGAGCCACACCCGCAGCCGCACGCTGGCGAGCGGCGTGACCACCAGCGACGAAGCCAACGGCGCGGTCTCCAGCTTCGAGCTGGATCTGTTTGGCCGCAACCAGAGCCTCTCCCGCGCCGCGCGTGAAACCTGGCTTGCCAGCGAGTTCACCGCACAGAATACGCGCCTGACGATGGTTAGCGAGCTGACCACGGCCTGGGTGACGCTGGCGGCGGATAACAGCAACCTGGCGCTGGCAAAATCCACGATGGAGAGCGCGGCGAACTCGCTGAAGATTGTGAAACGCCAGCAGGACGTGGGCGTGGCGGCCGCTACGGACGTCAGTGAAGCGATGGCGGTTTACCAGCAGGCGCGCGCCAGCGTGGCGAGCTATCAGACGCTGGTGATGCAGGACAAAAATGCCCTTAATCTGCTGGCGGGCGACACGGTGCCGGAGAACCTGCTGCCCGGCACGCTCGAGAGCCTGAGCGATAACGCCATCACGCTGATCCCCGCGGGCGTCAGCTCCAGCGCGCTGCTGCGTCGCCCGGATATTCAGGAGGCGGAACATAACCTGCTGAGCGCCAACGCCAACATTGGCGCGGCGCGCGCCAACTTCTTCCCGACCATTTCACTGACCGCCAGCGCGGGCGTCGGCAGCGATTCGCTGTCGTCCCTGTTCAGCCACGGGATGAAGGTCTGGTCGTTTGCACCGTCCATCACCCTGCCGCTGTTTAGCGGCGGGAACAACCTGGCACAGCTGCGCTACGCGGAAGCGGAGAAGAAGGGGCTGATCGCCACCTACGAGAAAGCCATCCAGAGTGCGTTTAAAGACGTGGCCGACGCGCTGGCGCGGCGTGAAACGCTGAGCGAGCAGCTCGACGCCCAGCGCGAATACGTCGCGGCGGAGCAAAAAACGCTGGATGTGGCAACGCGCAGCTACAGGGCGGGTGCGGGGGATTATCTGACGGTACTGACCGCGCAGCGGTCGCTGTGGTCGGCGCAGGAATCGCTGATTGCGCTGCAGCAAACCGACCTGGAAAACCGCATCACGCTGTGGCAGTCGCTGGGCGGCGGGATTCAGTAACATCACTGCCGGGCGGCGCAACGTTGCCCGGCCATCAGAGTAAATACCTATGGCAAAACTCTCTTTTTCTTTCGCGGCCATCCTTGGCCTGCTGACGGCGATCGGGCCGCTGTGTTCCGATTTTTATCTTCCGGCGCTGCCGGAGATCGCCACTCAACTCAACACCTCCACAACGCTGACGCAGCTTTCTCTCACCTCGGCGCTGATTGGCCTGGGGCTGGGACAACTCTTTTTCGGCCCGCTAAGCGATCGCATCGGACGTAAAACGCCGCTGCTGTTCTCACTTTTGCTGTTTGTACTGGCTTCAGTGCTTTGTGCCAGCACGCAGAATATTTACGCCCTGATCGGCTGGCGCTTTGTGCAGGGCATTGCCGGGGCGGGCGGCTCCGTACTTGCCCGCTCCATCGCACGTGATAACTATCATGGCATGATGTTAACGCAGTTTTTTGCCCTGCTGATGACGGTTAACGGCATCGCGCCCGTGGTGTCCCCGGTGCTCGGGGGCTTTATCGCGTCGCATTTCGACTGGCGGATGCTGTTCTGGGTGATGGCCGGGGCGGGTCTGGCGCTGCTGATCGCCAGCCAGCTTTTTATCCGCGAGTCCCTCACAGAGAAACAGAGCGGGGGATCGCTGGCACAAACCGCCAGGACGGTACTTAAAAATCGTCGCTTTATGCGCTACTGCCTGATCCAGGCCTTCATGCTGGCGGGGCTGTTCGCCTATATAGGGGCATCCTCCTTTGTCATGCAAAACGAGTATGGCCTGAGCGCAATGCAGTTCAGCCTGCTGTTCGGTGTGAACGGTATCGGCCTGATCGTCTCAGCGCTGATTTTCTCCCGTCTGGCACGCCGACATCTGGCGGAAAGATTGATGCGAACAGGCCTGGTTCTGGCGGTGTCCTGCGCGGGGCTGACGTTGCTCTTTGCGTGGATGCAGTTTTCCGTTCCGGCACTGATCGCACTCTTTTTCACCGTCGCATTTAACAGCGGGATCAGCACCATTGCGGGTTCAGAAGCAATGAGCGCAATCGACGCGAAGGAGTCCGGTACAGCGTCAGCCATTCTGGGCATGCTGATGTTTTTATTCGGCGGGATCGCAGCGCCTCTCGCGGGTATCGGCGGAGAAACGATGCTGAAAATGAGTCTCGCGGTGTTAGTGAGCTATGGCATTGCACTGGCGATCGGATTTCGCACGCAGAATGCGTAAATTCATACTTTTGGCTTGAATCGCTACACTGAATGTAACGATATATTTCATGGGAAGCATGTGACGTTAACTGGAGGTTTCGATGAAAGCTGCGCACCTGGTTTGCCTGCTCGTTTGCCTGTTGTTCGCCGCGTTTGTCCACGCTCAGGAGAAGGACGATCCGGCGAAAGATGCCCTGATAAAACAGCAGGTTCTGAAAGATGTGAAGAAAACCTGCACGCCACAAAAAAAGCAGAGCGATAAGGCCTGGCAGGCAATGATTTTGTCATCGGAGGCCAACCAGCTGCTGATCAAAAACGCCATCACCGCCGTGAAGCGCGACAATCTGGACGCCTACTGGGATGCGGTCAGTCAGGTGGATTGTATGGAGGATTACTGAGGGCTGGAAATGTGTTTCTCGCCGGGTGGCGGCTGCGCCTTACCCGGCCTACTAAATATTTTTAACGCTTCCGCATGTCCGGAATAATTAAATCCCCGCGCAGCACGTACGACCCCAGCATCTGCGTTTTCTCCGTCAGCCAGCTCACAATGCGCGCCGCCATGGCGTCCATGGAATATTCAATCGCCGGGATCACCGGAATACCCGGCAGATGCAGCGATCCACCCAGACTAAAGACCATGATGTCGTCCGGCACCGATTTATTAAACGCATGCAGCTGCGGGATCACCCGCTGAGCTTCCTGCTCGTCGGCCACCAGCAGCGCGTTGAAATTCAGCGTGGTTGCGTTGTTCAACAGCTCCTGCAGCGCAACGGACGACGAGGTGGCGTCCATAAAGACGAGGTTGCGATTAAAGGGCAGGAAGTTTTTCTCCAGCGCGTGCTTGTAGCCGAGCAGCACCTGGTCGGCAAAACCGCTGCCCTGCGGGTGGATCAGCGCAATCTGGCGACGCCCCTGGCTGGTGAGATAGTTACAGGCGGTTTCGGCGGCAAACGCGTGATCGAACTGGATGCTGTTGGAATTATCAGACTCCATACAGTCGACCAGAATCACGTTGTCCATGTCGACATCCAGCGGGAAACGCGCGCCAATCACCAGGATATCATCACAGAGCCCGCAGGAGAGTTCTTCAAGGGCGTGCATCACTTCCGCTTTGCTATGCGCGAAGCGCAGCAGCAGGTGTTTTTGATGCTGGCTGAGCTGTTTTTCCAGCGCGTAGAGATAACCGGTGGTCTGGTTAATGTTCTCCTGCGCGCAAATCACCCCAATACAGCCCGTCGACTGGCTGAGCAGCGACTGGGCAATCACGTTGGGCCGATAGTTCAGCTCATCCACCGCTTTCAGAACGGCCTGACGGCTGGCTTCCTTCACACCGCGTGATCCGCTCAACACCCGTGATACCGTGGCTTTAGACACCCCGGCCAGACGTGATACATCGTTGATTGTAGACATCTCTCTCCCCTGGCAGGCCGACTTCACGCCTGCAAATTCCATCACCGCTTCGGCTCAGATTATAGCCAGAATGGAGTATATCCGTTTCCGTTTTTCATGGAAACCGATTTTCCGTTTCCACTCAAAATGATGTCAAAACAGCCAAATTATGTGATGCACATCCGGTTAATTAGCCTCATAAGTAAGGGATCTTGATGGTTGTCACACTTCTGTCTTTTATGAATGGAAACCGGTTTCCGTATAATGTCCAATCATCCTCGCAATAACTATTTACATTTAGAGGATGGTTGTCGATGTTCAAGATTATGCTGTGCTGCTCTGCCGGGATGTCCACCAGCCTGTTGGTCAGCAAAATGGTCGATGTCGCGAAAGAACGTGGTTTGCCGGTGAAGATTGATGCGTACGGTGTTTCCGAATTTGATACGCAGTTTCCGCAATACCAGGTTGTCCTTCTCGGACCGCAAGTGAAATACATGTTAAAGACACTCTCAGACAAGGCGGCGACGCAAGGCATTCCGGTACAGCCCATCGACATGATGGACTACGGCATGCAGCGTGGCGATAAAGTACTGGACTATGCTCTGTCGCTCATCGAAGCGGCACACTAAAAGGTGTTCACATGAGTTCGTTATATCAATCCATGGTCGCGGTGATTGAGCAATCAATTACCCCGCTGGCCGCAAAGCTGGGTCAGCAAAAGTATGTGATTGCCATTCGCGACGGCTTTACCGCCGCGCTGCCGTTTATGATCATCGGCTCGTTTATGCTGGTGTTCATCTTCCCGCCGTTCTCGGCGGATACCACCAACAGCTTCGCCCGCGGCTGGCTGGATTTCTCCCAGACCTACCGCGAGCAGCTGATGCTGCCGTTTAACCTCAGCATGGGCGTGATGACCTTCTTCATTTCGGTGGGGATTGGGGCAAGCCTGGGGCGTCAGTTCAACCTCGACCCGGTGATGTCCGGCCTGCTGGCCTTTATGGCCTTCCTGCTGGTCGCCGCGCCGTATGCCGATGGCAAAATCTCGACCCAGTATCTCTCCGGCCAGGGGATTTTTACCGCGCTGATCACCGCCATCTACTCCACCCGCGTCTATGCGTGGCTGAAGCAGAACAACGTGACCATTCGCCTGCCGAAGGAAGTGCCAACCGGCGTGGCGCGCTCGTTCGAGATCCTGATCCCGGTGATGGTGGTGATCGGGACGCTGCACCCGCTGAACCTGTTCATCGAAGCGCAAACGGGGATGATTATCCCGCAGGCGATCATGCACCTGCTGGAGCCGCTGGTATCCGCGTCTGACTCCCTGCCCGCCATTTTGCTCTCCGTGCTGCTGTGCCAGATCTTCTGGTTTGCCGGTATCCACGGCTCGCTGATTGTCACCGGCATCATGAACCCGTTCTGGATGGCGAACCTCTCCGCAAACCAGGCGGCGCTCGCCGCAGGCGCGGCGCTGCCGCACGTTTACCTGCAGGGCTTCTGGGATCACTACCTGCTGATTGGGGGCGTAGGCTCCACCCTGCCGCTGGCGTTCCTGCTGCTGCGCAGCCGCGTGACCCACCTGCGCACCATCGGCAAAATGGGCGTGGTGCCAAGCTTCTTTAACATCAACGAACCGATTCTGTTCGGCGCGCCGATCATCATGAACCCGATGCTGTTTATCCCGTTCGTGTTTGTTCCGCTGGTTAACGCCTGCCTGGCGTACGGTGCAACCAAACTCGGCTGGCTGGCACAGGTGGTGTCGTTGACCCCGTGGACCACCCCTGCACCGATTGGTGCCTCATGGGCGGCGAACTGGGCGCTGAGCCCGGTGGTGATGTGCCTGGTCTGCATGGTGATGTCCGCACTGATGTACCTGCCGTTCCTGCGCGCCTATGAGCGTACGCTCATCAAAAACGAAGAGCAGAAAGCCCAGGCAACCGTCGGTGCCGCCGAAACCGCCAGCAATTAAGTCAAAGAGGAAGAGTCATGAAATACGCATTTCCCGATAGCTTCTGGTGGGGCAGCGCAAGCTCCGCTCTCCAGACGGAAGGGGCAAGAGAGGGTGAAACCACGTGGGATTACTGGTTTGCCCGCGAGCCGAACCGTTTTCATAACGGCGTGGGGCCGCAGCAGACCTCTACGTTTTATCAGCACTGGAAAACGGATATTCAGCTGTTAAAGCAGCTGAACCACAACAGCTTTCGCACCTCGATTAGCTGGGCGCGCCTGATCCCCGACGGTATCGGTGAAGTGAACCCGGAAGCGGTCGATTTTTACAATCAGGTCATTGATGAGCTGAATGAACAGGGCATCACGCCGTTTATCACCCTGTTCCATTTCGACATGCCGATGGCGATGCAGGAAATCGGCGGCTGGGAAAACCGCGACGTGGTGGACGCTTACGCCCGCTATGCGCAGATTTGCTTCGAGCTGTTCGGCGATCGCGTGCTGCACTGGTTTACCTTCAACGAGCCGATCGTGCCGGTGGAGGGCGGTTATCTGTACGACTTCCACTATCCGAACGTGGTGGATTTTCGTCGGGCGGCCACCGTGGCGTATCACACCGTGCTGGCCCATGCGAAAGCGGTTAAGGCCTACCGCGCCGGGCATTACGCGGGGGAGATCGGCATCGTGCTGAACCTGACGCCGTCGTACCCGCGCTCGCAGAACCCGGCAGACGTGAAGGCGGCAAACGTTGCGGATCTGATGTTTAACCGCAGCTTCCTTGACCCGGTCCTGCGAGGGGAATATCCGGCAGACCTCGTAGCGCTGCTGAAATCCTACGATCAGCTGCCCGCCTGTAAACCGGAAGACGGCTTCCTGATTGCGGAAGGGAAAATCGACCTGCTCGGCGTGAACTACTATCAGCCGCGTCGCGTAAAGTGTCGCGACAGCGCGGTGAACCCGCAGGCGCCGTTTATGCCGGAGTGGTTCTTTGATAACTACGAGATGCCGGGCCGCAAGATGAACCCGTACCGCGGCTGGGAAATCTACGAGCCAGGTATTTACGATATTCTGGTCAACCTGCGCGACAATTACGGCAACCCTCGCTGCTTTATTTCTGAAAACGGCATGGGCGTCGAAAATGAGCAGCGCTTTATTGAAAACGGTCAGATTAACGATCAATACCGCATCGAGTTTATTTCTGAGCATTTAGCCTGGCTGCATAAGGGCATTAGCGAAGGGTGCAATTGTCTTGGCTACCATATGTGGACGTTTATTGATAACTGGTCGTGGTGCAACGCGTATAAAAATCGCTACGGATTTATTCAGCTCGATTTAAATACGCAACAACGTACCATTAAGAAAAGCGGAGAGTGGTTTGCCGCTACCGCCTTAAATAACAGCTTTGATAAAGAGTAATGATGATGATCGCACTAGAAGAAGCCGTAATGGAAATTATCGTCAACGCCGGTCAGTCCCGCAGCCTGTGCTTTGAAGCGCTGCACGCGGCGCGCCAGGGCAACCTTGACGAAGCCAAAAGCCTGCTGCGCGAAGCCGACGGCTACGCGCGCCAGGCGCACAAAATGCAGACCAAGCTGATTGAGCAGGATGCGGGCGAAGGCCGCCAGCCGATGACGTTAATTATGGTGCACGCGCAGGATCACTTAATGAACTCCTTATTAGCGCGTGAATTATCCGAAGAAATTATTCATTTATATCAGAGATAGTCTATGACGAAATAATTACTGTAATACCTCTGTACCCTAAATAGAGATCCACTTGTTCTGATGATAGCGACATACTCTGTCAGATCGGAGCGGGATGGTTATTGTCTGAATAAAATTAAACTATATTGAGATAACCATGAATACGATTAAAAAACTTCCATTAACCATGGCGGTTATCGCCGCGCTTTGTCCAATTTCCGTGCTCGCACAGGAATTCACCCAGGAGCAAATCGACGCCATTGTGGCGAAAGCGGTGGATAAAGCCCTGGCCGAGCGTCAGGCCAAAATGGATGCGGCGGTCGCGAAAAAAGCGGACGTGGTGACCGAGCCGCAAAGCGCGGCGCAATCCCCGGATATGGCGATCCCGTTCGGCATTAAATTTACCGGCTACGCCCGCTACGGCGCGCACTTCCAGGCTGCCGATCAGAAATACGTGGCGGTGGACGGCTCGTATAACGGCGCGTCCGCCATTGGTCGTCTGGGTAACGAAGGCAACGGAGGGGAATTCCAGCTCTCCAAGGCCTTCAAGGGTGAAAACGGCGCCATCTGGGACATCAACGTGATGATCGACCACTGGGGCGACGAAGTTAACCTGAAAAAAGCCTACGCGGGGGTGACCAACATTATGGCCTCCAACCCGAACGCCTATTTCTGGGCCGGTCGTGACTTCCACCAGCGTCCGCAGCAGGGCATCAACGACTACTTCTGGATGAACCACGACGGCCAGGGTGCCGGGGTGAAGAACTTTGACATCGGCGGCGTGCAGTTTGACGTGGCCGCCGTGGCGGCGGTGGAATCCTGTAGCCCGGAAGTGATGGAAGATGAAGCGAACCCGTCGCGCATCACCTGTACCGGCGGTTCCGGCACGGGCGACAAGGGCAACTACGCCGCGACCTCCAAAATCCACGGCATGAAGCTCGGACCGATCGACATGGAGCTGTACGCCAACTACGGCTTTGATTCGAAAGCGGTTGAAAGCGACGAACGCCTGAACGCCTGGCAGGGCGGCGTGGTGCTGAGCCACACCAACGACAGCGGCGTGAACAAGGTGATTGCCCGCTACTCCGATAACGCGGACAACAGCGTGTTCAACAAAACCGAGGATCTGACCACGGTTTACGCCAGCTTCGAAGGGCTGTACAAATTCACCCAGGCGACGCAGGTGGAGTACATCCTCGCCTTCCACGACTACGATAACAGCCGTGACAGCACCGACAACCGTAAGAACTACAACGCCATCGTGCGCCCGATGCACTGGTGGAACGACGTTCACTCCACCTGGCTGGAGGCGGGCTGGCAGCACGTTGATTACGATAACGGCGGCGACAACAAGGGCTGGAAGCTGACCCTGTCGCAGAACATGTCTATCGCCATGGGGCCAGAGTTCCGTCCGATGCTGCGCTTCTACGTGACCGGCGGCAAGGTGGATAACGAACGCACCGCGCGCGTGAACAACACCAAAGACGAAACCCTCGACGACTTCAACGTCGGCGCGATGTGGGAGGCGTGGTTCTAATACGGCGCCGTTTGTTTCGCCCGGCGGCGCTGCGCTTGCACGGGCCTACAAAACCTTGTAGGCCGGGTAAGCGCAGCGCCACCCGGCAAGATCCCATGTTATGCTAGAAAAAAATCAACATAGCAGGGGAGAACATGGGTTCCACACGTAAAGGGATGCTGAACGTCCTGATCGCCGCCGTTTTATGGGGCAGTTCCGGCGTTTGCGCGCAGTACATCATGGAGAAAAGCCACATTTCTTCGCCTTACCTGACCATGGTTCGCCTGCTGTTTACCGGCGTGATCCTGCTGACGCTATCTTTCGTTCACGGCGACAAGATTTTCTCGGTCATCAAACATCGCAAAGACGCCCTCAGCCTGCTGATTTTTTCACTCGTCGGCGCGCTCACCGTGCAGCTCACCTTCCTGCTGACGATTGAAAAATCCAACGCTGCGACCGCTACCGTGCTGCAGTTTCTGTCACCGACCATCATTGTGGCTTGGTTTGCCCTGGCGCGGAAAAAGCGTCCCGGCGTGTTTGTGCTGTCGGCCATCATGACGTCGCTTGTTGGCACTTTCCTGCTGGTGACCCACGGCGACCCAACCTCGCTCTCCATCTCGCCTGCCGCGCTGTTCTTCGGCATCGCCTCGGCGTTTGCCGCCGCGTTTTACACCACCTATCCGTCAACGCTGATTGCCCGCTACGGCACATTGCCGATTGTCGGCTGGAGCATGTTGATTGCCGGGTTAATGCTGACGCCGTTCTACGCCGGACGCGGGACCACGTTCGTGATTGACGGCAGCCTGCTGCTGGCATTTTTCTATCTGGTGGTGATTGGCACCGCGCTGACGTTCAGCCTGTACCTGAAAGGCGCACAGATGATCGGCGGGCCGAAGGCGAGCATTCTGAGCTGCGCCGAGCCGTTGAGCAGCGCGTTACTGTCGGTGATCCTGCTGGGGGTGGCCTTCACCCTGCCGGACTGGCTGGGAACGCTATTGATTGTGTCGTCGGTGGTGTTGATTTCGATGGATTCACGCAGAAGGGTTAAGGCATCGGCGTAGCCTGATCACCCCTCACCCCGACCCTCTCCCCTATGGGGCGAGGGGGAAAAGACAGCACCGAGCAGTCCCCTCTCCCCTGTGGGGAGAGGGTTAGGGTGAGGGGGGGAAATTAACTACTTCGCCTTCACCTTCCCTGCCACCAGCAGCGCCGTCAGCAGCATCAGCGTGCCGGAAATCACCAGCGGTGACGTCAGCCCCAGATGGTCGAGCGCCACGCCGCCAATGGCCGCGCCGCAGGTGTTCGCCAGCTGGATCACCGCCACCTGAATCGACCCGGCTTTTTCCGCCTGATCGGCAAGCGAGCGGGTGATCCACGTCGACCAGCCCACCGGCACCAGCGCAAAGGCAAAGCCCCAGATAATCGCAATGGCAGACGCGACCCACTTATCGCTACCCCACAGCACCAGCACCGTGGCGCTCGCAGCCAGCACCAGCGGCGCACCCGCCAGCGCCACCTTCAGGGAGCGTTTCAGGAACTGCGACGACAGCGAGGTACCGACAAAGCTGGCGATACCGAAGCTCAGCAGCACCAGCGTCAGGCCGTCCACGTCAAAGCCCGCCATGGTCATAAACACCGGGCGGATGTAGGTGAAGAAGGCAAACTGCCCGGCAAACGACATAAAGATGGCGGTCATCCCCGCCAGCACGCCGGGGCGATTCAGCAGCGCGAACATGTTCTGCTTATGATGCGCCGCTTCACCCGGCAGGGACGGCAGCGCCTTCCACACCCAGATAATGCACAGCAAACCCATTACCGCCGCCGCGTTAAAGACGTTACGCCAGCCGATAATCCCACCGAGGAAGCTACCGAGCGGCGCGGCAATCACCAGCGCGATAGAGACCGCGCCGAAGATAACGGACAGCGCTTTTGGTACCGTGCGCGCGGGCACCAGGCGCATGGTGAGCGAGGCCGACATCGCCCAGAAGCCGCCGAGCCCCAGCCCCAGACAGGCGCGACCGAGCAGCAGCAGGGTGAAGCTTTCCGCGAAGGAGACCAGCAGGCAGGATGCCGTCAGCAGCACGCTGAACAGAATGACCACTTTGCGGCGGTCGATAGTGCCAATGACCTGGGTGATAAACAGGCTGGCGAACATCGCCACAAACGCGGTCACGGTGACCGACTGCCCCGCCACACCTTCGGAAATGCCCAGATCCTGCGCCATCGGCGTCAGGAGGCTCACCGGCAGAAACTCAACGGTAATCAGGCAGGCGACGCAGAACGCCACGGCGAAAACCGCCGACCAGTTGGGGCGTGAAACCTCGGTGGTCTGCGGTCTGGTCGTGGGCTGGATATGTTCTGTCATGGCGTCACCTGAAGAGTAAAACGTGCGGAAAAGTCGCGCAGTTTATCATCAAAAGTGTGACGGATTTAACGATTTGACAACTTTTTCAGCTTTTTAATGCCGGGCGGCGCTGCGCTTGCACCGGCCTACGGGGCTTGTAGGCCCGGTAAGCGAAGCGCCACCGGGCAAAATTACCCGCGAGCCTTAAGGGCGGCATTCGCTAATCCCACGATCCACTCCTGATGCCCGTTAATCATCGGGTTCGGCACGGTGCGTGATAATTCCTGCGCCGGCACGCCTTTCTGCGACTCCTGAGTCAGAATGCGCACGCGGTTGCCCGGTAAGTCTTCAAACAGCCAGGCGTGGATCACGTCGAGACGCGAATTTGCATCCCCTTCCACCCAGCCGTGCCACGCAATGCGTGCGGCCTCGCCGTCTACCGGAGGAACATACTCCGTCACCTGGGCCTCAACCGGAAAGCCAAAGGTGGTGAAGCGGAAGCGGGCGTTAGCGCTCAGTTCAGGGCCGCTGCCGTCGTGAAAACGGATATCCTCGGCGTTACTGTAGTAGCCCGGCCACAGCGTAGTGTCGTTAAGCTGCGTCCAAATCTCTCTTGCGCTCAGTCCGGCGACGATGATTTCGTTGGATGCAAAGTTATCGGTGGTGCCTGGCAGGTAGTCGTTCGGCCAGATAATGGTGGATTGTTTCATGGTTCACCTCATCGGTTAGTTGATGAGGTGATGGTGCGCCCGGGAGAGGTATAAATCTAATGATGATGCTTTATACTCTTCATCACGATTCGTGATATCAGTGCAGATAAAACACGCCCTCTTCCGGCAGGAAGAATTGGTTATAGCGCAGTTGAAAGGCGTTTAGCTCCTGTGGATCTGGCTCTATCTCGCGCATAAAACCGAGCGCGAGGCGGATTTGCGCATCTGTGATGGGCGAAGCCAGACGGGCTTTGCGCAGCATGCGGTGCCAGGTGTGCAGGTTCTCTTCACTGCCATCGACAATGCAGACCTGCCAGATAAGCAGTACCTGGGCGGCGTTTTGCAGATGCGCCTCGTCGGGGCGCTCAAGGTAGCGGATAAACTCATTCCCGGAGGATTTTCCAAACTGGTCGATCATCGACTCGACCGGCATCGGGGTGATCCCTAGACGCTCGCTTAAACGTTTGATGGCGCGGCGGGAGTCCGAGGTCAGTACACGAAACCCAACCACAAACACCACGGCAAGCGTTGCCAGCATTATCCAGACCATGCGTTCTCCTTAGACTAGCCGCTCATCATAGCGGGAAACGCAGCGCGTCGACAGCAGGCAGCGCCATAATAGTGAACGGAAAAGAGGTGGAAAAACGTCATGAAAGCGGATCTGCGCACGCTGGATCTTAACCTGCTGAAAACGCTGGACGCCCTGCTGGACGAGCGCAGCGTTACCCGCGCGGCGGCGCGTCTTGCCCTGACCCAGCCTGCCGTGAGCGGCATGCTCAACCGCCTGCGGGACTACTTCGACGACCCGCTGTTTATCCGCGCGCCGCACGGGATAGTGCCGACCTCGCGCGCGGAAGAACTTGCTGCACCGGTGAAGCGCATCCTGGCGGATATCGACGTGCTGCTGCAGCCCGTCTCGTTTGACCCGCTCACTGCCAACCTGACCTTCACCCTTGCCGCGACGGACTACGCCCTGCGCGCGGTGGTGGTGCCGTTTATTGCCGTCCTTAAGGTGCAGGCTCCCCACATCCGCGTGCGCGTGGTGCCGGTTGAACCCGATCGTCTCGTCGCTCAGCTCGAGCAGGGAAAAATCGACCTCGCCCTCCTGACCCCCCACACCACGCCGGACGAACTCCACAGCCGCGCGCTTTATGATGAACGGTACGTTTGTATGATGCGCGCCAGTCATCCTGACGCGGGAAAAGCACTGTCGTTGGACCGATTCTGCGCGCTGGAGCATGTGCTGGTCTCCTATGAAGGGGAAAGCTTTCACGGCGTCACTGACGACGCGCTGGCGAAGAGTGGGCGGGTCCGCCACATCGGGCTATCGGTGAGCAGTTTCCTGGTGCTGCCAGACGTGCTCGCGATCAGCGATATGATTGCCGTGGTGCCGGAGCGGATGGCGGAAAACCGGGCGGGAATGTTTGTTTGTGATACGCCAGTATCTGTGCAGGGATTCACCAAAAGCATGGCCTGGCACGGGCGCTCGCATCGAAACCCCGCGCAGGTATGGCTGCGCGGGTTACTGCTGGAGACCAGTCAGCGCGCCTGAAGCCCTTTCAGCAGCGCCTCGTGGAAGCGGGCAGGATCCTGCATCTGCGGGGCGTGGCCCATGTCGTTGAACTCAACCAGCGTCGCGTGCGGGATACGCTTAGCCGTCTCTTTCCCCAACACCGCATAGTTCCCGAGCGTCTTGCGGATCTCCGGTGGGGCGAGATCTTTCCCGATGGCGGTGTTGTCCTTCGTGCCGATCATCAATAATACCGGCATCTTCAGTTCACTAAATTCGTAGACAACCGGCTGGGTGTAGATCATGTCGTAGAGCAGCGCCGAGTTCCAGGCCACGCGCGCTTTACCCGGCCCGTTGTTCAGTCCGGCGAGCATGGTGACCCAGCGTTCGTACTCCGGCTTCCACTCCCCGGCGTAGTAGGTGTTTTTCTCGTACTGGCGAATGCCGTCGGCGCTGACCTTCAGCTCGCGCTGGTACCACTGGTCGACGGTAATATGCGGCACGCCGCGCGCTTTCCAGTCTTCAAGCCCTATTGGATTCACCATCACCAGCTGCTCGACCTGCTGCGGCCACATCAGCGCGTAGCGGGTCGCCAGCATGCCGCCGGTCGAATGACCAATAACCGTGACGCGATCGACGCCCAGCGATTTAAGCAGCGCGTGGGTGTTATCCGCCAGCTGCTGGAAGGTGTACTGATAATGCTCCGGCTTGGTGGATTTACAGAAGCCGATCTGGTCGGGTGCGATCACGCGATACCCGCTGGCTGAAAGCGCGCGGATCGTGCCGTCCCAGGTGCCGGCGCAGAAGTTTTTACCGTGCATCAGCACCGCGGTGCGGCCGTTGGGTTTTTCCGGCTTCACGTCCAGGTAAGCCATATCCAGAGACTGATTCTGCGAGGTAAACGTAAAATGTTTTACCGGCCAGCCGTAATCGAAACCTTCCAGCTTCTCGCCGTTCGTGGGGGTATCCGCGGCCATTGCGGGGGAGGCCAGCGCCACCAGCAGCGCCAGGCAGGATAATCGTCGGGTCAACATGCAAGCTCTCCGTTAGCAAAAGGGGCTAAGGCTGCGCGAAAGGCGGCAGCAAAAACACTGTAGAGCATGGAGAGGAGCGAGTGTGTAAAGCGGGGTAAAGGTAGAGCCTGTAAATAAAAAAGCCCGACGGTCAGCCGGGCAAAGAAGTCACCTGCACACTCAGGCTGCTTTCAATTTCTGCTTCTGCGCACGATTCTCACGGCGGATTTTACGCTCTTCCAGCACCGCGACCATTGCCATCAGGACGATACAGCCGATCGCTGCCGCATCCAGCGCCGCGAAGGTGCCCGCCCAGCCGGTGAGGCCGAAAATCGGCGTGCCGTCGGCGATCATCCCCAGGCCCAGCTTGGCGAAGCTGTCGCCGATCAGGTACGCGAAGGTGCCCTTAATCCCATCGGCTGCGCCGATCGCTTTTTTCGGCACAAAACCGACCGCCGCCACGCCGATCAGCAGCTGCGGACCAAACACCAGGAAGCCGAGCGCGAACAGTGATGCGAGATAAACGTACTGGTTGCTGGCGTGCTGGTAGACGCCGAGGGTGGCGATAATCAGCGCCAGCGCGACGCAGGCCACCAGCGCGCGACGGCCGTTGGCGAGGTCGGAGAGCCAGCCCCACAGCAGCGTGCCGACCAGCGCGCCCACTTCGAACAGGGTGAAGCCCTGAATCGCCACTTCTTTAGAAAGCTTCAGCTCCTGGAATGCATACACGGTCGACCACTGGTCGATGCCGATACGCACCACGTAGAGGAAGATGTTTGAGAAGCACAGCAGCCAGATCACTTTGTTTTTCAGCACGTACTCAACAAAGATCTGCCATTTGGTCATCTCGTTCTCTTCGGTCTCTTTGTCTTCTTCGCTGATCTCCTCCCCGAACAGCTCTTCAGCTTTGCCGAGGCCGTAAGATTCCGGAGAGTCGCTGCCGAAGCGCAGACCGATAAAGCCGACAATCAGGGCGATAATCGACGGGAAGATAAACATGCCGATCACGTGACCGTCGAACAGGTAGTTCGCGCCGAACAGCGCCACGCCAGCCGCACCCGCACCGCCGAGGTTGTGTGAGATGTTCCACATGCCGAGGTACGAACCACGCTTGCGGCGCGGGGTCCATTTGGTGATGGTGGAGTAGCTGCACGACCCGCCGGTACTCTGGAAGAAGCCGCTCAGCGCGTAGAAGGCGATCATCAGGAACAGGCTGACGGAGCCCGCGCCCATGCTGGCGCTGAAGCCGAGCATACAGATGGCGGAGAGGATCAGCATAAACGGCAGGAACTGCTTGGTGTTTTTGCCGTCAGCGTAGTAGGAAACCAGCGTTTTCCCCACGCCGTAGGTGATGGAGAAGCCCAGGCCGATCATCCCCAGCTGCGTCATGCTCAGCCCGTAGGTGGAGATCATGTCGTTCTGCGCGATGTTAAAGTTTTTGCGGATCAGGTACATGGTCAGGTAGCCGATGAAGACCACCAGATAGGACTGCATGAACGGTTTGAACCACATTTTGCGCCGCACGTCGAGCGGCAGATCCAGGGTCGGCTTGCGCACCTGGTTTAAGAAGGCCAGCATGACTGAGTTACTCCTGAGCTGATTTTTGCAGCATTGTAAAAATCAGCCGGGAGAGATGCCTGAGACAGCGTCCAGGTAAAACCGGGAAAATTTCTTAGTTTTGCGCCATTCGGGGTGAAAAGGTGAGGCGCATCACATCACACTGGCTTCACGCGGGGCCTGCGCGTTCAAAAACGGCAGCAGCAGCAGGGCGGAAATTCCCGCCGCGATGGCGATCACCGCGAAAAACCCGCTCCAGTGCCAGATGTCGATCACCCGCGCCAGCGGCCAGCCGGAGAGCGATGCGCCAAGGTAGGCAAACAGCCCGACAAAGCCCGTCGCCGCGCCTGCCGCCTCTTTGTGGGAACACTCCGCCGCCGCCATGCCGATCAGCATCTGCGGGCCAAACACGAAGAAGCCGATGGTGAAGAAGCACGCCGCCTGCATCACGTAGCTGGCGAACGGCATCAGCCACAGCGAGCCGACGGAGAGCAAAATCCCGGCGGCAAAAATCAGGTTCATCGGCCCGCGGTTGCCGTTGAACAGCTTGTCCGATCCCCAGCCCGCCACCAGCGCGCCGATAAACCCGCCCAGCTCGAACATCGTCACCGCCGAGTTGGCGGTCACCAGGTCCACGCCCAGCGTCTCGGACATGTACAGATTGCCCCAGTCGTTGATGGCCGCGCGCACCACGTAGACCAGCACGTAGCAGAGCGACAGCAGCCAGATGTACGGGTTTTTCAGCACGTATTTGGTGAGGATCTCTTTTCGGGTCAGCCCCGCCCCCTCCTGCTGCTGGGCGATCTCCATCTCGTCGTGCCGCCAGTCGCCCACCGCAGGCAGGCCGACGGTTTGCGGCCTGTCGCGCAGGCGCCAGCAGAGGAACAGCCCGGCGACAATCGCGAGGGCACCGGCAATCATCATCCCCGCGCGCCAGCCGTAGTGCAGTGCCGCCGCGCCAACCACCATCGGGATCAGCGCCCCGCCGACGTTATGCGCGGTGTTCCAGATTGCCCACCAGCCGCCGCGCTCGTTGCGCGAATACCAGGCGGTGAGCAGGCGGGCGCAGACCGGCGCGCCCCAGCCCTGGAAAAAGGCGTTCAGCGCCCACAGCAGGGCAAAGGCCCACAGCGACGTCGAGAAGCCAAACAGGATATTCACCACACCGGTGGCGATCAGCCCAACGCCCATAAAATAGCGCGCGTTGGAGCGGTCGCTGGCGATGCCGGAGAAGAACTTCGACAGGCCGTAGGTGATGTAAAACAGCGTCGCCAGCAGGCCGATATCGGTACGCGTCATTACGCCGCTGGCGAGGATTTCCGGCGCGGCGGCGTTAAAGCTTTTGCGGGTGAAGTAGAACAGCGCGTAGCCGAGCCAGATGGTGATCAGAATATGGCGACGCCAGTAGCGATAGCGGGCGTCGATTTCCGCTTTGTCACTCAACGGAGCCGCGCTGACTGGGGTTTTAAACATGATAACTCCGTAACGGCAGGCTGACGCTCACGCGCGTCCCGTGGGTGCAGGAGATGTTCAGCGTGCCGCCGAGCGCCTTCACGCGCTCGCGCATGCCCGCCAGGCCAAAGCCCTGCTGGCCGGAGCCCGGCGGCAGACCGCAGCCGTCGTCTTCAATCACCAGCATCAGGCGCTCGTCCTGCTGCCAGCCCTGGATCGTGACCGCGCTGGCGCTGGCGTGTTTGACGATATTATTCAGCCCCTCCTGACAGACGCGGAACAGGGTCACGCGCTGGCCTTCGCTGAGCGAGGATTCGTTAATGCGCCAGTCGAGATGGCTGACAATGCCGCGGCTTTCCAGCTCCATCTCGCGCATCAGGGAACGCACCGCCTGCTCCAGCGACAGATCGTCAAGCTGGCGCGGGCGCAGCCGCCCTAGCAGGCGGCGAACGGAGTCATAGACGCCCAGCGAAAGCTGTTCGATATGCGCCCCGCCCTGCTTCACGCCCGCGTTTTCTGCCGCCAGGCGCTGGACAATGCCCGCCTGGGTGCGGATGGCGGTGATGGTCTGGCCGATATCGTCGTGCAGCTCGCGGGCGACCTCCTGCCGCACGCTCTCTTCGGTCTCCAGCAGGCGCTCCGCCAGACGGCGGTTGCGCGCCAGCTCGGCTTGCAGAGACTGGTTCAGCTCGCGCAGGCGCTGAATGCCCGCCCCGAGCAGCAGCCCGGTCAGGCTCTGGGCCAGCAGAGAAAGCAGCAGATCTACCGGATGATCGTGCCAGGTCTGGCTGGCAATCAGCGCGATGGCGTTCATCAGCGTCGCAATCAGCGCCCCCTGCCAGCCGTAGTGCCAGGCCAGGGCGATAATCGGCAGCGCAAGGCAAAATGGGGTAAAGCGTGAAAGCTCGGCGGGCAGGCCAAGCTGTAGCCACAGGCTCACCACAAACAGCAGCAGATACCAGATGAGATGCCGTGCGCGCCAGTTCACCGGTTGAGAAACCAGCGCCGGGCCGAGCGGCTGCCAGACGGTGCTGGTGAGGTAGTGCCAGAAAACGAGGCAGGTCGGGGCGAGCGTCAGGCCGCCGGTCAGGGTCAGCAGCAGGGCATTGAGCATCTCCTTCTCGCCAATCCACGGAAGCGACTGCAGCAGCGCGGCGGCAATCAGCGCCGCCCCCTGACGCAGCAGCGTGCGCCAGTCGCGCTGGTGGCGGTAGCGCGAAATCAGCGCAACCGGGAGAAGCGTGAGCAGGCTTCCGGTCATCAATAAAGGCAGTTGCGCGAGCGCCACTTCCTGCGCCAGCCAGATCAGCATCAGCCATTCAGCACCGAGCAAAACGGGCCAGTAGGCGCGCGGACACTGGAGCATTAAGCCCAGACGCAGGCCAAAGGGAAACAGCAGCACCGCCAGCTCCGGGCGTTCCACCAGGTGCAGGCTGATGCTCCACAGGCAGAACCAGGCGGCGGAGAAAATAAAAAAGCTGGCGACGACGGCGATCAGCCGTGAAAAAGCGGAACTCATTGCCAGCTGTCAAACATGCGGCGCGCCAGCTCGACGTCGTTGCTGACGTTAAGTTTTTCCATCAGGTTGGCGCGATGAACGTGCACGGTTTTCGGGGACAGATCCAGCTCGGCGGCAATCTCTTTTACCGACATTCCCTGCGCGAGTTTTTCCGCAACCTGACGCTCGCGTCTGGTGAGCGGATCCTGCCGTCCAGCCGCCAGCTTGATGGCGATATCCGGCGTTAAATAGCAGCCGCCGGTGGAGACGGTACGCACCGCGGCGATCAGTTCGTCGGGGCTACAGCGTTTTGAAAGGAACCCGCGCGCCCCCGCGTTGAGCGCCTGCTCGACCAGCGCCGGGCTGTCGTGGACCGACAGCATAATCGTGGCCATCCCTTTCGGCAGCTGGCTTAACAGCTCCAGCCCGGAGAGGTCCGGCATCGAGATATCGCAGATACAGACCTGCACCCCGCGCCCCGGCAGGCCCACCAGCGCCTCGCGACCGGAGCCAAACTCGACCACCACCTGAAAATCCGGTTCGAGGTTCAGAAGCTGGGCAAAGCCGGAGCGAACGATAAGGTGGTCGTCGATGAGAGCGATGGTGGTCATGTGTGTTCCTGGCAGGTTAAAAAACGCGCTTACCTTAACGATATAGGCTTCATCCTTCAAGTGACTCAACGTTACTTGAGAAAGATCGCGCCAGGCATTCGTCGTGATTAGCCCTTTTTAAATGAGATCCTGCTTCGGGGGGCTTTTTTTATAGCGTTGCCCTCTTTTAACGATACGCTTATAGGCTCTCCTGAAAGGGGTTACATAGGTGTTTTTTATGCCGGCATAACTCTCATAGCGCTCTCCACTTACGCCAAAGGTTAACTGCTCATGCTTCGTGGGAAGATATTGCACCTTAAAGAGATAATCCCAAAAAGAGAAAATAAACCCGAAATTGATATCATGGTGTTTTTTATCACTGCTATGGTGCAATTGATGATAAGCCGGGCTAACGAAAATACGCCGCAGAGCCGGTGGGTAGTAAATAAACACGCGTGAATGTTGTAAATTCAACCCAAACAAAAGAAGTAAAAACATAATGATATTTTGCCCGGCAAAGAAAAGATAGGCATGGGTGGTATCAAAGAAATAGCTTATGACTCCAGAGTAGACCCCGGAACACAGACTGGCCATCAAAATGAAACAACATTGATTCACAGGATGGGAACGATAGGCTGTTAATGGATTAAGCTCTTCAGCAATATGGTGTATTTTATGAAATTCCCAAAGAATCATAACTTTATGGGATAAATAATGTTCAAAAAAAACCGCAAAATCGAAAGCAAGCAATGCTCCAACGGTTAACAACATACTTAAATAAAAGCCAGGAACGCTATGTGAAGCAGGCACATCGAATAAGGAGAGTAATAAAATTGTTTTGTGCTTGAAGAAATATGCCGCACCGATAACGAAAGTATAAACAAAACCCAGCAGCACTTTATCACAAAAAAAAAGCTTGATATCATCAACGACCGATCGTGAGGTAAAACGATGTGCCCGTACCGCTGCCTTTGCTGCCGTAATCACGTTCCAGGTTCTTAAAAACCAGGCAAAATAGATAATAGCAATAAAAGAGGCGGTCAATAGATAGCCTATATATAAACCGTCTGAAGGAGTAAAAAACACCAACGCTCGTTCAGTCAGCGGTTCGATAAACTCCCTATATACTACAGTGAGTATATCAATGAACTTATCCATGAGAGTTCCTGTTAATAGCTATTTAAGCAATAATAATGCTGGCATTATTATTAATATTACGTAAGAGTTTTATCGTATTAATACAGACATTCTGATGTGATAGTAATCTTTCATGCGCTGACCCAATAGTGTATTCAGAAAATTTCTTTAACATCGTAATATGTTGACGTTCAGTAAACACGAAACCCTTTTCCGTGGTATCAATAAGCGGCTTTAATCCATGTGAAATTTTAATGGACATTTGCTTCATCATTTGCCCATAAACAAATGAACCGCAGTAAGGCATAACGAAATCATTAACAGTTAATTGCCCCTTTTCGCCTGATATTATACAGGTTTGTTCACATACGGACCCACGGTAGGACGCTGAGCTTGTGAAAGTGATATTATCATCGGTATATCCCGCAGCATTCATTTCTGTTACCGCGCCCCTTTGATTTTTAATTAAAAAGGAAGAGATGGTCTCCAGATGGTTAACATCAATAAACTCACTGATTACTCTTGCCGGATACCAGCCCAGATCGCCAAGTGCTCCATACGGCTCCAGTTCAGGTGAAAACTTAATTTGCCCGCGATCGGTATCAGGCCAAATAAAAGAGGCACAAATTCTGTTTATTGATCCGACATAGGTCTCAATTTCCTGGCGGATCCGACTGTGAAAGGGGTTATGAATATAATGAGCAGCATCAAGCCAGACGAGGCCCAGCCGATCGGACTCTGAAAGCAGTGACAAAAAGCCATCTGAATCGGGGAAGGGTTTCTCTATCAGCGCATGTTTACGATGTTGTATGCACATTCTGAGGAGCTCTTCCTTGGTCGATGTCGGCGTTGCGATATAGACGGCGTCCAGCTGCGGGTCGGAAAAAAAACGGGATAAATCACAAAAGCCTCGATCGCGCGGTACATTGAACTTCTGGCAGAACGCGTCGAGCGCGTTTGGCGTACGCGACAACACGGAATGCACGTTAACTCCAGCGAGCGGACATGCTTCGGCGATTATACCGGCCATCATACCGGTTCCAACGATGCCAAGCTTAAGCATAATAACACCTGTAATCTAATGGCTCGGCAACCTCAACCGTGAATGTTGTTCCTGGCGGTACGAATACTTCATCTCCTGGCTGAGCATTCACTTCTTTATCGTTGAAAGCAAAAATAGCGTTACCGCTTACAATAATAAAACGTTCCGCATCTTCAGCTAACCACCGATAATGACCAGATGCCATATATCCCATCGTCATTTTATTACCCTCAACACTAAAGTCACGAAGAACCACTTTACCATCAAAGAAAATAAATGTTTTTTCATACATTAATAGTTCAGACATCATTTTCTCCTAATGTTGCCACATAGCGATCTTCAATTGTTAAGCCACGATTTAGCGGGCTGGTTATCACTTCCGGAATGGGGTCAAAACCAAGGTGCTGGCGTCTGTCAAAGCGTTGCCCCACATCACGCGTATAGCATAAGATAAGCTGCAGTCGGTTCTCATAAGGACAGGCCTCACGCCAGTGTTCGAACTTTTTCCCATCAAGCACCATGGCATCGCCTACCGATAATTTTATTTCTTCACCGTCGACGAAAATCCCCCAGTCACTTTCTTCGTGGCTATGTAATCCAATGGAGATAATATAATCGACTGAGTTTCTGTCTTTATGCTTTGGCAGAACATATCCCTTTTTATAATTCCATAAAAAAGAATAGCTCGGATATACATCCTCTCCAACAATATCTTTCATTAATGAATTGAAGTGGCTCAGCATGGCTTCCCCTAATGGAACAGCAAAATACATGTGAGCATCGGCACTGTCCGTATTACCTTTTAACGCCCCCATATTTTTTGAAATGGCAAGATAGCGGTAAAAGATATCAATTTCACGATCGGTAATTAAAGATTTTAAAACTTTCACACCAGAAAACATGTTTTACCCTTCAATTATTTTATTTATAAAATTATCATGCCGACGTTGAACTCTTTCTTGTATTTCATTTGCCGGGATACCGCTAATGCCCGATAACCAAGCGATTCCGTCAGGGTTAACATGCAGAATGCTTTTAAACGTATGCAGATGATCCGAAACCATCTCATGTTTGGCTGGATCGCGACTGATTAACTGGCGAAAATAATTAATTCCCATCTGAACATGTCTGGCCTCATCGTTCATAGCGCCCTTATAAATTTGACCAATCAAGCTATTTTCTGTAAAGGCGTGAATGAATAAATTGAACTGTTCCAGGGCCCCATTCTCAAGGAACACATGGCTTAAAAAAACCTCGTCAAATGTCTCTAGCTTATGAAAATGCTCAATATATAATTCTCTGGTTTTTGATAAATCGCGAATGGAGCCATTGGCAAGGATGGCATAACGCGAAAACAGTTCTGAATGTCTCGCCTCATCATTTACGGCCTGCGCAAGCCCCAATTTTAGCGAGAAATCATCGGTCTGCAGAAGCAATTCGGCCGCATTTTCCATGCCAAGCAGTTCGACATGAGCAGAAAGGCTGGCAATAGTAATAGCATCCTCACGCAAACGTTCAGGAATATTGTCATTTTTCGCTAAACTCCAGTTAAGGCTGGCATCCCACGTTTGCTTTGTTTTTCCTTTTACGTATAAATCATAATGACGGTCGGATAGAAAATCTATTTCACTCATTTTCGGTGGGTTCTTCATGACACTTACTCCTGCTTTGTTGGTTATAAAAAAATATTAAAAAAGCAACTAAGGTCGCGATTAGCATCAAACAGGTCAGCCGGAAGGTCACAATGAGCGAGGTTGCTCCGGCAATGACCCCACCTACCATAGGCATCAGAATAGCGACCACCGACGAGATCATCTGTATCATTCCGGTTGCTTTACCGACATCGGTGTATCCAACCATGTTCCGGACACCATACCTGACGGCAAAAAAGGTGATACCCGAAGATGCGCCTATTAACATAATGGCAAAATAGAACAACATCACGGATGCGCTCTGCGGTGTTACAAAACCAAATAGCGTGAAGGCCGTAATATTAAACAACATTGAAACCATTAATATTTGAACGGGCTTAATATGGCTATTGATCACAGCGGCAACTTTTGTTCCAAAAAATCCTCCGATACCCAACAATGAAATTATCATGCCAATACTGTTTTCACTTTGTCCGAGAGCTCTGAAAAACAACCCCAGCATATCGTTACTCATAAAAAAGGCTAAATTCGCAAGCGTATAGCCAACAACCAAATATAAGAGATCGCGCTGTTTTTTTAATTCCAGCCAGAACGAGTATTTATCATGTGAATTATTCTCACTGCTTTTAGAAATGATTCGACTGTTTTTTTCAGTAGAGGCCAGCAAGCCAACAAGGTTCAATAAAGATGATAAGCCTATTGCATACCATAATCCGTAATGCTGATATATGTATACGCCTATAATCGGAATAACTATCCTGCTGATGTTGATAAGATATCCATAAATTTCAAAAAACCGCTTTGACTCTGAATCATCAGGATTTAGCTTGACGTTTGAGATATTTAGGCCACAGCGGGATAATGTTTTTATTGATGCAATGCAGTATAACCCGGCTATCGATCCCGTCAGCATGAATAAGGGCGTTGTAATGGCATTTATCAAGAACAACATCACCCGATAGTGATGAATCTTAGCATTGTCTAACAAACGACCAAATAAATTACTTGAAAAGAGAAACGGTAATGCAAAACAGGCCCCTAGCACCCCCATTTGTAACGGGGTTGCATTAAACATATATATCGCGACAATACTTAAGACAGCATAATCAAGATAGGTATCTAATTCGTTAGATCCAATGCCTATATACTTTATCATCTCTTACCCTTTTTTATTTTTGGCTGGTATAAGCCGCTAGCGGCTTATACCAGTTACAGATTGATCACACTGCCAGTGGTTGATAGTCCATAAATCCTCCTGATAGATATAATTGAAAGTGATATTGCTTGATTGTGTTGTGCTTGCAAGGCGATTTAATCTAAATACATATCGTTAATCTTGTAAACACCATGAAAATTAAAAGTTACTATTTTGTGATCTACATCGTAACTCATTTTATATTTCGCATTCCTGCAAAATATTTAATTTCAAGCGGTTAAATACTATAATTTAAATAGTAACAACTGGAAATCATGAAGTACGCTTGAGGTAATGGCGATTGCCTGAAAAATATATTTTTATTCAATCAAGACGTTACTTAAAATGCCGGTTTCTTTTTTCATTACAGATATTAGCTATTCACTCACGATGCATTGCGAAATGCCAGTAAGAAAAATATAAAATACAAGATATATTACGAGTAAAACAGGTCCGTTTGTGAATGTAATTTTTTAACGATTGTCCTGTAGAGCAACAGCTTTAATGAGAATAATTGCTGTTTATTTATAATAATAAGGAATAGGCTATATCTTATTGCTAGCAGACAGGCGCCTTGCCATTAACGGTTATCTTCTCGTGATGACCGCGGGTGGATGGACGTGACGTTTGAATGGAAATAGGTTCAGCATTCAGGCCCAGGCTGAAAGCAAACCGCATTAACGATAAAGCCCGAACGCGAAATCCTGTTCGGGCGTTCAAGTTAGCTTATTCGAAAAACACCGCAATTTTGTTAAACATGGTGGGATCGGACTGGTTGCGCGCCACTTTGGTGACATCTTCCAGCTTGTCGATCTGCGCCATCATCTGCTCCAGACGCTGATCGTCGTTGACCAGCAGCCAGATGCGGCTGTGCTCGCTGCCCTGAATCGGCAGACAAAGAATGCCTTCAACGTTAAATGCCCGGCGGGCAAACAGCCCACAAACGTGCGTCATCACGCCAGGGTGGTTGCGGACGGTGAGTTCCAGAATGACGTTATCATGTTGTTTCTGCATGGTTTACTCTCCCACCATCTCAGTATTTGCCGCTCCCGGCGGCACCATCGGATACACTTTTTGTTCAGGGTCGATACGCACGTGGATCAGCGCCGGGCCGGGGCGAGAAATCGCCGCCTGCAGCGCCGCGTGAGCATCCTCTTCGGCGTTCAGATCGCAGGTATGCAGGCCAAAACCGGCGGCAATCTGCATAAAGTTAATCATCCCCGGATAAGTCGCCGCAAACACGCCCTGCTTGTAGAACAGGCTCTGCTGCTGGTGCACCAGCCCCAGCGCCTCGTTGTTCATCAGGATGATTTTCACGTCTAACTGGTTTTCGGCCGCGGTCGCCATTTCCTGAATGTTCATCATCAGGCTGCCGTCGCCGGAGAAGCAGATGACCTTACGGTCCGGATTCGCCAGCGCAGCACCCACGGCTGCAGGCAGGCCAAAGCCCATGGTTCCCAGACCGCCGGAGGTCAGCCACTGGCGCGGACGGTTCAGCGGGTAGGCCTGAGCGGTCCACATCTGATGCTGGCCGACGTCGGTGGTGATAATCGCGCTGTCATCCACGCAGGCGGCCACGGCGTTGATAAGACCATAGTGGCTCAGCGGGTCGCCTTCGGTTGGAATGGCGCCCGGGAACTCGCGCTGCAGATCGGCCACCAGCTTACGCCAGTCGGCGCGCTCGGTTGCGTCAGTCTGCGGGATCAGCTGCGCCAGCACGTCGGCCACGTCGCCCTGAATCGCCACGTGCGGCTGCTTGATTTTACCCAGCTCGGCGCGGTCGATATCCACGTGAATGATTTTCGCGTTCGGGCAGAACTGCTCAGTTTTGCCAATCGCCCGGTCATCAAAACGCGCACCCATAACGATCAGCAAATCCGCCTCCTGCAGGATGTAGTTGGTGCTGCGCGCGCCGTGCATGCCCAGCATGCCGAGAGAGAGCGGGTGCGCTTTAGGCAGCATACCCAGCGCCATCAGGGTCATCGTGGTCGGCAGGTTGGCTTTCTCTGCAAACTCGCGGATTTCATCCGCGGCGTTAATCGCCCCACCGCCCAGATAGAGCACCGGGCGTTTCGCCGCGTTAATCATGGCGGCGGCGTCGCGCACGCTCTCAGCGCTGAATTCCGGCGCGGGGGCACGCTCGCCCGGTTCAGGCAGAACGTCGATCTCGATCTCTGCGGTCTGGACATCCTTAGGAATGTCTATCCACACCGGGCCCGGGCGGCCAGACTGCGCAATACGGAACGCATCGCTGATAACCTGAGGAAGCTCGCTGATATCGCGAACTAAATAGTTATGTTTGGTGATGGGGATAGAGATGCCGTAGGTATCCACTTCCTGGAACGCATCGGTGCCGATCATCGAGGACGGTACCTGGCCGGTAATGCAGATCAGCGGAATGGAGTCGAGGCGCGCGTCGGCGATGGCGGTCACCAGGTTGGTGGCGCCCGGGCCGCTGCAGGCCATACAGACCGCCGGTTTACCCTGCGTACGCGCCATGCCCTGAGCGATAAAGCCTGCCCCCTGCTCGTGGCGCGCCAGCACGTGGCGGATCTGCGTGCTTTGGCTTAACGCATCGTACAGCGGCAGCACCGTGCCGCCCGGGATACCCGCAACGGTAGTGATGCCCTGTCGTTCCAGCAAATGAACGATCAGCTGCGCGCCGGTAAAACGCGTTCTGGTGGATGTTGTGCCCGAAATTGCCATGCTCCAGTCCTTTTCTTCTGGGCCGACTTTCCGGGGAGGCTCTTAAACGAAAAACCCCGCCCGGTTTGCGCCGGCGGGGTTTTGGATTCGTGTGTTGATCCAGTCCCTACGGCGCATTGCCGACGACCACCACCACACGCACGACGACCACTGCGGCTGGTTGCGCAGTTTTTAGTAGGGTCGAAGTGAAGATGGATGAAGTCATTGGGGACCTGTGTTTGGAATCATTGATTGAATTTATACAAACACAGGTTTTCGGGCGTGACAATGGAAATATTTTCATCTGCGCAAAAATGCGTCAGGGATCACGTTTCGTTTGTTGAGTGATAAAAGGGTTGTCGACCGTTTTATTTCATTCAATAAACAGTGCAGGCGATACCCCAAAGCGCGCCGCCAGTTTTTTTATATGGTTTAAGGTCAGCTGACGCTGTCCATTCAACACCCTTGAAACCATTGATTTACTGCCAATTTCATCCTGAAAATCTGAAATGGTCAGTTTGTACTGATCCATAAGGGTTCTTAAAACCGCAATTCCCACTGGAACAGATTCCATCTCCTGACGCAAGGCGACAATGTCGGGTCGATTCGCTTCATAACGACTTATTCTTGCACATACGATATCCAGCAAAGGGCTACCAGGTTCATTCATGAGCAGATACTCAACCAGCTCAAGTGCATCCTGGTAATCTTTCTCGTTCGGATGTTCACCCAGTAAAGGGACAGCCTCGACAAGGGCATGCGTTGCTTTCATTGCATCAGCGACGATCATCATTTCTTCCCCTTAGTGCGATGTTTCTCCGTAAAACGGTCATATTCCTTATGAGTAAAAACATGGCGCACATAGAACTTTTGGCTTTCAAAGAATATGAGAGCCACTACTCTGAGAATGTTATTTGCAATATCAATCACATAATGCTTATCCAGATATTTAAAGTTATCCAGCGTCGGAAAAATTTGTTTCAGCGCAGCAGGTGTCGGGCAATGGCTCTTTTCGATAGTGCGACCTAAAAAAAGGAGCTCTTCCTTGTGCTGCGGGAACTGTTTTACCGCATCAATAATTGCCTTCAAAGAAATTAAATGCATACTGCATGCCTGCTGCGTCCGTTGCCATTATGGCAACGATATCCATGCATTGCCAATGTGTCAACACGTATCGTTTTTCTGACTAACATCTGAAAACAAAAAACCCCGCCGGAGCGAGGTTTTTATCAGGGTTTTGCGGTTGGTTGCCGCAGAACACACTGTGTTACGTCAACGCAAAAAGTATACGCGATCGAAGACGAACGCGCAATTCCGGCACGGATTTTGACGTTTTTGAGTATGGATCGCCTTCCAAATTTTGTCCATAAAATACTGTTCATGCATACAGTATTTATCTATACTGAGGGTGTTCGCAGTGAGCGAGGGGGCCGCAGTTCTACCGGCGCAACGAAGTCCTGGCTGAAACGGGTGGTGCCGTCAGTGCCTTAACCCCTGAAGTGAGCACACTGTGTTACGTCAATCCAGGTGCTGGCAACAGGCGGCGGAAAGGTACGCCAGCATCGTGCTCCTTTTAACCAAAAGGAGACGCGTATGAGCGTAGTGGATATGGTGATACTTATCCTCAAACTCATTGTTGCAGTACTGCAACTGCTTGATGCTGTCCTGAAATACGTTCGGTAATTCAGGTTCAAGTCGCACCTGAGAGGGGCGGGCAACCGCCCCTCTTTAATAACGAGGGAATGCTATGTCGCGTCTGTTAATTGAGCCTGTCACACCGGATGAGCCGGGGTATATCGCCCTGAAGGCGGAAAGTATCGCATTGAATTTCAACATGCTGCGCAGGCTGGAAGAGAACTGGCAGCGGGGCGAGAACCGCTTTAACGCGCCGGGTGAAAAGCTGCTGGGTGCGTTTCTCAACGGCAAGCTGGTGGGCGTGTGCGGCCTCAACCGCGATCCGTTCAGCCAGCAGCCGCGCGCCGGACGTATTCGCCATCTCTACGTCAGCGAGAAGTGCCGCGGGCTGGGCATTGGCAAACAGCTTTTGACCGTGGTAATGGCCGATGCCAGCATCTGGTTTGATTTTCTCAATACCCATGCGCCAGACAGTGCCTACGGGTTTTATCATCGGGCGGGTTTTACGATGGTCTCAGACGAACCGCGGGTAACGCACCGCCTTTTTTGTGCGGTGTAACCGGCTGGCGGCATCAGAATGTGAATGTTACAGTTGAGTGACAATTCATCACCCGATACGCCATGACCATCACCGTTTTCTGCATTTTGCTCTTCGCCGCGCTGCTGCATGCCAGCTGGAACGCCATCGTTAAAGCCGGAACGGACAAGCTCTATTCCGCAATAAGCGTCAGCGGCTCCGCCACGGTTATCGCTCTGGTCTTACTGCCGTTTTCCCCTCAGCCATCTGCTGAAAGCTGGCCGTTTCTGATTGTCTCCTGCGCCTTACAGGTGGTGTACACCGTACTGGTGGCGAAGACCTATCAGGTCTCCGATATGAGCCAGACCTACCCGCTGATGCGCGGCACCGCCCCGCTGCTGGTGGCGCTGATCAGCGTGCTGGCGCTCGGCGATCGTCTCTCCTGGCTCGCCTGGTCAGGCATTGGCGTGATCTGCCTGTCGATTCTCATTATGGCGATGCATGGCCGCATGCAGTCACGCAAAGGGATCTGGCTGGCGCTCCTGAACGCCTGTTTTATCGCAGGCTACACGCTGGTGGACGGCACCGGCGTGCGGCTGTCCGGCACCGCGCTGGGCTATACGCTGTGGACGTTCTTTATGAACGGCTTCTGCCTGCTGAGCTGGGCGATGGTGGCACGTCGGCGCGAGGCGTCCGGCTACCTGCGTCTGCACTGGAAAAAGGGACTACTCGGCGGCGTTGGCACCATGGGATCATACGGTCTGGCGCTTTGGGCAATGACGCAGGCACCGCTGGCGGTGGTCGCGGCGCTACGGGAAACCTCGATTCTTTTCGGGGCGCTGATCGCATTTTTGCTTTTAAAAGAGAAGGTTGCGGGCCTGCGCATCGCGGCGGCGCTGGGTATCGCCTGCGGCGCCATTCTGCTGCGCCTGGCGTAAATCACTGGCAACATTACTTGCCGTTCTTGTTTACAAATCCTGCCTTTCCCGGTTTTTTCATTCACCACAACAATGCTTAAATTGTCATCTCAATGTGGTAGATTCCTCGCGCATTTACGGGAATTCGCAGTCACTTATTCTTCATTTTTCTCTTTTGGCAAAAGTATTCAGCGACATGAAAAAACAAAGGAACGTTAACTTATTGTTGATGCTGGTGTTACTGGTGGCCGTCGGTCAGATGGCGCAAACCATCTACATTCCGGCTATCGCCGACATGGCAAAGGAATTGAACGTCCGCGAGGGCGCGGTGCAGAGCGTAATGGCAGCCTACCTGCTGACCTATGGCGTTTCGCAGCTTTTCTATGGCCCGCTGTCCGACCGCGTCGGGCGTCGCCCGGTGATCCTGGTAGGCATGAGCATTTTCATGGTGGCGACCGTCATTACGATGACCACCCATAACCTGACCGTATTAATTGCCGCCAGTGCCCTGCAGGGTGTCGGAACCGGCGTCGGGGGGGTGATGGCGCGAACCTTACCGCGCGATATGTATCAGGGCACCCAGCTCCGTCATGCCAACAGCCTGTTGAATATGGGTATTCTGGTCAGCCCGCTTCTCGCCCCGCTGATTGGCGGCCTGCTGGACACGATGTGGTCCTGGCGCGCCTGCTACGCCTTCCTGCTGGTGCTCTGCGTGATTGTCACCTTCAGCATGGCGCGCTGGATGCCGGAAACGCGCCCGCAGGACGCGCCGCGCACGAAGCTCATCGCCAGCTATAAAACGCTGTTCGGCAACGGATCGTTTACCTGCTACCTGCTGATGCTGATCGGCGGCCTGGCGGGTATTGCGGTATTCGAAGCCTGCTCCGGCGTGCTGCTGGGCGCGGGGCTGGGCCTGAGCAGCATGGTGGTGAGTATTCTGTTTATTCTGCCGATCCCGGCGGCGTTCTTCGGCGCGTGGTTTGCCGGACGCCCGAACAAGCGTTTCTCAACGCTGATGTGGCAGTCGGTGATCAGCTGCCTGCTGGCGGGTCTGATGATGTGGATCCCTGGGCTGTTTGGCGTGATGACGGTCTGGACGCTGCTCATCCCGGCGGCGCTGTTCTTCTTCGGCGCGGGGATGCTGTTCCCGCTGGCGACAAGCGGCGCGATGGAGCCGTTCCCGTTCCTCGCCGGTACGGCGGGCGCGCTGGTGGGCGGTTTGCAGAACATCGGTTCCGGCGCGCTGGCCTGGCTCTCGGCCATGATGCCGCAGACCGGGCAGGCTAGTTTGGGCCTGCTGATGACGCTGATGGGGCTGCTGATTTTACTGTGCTGGCTGCCGCTGGCGTCGCGTGTCCCGCATCACGAGCAGCCGGTTTAACCGCATGATGGCCCGGCTTCTCGCCGGGCTTTTCACAGACGGGCGCAATCATCGCCTGCAATAACGGCTCCGGCGCTGGCCGCCAGGCCCCCTCTTCCCCGTCGTAAAACTGGAAATCCGCGTTAAGCGCATACGGGATTTTCGCCTTTTGCAGCTCGCAGGCCATAAAGGTGGCGAAGGCCATCTGGGAGGCGGTTGGTGTCAGGCTTTTCGATTCGCCCCCCCCCCAGCCGCCAACCCAGCTCACGTGCCCGGTTTTTTGTTGCCAGTGCAGCGCGGCGTTGATTCGGTTACGGATAGCCGCTTTCTCAGCCGCGGTTCCGGACGTCCACGGGTATTTGCCGTTCGTTTTCAGCGGACCCCAGGGGAAAATATGCCACTCCGCCAGCAGGTAATTCTGGCTGTGTGCGGGCAGCTTCAGGCTGGATAAATCCTCCGGCGCGGCGCGCAGACGAGGGGCGATAAAAATCATGCGGCTGGCATCAATGGCGTGAATGTCTTTGATCGCTTTCTCATACACCCGGTTGAGCGAAGCAAGGTTGCGGTTGAGCTTGTCCGCCGGTTCGTAGATCAGGTCAAAGCCCAGCAACGGCGAGCGCTGACCAAAATAGTGCGCTACGGCAATCCACCAGTTGATCACCTCTTTTTCGGTATCCGCTTTCGGGTCGTTTTTATACTCATCGGCCTGATAAGCGATGATGGGGATGACGCCGTATTGCTCGCAGGCCTCCACCAGCTTACGCAGGTGAATCAGCCGCGCTTCCGTCGGTTCGCCCGCCACCCGAATACGGACATGACGTATGCCTTTCACCTGGAAATCACGGACCACCAGCGGATCGAACTCGCGGATACCGCGCTCGGTGCGCGCCCAGTCGACATCCATTCCGACGCCCAGCATCTGCGCGTAACGGGCAGCCGTCAGCGGCGGTTCAGCGGCAATGGTCCAGCCGGAAGAGATCAGTAACGCGGTAGCGATGAGAGGCTTTAACACGGTTTACCCTGGATAAATCAAAAGCATTACCTGTATTTAGCACGCTTTTTCACATTTGGTGTAGCGCGAAAGCGTAATAATTCTTCAACCCGCCAGCTCTCTTAGCCAGCCGATAAAGGCGTCAATTTTCGGCCACTGACGGCCGGGAAGCGTTGAGATGTAATAATGCTGATGGCACTTGAGGGTTTTCCCATTAAAGGGTGCGATCAGCTCCCCCCGTTCGAGACGTTTTTGCACCAGCCGCTTTCTCCCCATCGCCACCCCCACGTTATTAATGGCCGCGATAATGGCTAAATCAGAACGATCGAAACCAATGCCCGACGATGGCGGCATATTCACCGCAAAGTGCTGCGCCCAGCTCAGCCACTCATCCGTACCGGAATCATTGCTCCAGGCCTGACGGTCGTGCAGCAGCGTGCAGTGTCTAAGGTTATCGGGGTTTTTCAGCAGTTCATGCTCGCGGGCATACTGCGGTGAGCAGACGGGCAGAATCTCCTCGTCCATCAGGAAGTGATGAGCGAGGTGGTTTGGCGGCGTATCGTCAAAATAGAGCGCCAGATCGACGCCGGTTCGCTGCATATTAACGTAATCATTGCCGGTCAGGATGGTGAGTGAAATCGACGGGTAGCGGCGGGTAAAGTCCCCCAACATCGGCACCAGCCAGCACTGGGCAATCGACGGGCGGGAGTAAACCGTCAGCGTGCCGGAGAGCGCCTGGTTTTTGATATCCAGGATCTCCTGATTCAGGGTGTCGAGGGACGATTTTAGCGTCCAGTAAACGCGCTTTCCCTCCTGCGTCAGCTCGACTTTACGGTGCGAGCGGACAAACAGCTGAATACCCAGCTCCTCTTCCAGCAGGTTGATGCGGTGGCTCACCGCGCTGGGGCTGAGCGACAACTCCTCCGCCGCCAGCGCGAAGGACTCATGCCGGGCCGCCACTTCAAAGGTGTACATTTTCGACAGTTGCCAGCCGTTTAACAGCCGGTTTCTGGCTTCATTTGCATCGTTCATCACAATTCTCACGCGGGGTTTCTGCGCTCAGCATACCGCTCAAGGGTGAATTTATGTGAACCTAATACGAATTAAGTGCACTTTTTAGAGCACAGTCACTCAGTTGATCCAATCTGGCTCATCTGAACGCCAATTTATATCGTTTGTCAGCCCACGCCGTTTTTTCGTCCAATACCCACAGATGACATAAGGGTGAGGTGAGATATGGGATCTCAGGTCTGGGTTGTGGCAACGCTGCTGGTCAGCATTGTGTTGATTGTTTTAACCATCGTAAAACTGAAGTTTCACCCGTTCCTCGCACTGCTGCTGGCGAGCTTTTTCGTCGGCGCGATGATGGGGATGAGCCCGCTGGATATGGTGAACGCCATTGAGAGTGGAATTGGCGGTACGCTGGGCTTCCTGGCGGCGGTGATTGGTCTGGGCACCATTCTCGGCAAGATGATGGAAGTCTCCGGCGCGGCGGAACGCATTGGCATTACGTTGCAGCGCTGCCGCTGGCTGTCGGCGGACGTGATTATGGTGCTGGTGGGCCTTATCTGCGGCATTACGCTGTTCGTGGAAGTGGGCGTGGTACTGCTGATCCCGCTGGCGTTTTCCATCGCCAAAAAGACTAACACGTCGCTGCTCAAGCTGGCCATTCCGCTCTGTACCGCGCTGATGGCGGTGCACTGCGTGGTGCCGCCGCATCCGGCCGCGCTGTTTGTGACCAATAAATTAGGGGCGGACGTCGGGACGGTGATTGTCTACGGTCTGCTGGTGGGCCTGATGGCCTCGCTGGTCGGCGGCCCGCTGTTCCTGAAACTGCTCGGCAACCGTCTGCCGTTTAAGCCGGTTCCGGTGGAATTTTCAGACCTGAAGGTGCGGGAAGAGCACACCCTGCCGTCGCTGGGCGCTACCCTGTTCACGGTGCTGCTGCCAATTGCGCTGATGCTGGTGAAAACCATTGCCGAGCTGAATATGGCAAAAGAAGGCACGCTGTATACGCTGCTGGAGTTTATCGGCAACCCCATCACCGCGATGTTTATCGCCGTGTTTGTCGCCTACTACCTGCTGGGCATCCGCCAGCAAATGGGCATGGGCGCAATGCTGACGCACACCGAGCACGGCTTTGGCTCTATTGCCAACATTTTGCTGATTATTGGGGCGGGCGGCGCGTTCAACGCCATCCTGAAAACCAGCGGGCTGGCGGACTCGCTGGCGCATATTCTCTCGAACCTGCACATGCACCCAATCCTGCTCGCCTGGCTGGTGGCGCTGGTGCTGCATGCCGCTGTAGGCTCCGCGACGGTGGCGATGATGGGCGCCACGGCGATCGTCGCGCCGATGCTGCCACTCTACCCGAATGTGAGCCCGGAGATCATCACCATTGCCATCGGTTCCGGCGCCATTGGCTGCACGATCGTGACCGATTCTCTCTTCTGGCTGGTGAAGCAATACTGCGGCGCGACCCTGAATGAGACCTTCAAATACTATACGACGGCGACGTTTATCGCCTCGGTGCTTGCACTTGGCGGCACATTCCTGCTTTCCTTCATTATCTGAGCGCGAAGAGACGTATTATGGAAAACGCAACTATCACTACTTTAACCGCACAGTTTCCTCTGGTTGAGGATCTGATTGCCCTGAAAGAAACCACATGGATTAACCCGCGTACCACAACGCTGGCTGAAGGATTGCCGCATGTCGGGCTGACCAAAGCCGACGTGGACGACGCGCATGCTCGCCTGAAACGCTTCGCGCCGTATCTGGCGAAAGCCTTCCCGGAAACGGCGGCAACGGGCGGGATTATTGAATCCGAACTGGTCGCCATTCCGGCAATGCAGACGCGGCTGGCGAAAGAGTCCGGCAAACCCATTCCCGGCAGCCTGCTGCTGAAAAAAGACAGCCATCTGCCGATCTCCGGCTCGATTAAAGCGCGCGGCGGCATCTACGAGGTGCTGACCCACGCGGAAAAACTGGCGCTGGACGCCGGGTTGCTGAGCGTTGAAGACGACTACAGCGTTCTGCTGGAGCCGCGCTTTAAGGACTTTTTCAGCCAGTACAGCATTGCGGTGGGCTCAACCGGCAACCTGGGGATGTCCATCGGCATTATGAGCGCCCGTATCGGTTTTAAGGTGACGGTGCATATGTCCGCCGACGCCCGCGAGTGGAAGAAAGCCAGGCTGCGCAGCCACGGCGTCATCGTCGTGGAATATGAGCAGGATTACGGCGTGGCGGTAGAGCAGGGACGAAAAGCGGCGGAAAGCGATCCGAACTGTTTCTTCATTGACGATGAAAATTCCCGCACCTTATTCCTGGGCTATGCCGTTGCAGGTGAGCGCCTGAAGGCGCAGTTTGCCGAACAGGGCCGCGTGGTGGATGCCGATCACCCCCTGTACGTCTACCTGCCGTGCGGCGTCGGCGGCGGCCCCGGTGGGGTGGCGTTTGGCCTGAAGCTGGCCTTTGGCGATAACGTCCACTGCTTCTTCGCGGAGCCAACGCACTCCCCGTGCATGCTGCTGGGCGTCTACACCGGCCTGCACGATGAAATCGCGGTACAGGATCTGGGCATTGATAACGTGACGGCGGCGGACGGTCTGGCGGTAGGCCGCGCGTCCGGCTTCGTGGGCCGCGCGATGGAGCGCCTGCTTGACGGGTTCTACACCCTTTCCGACCAAAGCATGTACGACATGCTCGGCTGGCTGGCGCAGGAGGAAGGGATTCGCCTGGAGCCGTCAGCACTGGCGGGGATGGCCGGGCCGCTGCGCGTGCTTTCAGATGCCAGCGTTACTCACCTGGTGTGGGCGACGGGCGGCGGCATGGTGCCGGAAGACGAGATGGCGAAGTATCTGGCGAAGGGAAACGCCTGATCGTCAGCCGCTCTGCCGCAGCTGTTTCATCAGTTCAGCGGGCGAACGTTGATGCCTGATGTGGTCGCGCATGGCCCGCATGTACGGCGTGCTGTGAAAAAAGAAATCACGGTAGCCCTCGCACAGCACGCTTTTACCGTTCAGGCGATGGCGGGGGCAGTCGCCATTGCACAGGGGAAGAACAGAACACTGCCTACACTCATCCGTGAGCGAATCATGCTTAATTTCGCCAAATGCACGCGCCGCGGCGGTTTGGTTAAGAACAGATATCGACATTTGATGAATATTTCCCAGACAGTATTCAGGGTAAACATAGTGGTCACATTGATAGAGATCGCCATTGGCCTCTAGTGCAAAGGCATGCCCGCAGCGTTCGGCCAGTGAGCACATCTGTGCGGGATAGCCACTCCAGACGCCAAGCATTGAGTCAAAGAGCTGCACAAAAACGCGCCCTACATCTTCTCTTACCCAGAGGTCGAAGATTGCCTTCAGGAATGTCCCCCACTCCCTGTCACTCACTGATGACGGATTACTCTGCTCTACCAACGGAATAAACTGCAAAAATGGGGTGCCGAGCGTGCGAAGAAAACGGTACACCCGCTCCGGCTGTTGGCTGTTGTGTTGATTGACCACCGTCAGAAGATTGAAAGAAACCTGATGAATGCATAGCTTTTCAATGGCTGCGAGAACTTTTTGGTGAGTCGAATTGCCGCGACGGTTAACACGATAGGCATCGTGCAATTCGGCAGGACCATCGACAGAGATACCTACCAGCCAGTCGTTTTCGCGAAAAAAACGGCACCATTCATCGTTGAGCAGTACGCCGTTAGTCTGAAAAGCGTTCATGATGCGCTTTCCTTTCCCGTGGAGTTGCTGCAACGCCACCACGTTACGAAAAAAATTGATGCCGCACAGCGTGGGTTCACCTCCCTGCCAGGCAAAGTGAACGTCATCATCCGGCTGGGCAGCAATCTGTTGGCAAATAAACGCCTCCAGAGTGGCCTCGCTCATTTGGGGTTGTTCGGGTTTATCGATATAAAAACAGTAACGGCAGTTCAGGTTACAGCGAGAGCTGGCCGGTTTGGCCATCACATGACATCCTGTCATTATTTTTCCTCTATAAAAGAGATAATCTGATGTAAGTGCGAAATAGCAAACAATATAGAAAGGGAGAGAACAGCGAGAGCGATCAAAAATTTGTCACGTACGGCTTTAGGTTGTGCGAAATCACCATGCTCAACGTCCATCAGATTACGACCGCGCGTGTAGCGCCAGAGGATAACCGCCACCAGCGCAAGTACCACAAGTGAAATCCAGAATGGAAGCCCCGTGTGGTGCCAGTTGTGTTTAATCGCCAGCGCGATAAGCGCACCGTAGCCCAGTAACGTGCGCAGCCAGGCCAGCGACGTTCGCTCCGGCTGTAGACCTGGGTCGGCCTCACGGCGCGCTTTGCGGCTACCCGACATAGAGCACCAACCCCATCACCACTACGGCTACCACCAGTAGTATAGTGCTAATCACAAGCAGGCCGCGGGTGTAGGGTAAATCCTCTTTAAGCCGCATCGCTTTTTCGTTTCGCAGCCAGCGCAGGTAGCCGTAAATCGCCAGCACCCCTGCGAAAAGGCACAGCAGTAATGCCAGCAATTCACGGATCAGTGGCGTAGCGAAATCGGGTGCAAGCTGATCAAGACCCACGCCTGCGGCCAGAAAACCTAGCGCGGTGCGGATCCACGCCAGATACGTGCGTTCATTGGCCAGCGAGAAGCGGTAATCCGGCGCTTCACCGACGCGGGAAATTTTCATCTTGTCTCCTTAAAACTTCTGCTTTTTCTCTTCCACTTTTACCCCCTGCGTGGGCAGTCCGGTGTCGTAATCACGCACCACCGGAGAATAGCCATCTCCCGGCCGCGGACGGAAAGCCCCCATCCAACGAGGGATAGCGTCCGCTCTCCACGGTCGACACGCCCATTGATAGGTACGGAACGGGTCGCGGATTTTATCCATATAATCCAGCAGCGCATCATGCAGCTGATTGCGCTGCTCAGCATAGCGCGGCGAGTCAATCAGATTATGCATCTCGTTTGGATCGTTGCGGCGGTCGTAGAGTTCATCAGTTGTGAACAAGTTCAGCACCAACTTGAATGCATCCGTTACCCAACAGCGTACCGGAATAAATCCGCCAAAGCTGTCATGTTCTATCTCGTAGCGGTTAAACTCCACCATCACTCCGCGCTCTGGCTCTGTCGCCAGAATATTGTCACCCGGCAGGATGTCAGGTTTAGGTATCCCCGCCAACGCCATCATGGTCGGCAGTAAATCGATATGGCTGACCGGCGTGTCGACTTGCTTCGGTGCGCCCTGTGGGGGGCGTATAATCAACGGGATGCGGGTAATATCGTCGTACATAGCCGCACCTTTGCTGATAAGCCGATGTGCTCCCATCATCTCGCCATGGTCAGAGGTATATATGACCCATGTGTTCTCGCATTGTTCGGGAGTGAGTGCGTTAACCACACGACCAATCTGATCGTCCACAAAGTCATTACAGGCGAAATAAAGCGGGTGATGGTAGTACCGGCTGCCGTCTTCAACGGGTGACGGCATGGCCTGCGACCAGAGGCGATGATGTACGGGCTTATCCACTAGCGTATCCTGCGCCTTTTCCCCTAAATCGTAGTAAAAGTCCTGATATTTCTCGAGATACTGAACCGGGCATGTGAAGGGATGATGAGGTTCGTCGTAAGAGACCACCATCAAAAAGGGTTCGTCCTCCGGGTGAGGGCGCTGTAAAAAATCGATCGCGCGATTGCTGATGCGGTACGCCCAGGTAAAGGTCTCATCGATATTATTAGCCTGCAATTCCTCTACGCTATTAAGGCCGTTGCGCCACAGATTAATCTGCTCTTCGGTAAGTTCTGCCAGATAGTTAGCGCCGTCAAACCAAAACTCGTCATTCCATTCGGGAGGACAAACGCCGGTGCCGAAATAGTCATGACCATCAAGATGCCATTTGCCGATGTAGCAGGTTTGATAGCCCGCATCCTTGAAGTAGCGCCCCATCGTTGAGATGTTCTTGCCTGGTGCAACGTTGTTGGTCCACGGTCCGGACTGATTAGCGTAGATCCCGGTGAACAGCCCCGCACGCGCGGGGGTGCAAACAGGGGAGCAGGTATAAGCAGCATTGAAGCGAATCCCCTCTTCCGCAAGCTGATCAATATGGTGGGTGTTCAGGGGTTTACCACTATAACAGCCCACCATATTCGTGGCCTGAGTGTCGGTCATGATGAACAGAAAATTCGGGCGTTTCATGGCTTTTCCTTAACATCGGAAACATAAACAAGCGAAGGGTTACGGCGCTGACGGATGGCATCGATAATGAGGTAAATCACGACCCCTGCGGTGATGGAGTAGCTGACGATGGCAAGCCATTGAGTGGAATACCCCCCAAATTGGGCCAGCCCGGCGTAGACGCCAATCATGGCGAAGAGAATACCCACCGAGGCAATTTTCGCGTTACGCCAGGGTGACATGTCCACGGCAAACGCGTCATGGAAGGTAAACGGCGTGTCGCGCGGCTTGAGCCAGCCGATAATCAACATTACCGCCACGTTGATGCAGAACGTGCAGGCCAGAACATAGAGAAAGTGAAAATCGAATTTCACCAGGTAATTAATTACGATGTAGCTGCAAATGCCGATAAACAGCGCCACTTTCGCGGCGAGGGCTGGAATGCGCGGGAAGAAAAAGCCCATAATGATGATAGTCACCAGTGGAACGTTATAGATGCCGTTTAGCTGTTTCATCCATGAATAAAGCCCCTCCGGCGCATTGGCAATCCACGGCGCAACTATTACAGATACCACTGCGATAAACAGGCCAAACCGGCGTCCTACCTGCACCAGTCCGTCCGGTGTCGCATCAGGCTTCAGGATGCGACGATAAATTCCCATACTAAAGAGCGTACTGGCACTATTCAGGAACCCGTTGAACGTACTGATAACTGCACCAAATAAAACGGCACCAAAAAAACCCACCAACGGTGTCGGCAGGACTTTGTTGACCAGAGCAGGATAGGCCATGTCCGCACTCGGCAGATCGCTGTACAGGTGGAACGCAATCAGGCCAGGAAGCACCAGAATTAGCGGGTCGAGCATTTTTAACACTGCGGTTAACAAGGCCCCTTTTTGTCCCTCAGCAAGACTTTTCGAGGCCAGCGTTCGCTGCACAATCCCCTGATTCGTACACCAGTAAAAGGTATTCACCAGGATCAGGCCCGTAAATGCCGCGCCGATAGGCAACGGATCGGTGCTTGCGCCAATGGAATTTAACTTCTCGGCGTGTACGGTGGTCAGACGCTCAACTCCCTGTAAAAAACTGCCATCCCCCATCACAATCAGACCAAACACGGGTACCAGCAGACCACCGATCACCAGACCAATGCCGTTAATGGAGTCCGCAATCGCCATGGCGCGCATTCCGCCTATAACGGCATACACAATTCCGGCCAGCCCCAGCAGAATGACCAGCAACCAGATGGCTGCGGCCTGCGAAAGTCCAAGCGCATCGCCGACGTGAAACAGGCTATTCAACGCCAGCGCGCCGGAGTAGAGCACAATCGGCAGGAAGCAGACGCCCGTCGCGATAAGAAAACAGAAATCAATAATGATGCGTGTCGTTTTGTCGTAACGCTCTTCCAGAAAATCGGGAATAGTGGCAATACCGCGTTGCAGATACTTCGGCAGGAAGATCAGCGCCAGAAAAATCAACGTAACCGCTGACGTGACCTCCCAGCCCATCACCGACATGCCGCTTTTGTAGGCCTGGCCAGACAGACCCACCAGTTGCTCTGTGGACAGGTTGGTCAGCATCAGTGAAGCAGCAATCACTGGCGCTTTCAGCGACCGGCCCGCCAGAAAGTATCCCTGCTGCGAAGCGGTATCCACTTTACGTATCTTCCACCAGGTGATAAACGCCACCAGCAGCGTAAAGGCAATAAAGCTCACAATTTGCTGAATATTCATCTTGTTGCCCTTAATTATGATTATGACCCGGTAGTTCGCTGTACAGAGGAATTTAACGCACCGGACCCAGGCTATTCGATATCTTAAAATACAAGACTGGTTTCCCCATCACGGTAATTTTCTGATAAATTCCGCTACAGGTTGTGGGCATAATTTGCTGACGAGAAATTAAAATGAATGGAAAAATTCAAATTTCGCATGTAAAAAACGAAACAACGTACAATATTCCCTTAGTTCTTGATGAAAGTGTGATCTCAAGCGGAATTTCACTGATCTCACTCTGGCATACGCTAGCCGACGAGAGCTACCGCGTTATCTGGCCTCAGGATAAGAAAAAACCGCTGATTGCTAACTCCTGGGTGGCGGTTTATACCGTGCAAGGGTGCGGGAAAATCAGGCTCAAAGATAATTCTGAAATTATGCTTAATGGAAATAACGTTATATTCTTAAAACCTACCGATATAACGTCGTACTACTGCGACGGTCTTATCTGGGAACAATACTGGATGGAATTCATCCCCACAAACATGATGGAAATCCCTATATTACAAACTGGCATAATTTATAATGGCGACGAGTTTAATAAAGAACTTTCAGAAGTTGCTGAATTACTCGCTTTGCGGTCCCCCATAAAAAATAATTTAGCCGTCGCGTTTCTCACAAAAATTATCTATCAGTGGATTTGTCTTATTTCCGAAAATGGTAGGAAAGATCGGGAACTGCTGCGTCTGGAAAATCTGTTGGCCGAGTTGCACGCCAGTGTGCAAAAGCGCTGGAGCGTCACAGAAATGGCACAGCGGATGCAGTGCAGCGAGCCCTGGCTGCGGCGGATCTTTTTACGATACACGGGTAAAACGCCGAAAGAATATTATCTTGACGCACGCCTAGAACTGGCGCAATCGCTGCTGCGCCAGGAGGGAAATACGGTAAACAAGGTGGCTGACATGCTCAACTTTTTTGATTCGTTTCACTTCAGCAAAGCGTTTAAGAATAAGTTTGGCTATGCGCCGTCGGCGGTCAGCAAGTTTAAGGACCGGCACCTCAATGATGCCGGTCAGGAAAATTAATGCAGTTCCGGCCAGTACTCTTTGTTGGCTTCAATCAGATCGTCCAGAATCGCCTTCGCCACCGACGCGCTCGGTACGGTTTTCGACAGGGTAATCGCCTGCCAGAGTTTCTGATACGAGCGCTGCTCCCAGGCGTCCACCACCAGTTTTTCCACCGCCACCTGCTGGCTCATGAGCCCTTTCTGGAAGTGCGGAATATCCCCCACGGTCAGCGGCTCCGGTCCGTTGTGGCCGACCAGACACGGGATTTCTACCATCGCGTCGGCGTCAAAGTTATGGATAGCCCCATTGTTAGGCACAATCAGCAGCATGCGCTCCTGGGTGTTAAAGGCGATCGCAGTTGCCAGATCGACGATGTACGACGCATGTTCGTCGATTTCCAGTTCACCGGCAGAAGAATGACCGGCTTCGATAATCGCCCGGCATGAACTGAATACATGCTTCTCACGGTGATCCATCACTTCATTGGCGCGGGTACGCTCCGGGTTGGAATGGGCGACCACGTAGTCCGGGAACAGGTAATACTTCAGGTAAGTGTTCGGCATGGTGTCCGGATCCAGCGCCTGTACGTCTTTTGCTTTGGCAAAGGTATCGTTCCAGCTCGCTTCGGTATGCGGATCTTCCGAAGGCGGAACATAACCGTTTTTCGCCACGTATTCGCGCAGTTTCGGCATCAGATCGTTGCCGTTGTGATCTTCAATCGACGTCCACCAGCCGAAGTGGTTCAGACCATAGTAGCGCACGCGCATCTCTTTGCGGTCTTTCAGGCCGACAATTTGCGCCATACGCCCTTCAATGCCGATCGGCATGTCGCAGATGTTGAGGATTTTCGCGTTCGGACGCAGGCGGCGCGTGGCTTCCGCAACAATCGCCGCCGGGTTGGAGTAGTTCAGCATCCACGCGTTCGGGGAGTACTGCTCCATATAATCTACCAGTTCAAGCACGCCGCCGATGGAGCGCATGCCGTAGGAAATTCCGCCCGGCCCGCACGTTTCCTGGCCCAGCACGCCGTGGCGCAGCGGGATTTTTTCATCTTTTTCACGCATGGGGTATTTGCCAACGCGAATATGCGCCATCACGAAATCCACATCGGTAAAGGCCGCTTTCGGATCGGTGGTGTAACTAAATTCAATCTCTGGCGCCTGCTCCTTAAGGATGATTTTGCACGCCTCGGCGATGATCTCCTGCCGCGCGCCGTCGTTGTCATAGAACTTGAGCGCACGCAGTGGGAAACGGTCGCGGTTGGCTAACAACATCAGGACGATACCAGGCGTGAAGGTGCTGCCGCCGCCTGCAATGACAACTGAGAATTTTTTCATGATATAGCCTCTGTCAGGGTGGTTTGTTCATTCGTTAAAGGAGTTTTCATCAGCGATTCCAGCTGGTCGCGCACCTGAGGAACGTGCAGACCGACAATCACCTGAATACCGTTGCCGCGTCGCACCACGCCGTGGGCGCCGAGGGCTTTGAAGACGTCATCACTTTGCGTTTTCGCCATATCGACCAGGGCGATGCGCAAGCGGGTGGCGCAGTTGTTGATACTTTCGATGTTGGTCGCACCGCCAAGCGCCTGCAGGAACCCGGCGGCTTGCCCGACCTGCTGGCTGGCCGCTGCCGGAGCGGTGGTTTGCCCGCGCGCCGCCTTATAGTCGGCCTTGCTGTAGAGTTTGATTTCGCTCTCTTCCCGGCCAGGCGTTTTCAGATTCAGACGTTCGATCAGCGTTTTGAAGACCACGAAGTAGATGCCGGTGAAGCAGACGCCGATGCCGATCTGGGTGAAGACCGTCGAGGCGTGGTTATGGAACATCGGGATCCAGTTTTGCGGCAGGAACTGGTCCAGCAGGCCGCCGCCCATGTTCCCGACCACGCCGAAGGTGTACATCACCGTCGCCATGGTCGCCGCCAGCACCGCGTGAACGGCAAACAGCAGCGGCGAGATAAACAGGAAGGTGAATTCGAGCGGTTCAGTAATGCCCACTAGCACGGCGGTGAGCGTAGCCGGGACCAGCAGGCCCGCCACCTTGACGCGGTTTTCTGGCGACGCGGTATACCAGATTGCCAGCGCTATCCCGACCGAGCCAAACACTTTGGAGTTGCCGTGCAGCGCGAACCCGCCTTCCGGGAAGAGGGTTTTCAGCGGCAGGGTGCTCTGGCTGAACGCCTGCAGATGCTGCGCCCAGTAGACCTGAATCCCGCCTTCTACCGCCGCCGGGCCGAAGATAAATGGGCCGTAGACGAAGTGATGCAGGCCAGTTGGGATCAGAATGCGTTCTAGGAAGGTATATACCCACACGCCCAGCGCACCGGCAGAGCGCAGGAACGCCTGCAGGGACTCAATGCCCATCTGTACTTTCGGCCAGCCCAGCAGCGTCAGCCAGGCGCAGGGGATCATGACGAAAAATGCGAGGATAACGACAAACGAGCTACCCTGGAAAATCCCCAGAAAGACCGGCAGCGGCTTGTCGAAGTAGCGGTTGTGGATGGCGGTGACGATGCCTGAAATCACAATGGCACCGATGATGCTGGTATCGAGCGTTTTGATCCCGGCAATCATCGCCAGCCCGCTACCCGCCGTGGGTTCGGCGGAGAAGTCGACGCCGAAGAAGTGGCCCCAGGTCACTCCCATCGCGTTGATGAAGTAGTTCCAGGTCAGGAAGCTAATCAGCACCGCCAGACAGGCGCGGCCCTGCGCCTGCTTCGCCAGGCCAATCGGCAGGCCGACGGCAAAAATCAGCGGCATATTGCGAAAAACAGCCCAGCCGCCCTCTTCAATGATGTGAACGATCTGCGCGAAAAGATGATCGGGGGCGGTTAAGGCTTCGCCGACAAACAGCGGGTTGCGAAGCATGATGGCGATTCCCACCACGATCCCGGCGAACGGAAACAGCAATACCGGGGTAAACATGGCACCGCCAAAACGTTGTATTTGACTGAGCATTTTTAAATCCTCATGAAACAACCTGTAGGGGTAGAGGCCTTTATGGTTTTTTGCTGGCCTGAGGTGAGCATAAGAACTTACTGATGCACGAACATGGCGTGCCGCTGCGATTCGTGATCGCATTCATGGTTTTATTTTGACCAATCAGGTCTACTTTTTGCGGTAAACATGGACATGTCAGGACGCAATCCACGCCCTGATAAGGGCAGAGAGGTCTACTGGTGATCTACAAATCAATAGCCGACAGATTACGGCTGCGGCTGAATTCGTCGGACTACAACATCGGCAGCCCGCTGCCTGGCGAAAAAGCGCTGGCGCAGGAGTTCGGCGTGGCGCGAATGACCATCCGTAAGGCGCTGGATCTGCTGGTGAGTTGGGGGCTGGTTGAGCGGCGGCACGGTAGCGGAACGTTTGTCTCGCGCAAAGACGTTCACCACGAAACCACCAACCTGACCGGGCTGGTGGAGGTGCTGCGCCAGCAGGGAAAAGAGGTGCAGAGTAAGGTCTTACAGTTTGAAGTGATGCCCGCCCCACCCGCCATCGCCAGCCAGCTGCGGATTCAGGTGGATGAGCGAATCTACTTTTCCCGGCGGGTGCGCTACGTGGACGGGAAGCCGCTGATGCTGGAAGACAGCTTTATGCCGGTGAAGCTGTTTCGCAACCTCTCGCTGGCGCATCTTGAGGGGTCTAAGTTTGATTACATCGAGAAGGAGTGCGGGATCACCATCAGCGGCAACTACGAGAGCCTGACGCCGGTGCTGGCCGATAAAACGCTGGCCGGTTATATGAACCTGCCGGAACAGACGCCGCTGCTGCGCATTACGTCTCTCTCCTACAGCGACAGCGGCGAGTTCCTGAATTATTCCGTGATGTTCCGAAATACCAGTGATTACCAGGTGGACTACCATCTGCGGCGCATCCACCCGGAGGACCTGCTAGCCCATGCCCCAGAACAGCACCGCCAGTAGCTGGGGGGTGATGATGCGCAGGAACATCACCAGCGGATAGACGGTAGCATAGGAGAGCGCGGCCGCACCGCTGGTGGCGTGCAGGTTGTTGGCAAAGGCGAGCGCGGGCGGATCGGTCATCGAGCCCGCCAGCATGCCGCACAGCGTCAGGTAGTTCATTTTGGCGAACATCCGCGCCAGTATGCCCACCGTCAGCAGCGGGATCGCCGTGATGAAAATGCCGTAACCGACCCAGCTCATCCCTTCGCCCTTGACCAGGGTATCGACAAAATCCCCGCCGGATTTTAGCCCGACCACCGCCAGGAACAGGACGATGCCCAGCTCGCGCAGCGCCAGGTTGGCGCTCGGCGGCATAAACCAGTAGAGCTTACCGATGCAGCCGATACGCCCGAGGATCAGCGCCATAATCAGCGGTCCGCCCGCCAGACCCAGCTTGAGCGCCACCGGGAAGCCCGGAACGTACACCGGAATAGAGCCGAGCAGCACGCCGAGCCCGATACCGATAAACACCGGCAGCATCTGCACCTGCTGCAGTTTTTGCTGGGCGTTACCCACCATATCCGCCACGGCGTCGATGGACGACGGGCGGCCGACCAGGTTGAGGATATCCCCGAACTGGAGGCTGGCGTCCTGGCTGGCAACCAGTTCGACACCCGCACGGTTAAGGCGGGAGATCACCACGTCATAGCGCTCTTTGACCTGCAGATCGCGTATTTTCTTGCCCAAAACCTTTTCATTGGTCACGACAACGCGCTCGACGCGCATATCGGTGCCGCGGGTTGAGAGCGAGGTATCCACTTCCTGCCCAATCACCAGACGGGCGTTGTTTAAATCACCGGGCTGGCCGACCAGGTGCAGCAGATCGCCCTGCTGAATGACGGTGCCGGGCGCAGGTACCATCAGCATATCGTCACGCTTAAGCCGTGAGCAGATGATATTGGCGCTGTTCAGGATCGGCACGTCCTGAATCGCCATATTGTTCAGGTTAGGGTTATCGACGCGAATGTTGATGGTTTTGATCGGCATATGGCCGTTGGTGAGCGTGGTTTCATGCTCCATCGCCTCTTTTTCAACGTTGACGCGAAACAGAACGCGTACCAGCCACATGGAGAGCAGAATGCCGCAAATCCCAAATGGATAGGCCATGGCGTAGCTCATCCCCATCTGGTCGACAATGCCGGGTTCGATGCCCAAATCGCGCAGGATTTGCTGGCCCGCGCCGAGCGCAGGCGTGTTGGTGACCGCCCCGGAGAAAATGCCCAACACCACGGGCAGCGGGATAGCAAAGATTTTGTGCAGGATCGCGGTGACCAGCCCGCCCATCACCACAATGCCGAGGGCAAACAGGTTGAGCCGTAATCCGGAGACCCGAAGTGAGGCGAAAAAGCCCGGTCCCACCTGAATACCGATCGTATAAACGAAGAGGATCAGGCCGAACTCCTGAGTAAAGTGGAGCATTTCGGCGCTGAGGACCAGCCCGAGCTGGTCGGCAAAGTGCCCGACAAAAATGCCGCCAAACAGTACCCCACCTATTCCAAACCCGACGCCACGGATTTTGATATTCCCTATCCACAGGCCAACAACAGCGACCAGGGCCAACACGCTGACGGTTAACGCGATATCACTCATGATCCACTTCCTTGGCATAACCTTAGTTATGCTAAGGATTCTCTCAGAGCCGTGGGCGGTTGTATGGGTGATGGCGCACAAAAAAGCCCTGCCGGGCAGGGCTTCGTGCAGTCTGTGAGTATTGTCGGGTGGCGGCTGCGCCTTACCCGACCTACAGGAGCGGCATGATTTGTAGGCCGGGCAAGGCATAGCCGCCACCCGGCAAAAAAGTGAGTTAACTGTTCAACGCCGGCCGGTCGCTAATGGCGATACGCTGCGGCGCGATGGCTTCCGGCACGTTGCGGAGCAGGTCGATATGCAGCAGCCCGTTGGTAAACGTCGCGCCGGACACCTCCATATGGTCGGCCAGGGTAAAGCTCAGGCTAAACGGCTGATTCACCAGACCCTGATGCAGCCATTTGGTCTCGGTCTCTTGTTTTTCCGGCGACCCCTTCACGGTCAGGCGCGTGCCTTCAAGCTGGATATCCAGATCGTCCTGGCGGAAGCCGGCCAGCGCCAGGGTGATGCGATAGTGGTTATCGTCGCTTTTTTCGATGTTGTACGGCGGAAATGTCTGTTGCTCGGTGGTGCTTTGCAGGGCATTAGCCAGTTTGTCAAAACCAATCCACTGACGCAGCAGGGGGGATAAATCGTAGTTACGCATACTAAATCTCCTTCTGAGAAGCGAGTTCGGCACAGTTTAATTTTGTGCACAGTTGTTCCTGCAAATCCTGATGGATTCGCATATGCTCCCGTTACGGCAAGCAAGTCCGGGTGGGCCGCTCGCGCGACCCGCGTAATTAGTTAATTTCGATACGGCGCGGTTTTTTCTCTTCCGGAATCACGCGTTCCAGTTCGATAAACAGCAGGCCGTTAACCAGGTTCGCGCCTTTAACGTGAATGTTCTCGGCTAACTGGAACTTGCGTTCAAAGTTGCGCTCGGCGATGCCCTGGTAAAGGTAGGTACGTTCTTTCTGCTCGGCCGTATGGGAACCTTTCACCACCAGCAGGTTGTCCTGCGCGGTGATTTCCAGCTCGTTTTCTGCAAAACCGGCGACGGCAATGGCGATGCGGTAGTGGTTTTCGTCAACCAGCTCAACATTGTATGGAGGGTAGCCGTTGCTCTGGCTTTGGTTATTTTCTAAATGGTTAAACAGGCGGTCAAAACCAATAGCAGAACGGTATAGCGGAGAAAGATCGAAGTTACGCATAAATAAAACTCCTGAAATCAGCGAGAAAGTATAGCCTTCCACCATGGACAGGCCTTTGCGCCCCCGAACACCCATCAGGCGAGTTCGTTATCGGGCTACATTCTTAAAATGGGTCTGGATACGGGCTTTTCAAGCGTATTGATGTGAGATTTTTTTGCACTTTGCGGGTTGTCGCTTAGACTGGGACAACAGCACAAAGAGTTAAATTGCGATGGCTGCCACAGTGCGGGGTTTTCGGGCTATTCATTTAGGGTAAGGCTCGCTATAACCCTGAGTTGCAGGTCGATGCAGTGTTATTAACGATGACTGAGTGATGATGAAAAATGTTCTGATAAAGCTGACAGCGTTCAGCGGGGTGGTATTACTTTGCGGGTGCTCGAGCGTGATGTCTCACACCGGCGGTAAAGAAGGAACATATCCGGGGACGCGCGCCAGTGCGGCCATGATTTCCGATGACGATACAAACTGGGGAACCAAATCTCTGGTTATCCTGGATATGCCTTTCACGGCAGTCGCCGATACGCTGCTACTCCCGTGGGACATGTTCCGCACGGACAGTTCCGTGCGCTCACGCGTAGAGAAAAGCGAGCAGGAAAATCTGGCGACCAACGCCGTCATCCCGCCCGCTGCACTGCCCCCGCGTTAGTTCTCAGCGGTTTCCGTTAGCCACAGCTGGCGGAAACCGTCCGTCTCTTCCATCCAGGCAATAGATCGCCCGTCAGGCGAGAACACGACCGCATCCGCAGACGGTGGATTGCCGCGCTCGGACGTCAAAAACGTGACCTCTCCAGTCTGCGCATCACAACTGGCGATCCGATTTTCTAGAACACATCCCAGCATGTTTCCGGAAGGGTGCCAGTTGAATGCAGACTGAATACCGCTCTCCGTATGGGTTAACTGGCGCGGCTCGCCGCCCTCGGGTGAGATTAACCACAGCTGAACCGTACCGTTTTCATCACGCATCAGAAAGGCAATCTGCGTCCCTTGCGGATTACTACGTACCCAGTGGCGCGGCACGTTCACCAGCCCCGGATAACGGTTCTGATGAGTAAAGGTTAAACGATGCTGCATCACCCCGGCGGGTGGCGCAGGCAGGGTCTCAGGCGTTCCCTGCAGCGGCGTATCGCCCGCTCGTTTCCAGCCCTGCTCGTCCTGCGGTAACGCGACAATAAACAGCTCGGGCACTTTCTCGCCCTTTTCAGACAGCGTGTCGCCGATAAACGCCAGCCTGTCGTTGCCTACCCAGCCCTCTTCGTAGGCGCGGTTGATTTCATCGCTGCCCGGCTGCGGGTTGGGCGTGGTGCGGCTGACCAGCACGCTCCAGAAAGTTCCCGGATATTCACGCGGATGATTCCCCTGCGGGTTCACCGGGCCGAACGGCGCCGCCACACCGACGTTGCGTAAATCGAGCTTCGGATCGCGCTCGTGCAGCACATGGTCGTTATAGGTGAAGCTGACGAGCTGCCCGTTTGGGCTAAAGACGTGCACATGGCTGCCGCCGCGCAGCGCGCCTGCGGTGTAGGGCGCAGTGATATCCATCGCGTCAAGATTGCTCACCTGACCGTTGTGCGCAATGACTCCCTGACGATGATGAAAATCGTAGCGCCAGTCTGCGTCCGGGTTTTTCGGGCCGTGGATAAAGACGTATTTCTCTTGCGCCGGATGAACGGTCACCACACCGACATGCGCGCCATCGGTGGCGCGATAAACCACCTCCACCTCACCCGTATCGACATTGACCCGCTCGATGGTTTCACCGGTGAAGGACGCACCGGACGGGCGCACGTCGTAGACCAGCCACTGGCTGTCCGGTGTCCAGGTGTTGATATTAGTGAGCTGGTGATTACGGGAGGCGAAGGTGATTTGTTTCATGAGGATACCCTGATGCACGGAGAGTGCATCAGGGTAAAACATCCGTAGGGATTAGCCTACTCGTTTCACATCACCCACCAGCAGGATGTAGGAGAGCGCGCCGATCAGCGCCACGGCGGCGATGTACACCAGCGCAGGACCAAAGCCGTAGTCCTGCGCCAGGTAGCCGATGACCAGCGGTACGGTGATGCCGCCCAGCCCGCCGACAAAGTTGAACACGCCGCCGGTCAGGCCAATCAGCCGCATCGGCGCGAGGGACGACACCAGCGACCAGGTGATAGAGGCGAAACCGTTACCGAAGAACGCCACCGCCATCAGGGTCATAATCCACACCGGATCGTTGGTGTAGTTGGCACCCATGATGCAGGTGGAGATCAGCAGTCCGCAGATAATCGGCGTTTTACGCGCCACGCCCAGCGAGTAGCCTTTTTTGACCAGCTTATCGGCCAGCCAGCCCGAGAGCAGCACGCCGAAGAACGCCGCGAGGAACGGCACGGTGGTCATAAAACCCGCTTTCAGCGCCGTGATGCCCTTTTCCTGGGTCAGGTAGTTCGGGAACCAGGTCAGGAAGAACCACAGCGTGGAAGTGACCGCGAACTGCCCCAGATAAACGCCCACCAGCTTACGGTGGAAGACCAGCTTCCAGTCCGCTTTGGTCAGCGGCTGACGCGCCTCTTTTTTCACCGGCGCATCGCCATCCACCAGGCCACCGCCGTCGCGGATATAGTCCAGCTCGGCTTTGGTGATGCTTTTGGTCAGACGCGGCGGCTGGTAAACCTTGAACCAGATCAGCGACCAGATAATGCCAATCCCGCCGGTGACGATGAACACCCAATGCCAGCTCAGCAGCTCCTGGATCCAGATCAGCAGCGGCGTCAGGAACGCCAGGCCAACAAACTGCCCGGAGGTGTAAAAGCCGACGGCAGACGCACGTTCATGTTCCGGGAACCAGCTAGTCACCATGCGGTTGTTGGTTGGGAACGCGGGCGCTTCGAAAACCCCAGTGATCGCGCGCAGGCCAATCAGCGACATCAGCCCGGTCGCGAAGCCCTGGAACAGGGTCGCCACGGACCAGCCGAAAATGGCGATAAAGTAGGTCAGACGTGAACCCACGCGGTCAAGGAACCAGCCGCCGGGGATCTGGCAGAGCGTATACAGCCAGGCAAACGCCGAGAAGACGTAACCCATTTCCGCTTTGGTGATGCCAAACTCTTCCTGAATATGGGCCGATGCCACGGCAAGGTTGGCGCGGTCAACGTAACAAATAACCACGGTAATAAAGATCATAATCAGCGTCAGGTAACGACGACGCCCGGTTTTTGCAGCAGTAACTGGAATATCCATCGCAATCTGTCTCCAGATTTTGGGCATAGCGAAGCCGCTCACCATGCCCTGTAATTTACAGAGGGTTATATTTTTGTATGTACGTTTTTTTGCCCGGTGGCGCTGCGCTTACCGGGCCTACGGGATGGCGATTACCATTCCGCTACGCTGCCGTCCTCATGACGCCACAGTGGGTTACGCCAGTCCGGCGCACTTTTACTCAGCTCAATAACTTTGGCTTCGTCAATTTCCACGCCAAGGCCCGGCTTCGTTAACGGTTTAAAGAAACCGCCTTCCATGCTGAAGTCTTCTTTATTTTTCACAAAGTCGAGCAGCTCCGCACCCTTGTTATAGTGAATGCCCATGCTCTGCTCCTGGAACACGGCGTTGCGGGAGACGAAGTCCACGTGCAGACAGGCTGCCAGCGCGATCGGCCCGAGCGGACAGTGCGGTGCCAGCGCCACGTCGTAGGCTTCAGCCATTCCGGCAATTTTGTAGCATTCGGTGATGCCGCCCGCGTGGGAGAGGTCCGGCTGCAGGATGGCAATGCCGCCTGCCTCGAGCACGCGTTTAAACTCAAAGCGCGAGAACATACGTTCACCCGCCGCGATAGGAATGTGGGTCTGTTCAGCCAGTTTCGGATAGTACTCGGCCTGCTCGGCCAGCACCGGCTCTTCGATAAACAGCGGGCGATACGGCTCCAGCTCTTTAATCAGCACTTTGGCCATCGGCGCGCTGACGCGGCCGTGGAAATCCAGACCAAACTCAATCTCGTTGCCGAAGGCTTCACGGATTTGCGCGACAGTATTCACCGCGCGATCCACCGCACGCGAGTTGTCGATAATGCCCATCTCTTCGCAGCCGTTGAGCTTGAAGGTATCAAAGCCAATGTTGCGCAGCTGCGTGATGCCGTCGATCGCTTCTGCAGGACGGTCGCCGCCCACCCAGCTGTAGGCTTTGATCTTGTCGCGCACCAGGCCGCCCATTAATTGCCAGACCGGCGCGTTCAGCACTTTGCCTTTGATATCCCACAGCGCCTGGTCGATACCGGCAATGGCGCTCATCAGGATCGGCCCCCCGCGGTAGAAGCCAGCGCGGTACATCACCTGCCACAGGTCGTTGATGCGCGCCGGATCCTGACCAATCAGGTATTCACCCAGCTCGTGCACCGCCGCTTCTACGGTGCGCGCTCGTCCTTCTATCACCGGCTCGCCCCAGCCCACGACCCCTTCATCGGTTTCGATTTTCAGGAACATCCAGCGCGGGGGTAAACGGTACGTGGTGAGTTTGGTTATTTTCATTTCACTGCCTCTCGATACGCTTTCACAAATGCTGCCGCCTGCTGTGCGGTACGTTCCACGGACTGCCCGGCACGATAAAGATCGCTGCCCAGCCCCGCGCCCACACAGCCCGCGCTCATCCACTGGCCCAGGTTTTCTGGCGTTACGCCGCCCACGGCAAAGACCGGCACGCTGGCGGGTAAGACCGCTTTCAACGCTTTGATGTAGTCCGGTCCAAACGCCGATGACGGGAAAATTTTGAGCGACTGCGCGCCGGCATCAAGTGCCGTAAACGCTTCTGTGGCGGTAGCGCATCCCGGGCAGACGGTCATGCCGTAACCTACCGCACGGCGGATCACCTCAGGATTGATGTTGGGCGTGACGATAAGCCTGCAGCCTATCTCTGCCAGCCTGTCCACCTGATCCGGCTGTAATACGGTGCCTGCGCCAATCAGCGCCTTCTCACCGAACGCCTCCACCACGGCTGGAATGCTTTTTTCCCATTCCGGCGAGTTGAGCGGGATTTCTACCGCGTCGAATCCGGCGTCGATAACCGCACCGACGTGGGCTAACGCCTCATCGGGCGTGATGCCGCGCAAAATCGCGATAAGGGGAAGATCAGTTTGCCACTGCATGAGCGATGCTCCTTATTCCTGCCTGAAATGCCGTGTCGCCGGATACCGTTGCAACATCACGCCCAACGGCGCGGAACGCCTGCTCGTAGCGCGACGTCAGCGATGCGCCGGCGACAATGGTGATGGCCTGCTCGTGCGCGACGAAATCGCGCATGCTGGCGACCTCTGCGCCAATCAGCAGGCCGGAGAGAAATTCGCTGACCTGCTCGCGCGGGAGATTTCCCAGCACGTGCGAGGCGCGAACCTCAAAAAGGTGCGGCAAAACATCAGGGGAAGCGATCCCACGTTCAAGCCCGGCAGCAAATGCCTTTGACGAGGCTTTTTGCTCCGGCAACCCGGCTCCCACCAGTGAATGGTTGAGCAGCAAATGGTGCAGTTCGCCGGTCATCACGGTGCGGAAATCGTTGATTTGCTCAGCGTCAGCCTGGACCCACTTGCAGTGCGTTCCGGGCATGACGTAGACAGAAGAAGGAGAAAGCGTGCGCGCGCCAAGCAGCTGCGTCTCTTCGCCGCGCATCACGTTGTGGTTATCGTCGCGAGAGACGCACAAACCGGGAATAATCCAGATATTGTCGCCAACGGACGTTAACTGCTCACCAATAGCGGAGAAATGGGCAGGAACAGGGAGATAAGGCGCTATCTTCCAGCCCACGTTGCTGCCGACCATGCCCGCCATTACCACCGGCGTGGCGCTATCGCGCCAGTTTTGTGTGACCTCTGCTAACACCGCCTCGGGGGATTTACCGTTCAGGCGCGTCACGCCTGCTTCTGATTGCCTGCTCTCCAGGCACTGCTCACCCTGGTAAAGCCAGGCGCGCAGGTTGGTCGATCCCCAGTCAATTGCGATGTAGCGAGATATCATGTGATTTCCTTCAGCCTTCGTGTCGAGCTGGCAATCATGGTAAGTGCCGCCTGCTCTGCCGCATCGCCGTCCTGATGCCGTATCGCATCGAACAGCGCTTTATGTTCCTGGAGCGTTTTCGGCATGTTGGCCTCATCGCCCATCCAGGTACGTTCAAATACTGCTCGCTGTAGCGAGCTGATCGCCACGCTAAGCTGCTGTAATACCGGGTTATGCACCGACTGCAGCACCGCTTCGTGGTAGCGAATGTCCGCTTCGTTAAACGCCTCCCGGTTCTGGTTATTGGCGATCATGTCGTTTAAAGCCGACTCAATCTGTGCCAAATCGCCGGAGGTTGCGCGCTCCGCCGCCCAGCGGGCGATGGCCGGTTCCACCAGGTTTCGAACTTCGCTCATCGCACCGATAAGCCGCGGGTCGTAGTCGTTTTCCAGCACCCACTGCAGTACGTCGGTATCGAGGTAGTTCCACTGGTTGCGCGGGGCAACAAACGCGCCGCGGTACCGTTTCATTTCAATGAGCCGCTTCGCCATCAGCGAGCGGAACACTTCCCGGATGATGTTGCGCGAGGTTTCAAACTCCTCACACAGTTCAGCCTCTGCGGGCAGCGGCGAACCGGGTACGTATTTGCCCCCCACAATCTGGGTGCCCAACGTGATGACGATGCGATCGGTTTTATTGAGAGTCATGGAGAGTCCTTGTGCTCTGTATGTCCATCACTACTTTACCGCGACCGCTGAATTTCACCTCACTTTTGCAGTACAAACGTGAGAGAGTTCGTCTTTGCTGTGGTTATAATGTAGTACAATCACTCAATGTTGTACTACAATCCAGATCACAAAAAGAACAATTCAATAAATTCAGCGCAAAAAAAAGCCCCGGTTGATAACCGAGGCTGATGATTAAAAACAGGCGTTACTGCAGCACAAACTTCTCGATCGCGTAGGCAACGCCGTCTTCCAGGTTGGATTTGGTCACGAAGTTGGCCACTTCTTTCACGGATGGAATGGCGTTATCCATCGCCACGCCCATGCCCGCAAACTCAATCATCGCAATGTCGTTTTCCTGGTCACCCAGCGCCATGATCTCTTCCGGCTTGATACCCAACGCATCAGCAAGCGATTTCACGCCAGTACCTTTATTGACGCGTTTATCGAGGATTTCGAGGAAGTACGGCGCACTTTTTAGCACGGTGTACTTCTCTTTTACCTCCGCCGGAATGCGCGCGATGGCTTTATCCAGGATTTCAGGCTCGTCGATCATCATCACTTTCAGGAACTGGGTCGCCGGGTCCATCTTCTCGGCTTCACAGAACACCAGCGGGATCGTCGCGACAAAGGATTCATGCACGGTGTAGTAGCTGATGTCGCGGTTAGCAGTGTAGAGCGTGTTGCGATCGAGCGCGTGGAAGTGGGAACCCACTTCACGGGACAGTTTTTCCAGGAACAGGTAGTCATCGTAGCTCAGCGCGGTTTGCGCCACCGTGCTGCCGTCTGCCGCTTTCTGTACCAGCGCACCGTTGTAGGTGATGCAGTAGTCGCCCGGCTGATTCATGTGCAGCTCTTTCAGGTAGCTGTGCACGCCCGCATAAGGACGGCCCGTGGTCAGGACCACATTCACGCCCTTCGCGCGTGCGGCGGCGATCGCGTTTTTAACGGCTGGAGAGATGGTGTGGTCAGGCAGCAGCAGCGTGCCGTCCATGTCGATTGCAATGAGTTTGATAGCCATGAGATCCCCGGGATAAATGAGTGCTGCCTCATGCTAACGCGATTCTGCTCAAAAAACAGTAACAGAGTTGGGGATAAAGGGGGATGTGGTTTAAAGGGGGATTCCTCTTTTTGTTATTCTCGCTGTAATTTTATTCACTAAAAAATAAAAATGGAGTATATAGACATATTATTACTAACAAAAAAAGGACTTAAGTAATGAGATTAAATAAAGTATCAGCAGTATCAATATTATTCATCACATCACTATTTCTTAGCGGGTGCAACACAAGTAAATTAAAAGATAGCATTCTCGTTGAAGAGTCACAAAAATATGCATTCTCGAGTGATAAAATCATTGGTTTGTCTGCTGGCATCAGTCATGAAGATCAAAAGGGATGGGTTTTTATTGGTGAGCATTTCGACTACCTGGTTACCACTGGCGTAAACGGAATAGTCACATTATTAAAAAACAAGAATGTAGATACATCCAGGATAACAATATTCTCACCTCCAAGTTTTATAATAAATGATGATAATGATTTCACCGGAGAAATGATACTTACGTATGATTACCCCGAACACGATCAGACGCTAAAACTGGCTTTAACCGCCTCCAGATTCAATTGTGATGACAATGCCAGGCGCATTCACTGCAGGTCAGACATACTGCGTTTAAAAGGAAGCATTCATAATAAGAATAAAAGTGAAGATGCTGGGAAAATAATTTATTTTCACAAACCTTTCGCCGTAACATTTTATAAAGAATCAGGGTATTCCGCGAAGAGAGTTCTTTACCCTGTAGCCATTGCGGCGGATATTGTGACGTTCCCAATACAGTTGATAGGTGTTGCGATATTTATTTCGAATGCTTCGGTTCCATCCCACTAAATCATTTGGACATAACTGTCCCTGACAGGAACTGATAATCTATCTGAAATAACTTATCGAAATATGCTTCGATTAACACACCGTTTATTAAGGTTTCTATTACATTAACAGGATGACCCGGCAGCGCAAAATACCGCCGGGTCAGAACAAATTAAATATCGATATTTGCCGCTTTCAGCGCGTTCTCTTCGATGAAGGCACGACGTGGTTCAACCGCATCGCCCATCAGGGTCGTGAACAGCTGATCCGCCGCAATCGCGTCTTTAACGGTAACGCGCAGCATGCGGCGGCTTTCCGGATCCATGGTGGTTTCCCACAGCTGATCCGGGTTCATTTCGCCCAGCCCTTTATAACGCTGAATAGCCAGACCACGGCGGGACTCTTTCACCAGCCAGTCCAGTGCCTGCTCGAAGCTGGCTACCGGCTGACGACGTTCGCCACGTTCGATAAACGCATCGTCTTCAATCAGGCCGCGCAGCGTCTCGCCAAGCGTACAGATACGACGGTATTCCGGACCGGTCACAAACTCGTGCTCCAGCGGATAGTCGGTATCAACGCCGTGAGTACGCACGCGAATAATCGGCTCGAACTGCTGATCGGCGTTCTGCTGGATATCGCATTTCCACATGCTACCGTGCTGCTCTTTCTCGTTCAGATCGGTCACCAGGGCGTTAACCCAGCGAGTCACGGTCTGCTCGTCGCTCAGATCGGCTTCGGTCAGGGTTGGCTGATAGATCAGCTCCTTCAGCAGCGTTTTCGGATAACGGCGTTCCATACGCGTGATCATTTTCTGCGTCGCGTTGAACTCGGACACCAGACGCTCCAGTGGCTCACCGGCCAGTGCAGGGGCGTGAGAGTTCGCATGCAGGGTCGCGCCATCAAGGGCGATCGCGATTTGGTACTGATCCATCGCTTCGTCGTCTTTAATGTACTGTTCCTGCTTGCCTTTCTTCACCTTGTACAGCGGTGGCTGTGCAATGTAGACGTGGCCACGCTCAACGATTTCAGGCATCTGACGATAGAAGAAGGTCAACAGCAGCGTACGGATGTGCGAGCCGTCGACGTCCGCATCGGTCATGATGATGATGCTGTGGTAGCGCAGTTTGTCCGGGTTGTACTCATCACGGCCGATGCCGCAGCCCAGCGCGGTGATGAGGGTCGCCACTTCCTGAGAAGAGAGCATCTTGTCGAAACGGGCTTTTTCAACGTTGAGGATTTTACCCTTCAGCGGCAGAATCGCCTGGTTCTTACGGTTACGGCCCTGCTTCGCAGAACCGCCCGCAGAGTCCCCTTCCACGAGGTACAGTTCAGACAGCGCCGGGTCGCGTTCCTGGCAGTCAGCCAGTTTGCCCGGCAGGCCTGCTAAGTCCAACGCGCCTTTACGACGGGTCATTTCACGGGCTTTACGCGCCGCTTCACGGGCACGCGCCGCATCAATAATTTTGCCGACCACGATTTTCGCGTCAGACGGATTTTCCTGCAGGTAGTCGCTCAGCAGTTCGTTCATCTGCTGTTCAACGGCTGATTTCACCTCAGAAGAGACCAGCTTGTCTTTGGTTTGTGAGGAGAACTTCGGATCCGGCACCTTCACGGAGACAACGGCAATCAGGCCTTCACGGGCGTCGTCACCGGTGGCGCTGACTTTCGCTTTCTTGCTGTAGCCTTCTTTGTCCATGTAGGCGTTCAGGGTACGGGTCATCGCCGCACGGAAGCCCGCAAGGTGCGTACCGCCGTCACGCTGTGGAATGTTGTTGGTGAAGCAGTAGATGTTTTCCTGGAAACCATCGTTCCACTGCAGCGCCACTTCCACGCCAATACCGTCTTTTTCGGTGGAGAAGTAGAAGATATTCGGGTGAATTGGCGTTTTATTCTTGTTGAGATACTCAACGAACGCTTTGATACCACCTTCGTAATGGAAGTGGTCTTCTTTGCCGTCACGCTTATCTTTCAGGCGGATAGAGACGCCGGAGTTCAGGAACGACAGTTCACGCAGGCGTTTCGCCAGGATGTCGTACTCGAATTCGGTGACGTTGGTGAAGGTTTCATGGCTTGGCCAGAAACGCACCAGGGTACCGGTTTTGTCGGTATCGCCGGTCACAGCCAGCGGTGCCTGCGGCACGCCGTGCGTATAAAGCTGACGGTGAATTTTGCCTTCGCGCTGAATAACCAGCTCCAGCTTCTGCGACAGGGCGTTTACTACGGAAACACCTACGCCGTGCAGGCCGCCGGAAACTTTATAGGAGTTATCGTCGAATTTACCGCCTGCGTGCAGGACGGTCATGATCACTTCCGCAGCAGAGACGCCCTCTTCCGGGTGAATACCGGTTGGGATGCCACGACCATCATCGGTGACGGAGACGGAGTTGTCCGCATGGATGGTGACCACGATGTCTTTACAGTGACCCGCGAGCGCTTCGTCGATAGCGTTATCTACCACCTCGAATACCATGTGGTGCAGACCGGTGCCGTCATCCGTGTCGCCGATATACATACCCGGGCGCTTACGCACCGCATCCAGCCCTTTCAGGACTTTGATACTGGAGGAGTCATAAGAATTCGACATCAACGTTTCTCGCTCATTTCAACTTGGGTTAATCCGTTATTTTACCCTTTTCCACGGTAAACATCTTCGAATTTTCGTCCGACATGTCTATAACGTGTTCAGCGCTAATGGCGCTGACGAAAACCTGCGACTGCGTGGCTTTTAAGCGGCTGGCAAGCAGCCCGCGCCGCGCGTCGTCGAGTTCCGAGGCAAAATCATCTATCAGGTACAGGCAGCGTCTTCCGCTCTCGCGGGTGAGAAACTCCCCCTGTGCCAGGCGCAGCGCACACATCAGGAGCTTGAGCTGCCCGCGCGACAGCGTGTCTTCCACCGGCGCACCGTCGGCACGAATGCGGAAATCCGCTTTGTGCGGGCCGTGCGCGGTGTAGGTCAACATGCGGTCGCGCTCGAAGTTTCTCTCTAACACCTCGGCATAATCCGTCTCTTTCTCCCAGCCGCGCTGGAAGGAGAAGGTGAGAGAGAATTCGGGTAAAAACTGTTTGCAGGTATCCGCCATATCTTCGGCGATACCTGCACTGTATTCGGCACGCCAGCGGCTGATTTGTTCCGCGAGAGGGATTAATTCCCTATCCCACGGACGCAGCTGGGCGTAGCGTGTTACCTGGCGCAACGCGGCATTACGCTGCTTGAGCAGGCGCTTCAGGTTGCTCCAGGCGTTAAAGAAACCGGCTTCGTTGTGAAAGCATCCCCAGTCGAGGAACGCTCTTCTGTATTTGGGGCCACCGTTGAGTAAAGTAAACCCCTCCGGCGTAATCAGCTGCATTGGCATCAGCAGCGCCAGCTCCGCCACTTTATGGCCGTCGGTGCCGTCGATGCGCACCTTGCTGTCGCCCTGCTTGTCTTTGGTCAGGCCGATGGCGGTTTCCCGCTCCGCCCCCTGCAAACGTCCGTGCAGAACAAAGGATTCCTGCTCGTGGCGAATGACGCGACCAATCTGCAAACTGCGAAACGCCCGACCGTGGCCGAGCGTATAGATGGCTTCCAGCACGCTGGTTTTGCCGCTGCCGTTTGCGCCAACCAGGAAGTTAAAGCCGGGGGATAAAGCGAGATCCGCGCTTTCGATATTGCGAAAGTCGCGGATCAACAGACGGGTGAGCGACATTACAGTCTCATTGGCATGACAACATAAGCCGCGCTTTGGCTGGCCGCATCTTCAATCTGTACGCTTGAAACGGAGTCGGTCAGCAGAATGCGAACGTTCTCGCATTTCAGTGCATTAAGCACATCCAGCACGTAGCTGACGTTGAAGCCGATTTCCATCTCGGTACCGGCGTAGGTGACGTCCAGAATTTCTTCTGCCTCTTCCTGCTCCGGGTTGTTAGCGGTGATTTTGATCTGGTTTTCACTCACGTACAGACGCACGCCGCGGAATTTCTCATTGGAGAGAATGGCCGCGCGGGCAAAGGCCTGCTTGAGGCTGTCGCAGCCTGCTTCCAGCGTTTTGTCCGGGTTCTTCGGCAATACGCGGCGATAATCAGGGAAACGACCATCAACCAGCTTCGACGTGAAGACAAAATCGCCCACGTGTGCGCGAATGTTGTTACTGCCGATCTGCACGCGCAGCGGCGTGTCGCCACCGTCGAGCATACGCATCAGCTCAATCACCCCTTTACGCGGCACGATCACCGAATGGTTTGGCAGTGAGTCGCCAATCGGCATAGAACAGACCGCCAGACGGTGGCCGTCGGTGGCTACGGTACGCAGCTCTTCACCTTCGGTTTCGAACAGCATGCCGTTTAAGTAGTAACGAACGTCCTGATGCGCCATGGAGAACTGCGTGGCTTCAATCAGACGCTTCATCGTCGCCTGTGGCAGGGTGAATTCAACTTCGCTCTGCCAGTCGTCCAGGTTCGGGAAGTCTGCAGCAGGCAGCGTGGAGAGCGAGAAACGGCTGCGGCCAGAACGCACCAGCATGCGGTCGCCTTCCAGCTGCACGGCGATTTCAGCGCCTTCCGGCAGCCCACGGCAAATATCAAAGAATTTACGTGCCGGAACCGTGGTCGCGCCCGCGTCGTGCGGCTGCGTCAGCGTAACGCGCGCGATCATTTCCATTTCCAGATCCGTGCCGGTCAGCGACAGCGTACCGTCCGCGACCTGAAGCAGCAGGTTTCCGAGAATAGGCAGCGTTGGGCGGCCGCCTAATGGGCCACTCACCTGTTGCAGCGGTTTTAATAAATGTTCACGTTCAACGGTAAATTTCATAGCGTCACGATGATAATGTTCTGATTAAATTGGAAAAATCTTCTTTTATGTCGTGGCTTTCTTCGCGTAACTGCTCAATCTTACGACAAGCGTGCAGCACGGTCGTATGGTCACGGCCACCAAACGCATCCCCGATTTCCGGCAGACTGTGGTTGGTTAACTCCTTTGCCAGCGCCATCGCCATCTGACGCGGACGCGCCACCGAGCGGGAACGACGTTTAGACAGTAAATCTGCCACTTTGATCTTGTAGTACTCAGCCACCGTCTTTTGAATATTGTCGATAGTGACCAGTTTTTCCTGCAATGCCAGCAAATCGCGCAGCGCTTCACGCACAAAATCGATGGTGATCGCACGACCGGTGAAGTTGGCGTTGGCAATCACACGGTTCAGTGCCCCTTCCAGCTCACGCACGTTGGAGCGCAGACGCTTGGCAATAAAGAACGCCACTTCACCCGGCAGGCGAATGTCGTTTTCATCGGCTTTCTTCATCAGGATCGCGACGCGGGTTTCCAGCTCCGGTGGCTCGATCGCCACGGTCAGGCCCCAGCCGAAGCGGGATTTCAGACGATCTTCAACGCCGTTGATCTCTTTTGGGTAGCGATCCGAGGTCAAAATGATCTGCTGATTGCCTTCCAGCAGGGCGTTGAAGGTATGGAAAAACTCTTCCTGCGATCGTTCTTTATTGGCAAAGAACTGGATGTCATCGATCAACAGCGCGTCAACGGAACGATAGTAGCGTTTAAACTCTTCGATCGCATTGTTTTGCAGGGCTTTTACCATGTCCTGAACGAAGCGCTCGGAGTGCATATACACTACTTTCGCATTAGGCTTGCGTGCCATAATGCCGTTACCCACCGCATGCAGCAGGTGCGTTTTACCCAAACCCGTGCCGCCATAAAGGAACAGCGGGTTATAGGCACCACCGGGGTTATCAGCAACCTGACGGGCCGCCGCGCGCGCCAGCTGGTTCGACTTACCTTCAACGAAGTTATCAAAGGTGTGCTTAACGTTAACGTTGGAGCGATAGGTGGGCTCAGCGGGCGCAGGGACGTTATCCCAGCCCTGACGAGCAGGTGCGACGCGAGGGGCCGGAGCAGGAGCGGCCTGAGCAGGCGCTGCGACGTTCACGGTTTCACGTACGGTTTGGGTGACCGGCTTTGTGCCCACTTCAAAGCGCAGCTGTGGGGCATCTGACCCGCAGAAATCGTTCAGCAGTCCATTGATGTTATTAAGGTACTTGTCCCTTACCCAATCGAGCACAAAACGGTTTGGCGCATACAAAGCCAGCGTGTTATCGCTCAGTTCCGCCTGCAACGGGCGGATCCACATACTGAATTCTGTGGCTGGTAACTCATCCTGCAATCGGGCAAGACACTGCTGCCAAAGCGAAAGTGACAC